>CAKQGQ010000008.1 GCA_934233735.1 uncultured Clostridia bacterium | reverse complement strand
TTTCGGGTTCGCTGGCAACTGCGCCCCTTGTGGACTTTCACCACAGACGAACGGCATGCCCGTCATACAGCAAAAAGAGCACGAGAAAACTCATGCTCTTTTTGTTTGTTCCGCCTGACGGCGGAAATAGGTTGAATAAGATAAACTCTTTTTTGCTATTTTAGATGTTTCTATGCAAAATCGACTTCATGTTCTAACTTTTCGACACGATTTTAGATGTAAAATGCAAAAATGGAGTTCCTGTTCTAAATTCCTCGTGGCGAAATTTGTCGAAAGATGTCGAACGGTGTCAAATCTTTCATTTAGCACATTTTTTCCGAATCCCAGAAAAGGAATATATACCTTTAAATGAAATAATATGGGTATACTTCAAGGTATTCCTGTAATTTTTTTAGAACATAAACTCACTTTTCTTCTGTAATATCTAAAATTCCGAAAAAAATCTAGAACACAAACTCAAAAAAGTCTTTCTATATCTAATTTTCAAAAAGAAGACTTCCAAAAAGCGGCAACAGTCCGTAAACCCCGTCCCCGTTTGTATGCATAGCTTATCCCCTCCGCTCGGAGGCGGAGAGGACTTGCTACGGATACGCAATTAGTTTGTAGTGCGGGTGGTGTTATACACATTTCCGCCAAGGTCATTGATGACAGTGGTGGAGCTTGTCTGCCAAGGCTGCGCATTGTTGCCGTTAAAGGTGGTATTCTTGATATTGTAGGTATTGTTGGTGCCGTTCTTATCCTGAATGCCATTGCCGCAGTAGGTTGCGTGGGGAGCATAGTTGGAGTTCAGTACGCAATCGGTGATATTGACGGTGCAGTTTGTGCCAAAGCTCTCAATGCAGTTTGCGCCGGTCAAGGTGCATCCGGTAATGTTGACGGTCGTATTTTTGCTTGTGCCGCCGATCTTAACGGGATAACTATAGTCGTTGGCCGTCATTTTGATATCGCAGTTCACGAGATTGACAGTCGCATTATCAACGCTGAAAATCTGTACGCCGCGGTTCTCGTTGCTGGTAGCCGCACCTTCGGAAACAATCTTCGCACCCGTTATGGTGATGGTGCGCTCAGTATCGGATTTTGCAATCTGCAGAACGCGCGCACCGGCGACTGCGTTCTTTACAGTGTGGCCGTTTGCCTGAATGTTGATATCCCCGATATTGCTGTTTTCGTCAACGATCATGAGGGTCGTGTCTGCACCCAAGTCAATGTCACCTGTCAAAGAAACATTGACATCCCCGCCAGCTGTGGCATTTGCAAACACAGTCTTCAGCTCAGCTGCGGTGCTGACCGGAACGAAATCAAGCGGAGCATCCTTGTCGTACTGATTATTAAAGCTGTCGTTCTCAACGGTATCCTGAGTAGCAATAACAGTGATGGTGATGCCGTCCAGCGTCAGATCCTGATAGTCATTGCCGGCAGTGGTCTGCATCACGCCCTTGATGTAATACACATCACTCTTTGCACCCTTAGTCAGATTACCGACGAAGTCCTCGATTGCGACCGCTGTTTCTGTTCCATCGGCTGTCTTTGTAACAACATAGAAGTCGATAACATCCAACAGGCTCTTGCCGTCCTTGGCAATAGTAGATCCCTCCACCTTGCCGTTGGTGATATTGTCCATGTTGACCTGTGCTTTCCACTTCAAAGCCAGATTGCCCTTGTTGGCAATTCTGAAGCCCTCGGTCAGATAGCGGCAGCCCGGCTCCCAGAGAAGCGCTTCAGCTTCCGCACCGGCGGCTTTGGTAAAGTTCAGCGTTTCGATATGAGAATCGCTGTTCGCACCGATAATATCCACTTTAAGATTGCCTGATACAATCTTGTTGACACCGGTGCTTGCTGTGTCAGTAAACCATGCGAAGGTCATGCCTACGAGCATTGCCACGCAAAGCACCATCGAAAGCACGCTCATAAGAAGGGCTTTCTTTGTTTTTGTTTGAGTCATTTTCTTTTTCCTCCTTGTTTCAAATTTTCAAAATTTATAATGACATTATGTAAAAGCGGAATTCGCAAGCGGATTCCGAAGTCACATCAAAATGTTTTCGACACACAAAAAGACCTCTTTTGCCCGGCTGATGCCAAGCGAAAGAAGTCTCGTATTCTCTGTATATTCGGTTTGATTGCACGCAAAAAATACCAAGTTATTTGGTTGGTTGGTTGGTTGGTTGGTTGGTTGGTTGGTTGGTTGGTTGGTTGGTTGGTTGGTTGGTTGGTTGGTTGGTTGCAAGAATCGTGCCAAATATTTACTTTTTCGCAACTTTTTTCCATGACAGCGTACATAAACCCCACCCTTTCCAAAATTTTCACATTCATTATACATCAATGTGTACTAATTGTAAAGTGTGAATCATTGGTTTCCCTCGAAGAAACTTTTAGATTTTTTACGCACATATGATTATTCATCTGCCAGTTCCCGTCTCAGACGCACAAGCTTGTGCACCAGACGGTTCAGGTCGTTCACCCTGCGGATTACCACATAGGTGTTCTCTTCCCTGTGCATGAAAATCGTGTTCAGGGTTTTGTTTAATTCCTCGCAGACATCATCCACTGCCTTCTTAAAGCTTCCTCTGAGGTCACGCGATCCGTCCTCGGCCACCTCCCCGCCGCGGAAAAAGTCCACGCTGCTGATCGTGTAGTGATATTCAATTCCGAACATATCCGACACCTTCGCCGAAAGGCGGTTCTTGATGTCGTTCATATGCGCTTCGAGCATCCGAGGATTGCTGCGGAAGCTTTCCGCAAACTCGGCTGCCTCCTGCTTGATTTCGGCAAAGAATTCGTTCAGTTCCTTGAACATTGCGTCAAACTCTCTTGCCGGCATCTTCAGAGCCGTGCGGTAAAGGTCAATCTGCGAAAGCGCACTCGTTGCAATGTCTCTCATCTTAAGTTTTGCGGAGTGTTCGATGATTTCCTGCACTGTCGTTTGGCAGTCTGCCTCAATCGCATCTTTAAGTGCCTGCACACCCTCCGATGTCCTTGCGCTTACCGGGAAAAGCTGAATGCTGTCAACGCCCATCAGCTTGCAGATCAGGGTTCTGCAGTATGCAAGATATTCCTCAAGGTCGGAGCTGTCAATCGAGTCGATTTTGTTCACGGCAAAATAGAACTTCGCCGCATATTCCTTCGCGTTCTTCAAAAAGTCGATTTCAATCTGGTTAATCGGGCTGTCCACGGAGAGCATGAAAATCACCGCGTCGCTCTCCTTCACATAGGAATAAGCCGCGTCGGAATTCTTCTGGTGCACGGAGCCTACGCCCGGCGTGTCTACAAAGGTCAGTCCTTTCTTTAAGAACGGGGACGGGCAGTAAAGGGCAACTTTTGAAACGCCCAGATGGTTGTCGTTGTTTTCCTGTTCGTTGATGAAGGACGACATTTCCTCGAAGCCGATTTCCTTGATTACACCGTTGTCAAAATGCACGGTCGCCGCCTTGTCGCCGTATTCAATCGTCGTGACAACCGCCGTTACCGGAACGATGCCCACCGGAAGGATTTTGTCCTCTAAAATCGCGTTTACAAGCGTGCTCTTGCCGCGCTTGAACTGGCCGATGACGGAAACCGTAATCTCCTGATTTTCAAGCTTTTCAATCAGCTCCTCCGTTCTTTCGAGTTCGCCTTTTGTGATTTCGTATTTTGAAAAGACATCCGCGGTATCCTTTACGATTTCAAGGATTGGACGCTTTTCCTTTTTCTCCTCGGAGCGGACCTGAATGCACTCGAGGTGACATTCTTCGCTCTCATACGGGCAGTTTACACATTTTTCGTTGTTAGCAAATGCCATAATTTTCTCCTAATTCTCCTGTTTTTTTACTTGTCTGCGTAAAACATGCATCCTGCACATGCCGGGTCTGCCGCACGCTTTTCTTCGCTGCACCACAGCGGTTTTAAGATAAGGTTCGGACGGATTCTGTCGCCGGAAAGCGATTTCAGTGCCGCAATCTGGCAGAGGGTTCCCACAAACTCCACATGCTGGCCTGCCTTCGCATCACGCATTGTCTTGCGGTAGAGCTTAGGCATATCCCGGTCTGCATATTCCTCGCTGTATTCGTAATATTCCTCGAAATCCGGAAGTTCCACCGGATTAAACAGCGGGCAGAAAAGCACGCATGCGTTGCATCTGTTGCATCCGTCTTCGAGAACACATGCGATGGATTTTGGGCTTTCGTCCCCACGCTCATTCATTTTTACGCATCTTTCCTTGCACGCAACCACACAGGCCGCGCAGCCGTTACAATTTTTCACTCTGTCTGTTAACTGCATTTTTCGCCTCCGATATCTATACTTTCATCTGTGCCATACTATGAAACTAAAATAAGGTGTGCATAATCGCACACCTTTTATAATACTACATTTTTCAATTTGTTTCAAGGCTTCTAACTCACAATATTATAATATGCCTTCGACGTAATTCGGTACACAATCACATACAGTACCGCGAATGCCGCGAAGCTGATTCCCGTAGTCAGCATGAAGAGCTGCGCGTTCGTCAGGCTGAAGAGAGAAAGGACTCTCTGCACCATCGGGAATGCGAATGCCATATGCAGTCCCGCCAGCAAAAGCGGCAGGAAAAAGACCGTAAGCACCTGTGAGTTTATGCTCTTTCGGATTTCTCCCTTCGTCATTCCGACCTTCTGCATGATTGCGAATTTGTTCTGATCCTCGTACCCCTCCGAAATCTGCTTGTAATAGATAATCAAAACCGCCGCGAAGATAAATACAACGCTCAAAACGATTGCGAGGAAAAAGAGTCCGCCGTAAGTTCCGTAGAAATCTTCCTTGTTTCCTTCCAAAGATTCCGTCATGTGTGAGATGCTCATGATGCCTTTTTCTCCAAACGCCGTTGAAAGTCCTCCGTTATAATCAGACATAAAATTGATTTGCGCCGCAGCGTCCATGCCTCCGGTGTTGAAGTTGTACACCCACTTTTTCAACATCTCCGAATTGCCGTATCTGTCCTTCGCATTCTCCCAGTCCACATCGGCTGCCGCCTTGCTGAGATCCGGCACAACCACCAAAAGCAGCCGAAGAGTGTCCGTCGGCTCAATTGAGCCAAGTTCCGTGAAATCTACCTGCTTTTTCACCTTATATTCCGGCATCTGCTCTACAGAAACGGTATTTCCCTTATAGCTTGTCCGTTTCGCGCAGACAAGCACTTCATCCTCTTTCAGGCTCTCCTGCGTCCCCGCCAGCTGATTGTAATCCTCCAGCGGAAGCAGAAGCAGACGCACCAATGCCGCAAAATCTGTCGCTCTCTCGTCCACATCCTTCCAGATAATCCTGCCGCCATCCTCTACGGAAGCATTCGCGCTGAGAAAACGGCAGGTCATGACATTGGACGGGCTTGCACCGCAGTCTTTCGCATGGTCACGCACAATCTGCGTGTATTCTTTAATCGTCGCATCCGAAAGTTCATTCATGCTTTCCATCCAGAAAGTATTGTTGATTTCTCTCGGATAGCGCGTGTTCAAAGCATCCTCTGTACCAAAATAAAGACTTGTCGTAGAGGAAATCATAACCAGCACCATCGTTGCCAGAATGCAGATAGATGCAAGGCCCGCGCCGTTTCGCTTCATGCGGTAAGTCATGGAGGAAACGGAAACAAAATGTGACGCCTTGTAGTAATACTTCTTGTTTTTCTGCAGGATTTTGCAGAGAAGCACCATGCCGGAAATGAAAATCATGTAAGTTGCGACGATAACCATGATAACCGCTATGAAAAACCATATCATTGCCGCCAGCGGGTCTGTGATGGAAACCGCCAGATAATATGCCGCCGCCAGAAGCACGAATCCGCCGACGCCTAAAAGCCAGTTTGCCTTCGGAGGCTTTTCCCCTACATTCTCGGAGCGTATCAGCGAAATCGTTGTCCCTGCATGAACTCTGCGAATCGAATTGAGCAGAAGCAGGAAAAAGATTGCCGCAAACGCCGCGGTTGTCACCAAAATCCCCTCCGGTGAAACAGAAATCCCATACGATGCCTGCCCTGTCAGAATCTTCAGCATCAGAAGCTCTGCAAGCTTGGAAAATGCAATGCCGCACACAAGCCCCACAACAACGGAAATGACAAAAGTCATAAAAGTCTCCCAGCAAAGAATGCGGACAATGTTCGTTTTGCTCATTCCCAGCATGTTATACAAGCCGAATTCCTTGCTGCGCCGCCGCATCAGAAACGAGTTCGTATAGAACAGGAAAATCAGCGAGAAAATTCCGATGACCCATCCCCCGAGTGCCATCGTCATACCGGCTGTAGTCCCGCCGCGGCCGTTTTGTATCACCTCGGAATGCTGCAAATACTGAATGATGTACAGCATCATCACCATGCAGATGCAGGTCAGAATATATGGAATATACATTTTCTTGTTTTTTCTCATCCCCTCATAGGCGAGATTATAGTAAAAACCCCTTTTCATTATCTCTCACCGCCCGTCGCTAAAATTGTAAGCGTCTGCGAGATTTTCTGGTAGAGCGCCTGCTCGGAATCTTCGCCCCTGTAAATCTGATGGAACACTTCGCCGTCCTTGATAAACAGAACTCTTGAAGCAGCACTTGCCGCCTTCACGGAATGCGTTACCATGAGAATCGTCTGTCCGCCGGCATTAATCTCCTTGAAAAGCTCCAAAAGTTCATCTGAAGATTTGGAATCAAGCGCTCCCGTCGGTTCGTCCGCCAGAATAATCTTCGGACCCGTTATAATCGCCCTTGCAACCGCCGCACGCTGTTTTTGTCCCCCCGACACTTCGTACGGGTATTTTCTGAGGATCTCCTTCAGTTTCAGACGCCTTGCAATCGGCGTAAGCCTTTCTTTCATTTCCGCATACTTCTTCCCCTGAAGCACGAGCGGCAGATAGATGTTGTCCTCAATCGAAAAGGTGTCAAGCAGGTTGAAATCCTGAAAGACAAAACCCAAATTATCTCTTCTGAAAGCCGCAACCTGCGACTCCCTGATCTTTGATAAATCTTCTTTCTCCAAAATCACCCTGCCGGCAGTCGGCTTATCCAGCGCCGCCAGTATATTGAGCAAAGTAGTTTTACCTGAACCCGATTCTCCCATAATTGCCACGAATTCGCCCTCTTCAACGGTAAAATTTACATTTTTGAGAGCTTCTACCTTGTTCCCCCCAAAACGCGTCTGATATATTTTTTTCAGTCCGCTGACTTCCAGCATACTCATATCAAAATCCTCCCTATTTCTTTAATTACAGGTACATTATACAAAAAAGGAGAAACGCAATCCATTTCCTTGGCTTACATTTCCCCTCCCGCTTCTTACAAAAATGTCACGATTCATCTTTCATTTCGTATTGATTCAAATCCAGAATCATTTTCGTGCCCTCGCCAACCACAGACTCTGCCCGTATTCCGATTCTCAGATTCTCACAAATCCTTTTGCACAGATACAGCCCGATTCCGCTGGCATTTCCGCCTCTGCGGCCGTTGTAGCCGGTATACCCCTTCTCGAAAATCCGCGGTAAATCCTCTGCAGCGATTCCAATTCCCGTATCTTCAATCACCAAAATCTTCGGCTCCCGAAAGTAAATCGTTATCCCGCCCTCTTTCGTGTATTTCAGGGCATTGGAAACAAGCTGCTCAATTACAAACCCCAGCCACTTTTCATCGGTGATAATGGCAGTATCCTCCGCTTCGTACCGCAGCCAGAGCCTGCGCTCTATAAAATCCGAAGCAAATTTTCGTACCGAGCGTTTAATCAACGCATCCGTCCCGCATTCGCGGAACACATAGTCCGTCGATTCTGAGTCAAGACGCAGATAGACAAGCACCATATCCACATACTGCTCAATCCTTAAAAGATCCGCGGAAAGCTTCCTCGAAAACTCGCTGTCCTGCCCCTGAAGCAAGAGCTTCATCGACGCAATCGGTGTCTTAATCTGATGCGCCCAGACAGTATAGTATTCCATCATATTTTCATATTTTGCATCCGATTTTTCGATAAAATCCCGATACTCCCGGCTTAGCGAAAGCACCGCCTGCCGGTAAGCCCGTCCCTCTTCACAGTAAGCTTCAGGAAGATTCTCTGTCATCGACAGCGTAAGCTTATCCAGACTGCCGCGCTCTTTATAGCAGCTCTTCGTCCTCAGAAAATCTATGATAAGTCCCAGCAAGCCCAAAAACAGGCAAAGGAAAACCGGGTAGCCAAGCGCTTCCGCCGGCACGCCCATCAGCAAAAGCACCGCCGCAAAAACAAGGAGCACAACTCCCAAATATCCTATGTATTTTATTCTTTCCCTCAGAAAGCTTTTAAAAAATTTCATCATTCGATTATATACCCTACCCCGTGTTTCGTGCGGATAAAGTCCTCAAGTCCTGCCGCATCCAGTTTTTTTCTCAGGCGGTTGACATTCACCGTCAAAGTGTTTTCGTCCACGAATAAATCCGTCTCCCAGAGCCGCTCCATCAGCTTTTCCCTGCTCACGACTTTTCCTTTATTCTCCATCAGGCTCAATAAAATCCGATATTCGTTTTTCGTCAAATCAATTTTTTCTTCCTTATATGTAAGCGTGTTGTCGCCCGTATTGAGGATCGCTCCGCAATGCTCAATCACCGGAGTTCCCTGCGAAAAGTTGTACGCTCTCCGCAGCAGGGCCTGGAGCTTTGCCATCAGAACGCTTTGGTCGAAAGGCTTGGGAATAAAATCATCGGCCCCCATATTCATCGCCATTACGATGTTCATATTATCTGCCGCCGATGAAATGAAAATAATCGGTACCTGTGATATTTTGCGAATTTCACTGCACCAGTGATAACCGTTAAAGAACGGGAGCGTAATATCCAGCAGGACGATATGCGGCTGAAATTCCGCAAATTCTTTCAATACATTTGTGAAATCTCCACAAATTTTTACTTCCATCCCCCATGCACATGCCTGCATCTTGATTGCCTGTGCAATTCCTGCTTCATCTTCAATGATAAAAAGTCTGTACATTCCGTTTTCCTCTTCTTCCCGCTTCCAAAATACTTTTCTTCAGTATACCACAGATTCCTTGTTAAAATATAAACTTTTCTTGCTATTCGCGTTTTTTTTGGTACACTACTATTGGGGTAGTTTTAACATGGATTTAAACTGTTTTTAACATTATATTAACAACTCACTCGGGGAAAAGCTTTTTAAAGGTTAGAAAGGCAAAAAAATGAATATATTTGACTTTATTTCTCTCTTTGGCGGACTTGCTCTTTTCTTATACGGCATGCGCCTTATGGGAGACGGACTGCAGCAGGGTTCCTCCGGCGCGCTGAAAAAATTTATGGAAAAGGTGGCGAACAATCCGCTTACGGGATTTTTGCTGGGGCTGCTGGTTACCGCTGTTATTCAGAGTTCCACAGCAACCATCGTTTTGACTTCAGGACTTGTCGGAGCGGGAATTCTTTCCCTTCGTCAATCTATCGGCATTATCCTCGGTGCCAATGTCGGAACTACGGTTACCGGACAGATTATCCGGCTTCTGGACATCGACGGCGACGCGGCATCATGGCTGAATATTTTTAAGCCTTCAACGCTTGCCCCGGTTTCGGCTATTATCGGTATTCTTATCATTATGACTTTAAGCTCGACCAAGTCGGACATCATCGGCAAGGTCGCTATGGGCTTCGGTATTCTTTTTACCGGACTTCTTAATATGACCGCTGCGGTAGCGCCGCTTTCCGAATCGGAAACCTTTGCAAGCCTTTTCATTCGTATGGCGGATACACCGATTCTCGGATTTTTCGTGGGCACCGGAGCAGCCTTTCTGATTCAGAGTTCTTCTGCAACCATCGGCATTCTGCAGGCACTGTCTGTTACAGGTGCGCTGACCTTCAGCTCTGTCTATGCGATTATCATAGGCGTTAATATGGGTGACTGTATTACAACTGCCATCGTCTGCTCCATCGGTTCAAAGGCGGATGCGAAGCGGACAGGCCTCATTCATATTTTCTTTAATATATCCGCTTCCATCTTAGTCATTGCTGCCGTTATGATTCTTCATGGCACCGGCGTGCTTGACGGAATCTGGAACGCGCGGATTACTTCGGGCGGCATCGCGAACGCTCACACGCTGTTCCGACTTTTCGCAGCGATTGTCCTGCTTCCGTTTTCTTTGCAGTTTGAAAAACTGGCGAAGCTGGTAATTAAAGACGATAAAACCCCTGCGGATGACTTAAATACAGAAATTCAGCACTTGGATGAAAAGCTTTTCGCCTCTCCGGCTCTGGCGCTTTCCAGTATCAGCAGCGTTATTTCAAAGATGGCGTCCCTGTCCGTTTACGGAGTCAAGGCTTCGATTCGCACGATTCGTCATTATGATGAGCAGGCGATTAAAGACATTAACGAAAACGAAGATTATATCGATACGCTGGCTGACAAAGTCGACAGTTACATGATTCGTTTTTCGCCGCATGTTCCAAAAGGGGCAAACAGCAACCTTTTGAATTACTATATCCAGTGTTTCTCTGAGTTTGAAAGAATCGGCGACTATGCCACGAATATTACCGAAACGGCGACAGAGATTAAAGAAAAAGACATTGAATTTTCACCGACTGCGCATCAGGAACTCGCAGTTTTGGGCGAAGCGATCGCGCAGGTTCTCGACTATTCCTACAAGGCTTTCACGAAGCTGGATGTGACGGCTGCAAAAAAGATTGAACCGATTGAAGAAGTCATTGACGATCTCGTTTCTCAGCTCCGTTCCAATCATATCGAGCGTTTCCATAACGGAGACTGCACGGTTCACGGCGGAATTACCTTCCTCGATATTTTGGTAAACATCGAGCGAATCTCCGACCAGTGCTCCAACATCGGTATTTATACGCTTTCACTGATGGAACCGCAGACCGTTCAGAATCAGCACGATTATTCGAAATATCTGCACAGCGGTCAAGACGAAAATTTCAATGCGCTGTACCGCAAATATCACGATAAATACTTTGCTTTGCTCAAATCTGAAGATTATATGAATGAAGTTTAAAGAAATGTGCGCCGGCGGGCGCACCAAAGAAAAGCCCGAAGCTGTCTGAAATGCTCCGGGCTTTTTAAATGTTTCATATTTGAATGTGCTTGCTATTCGTTTAATCGTTTTGCCCATCGTACTTTGGTTCTTCCAGCATATTTGTCATACTCTTTAAACTGATTCCAAGCGTCGACATATTATGTAACAGCGCCGAGGTCGTCGGCAGCATAATTCCTGCCACGCCGCAGCCGATGAGCATCAAGTTAAAGCCTACGATAAAGCGGTAATTGGAATGAATTCGCTTCATAAGAGCCATGCTCAGTCTGCGAAGCGTAACCAACTCGAACAGGTCTTCTGAAGAAATTGTAATGTCTGCAATTTCCTTGGCAATTGCCGCTCCGGTGTTAATCGCAATACCTGCATCTGCTTCCGAAAGGGCAGGTGTATCGTTGACACCGTCTCCGATCATCAGCACGCAGCGTCCCTTTTCATGTTCCTGTTTGATAAAGGCTGCTTTATCCTCCGGCAAAACTTCCGCATGGAATTCATCCACTCCGACCTTCGCCGCCACAGCTTCTGCCGTATGGCGATTGTCTCCTGTCATCATAACAACTTTGTCAATGCCAAGTGCATGAAGCGCTGCGATTGCATCTTTCGCCTCTTCTCTGAGCGGGTCCGAAATGTAGATAACCGCAGCAAGAACACCTGAAATCGCCAAATACAGATGTGAGAATTCGCCCGAAAGCTCATCGAATTTTTGCTGTTCGCCTTCCGGAATTACGCATGCCTCATCCTCGAAAATGAAATGTTCACTTCCGATAACGACCGGTCTTCCTTCCACCGTACTGCGGATACCGTGTGCAACCACATATTCTACGCGAGAATGATATTCCTCATGGGAAAGTCCGCGTTTCTTCGCTTCATTTACAACTGCATTTGCAATTGAGTGCGGATAATGCTCTTCCAGACATGCCGCAAGACGTAGCATTTCCTCTTTCGTGCGTCCTCCGAAAGTGATAATGTCCTCAACCTTCGGTGTAGCATAGGTCAGCGTTCCGGTCTTATCGAATACGATAGTGTCCGCTTTCGCTGCCGCTTCAAGGAATTTTCCGCCTTTGACGGAAATCTTGTATTCACTTGCTTCTCTCATTGCAGAAAGAACCGTTACCGGCATCGACAGCTTGAGTGCACACGAAAAGTCCACCATCAGCACCGCTAAAGCCTTCGTGATATTGCGCGTCAAAAGATAAACCAGAACCGTTCCGCCAAGCGTATACGGCACCAGTCTGTCCGCCAGACTTGCGGCTTTATTTTCCGTCTCTGACTTCAGTTTTTCTGATTCCTCAATCATCTGCATGATGCGGTCATATCTGCCCGTTCCGCTTGTCTTTTCAACGCGAATCAGGCACTGGCCTTCTTCAATCGCAGTTCCGGCATAAACGTAGCTGCCTTCCTGCTTTCTGACAGGAAGGGATTCGCCTGTAAGCGAAGCCTGATTAACCGTCGCTTCCCCCGAAACAACCTTGCCATCCAGCGGAATCATATTACCCATACGAACAGAGATAACATCGCCCGCTTTGACCTCTTCAATCGGGGTCAAAACCTCCGTATCGCCGTCTTTCAGCCATACCTTGTCCACATTCAGTGACATCGCGCCGGCAAGATCTGCAACAGACTTCTTATGCGTCCATTCATCGAGAATCTCACCGATTCTCAGCATAAACATAACTGAAGCTGCTGTATTGAAATTGCCCTGAAGCATCGAAACACTGATAGCCGTCGCGTCCAGAACCTCAACCGTAAGCTTTCCGTTCTTTAACGCTTTCAAGCCCTCCCGAATATAGCTTGCGGAACGGCAAATCGTCATTGCCGTGCGAAGCGGCATCGGCAAAAGAAGCTTGGAAAAATAGCGTCTGCAAATCGTGTAGAACAGCTTATCCTGAAATTCGCGGTTAAGAGCTCTTGATGTATGCTCCGGAACCAATTTCAGCGCTTCTTCATCAGCAAAATCAAAGGCAGATAAAGCCGATATAATCTCGCTTCTTCCGCCTCTGTAACTGATTACCGCATCACAAGTCCGGTCATAAACCGAAACATCTCTCACGCCTTCCTGCGCCTTCAGGTAGTATTCCAGAATATCTGCCTGCTGCAGAGTCATTCTGCCGCAAAGCAGGCGTACACGGATTCTGCCGACGCTCTCGTGCATGATTTTACACTTCATCGCATCCGCCTTCTTCGTTTTCGTCTGCCTTTGGTGCGAATCTGCCGATTACAGCTTCTGCTTCTTTTTCTGCGCGTTCGTTGTTGATATCCTTAGCATCTGCCAAAATGTCATCTGCATTTTCTTTAATATTCGTTACTGTTGTAAGAACCGTTTCCTTCGCACGGAGTGCAGCAGCAGTGGTCTGCGTATAAACCTTCTTCGCATCCTTGCTTCCTAAAATTTTAAGTCCTGCGGTTCCGAAAAGAACTCCGCCTGCAAATAACCCTAATTTGTCCAGTTTCATTGTATCTACCTCCTTAAATATTCTTTATTCATTATAGTTAGTGGAGGCTAACTTGTCAACTACTCCTGTCCCAAAATTTTCATAAATTCTTCGCCTGTAATCGTTTCTTTTTCATACAGGTATTTTGAAATTTCCTCAAGCTTTTCCATATTATCGCTGAGAATTTTCTTTGCCTTTTCATGCTCGCTGCGAATCAGGTCGGAAACCTTCTTATCGACCTTCGCCTGCGTTTCAGCCGAGCATGCCAGTGAAGAATCTCCTCCAAGATACTGATTCGTTACGGTTTCCATCGCCACCATATCGAACTCATCGCTCATGCCATATCTGGTAACCATTGCACGCGCAAGTTTGGTCGCCTGCTCAATGTCGTTGGAGGCGCCGGTGGAAATCGTTCCGAATTTCACCTCTTCTGCCGCTCTTCCACCCGTTAAGGTTGCAATCTTGTTTTCGAGCTCTTCCTTGGTCATCAGGTAGTGATTTCCTTCTTCCACCTGCATCGTATAGCCCAGTGCACCGGATGTACGCGGAATAATTGTAATCTTCTGCACAGGAGCGGAGTTCGTCTGTTTCGCCGCGACAAGTGCATGTCCAACCTCATGGTAGGCAACGCGCCATTTTTCGTCGTCAGTGAGAATTGCATTTTTCTTCTGGTAGCCTGCGATGACAACTTCGATGCTTTCTTCCATGTCAGCCTGCGTAACCGTATCACGGCCGTCTCTGACTGCACGGAGTGCCGCTTCATTCACGATATTTGCAAGTTCCGCTCCGGATGCGCCCGAAGCCATTCTTGCAACCTTCTCGTAATCGATGCCGTCTGCAGCCTTTACTTTTTTCGCATGTACCTTCAAAATTTCTTCTCTGCCCTTTAAATCCGGAAGTTCTACAGGTACGCGTCTGTCGAATCTGCCCGGTCTTGTCAGTGCCGGGTCAAGCGATTCCGGTCTGTTTGTCGCCGCAAGAATGATGACGCCGTTGTTTCCTTCAAAACCGTCCATTTCCGTAAGCAGCTGATTCAAGGTCTGCTCTCTTTCATCGTTGCCCGAGAACTGCCCATCACGCTTTTTACCGATTGCGTCGATTTCGTCAATAAATACGATGCAAGGTGCCTTTTCCTTTGCCTGCTTGAATAAGTCACGAACCTTGGAAGCACCCATTCCGACGAACATTTCCACGAATTCCGAGCCCGACATGGAGAAGAACGGAACATTGGACTCGCCCGCTACCGCCTTCGCCAAAAGCGTTTTACCGGTTCCCGGAGGACCTACGAGCAAAATGCCCTTCGGCATCGAAGCGCCGATTTCCTTATATCTGTCAGGATTATGCAGATACTCTACGATTTCCGTGAGGTTTTCCTTGGCTTCGTCTTCGCCCGCTACATCGGAGAACTTGATTCCGTCTGAGGACTTGATATATACCTTCGCATTGGATTTTCCCATGCCGAAAATCATTGAATTTCCGCCATTTTTACCCATCATCTTTTTCGACATATACTGCCCAAGCGCGACGAAGATAATAATCGGCAAAATCCATGTCATCAGAAAGCTTGCAAGCGGTGACATCTGCTGCACGATTTCGCTTGAAAACTTCGCGCCCGAGTCATAAAGACGCTGTGTTCTGTCCGGATCATCCATCAAGCCCGTCTTATAAATCTTGCTATTGTCTTTATTCGTAAATATAATCTGATTGGTCTGAATTTCGACCTGCCCGATTTTCCCCTTCTCCGTCATCGACATAAAGGTGCCGTAATCGACCTCCTCTACCTGCTGCTCGAGAAGATATGGGTAAACGAATGCATTGAAAAGCATAAGAAGCATCAAAACCACAAAGTAGTAATATGCTATGTTTTTCCTTGGTTTTTTCACCTCATGCATAGGCGTGCCTCCTTAAAATTTCATACTGTACATAGTATATTACCACAAAATCCGTCTTTCTTCCACAAAGCTTTCATGGCAAATTATGAAGTTTTCGTGAAAACTTTTCAAAACCCATTGACAAAACTATCATTACAACGATATAATATTATCGTATCATCACAATGATATAGGAGGCTTGGTTTTATGAGCACAATGCAATTACTTCACGGAACGGATCACATCATTGAGGTTCCGGATATCAATATCGGTAATCCACACAATGACTACGGGAGAGGCTTTTACTGCACACATGTAGATGAAATAGCTAAGGAATGGGCCTGTAAAAAGAATACGGATGGCTTTGTAAATATCTACGATTTTGACGAAGACGGATTGAATGTACTGAATCTGCTGAGTGGCAATCATACAGTCCTCAACTGGATTGCCTTGCTTCTTCAGTTCCGTACTTTCAAACTTGATTCTGAGGTTGCCATTGACGCGCGGGATTATATCATCGAGCATTACGCGGTCGATCTTACCGACTACGACCTTGTTGTCGGATACCGCGCAGATGATTCTTACTTTCAGTATGCTGAGTCCTTTGTGTCAAACACACTTCCTCTCAGAAGTCTGAACAAGGCACTTCGTCTCGGCAAACTCGGTGAGCAAACCGTTGTTATCTCGCAAAGGGGGTTTGAGCGTTTGAAGTTTGTCGATGCATATTCGGTCGATAAGAATGTCTATTATCCCAAGTTTCTGGATAGAGACACCAAAGCGAGAGATACTTATCGTAAAGAAATCAAGAAGACCAAATCATATCGAGATGATATCTTTGTACTTGACATCCTGAGAGAGGAGATGGCCGGCGATGACCCACGCATACAACGAATCCTATTTGAGTAATGCAAAGGATCGGTTGTCCTCATTCTTTGATTATGCTATCAATGATTGCAAGATTAATCCGGATTGGATCACCGTTCTTTTTATCAATACCGGCTATGCTGAGCAGTTTGAGCGCGGCAATCCTGCCTATGTTGCAGGTATGTCCGGTGTTGAACTTGCCTGTGCGGTTATCTTGAAAGCATACGGCAGAAAGGAACTTCCGAAGCCTGCGAATTCGGAGGAATGCTCTCCCGAGTATTGGGCAGGCTGGGCGCTTGCAGAATATCAATGGTACTGCGGTCGCAGATTCAAAGATATCTTTAAGCGGATTCCTTTGACTAAGATTATCGGAATGTACTCCGTCTATCACGAGATGGATATCACGAACTTCATCGATACGATGGAAGAGTTCTACAAGGCAGCCGAAGGCGAGTCCAATCTAAAACGCATTCGGGAAAGCAGAGGCTTATCTCAGTCAGAACTTGCGGAGCAATCGGGAATTAAAGTCCGAAACATTCAGATGTATGAGCAGCGAGTCAACAACATTGATAAGGCACAGGCACAAACACTCTACAAGTTATCCCGTGTTCTTGGCTGCAATATCGAGGACCTGCTTGAAAATCCTATGATGTAGATTCAGTTGTGCACCTGTTTCGGCAGGTGCATTTCTTTTAGCCCACGAATCCCCGTTATTCCTGCATGATAAAAAACGCTGTAAATGACTTCTTCAGCCATTCACAGCGTGTGTTTGCGTGGTTGCGGGGGCCGGATTTGAACCAACGACCTCCGGGTTATGAGCCCGACGAGCTACCAACTGCTCTACCCCGCGATATCAATTATAGTATATTCCGATTCTTTATAAATTATTACTGCAGACTTCCGTGTGCGCCAAAAAATAAATTGGTGCCGGAGACCGGGGTCGAACCGGTACGATCGGTAAGGATCGCAGGATTTTAAGTCCTGTGCGTCTGCCAATTCCGCCACTCCGGCAGATAACTTATAGAGTCTCGAAAAAAATGGCTCCGAGGGAGGGGCTCGAACCCTCGACCTTGCGGTTAACAGCCGCCTGCTCCACCATTGAGCTACCTCGGAACACCTTATTGCTGCCAGCTATTTATCGCCGACAACAATAAGAATTATACTGCATAATGCAAATAATGTCAAGCGATTTTCAAAACTTTTTTTAAAAATCTTTTCTTTTATAAAAAGATCAAGCAATCCCTGCAATTTCGCGGATGGTTTCAATCGCTTCTGCAATCAGGGATGAGGTGGACTTGTTGCCGACGCCTACTATAATATTATTGCATTTATTAACAGGAAGCAAAACCTTTTTCGCACTGCTGCTTCCGATTGCCGACGCCATCTTCGGCGTGATTTCACCGAGCAGCGAATCAGCGATGACAATGCCAATCGGACCGACGATGATATCGGCACTGCGTACCGCAACAATGACCGAATTCTCACCGGTAGCACCGTTATCCGCGCCGGCTTTGAGCATGCTTGCTGTTGCCATCGTATTCGTTCCGACCGCAGTGATTTCCGCATCGGGTATCAGCTTCCGCACAGCTTCCACCATCTGCTTTCCGAGCATTCCGCCCTGGCCGTCGACAACCAGAACATTCAGTGCACTTTCTTCCGAAAATCTTCTTTTTTCTTCCATGCGTGCACCCTAGTTCACCTTTCCCGTGCCTTCCGTTGTCAGCACTTCCGTCATCAGGCGCTGTTTTTCCGCGGCTGCCTGACGATTTTCCTCTGCAAGCTGTCTGTCCTTTTCCACATTGCCTTTGATAATCTCTATTTTTTTGGTGTATTTTTGGACTTTTTCGTCGTCACCTGTCTTTTCGTAAAGTTCCGCCAGAGCTTCCATGCTTTCGATATTGCTCGGTGCATATTTCAGCACTTCTGTAAAGCAGGCAATTGCCTCGTCGGTTTCGCCAAGCTCGCCGTATGCGGTTCCCAGATAGAACCAGAGCGGCCACCAGGAAGAAAACTCACTTTCCTTATACTCCGATAAGGCAGCAATTCCCTCTTCATATCTGCCTGAGATTACGAGATTATAGCCCTTTTCGATTTCAACCGGCTTTTCCAGACTCGCAAGTCTCATGGCAAGTTCTTTTCGGATTTCCCGCAGTTCTTTCACGCGCAGGCGGAATCCTTCATCCTGCATTTTTTCATCGGTCTCATCAGTATTTGCGTCTTTTTCCGTCAGCTTCATGTATTCGTCCCATGTCAGCTTCGCCTTTACATACAGTCCCATATTGAGGTATGCATAGCCCAGGAAATAATACGCATCTGCAAACTTCGGTTCTTTAAGCGTGGCAACTTCAAACGCCTCCAGCGCCTCAGCCTTGAAGCGTCCGATAAACTCCTCTGTCTCATCTGAGGCTTCCAAAGTCTCTGCAGCGGCTTCATATGCATCCTTACATGCACGCCCATAGCAATAGTAGGCATTCGCATTATCCGGCTCAATCTGCATTGCCGCGCGGAATAAGATACAGGCATAATCATAGGATTTCTTTGTTGCTGCCGTTTCCACCCCTTCTGCGAGCAGAGCGTCTGCGAAACGCACCTCGAAAGTTCTGGTTATATATGCGATGTAGTTTTCTTTGTACTTAAATTCCGGGTCGCAGCCGATCACAAAAGCCATGCATTTGGCAATCGTAAGCGTCGAAATGTTTCCTATCTCCGTCTTTCTGAGCGGAATCGGTACTCCTGTTAAAATATCAGCGATTCCCGCTTTTTCCAGATAAGCGTCTGAAAGCTCATCGAAAACGATTTCCGAAAGCTGCGGTCTTAAATACTGTCCGATTCTGTCCTTTTCTTCTAAATTCATCCTATCTCCCATCCTTTGCGTAAAAATCGTTTTAAATTTTCGGGATTCATCGTTTCCTCCGCGTCGCGCGTCAATCTCGCCAGCGTCCGCTCCGTAAGCCGCGGAAGATTTCTTTCATCTGCAACATGCTTTGCAAATGCGAGCAGAATCCGATACTGATCGTCCTTCTTTCTATCCCGGTTTTGGTATCCCGATTCGTAATAGTAGTCTGCCAAAGTCTCATAAAAACCGAAGGCTCCCTGTCCAAGCTCCTCGATTAAGTATTCCACGGTATGCATAAAACCGCCCCGATTCCAGAAAATATCGAGCATGTTCTCAATCATCTTCAGATGCGCAAGCTCGGCAGCGCTGATGTAATCCGTCGCAACCACTTCGTACGGAGCGTGCTCTCTGTATACAATCCCGTGCTGCAGGGTCTGGGCCTCGATTGGCGTACCCGCAAGTACCTTCAGAAATCCGAGCTGCAGAGCGTCTGCATGAAGCGCGTAAACCTTATCAAAAGAGCGCTTGAAAATCTCATAGCTCTCATACGGAAGCCCCGCAATCAAATCAACATGTATGTGAATATTGCCTAAAGCAATTAAGCGTTCCGTGTTGTAAAGCAATGGATATACATTTTCATTTCTTCCGATTGCCGCCAGCGTCGGCGGATTCGCCGACTGTATGCCGATTTCCATCTGAAACAGGCCTTTGCGCGCCGTTTTCAGAAGTTCCAGCGTCCGATTGTCCAAAAGCTCAGCACAGATTTCAAAGTGAAAGTTCGTCACTCCGTTGTCGTTATCAATCAAATACTTAAAAATTTCATAAGCGCGTTCCTTATTATAATTGAAGGTTCGGTCGATAAACTTGACCTGCATCACCCGCTTATAAAGAAAATATCCCAAGTCAGCCTTTACGCGGTCGGTTTTCAGCGAACGCACCCGTTTTTCCGTCGAAGAAAGGCAGTAGGTGCAGCCAAACGGGCAGCCGCGTGATGACTCGTAATAGACAACTTTATCCTCTTCACAGTCCAGCATCGAATATGGGAAAGGAATCAGATTGAAATCCATCGGCTCAATCTGCTCGTTTACGAAGATTTTGCCGCTCTGCCTGTATATCAGGCCCGGAACCGTGTTAAACGGTCTTTGGGGCTCGTTCATTACCTCACAAAACCGATAGAACGAATACTCGCCCTCTCCACAGATAATAAAGTCCGCCCACGGATTTTCCTGCATGAATTTTGCTCCGGTAAAGCTCACCTCCGGTCCTCCGAGAACAATCAGAGTATCCGGACAGGCTTTCTTCAAATCCGCCGCTAAAAGCTTAATCTGTTCAATATTCCAAATGTAGCAAGAAAAGCAAACCATATTATAGTTTGCTCTTACAAGTTCGGTATAAATGTAGTTCGGGTCGTTATTGATGGTAAACTCCCGGACTTCAATGTTCCGGTACTCACCTGCCGTTACGGTATACAGATACTTCAGCGCCAGATTGGAATGTACATATTTCGAATTCAAAGTTGTCAGTAAAACTCTCATATCTTTAAAATTCAATGTAAAACTCCTATTATAACATTCTGAATCTTTCGTCCTTCAAAAGGCCCCTGTCTGCCATGCACCGTTTCAGAGATTCAATCATCCTCTCATTATCAAACGGCAGGTTTCCCCTCAGGGAAACATAGTTGGAGGCATGGTTGCTCCGAAAAACACATGGCTTCGAAGGCCGCGCATATTTCAGCATCAGGCAGGTTTCCGCCAAAACCTCTTCTGCCGTGAGCGGTTTGAATTTACCTGCACGGTAATCCTCAAACATCGGTGCCGGAGGTTCCAGCATCAAAGTCAGAAGTCCGACATAAGACGCATTCATTTCTGCAATCATTTTGCCGGTTTCCACTGCGTGCTCTTCCCAAAGTTCAGGCGCAAGACCATTGATAAAGGTAACCGACGCCTGAATATCCAGCGCCTCGATTCGATTAACCGCCTCAATGAGCTGCTCTCTGGTTTCGCCTTTTTGAATTTTATCCAAAACCTTTTGGCTTCCGGACTCTGCTCCGATATAAACGATTTTAAGTCCATGCTCTCTGAGCTCACGCAGTTCTTCATCCGTTTTCCTCAGAATATCCGATGCACGTCCGTAGGTTGCCACTCTCTCGCACTCCGGAAAATTTTCGCGGATAAAATCAAGGATTGTCAAAAGCTTATGATTCGCCAAACAAAGAGCATCTCCGTCGCAGAGGAAAATTCTTTCCACTTTCCGGTAATGCTTTCTTGCATCAGCCAAATCCTCCAGCACTTCCTCGATTTTTCTTACTCGAAACTGCTTTGCCTTAAACATATTGCAAAATGTACACTTGTTGTGTGAACATCCGATTGTGACCTGCACGAGCAGGCTGTAAGCCTCACTCGGCGGTCTGTAAATGTCTCCAACATATCTCATCGCTCTAATTCTCCTGTGGCGTTACATTCTTTCCGGTGCCTGCATTCCGAGCAGTGCCAGTCCGTTCTTAATCGCGGTTTTCGCTGCGATTACCATCGCAACCTTCGCAGTCTTTTCTTCCTCGTTGTCTACCAGAATATGTTCGTCATGGTAGAAACGGTTAAAGCTCTGCGCCAGGTCAACGATGTGTCTTGTAACGATTGAAGGCTCATATTTTTCGCCTGCTTCAACGACAACATCCGGGAATTTGTAAATCAGTTTTGCCAATTCGTAAGCGCTTTCGCCCGTGATATATTCCGGCTTGATTTCTGCAGTCTGCGCCTTCTTGACAATTTCTTCGCCCGCATTTCTGAGGATGCTTGCCGCTCTCGCATAGGTATACTGCACATACGGTCCTGTTTCGCCGTTGAAGTCCAGAACCTTCTTCCATGAGAAAACATAGTCTTTGATTCTGTTATTGGAAAGTTCGTTGAAAACAACCGCGCCGATTCCGACCTGTTTTGCCGTTTCTTCGATATTGTCCGTTGCAACGCCTTTTTCCTTGATAATTTCTCTGGTTTCTTCGATTGCTCTGTTCAAAACATCCTCGAGGAACACAACTCTTCCTTCACGCGTTGACATCGTTCCTTCTTCCAGGCTTACCAGTCCGAACGGCACATGGATGATGTCCTTCGCCCATTCAAATCCCATTAACTCAAGGATTTTCTTGAGCTGCTGGAAGTGCAGGTTCTGCTGGGATGCCACAACATAGATGTTTTTATAGAAATTGTAGGTGTCTTTTCTGTATTTCGCGCAGGCAATATCACGAGTGATATACAGCGTGGAACCGTCCGATTTTAGAATCGGTGCCGGTGTCAGTCCGTATGGCTCTAAATCCACAATCATTGCGCCCTTAGATTCTACAAGGAGATTTTTCTGCTTCAAGTCTTCCACGATTGCCGGCATCTTATCCGAGTAGAAAGATTCGCCTGCATAGGAATCATAGCTGATTCCGAGCATATCATATACTCTCGTAAATTCTTTCAGGGATTCGTCGCGGAACCACTGCCAAAGCTCAACTTCCTCTTTTTCTCCGTGTTCCAGCTTTGCGAAGGTCGCTCTTGCCTCGTCATCCAGTTCCGGATGGTTTTCAACTTCCACATGGAATTTCGTATAGTAGTTGAGCAGGGTTTTAATCGGTTCATCGATGACATCCTGCTTGTTTCCCCAGTGTCTGTAGGCAACGATCATCTTGCCGAACTGCGTGCCGTAGTCGCCGAGATGGTTGATTCTGGTTACATTATAACCCATTGCATCATAAATTTTGTAAAGGGAATTTCCGATTACCGTGCTTCTGATATGTCCGATATGGAACGGCTTTGCAATGTTCGGGGAAGAATATTCAACGATAACCGGCTTTCCGCCTCCGACATTGGTTTTACCGTAGTCTGCGCCTTTTTCAATTACATCCGCAACCACATCCTTCACGAGTTCTTCCTTCGATAAGAACATGTTCACATAAGCGTTTACCTGTTCCACCTTTTCAAACATTTCGTTTCCGGAAATCGTTTCGGCGATGCCTTTTGCAATCAGCGGCGGCGCTTTGCGGAGCGTTTTCGCCAGTTTAAAGCAAGGAAAAGCGTAGTCGCCCATCTTGGAGTCCTGCGGAACTTCTATCATTTCCTGAATTTCGGAAAGCTCCAAATCGCTGACCTGTTCTGCGATTAACTTCGCAATTTCTTCTTTAAAATTTACCATTTTATTTTCTCCTTTTCCGTTATGATTTCAATTCCCTGTGCGCGCAGCATGGAGGCGAAAACACCGTTTCCGTCCACCAGCGTGCCGCTGAATGTTCCGTCGTATATTTTGCCGAATCCGCAGGACGGGCTGTTTGCCTTAAGAATCGCCCCTTCGATCGGCTCATTTTTCATTGCGGCCATCTGCATACAGATTTTAAACGAGATTTCAGCGCCCTTGAGGAACTTTTCCGTCACATCCTCGCCTTCACTGTTTAAAATCCGGTTTCCGACCTTTTCTGCCGGCGGCCTGGGCGTAGGAAGATTTCCTGCACTTTCCGGACAGACGACGAGGTATTCGTGTTCCTCACAGAATCTGATTACATCCTCGTTTCGGTTGTTTCCGCCGTTATATTTACAATTATGGCCCAGCAGACATCCGCTTATAATATACATCTTTACTCCTTTAATTTAACGATTGTAACACCGTCTCCGCCTTCATTATAGCCGCCCTTGCGGTAGGAAGCTATGAGCTTGTGCTTTTTGAAGCTGCGTCTGAGACCCTCTTTCAAGACACCTGTGCCGTTTCCGTGAATGACAGTGACTTCTTTCAAACCTGCCATATAGGCGTCGTCAATATATTTATCGACATTCATCAAGGCATCTTCCAAATTCTGACCCTGCACATTGACCGACATCGATATGGTCTGCGCTTTTTTGCGGTACAGATTTCCGTATCCGCCTGTGCGAGTTTTTTTCTTCTTCGTGCCGTCGATGATGAGCATTAAATCGGAAACATTGACATTGATTTTCATGATGCCGACCTTTACCGTCAAATCGCCTTTTTCGTCCGGCAGGGTGAGTACTTCGCCATTCTGGTCGAGGGTGAGAATCTTTACGCGGTCGCCCGTCTGAAGCTCTTCTGCGGTCACCGGATTCGCATTTACCGGTCTTTCCAGCCCGTCTGCGTAGCGGTTTTCGCTTTCCTTGATTCTGCGTTTGCTCTTTTCCAGACGCTTCGTCCGCTCTCCGAGGCTTTGGACCTTCGCCAGTTCCTTCAGTTCCTTCTGAACATCGGATGCGGTTTCACGGGCTTCCTTAATGATGGCTCTCGCCTCTTCCCGCGCGTCCTTCAAAACCTTGCTTTCGCGTTTTTCCAGCTCCCGCTGTCTTTTTTCGAGTTCGTCTTTCTGCTTTTTCAGCTCATCTGCGAGGTGGATTGCCTCATCGCGTTCTTCCTGTGCCTTGCGTTTATCGTTCTCGATTGCGCTGATGACCTCTTCGAAAGCGATGTCGCCTTTTTCTATAAGCTGATTGGCTCTGTCTATGATTTTGTCCGGAAGGCCCAGTTTCTTCGAAATCTCAAAAGCATTGGACTTGCCCGGTACGCCGATGGAAAGTCTGTAGGTCGGACTAAGCGTCTCGACATTGAATTCCATCGAAGCATTTTCAACGCCCTCCGTAGAAAGTGCGTATTTCTTTAATTCATTATAGTGTGTTGTCGCAATCGTATGCGCGCCCTGCGCGGCAAGCCGTTCCAGAATCGCAATGGCAAGCGCCGCACCTTCGGTCGGGTCAGTCCCCGCTCCGAGCTCGTCCAGCAGCACGAGCGTGCCGCTTCCAGCTTTTTCAACCAGATAAACCGTGTTTTTCATATGCGAGGAAAAGGTACTCAGGCTCTGTTCGATGCTTTGCTCATCGCCGATATCTGCGAAGATTTCCCGATAAATCGGAAGGCTGCTCGTGGAAGCTGCCGGAATATGCAGCCCGCTCTGCGCCATCATCGCCAAAAGCCCTGCAGTTTTCAATGTAACGGTCTTTCCTCCCGTATTCGGTCCGGTAATGACAAGCGTCTGATACTCTTTTCCAATGGACAGATTTATCGGAACAACTTTTTTCGGATCAATCAGAGGGTGTCTGGCAAGCCTCAAATCAAGAAAACCCTCCTCATTGATGCTCGGCTCTTCCGCCTGCATTTTGCACGAAAGCTTTCCCTTTGCGAAGATAATATCCAGTTCAATCAAAATTTTCTGGTTATTGATTAAATCATGGAAATGCTCTGCTACGGCAGAGGTTAATTCCGCCAAAATTCTCTCAATTTCTGCCTTTTCCGCCAGCTCGAGCTCACGCAGTTCATTGTTCAGGTTGACAATTACCTGTGGCTCTATGAAAATCGTCGCGCCGCTCGATGACTGGTCATGTATGATACCCGGCATTTTCGCCCTGTGTTCGGCTTTTACCGGAACAACATATCTGCCATCGCGCATCGTAACGATTGCGTCTTGTAAAAATGTTTTATTATCCGAAGAATTCAGAATATGATTCATCTTGCTGCGAATCGCCTCGTTCTGACGGGCAATGCTTCTTCGGATGTTTCTCAGCTCCGGTGAAGCGCTGTCTGCCATCTCATCCTCGGATAAAATGCTGCGGTCAATCCGCTCTGCCAGTTTCGGGAAAGCAACCAGCACTTCGGACATGCCCATGATGATGGGCAGATACTCGAGGTCGCTTTTTAAAAAGGTGATTACATTCCCTGTAACTTTCATGTTGTATAAGATCTGAAGCAGCTGGCGCATCGTCAGCGTTCCGCCTTTTCTCGCGAAGTGAAGCGCGCTGTTGATGTCATAGATTTCTCCCAGCGGAAGCGCTCCTTTCTTCACGATGACGGTAACCGCTTCACTCGTCTCCGCAAGTCCCTCGCGAATCCGGTGGATTTCTGTTTCCGGCAGAAGAGCGGCAAGCCGCTCTTTTGCCATCTGTGAATTTGCCTGTGCTTTCAGCATCTCGATAATCTTATTGTACTCTAAAACTTTCAGTCCTTTTTTATTCATGGATTCCTCTGTAATTTTTCGAGTTCATTTTTCAGCTGAACATTCTCCATCTGCAAATCAAAATAGGAATTTTCGAACTCCGTGCATTTGGCTTCCAGCCTGCGGTACTTTTCTTCGCTTTCTTTTCGTTCATCTGCGGATTTTGCTGCTTCTTCCTTGTACTGCATAAAGCTTTTTTTCGCTTCATCCCACATCTGCATATAGTGCTGCGAATCTTTTTCCATCTGTGCTTTCGCAGCCTCAAGCTCCGCAATTTTTTCCTTCGCTTCGAAAAGTTCATCCGCAACATTGACAGCCGCTAAAACCGCAAGGGAGCCCTGCGCGCCGCCTGCAAAGAATCTTCCGATTTCCCGCATTTTCGCATCGACATAAGCAGCAATCTCAACAATCGTCTGCTCGTCTCTTTCTCCGGATATCGTATAGTCCTGTCCGTAAATCCGAACTCCAACTTTTCTGTCTTCCATCCTGTTCCTCCCGCTTTCTGCTCTGCTGCCTTCTTACGCGCTTTTCGCGCATTTTCTAAGAAAAATTACATTTCTCTCAGATTAATGTTCAGCTTTTCTTTCAAAGCGTCCAGTACCTTCGCGTGTGCTGCCTGTACATCTTCGTCAGTCAATGTTCTGTCTGCGTGTCTGTATGTCAGTGTGAACGCCACGCTCTTCTTGCCCGGACCTACCTGAACTCCTCTGTATATATCAAATAACTTAATCGCAGTTAAAATTTCTGCTCCTGCGCCCCAGATTACCTTTTCGATTTCACCGACTGTCATCGCTTCATCGACAACCAACGCAATGTCTCTGGTCATTGCCGGATATTTCGGGAGCGGCTTGTACTGCTTTACGGTATCGGAAAGCTCTACCAAAGTTCCGAAGAACAGTTCCGCGCAATAAGCGCGCGTGCCGATTCCGTATTTTTCGGCTGCATCCGGGTGAACTTCACCCATGATTCCGATTTCCACTTCTTCCTCAGCAGGACCGTTTTCCAGCTCTGCCATGTGACGCGCGATAATTCTTGCGCACCTGCCCGGGTGATATACGCCGTATTCGCTTTCAGCTACGAATTCGAGGTCTCTGATTCCGAGCTTGTAAAGAAGTTCTTCAATCATTCCCTTCAGAGTGAAGAAGTCCTCGTCCTTTCCGTAAAGTCCGATGGAAAGGTTGTCGCTTTCAAACGGCAGACCGAGCTGATTTGCCATGAAAGTGTTGCCGATTTCGTACGCTCTCATGCCTTCGAGGTTTCTGGAATAATTTCTTCCCATAACCTCCAGCATCTGCGGCGTGAGAATCGTACGCATAACCGAAGTGTCCTCGCCGAGCGGATTCAGAATCTGAACAAAAGCTCTCTCCCATGAGTCTTCTTCAATGCCGATATTATCCACACCCTTCGGGCTTACGAACGAATAAGTCTGAATTTCGTTTGCACCCATCGCGCAAAGCACATCTCTGGCAAGGTCTTTAATGTCTCTGTCATAAGACTGGCTTGCCTCGTTGTTTCCCTTCGGAATCGTAACCGGAAGATTATCGTAGCCATAAAGTCTTGCAACCTCTTCCACGATGTCTTCTTCAATTTCTATATCCTGTCTTACGGTCGGCGCTGTTACATACATATCGTCGCCTTCCCCTTCGACTTTCATTTCCAGGCTTTCCAAGTATCCGACCATCTGCTCTCTGGAGATTTCAATTCCGAGAACATGGTTGATTCTGGAAACTCTTGCGTGAACGGTCTTTGCTTCTGCTTTTTCCGGATAAATATCCACGCTTGCGCCCACTACCGTTCCTGCGCCGATGAGTTCAATCAGTCTGCATACTCTGTCTGCAGCCGCTTCGCAAAGGTTCGGGTCAATACCCTTTTCATATCTTCCGGAAGCCTCTGTTCTGAGCGTGAGTCTCTTGGAAGTCGTTCTTACGCTGTTTGCATCAAAGTTTGCGGACTCGATTACGATTGTCTTCGTGTCTGCAGTGATTTCGGAATTTAATCCGCCCATCACGCCTGCAACCGCTACCGGCTTCTTCGCGTCGTTAATCATCAGCATTCTGTCATCAAGCGTTCTTTCGTTTCCGTCAAGCGTAACGAACTTTTCGCCTTCAGCTGCTGTATCGACGATAATCTTATGTCCTTCGAGACTTTCGATGTCAAAAGCGTGCATCGGCTGGCCGTATTCGAGCATTACGAAGTTCGTAATATCAACGATATTGTTAATTGGTCTCATTCCCGCATGAATCAGTCTTCTCTGCAGCCACCAAGGAGAATCCTCAACCTTGACATCCTTTACGATTCTGGCAACATATCTCTTGCAAAGCGGGGATTTTACCTCCACGCTGATATAGTCTGCGGCATTTCCTTCTTCATGCTCGCACTTTGTTTCCGGATATTCGAGCTTCGTTCCGAATGTCGCTGCAGCCTCTCTTGCCATACCGATCATAGAAAGGCAGTCCGGTCTGTTCGGTGTGATTTCAAAGTCGATAATCGCATCCTTAAGCTCCATCGTCTCTGCAAAATCAGTTCCCAACGGATATTCTTTCTCAAGAATCCAGATTCCGTCTCTCTGATTTACCGGTACAACCTTATCCTCGAAGCCAAGTTCGCCGAAGGAACAAAGCATACCGTTTGATTCCACTCCTCTGAGCTTGCCTTTGGTGATTTCCGTGCCGCCTTCCTGCTTCGGCTGTCCGTGAATCGGTCCCGGAATTCTGCTTCCGTCAAGCGCTACCGGAACATAAGCACCTTCAAAAACATTCGGCGCTCCCGTTACAATCTGAACAGGCTCTGCTTCTCCGATATCGAGCTGACATACAACGAGCTTGTCAGCATCCGGGTGTTTCTCAATCTTTACAATCTTTCCCACTACGACCCTGGACATTTTTCCTGCCATTTCCAGCGTTTCGAGGTTGGAGCCGGACATAATCATGCGGTCGCAGAATTCTTCGGGGCTTACATTAACTTCTGTATAATCTTTTAACCATTCTAATGATACAATCATTTTTTTCCTCCTATCAGGCACATCTAAATCGAAATTTTGTTACTTGAACTGTTCAATGAATCTCATGTCGTTTTCATAGAGAAGTCTGATATCGTCTATGCCGTACTTGAGCATAGCGATTCTCTCAACGCCCATGCCGAATGCAAAGCCGGTGTATTTTTCCGTATCCACACCGCCAACCTTGAGTACATTCGGGTGAACCATTCCGCATCCTAAAATTTCAATCCAGCCGCTTCCCTTGCATACTCTGCAGCCTTTGCCGCCGCATTTGAAGCAGGAAACGTCCATTTCTGCCGACGGTTCGGTGAACGGGAAGTGGTGAGGTCTGAATTTCGTTCTCACTTCCGAGCCGAACATCTGCTTCGCGAAGCTGTCAAGCACGCCTTTCAGGTCTGCCATCGTGATTCCTTCGTCAACAACAAGTCCCTCTACCTGATGGAACATCGGGGAGTGCGTTGCGTCCGGCGTATCGCAGCGGAAGCATCTTCCCGGCGCGAACACGCGAATCGGAGGTTTTTGATTCAGAAGCGTTCTTACCTGTACCGGTGAAGTCTGCGTTCTGAGCAAAATCTCGTCATTGATGTAGAAAGTATCCGTCCAGTCTCTTGCCGGATGATTCGGGCCTGCATTCAAAGCGTCAAAGTTATTGAACACGGTTTCCACTTCCGGACCTTCGGAGAGGGAAAATCCCATGGACTTGAATACTCTGGAGATTTCTTCAATCGTAATCGTAATCGGGTGCTTGGTTCCCAAATGAGGAACCTTGCCCGGTTCGGTTACATCTATTTTTTCAATTTTAAACTTGGCTTCCTTCGCCTTATTCTTCAACTGTTCAAAAGAGGCTTCAAGCATTTTTTCGATTTCACTGCGAACCTGGTTTGCCGCCATACCGAATTCTTTTCTTTCTTCCGGATCCATCTTTCCCATGGATTTCAGCATTTCCGTCAGCTCGCCCTTCTTGCCGAGGACTTTGATTCTTACATCCTCAGCGTCCTGAACAGAATCGATTGCTTTCAGTCTTTCTCTGGAGCTTTCGAGGATCTTTTCGAGTCTTGCTTTTCTCTCTTCCATCTTTTCTAAAAATAAATCTTGCATATTTCTAACCTTTCTTACCTCTTACTGCTTCATACATCAGAATCCCCGCTGCCACGGAGGCGTTCAGCGATTCGATGTTTCCCTGCATTGGTATTTTTATTTTCAAATCTGAGCTTTCCATAAGTTCTTCCGAAATCCCATTGCCCTCGTTTCCGATTATGAGCGCGATGTCCTTCGTCAAATCCTCATCGAAATAGTAACATTCTGTATCAAAACAGGTCGCTACCAGTTTTTTGCCGGCTGCCCTGGAAAATTCCACAAGCTCTGAATTGGAGTCCATGAAAACAACCGGCATTCTAAAGAGTGAACCGGTCGCCGCCCTTACTGTCTTCGGTGAAAAAACATCTGCCGTTCCCTTCATGACGATTGCCAGCCGGTAGCCCGCCGCGTCCGCCGTCCTGAGAATCGTTCCGATGTTTCCCGGGTCCTGCAGCCTGTCCAAAACGACGAAGTTTGTACCTCGCTCGTTGAGAAATATCTCTTTCGAAATTTCAGGCTTTTTCACGACTGCCAAAACGCCCTGGCTCGTTTCTGTCTGCGCGAGCTTGTCAAACAGTCTCTCATCCATGACAAAAGCTTTGCCGGAAAGTTCTTTGGGAATCTTTTGATATTCCCGTCTGCAAATCAGTGCTTCGATTTCCGTTCCCGTCTTCAGCGCCTCGGCAATCAGATTTTCACCCTCGATGATGTATTCTGAAAATCTGTCCCGGTATTTTTTCAGCGCAAGCTGTTCACAGAGCTTAAATATTCTGTTGTCTTTCGATGTAATTTCCCTCATAAACAGCCTTTCGCCTTTTACAATAAAATTCACAAAAGCCGGTTTTCACCGGCTTGTCTGCTTTTTAAAGAAAACTCGGAATTTCGAACCTTGAAGTTCCCTCTTCCTTTTCTTCTTTTTCGAGGATATCCTGAAGTGTAACTTCTTTTCCCTCTATACCTTCGACACTGCCGAAAACATCCCTGCGCTCACCGCCGGAGGCTCCGTTCAGTCCCATGCTTTTCTCGCCGCTTTCCTTCTTTTCGCCGTCAACCGGTTCCGAATGCTTACCCGGAAGCTCCAGCCCTTCGTCGAATCCCGTTGCAATAACTGTGATAGCAACTTCGTCCTGCATTTCTTCGTTCACCGCAGCGCCGAAAATCAAGATGCAGTCCTGATCCGCCTGTTCTTCCACAAGGCTTGCAATTTCGTTGACTTCGAGCATTCCGAGGTCATATCCACCTGCTACATAGAGCAGAATTGCCTTCGCACCCTGAATGGTCGTTTCCAGAAGCGGACTCTCAATCGCTGTCTTAACCGCATCCTGCGCTCTGTTTTCTCCGGTTCCGCGTCCTACGCCCATGTGCGCGATTCCGCGGTCGGTCATAACCGACTTCACATCCGCAAAGTCTACATTGATCAGTGCAAAATCGGAAATCAGGTCGGAGATACCCTGAACACCCTGTTTCAGGACATTGTCAGCCATTTCAAATGCCTGCACCATCGTTGTATTCTTCTGGCTGTTGTCAATGAGCTTGTCATTTGGAACAATTACCAGCGAATCTACATATTTTTTCAGGAAGTTGACGCCAAGTTCTGCCTGTTTTCTTCTCTTCGAGCCTTCGAAGGTGAATGGCTTGGTTACAACTCCTACCGTAAGTATTCCCATGTCTTTCGCGGCCTTCGCAATAATTGGAGCAGCTCCTGTACCTGTGCCGCCTCCCATGCCTGCCGTAATGAATACCATGTCCGCTCCATCTAAAAGCGCCGTAATTTCATCCAGCGTTTCCTCTGCAGCCTTCTGTCCAACCTCAGGGTTCGCGCCTGCGCCCAGCCCTCTAGTCAGCTTTTCACCTATCTGAACCTTTGTTTCCGCTAAACAGCGGTTCAAAGCTTGTCTATCTGTATTAACAGCAATAAAGTCCACACCCTTCAATTCTGCCTGCACCATGCGGTTGACTGCGTTACAGCCGCCGCCGCCGACTCCGATGACTTTTATCACTGCAGCTTTTTCCATATTTGTCTCAAACTGTAGCATTATCGTCTGTACCTCCTCAAAGAATCCCAATTATATTTTATTGTATCATATATTTAATGACATTGCACCCTTTTTCCTAATTTTTTAACTGTTTTTTTCGCTGAAATCAGTCAATTTTCGGGGTGAAAGAGACATTGTTGTCCCCACTGATTTTGATAGTTCCTCTTTCGATTTTCCTGTCAAAAAGTTCTTCGACCACAATCTGCAGTTTTCCGTCTTTTACTGCCTGCGTAATATGCTCCGGTGTACCTGCGCAGACCAGATTATCCAACACATATGCATCAATTCCGCTCTTGGAAATCGAAAGCTTCTTAAAATACATATTGCCGCGTTCCGCCGCCTGAAGAAGCTCCAGCGCCTGACGAAAACGCACTTTTTCTTCCACTTCCACAGGCTTTCCCACTTCAAGCTTGCTTATCGTCAAGCCGCTCATCACCGTAACCTTAGGGTCAACCTCTGTTTTTCGCAGAACCGTGCCTGCAGAATCAATTACAACATATCGCTCGCCGTAAACAATTGCACCGATCTGCCTTCGCTCGACCAGTTCAATTGCAACAGTATGCGGAAGCACACGCCTTACTTTCACATCAGACATATACGCATCCTTTTCCAGTCTTGCTTTAATGTCCGCGCAGTCCGTCCCCCAAAAAATATTTCCTCCTGTTTTACAGTTTCCCATAGTCAGAATTTCTTCTTCGAGGTAATAGCTGTTTCCATCCACCGTAAACTGCTCCACGGTAAAAAGCGGCGAATTCAAAAAGAGGAAAACCGCCGCCAAAATTGCAATTCCAATACCCAGCTTAAGAAACGGGTTCATATGTTTTTTTCTTCTCTTCGTACTTTTTTCTTTCAATCAGTCCACCCAGGCTTCGAATGCCTTCCTCAAAATCCTCATACCCTCTGGATATATGCTCAATCTGTTTTATTTCACTTCTCCCCTGTGCCATCAATGCCGCCATTGCCAAAGCAGCACCGCCCCGCAGATCGTAGGCCTCAACCTCTGCTCCGCGCAAAGGGGTTATCCCTTTTATTATAGCATTTTTTCCGCAGATTTCAATATTTGCGCCCATTTTAATCAGTTCTTTTTTATGCGTAAAACGGCTCTCAAAGATTTCCTCGCGAATCGTCGTCAGTCCCTTCGCTGCCGTAGCCAGCGTCAGGAGCTGCGGCTGGCAGTCCGTAGGAAAGCCCGGGTACGGCTCGGTCACCACAAAGCCTGCTCCGCTCAAATTCCGCGGCGCGCTGACTTCTACCACATCGCAGGATGCGCGAATCCGCGCTCCCATCCGTTCAAGAACTGTAAATACCGATTTCATCAGCTCGGGCCTGATATTGCGGAAAGCCGCTTTTCCGCCTGTTCCCAAAACTGCCATCATGTAAGTTGCTGCCTCAATCCGATCCTCCATGATGAAATACATTACATCCGCACGATGCGCAAAGGCGCCGCCCTGAATGAAAATCGTATCGGTTCCTGCCCCATGCACCTGAAATCCGCAGGTCTTTAAAAATTCCGCAAAGTCCGCAATCTCCGGTTCCGTCGCACAATTTTTGATAATGGTGTCCTTCTTTCCGCTGAGAGCAGCCATAATCAGATTTTCAGTCGCACCTACACTCGGGTACGGAAGCGTGATTTCGCCGCCGCAGCAGGTTCCACTGCACCGAATTGTCCCATCCTCGTCGGACACCTGAAATCCCAGTTCTTCCAGACCGTTTATATGTATATCAATCGGGCGTTTTCCAATTCTGCAGCCGCCCGGTCTGTGTATCGTTGCCTCTCCGCAGCGCGTCAGCAGACTTCCAAGCAAAAACACCGATGAACGAATTTCCTGCATTTTTTCCTTAGAAACCGTACATTCCGATAGATTCCGGCTGTCGACGACCAGACACTCGTCTTCCCAGTGCGTGTGTGCTCCAAGGGAGTGCAAAATGTCCAGCATCGCAAAAACATCTCCGATTTTCGGGCAGTCGTAAAGCTCATATACGCCTGCTTTGCAAAGCGTTGCCGCCAAAATAGGAAGCGCTGCATTTTTTGCGCCCTTCACCCTGTATTCACCTCGCAGGGGGACGCCTCCGTCTATCTGATAACTTTCCAAAAAAATACACCTCCCAACTATACTGTTTATAGTATGTGGGAAGTGTCGTTTGGGTTACAATGTCCTCATAACCTCGTCGTATATAATATCCAGAGCCTTCATCGGTGCGCAGGCTTTCGCCGCCCGCCCCATTTTCTCTGCAATTTCCGGATTATTTTTCAAATGCATAACCTCTTCAATCAAACGTTCCGAGGTCAAATCCTTTTCTTCCAGCAAAATTGCGCCGCCTCTGTCAGCAACCGCTTTTGCATTGTAATACTGGTGATTTCCCGTCACGTTCGGAGACGGAATCAGAATGCACGCTCTGCCGCAGACGGTCGTTTCCGCCACGGAAAGCGCGCCCGCACGGCTTATGATGAGGTCACTTGCCGCCAAATAGTTTTCCATATCGTCAATGTAATCCTTAATCAGAATATTGTCTTTCAGCGTGATGCCCTTTGTCTCCGCCTTTTCGAGAATGCTGTCATAGTACCATTTGCCTGTGCCGAAGACCATCCGCATTTTTTCATGTCCGTTCACCGCTTCCATCAAGTCAAAAGCGACTTCGTTTATCTTCTCTGCTCCGAGACTGCCGCCAAAGGAAAATACGATGAAGTCTTCCTGTGGGAATCCCAGCTTTTCTCTTGCCTTTTCCTTGCTCAGTGAGAAAAAGCTTTTACGCACGGGATTGCCTGCTTCGACCATCTTCTCCGGTTCCTTAAAGTATTTTGCTGCATCCGCAAATCCAAGAAAAACCTTGTTCACATATTTTTCGAGAGTGCGGTTTGCAAGGCCCGGGAAGGCGTTCTGTTCGTGCAGGAAAGTCTTCGCGCCGAAGCGTTTTCCCGCTAAAATAACCGGAAAACACACATAGCCGCCCGTGCCGATTACGACATCCGGTCTGAATTTCCGCATGACGCGTCCTGCTTCCAGAATACCTTTCGTCACCCTGGCTCCGGTTTTAATCAGCTGCCACAGATTCGATTTATCCAGCCACCTCGCATCCACTAATTCCAAGGGATATCCGGTTTTCGGAACGACATCCTTTTCAATGCCTTCCTCATTTCCGACATAAAGGATTTCCGTCGTTTCATCCATTTCTTTAAATTTGTCCGCAATCGCAAGCGCCGGATAAATATGTCCGCCTGTGCCGCCGCCCGTTACTATCACACGCATAAAAACTCCTAAAAAATCATAAATTACAATTTGCGTTAGTTTCTGTTAAAGTTATATTTTTGAAGATTTTGATATATTGATTAAAATTCCCATCGCCGCCATAAAAATCAGCAATGCATTTCCGCCGTAGCTGATAAACGGCAGAATAATGCCTGTCGGAGGCATACAGGAAGTAACAACCGCAATGTTGATGACAACCTGGATTCCGACCATCATGATAATGCCCGAAGCCAGCATCATGCCTGTATAATCCGCCGCATTCATCGCCACATGACAGCCTCTCCAGACAAGCAGAAGATAAACGAGCACGAGACAGAAAATGCCGATAAATCCGAGTTCCTCGCCGATAATCGCTAAAATAAAGTCGTTTTGCGCCATCGGCAGATAGAGGTTTTTCTGAACGCTGTTTCCAAGCCCCAGCCCTGTCAGTCCGCCGGTTCCCAGTGCAAGCAGTGACTGCACGACCTGCCATCCGTTTCCGAGCGCGTCCGCAAACGGGTCTAAAAAGCTGGTAAAACGGTTGTAGCGGTAGCCGTCCTTATCAAGAAAGATAAAAGCCCAGCCTGCAACGCCCGCAGCACCTACAAGAATACCGACATGTCTCCATTTAATTCCCGCAACTAAAAGCATTCCGCCTGCGATTAAAACGATGGTAAATGCGGTCGACATATTCGGCTGCATCATAATCATCCCGCCGTAAACGCCTGCCACGCCGACTACGGGCATGACACCCTTCCAGAAGTTCGTACTCCATTTCGGATGCCTGGAATAAAAGCCGGTCGTGAACAGAATCATGCCGACCTTCGCGAGTTCGCCCGGCATAATCGTAATCGGACCGACCTGAATCCATCGCACAGAGCCGTAGGCCTCTGAGCCCAGCGAAGTCAGAACCAGAACGAGCAGTATCGCGCAGATGCTCGGAACAATGATCCACAGCCGCACCCAGAAGTGATAATCGACCTTCGCGCAGAACCACATCACAAACGCGCTGACTGCCAGCCATATCATCTGCCTTTTTAAGTAATAATAAGGGTTGTAGTAATTTTGTGACGACGGATAGTAGCTGGCACTGAAAATCATCACTGTACCGAAAATGACCAGAATCGCCACTAAAACCGCAATCGACAAATCCCCTGTTTTTCTGTTTGTTCGGATTCGCAAAATCTGCTTCATACACCAAGCCTCTTTACGCAGTCTTTAAAGTGTTTGCCGCGCTGTTCGAAATTATCATACATATCCCAGCTTGCACATGCCGGAGAAAGCAGTACCGTGTCGCCCGGCTGCGCCAGTTCAAATGCCTTTTTCACGCATTCATCCATGTCTCTGCCGAAGGAGTAGTCGTGATAGCCCAGTCTGTCTGCCGTTTCGGCGATAATCGGGCCGTCTCTTCCAATCAGCACCAGATGTTTGACCCTGCCGTCGAAATTTTTGACAAGCGCATCGAATTCCTGTCCTTTGCCGTCGCCGCCCGCAATCAGAATGATATTCTCCTTGATTGCCCGAAGCGCAATTACAGCCGCGTCTACATTTGTACCCTTCGAGTCATTGTAGAACTTCACGCCATTTATTTCGCCCGAAAATTCGATACGGTGCTCGACGCCGCCGAATTCCTTCAGCGTCTCAGCGGTTGTCTCTGCGTCAATGCCTGCGAAATAGCAGACAGCCGCTGCTGCCAAAGCATTCTCGACATTGTGGTCACCGATAATTTTCAGCGCATTCCGGCTGCAAAGCTCAATCAGCTCGCCTGCTTCGTTCTTTATAACGAGCTTATCGCCTTTCAGAAATGCGCCGAAAGGAAGTTCCTCTTTTCTTGAAAACGGTACAATCTTCGCCTTGCATCCTTTTGTCAGGGAATAGCAGAGCTTATCATCATAGTTTACAACGCAGCAGCCGTTTTCATCCTGATTTGCGAAGATTTTTGCCTTCGCAGCACCGTAAGCCTCCATCGTATGATGGCGATTCAGATGATCCGGCGTCAAATTCAGAATTGCCGATACCATCGGTTTAAAGTAGCGCGTGGTTTCAAGCTGGAAGCTGCTCGTCTCCGTTACCAGCCAGTCGTCCTCGTCGGACTCCAAAGCCTTTGAAATGACTGCAACTCCGATGTTTCCGACTACGAAAGTCTTTCTGTGCGCATTCTTAAAAATCTCACCGACAAGGGTTGTCGTCGTCGTCTTTCCGTTCGTGCCCGTAATAGCGATAAAGGTTCCTCTGGCGATCCGATAGGCGATTTCCAGTTCGCCGATAATTTCTGCGCCGCCTGCCTTCGCTTCCTGAATAAAATCAAGCTCAGGGTTCACACCCGGGCTCAGAATCAGCATGTCGAACTTCTCCACATGCTCCGGAATTTCATGAAAATAGCATTCCACGCCCTTTCCCTTCAGGAAAGTGAGAAGCTGACCGTCTACTGCTGCAGCTTCCTTGGAATCCTGCACCGAAACGACAGCTCCGAGCTTCAGCATTGCCTGAACCGCGGCAATTCCTGATTTTCCAAGGCCGACAACCAAAACTCTTTTATTTCTTATATTTTCTAAATTCAAATTTTCCATGTCTCTCTCCTATAAATTGCTTACAACAATTGCCAGTATGCAGAACACCAGTGCAGCTCCCCAGAACATCAGAACTACCTGTTTTTCCTTCATTCCGCAAAGCTCGAAATGATGATGCAGCGGCGCCATTTTGAAAATTCTTTTATGCGTTTTCTTGTAATAAGTTACCTGAATGATTACCGACAGTGCTTCCAGTACATACACCAGTCCTGCAATCGCCAGTAAAAATTCCATCTTCAGCATCACAGCTCCTGCTGCAAGCATTCCGCCCAGCGCCATCGAGCCTGTGTCTCCCATGAAAATCTTTGCAGGGTTCTTGTTGAACATCAGAAAGCCCAGACATCCGCCTGCAAGCGCTCCGTATATAACGGGCTCGGTTGCAAAACCCGGTGATGCGTATACGCCCAGCAGAATCATGCAGAACGCCACCAGCGCCGTAACGCCGGACGCCAGCCCATCAAGACCATCCGTAAGGTTTACCGCATTGCTGAAGGCAATCATCACAAAGATGATAAACGGAATGTAGAAAATGCCGAAATCCAGATAGACATCTGCAATCGGAATCCATACGCTGCTTCCGCTCACGCCCGAAAAACCGGACTTAAAATACGCAAATACCGCAAACAGCAGCGAAAACGTAAACTGTAAAATAATTTTCTGCTTCGGGCTGATTCCCGCATTGTTCTTTCGAATCGCTTTCTCATAATCGTCAATGAAGCCGATTAAGCCGAACAGTACCATCGTCGCCAGGACTGCCGCCAGCGTCATATAATTTGCCACATCTGCCGCCAATACAAGCGTTGTAATTACCGCCGACAAAATCGTCGCGCCGATAATCGCAATTCCGCCCATGCTCGGCGTTCCGGTCTTAGAAAGATGCGACTGCGGCCCTTCCTCTCTTACAAACTGCCTGAACTGTTTCTTTTCCAGAAACGGTATGAGCATTTTGGTGAACAATGCTCCCAAAATCCACGCTGCCACCAGCGCTGTTATCGGAATCAGTAATCTATCCATTTTTTGCAACTCCTATCTCTTTTATTCTTCCAGTATCTTATTTACGATCTTTTCCATCTGCATGCCGCGCGAGGCCTTTACCAGGACAACATCCCCCGGCGCAATCAGTCCTTCCGCCTGCTCGAAAAAGTCTTCCTTTTCCGCGAAATACAGGATGTTCTCTGCCTTCATATGTTCCGCAGCGCCTTCCGCATAGCCCTTCGCAAATTCTCCGATGCAAACAAGCAGATCCGGCTTCTTTCTGCCGGCAAACTCGCCGACCTCTTTATGCGCATTTTCGGTTTCCTGTCCCAGCTCGTACATATCACCGATAATTGCGATTTTTCTTTTGCCCTCTGTCTGCATCAGCGTGTTGACTGCCGACATTACGGATGCCGGGCAGGCATTATAAGTATCGTCAATGACCTTTATCCCGTTCTTTTCCTTTATGTTCAGCCTCTTTTCGGTAAGCTGCGCGGATTCCAGCCCTTGAATCGCTGTCTCGATGTCAATCCCCATCTGCTCACCCGCCGCAATGGCAAGGCTCGCATTGACTGCATTATGCGCGCCCGGTACCGGCAGGGAAATCGTATACGATTTATCATCCCGGTGCAAAGTATATTTTATACCCTTATCGCCGAAATCGCAAACATCGCTGACGCGGTAGCAGTTATCTTCTTCCGAGCCTACGGTTATCAGCTTGTAATTTCCTCTTACATTTTCTTCGCAAAGCAAGTCGCAGTCGCAGTTTACCACCAGCGTCGAATGCTCGTCAAAGCAGGAGGTTACTTCCATCTTTGCTTTCAGGATTCCCTCACGGCTCCCCAGATTTTCGATATGTGAAATACCGATATTCGTAATCAGCGCGATGTCAGGCTTTACGAGGTTCGCCAGTATTTCAATCTGACCGAAATTGTCCATTCCCATCTCCAGAACCGCCGCTTCGGTATCCGGCGCGAATTCCAGAATGCTGAGAGGAAGACCGAATCCATTATTGAAATTCTTCAGGTTTCTTCCTGTCTTGTATTTCATGGACGCGATGTAGTACATCATATCTCTTGTGCTCGTTTTTCCTACACTTCCGGTTACTGCAATCTTTTTCTTCATCGGAAGCGTTCCCAAATAATACTGCGCCAAATCCTGCAGCGCTTTTGTCGTATCTTCGACCAGAATTACATCCGGCTGTATTCCGTCCGCTAAAAACTCGCGTTTCGGGACTTTGCTTTCATCCGAAACGATAATCGAGCGGCAGCCTTTTTCAAAGACCTGCGCCAGAAAATCATGTCCGTCGTTATTTTCACCTATCAATGGAAAGAATAAATCCCCCGGCTCCGCCTTTCTTGAATCCGTGCAGATTTTGCGGACAACGCCGTCCCCGCTTCCTGCCAGAAGAGTTCCGCCTACCGCTTCCCTTACTTCAGCAATTGTAAAATCTCTCATTTTGTTTCTCCCAAATTATCTGTATCTTGATCCATGTTCAATAAAACAGCTTTTATTACTTCTCTGTCATCAAAGTGCCGCTTCTCTCTTCCTATCAATTGATAGGTCTCATGCCCTTTGCCACAGACTGCTATAATATCACCGCGCTGCGCATTTTGCAAGGTCCATTTGATTGCCTCAGCACGACCGGGGATGACCTTGTATGCGCCTCCGGTTTCGGAAAGCGCACAAACGATGTCTTTGATAATCGCATCGGGGTCTTCTTCGCGTGGGTTATCGGAAGTAATGACGGATAAGTCCGCCGCCTTTCCCGCTGCCAGCCCCATCTCCGTCCGCCTGTGCGGATCCCGGTTGCCTCCGCAGCCAAACACTGTAATCAGCCGCCCCGGTCGATATTCCCGCAAAGCAGCCAGCAGATTTTCCATCGCCACGCCGTTATGCGCATAATCCAGCATTACGATAAAATCTCTCCCTGTAGGAATGATTTCCGTCCGACCTCTCACGGATACCGTTTCGAGCGCGTTTTTCATTTCTCCTGTCGAAATGCCGAGCGTCTGTGCCGTCGTCATGGCAGCTATCGCATTGTATAGATTGAATCGTCCGGGAAGCCCAAGTCTGATTTGCTCTCCCGCAAAAGTAAACACGCTTCCGAGCCTTCCGTTTCCACTGTACAATCGAATGTTTTCCGCCTGTTTCAGACTGAATTTGATAGTCCTTTTTGCTTTGGAATCCGCTAATATTTTCTCGCAGTACGGACTGTCTCCGTTTACGACTGCTGTTTTCGTCTGCTGAAAAAGGCGGCTTTTCCAATAAGCATACTCTTCAAAGCTTTTATGTTCTCCCTCACCGATATGGTCAGGGCTGAGGTTTGTAAAAATGCCGATATCGAAACGGATTGCCTCTGTGCGGCGCTGCATCAGCGCCTGCGAGGACACCTCCATGACAACCGCTTTGCAGCCGCCGTCAGCCATTTTTCGCATCAGACGAAAAATTTCATAGGACTGCGGCGTGGTGTTTTCCGCCTCTTCATAATTCCCTGCATATCCCTGCTGTACGGTTCCGATGATGCCTGTCGGAATTTTGGCATTTTCCAAGATTTCTTTCAATAAAACCGAAGTTCCGGTCTTGCCTTTCGTTCCTGTAATTCCGATGGTCAAAAGCTGCTTATCGGGCTCTCCGAAAAAATTTCGGGAAGCAATCGCAAGGCTCTTTCGCACATCATCCGTCTTTATGACAGTTATCGCATCGCCCCGTAGCGCATTGCATTCCTCCGTCATCTCTTCAACGATAAAAATGTCCACGCCCTGCTCTGCTAGCTTTTTAATATATCTGTGTCCGTCGTTTCTCTCGCCCCGAATCGCGAAAAAAGCCGCGCCGGGACCGGTTTTATCCGAATGGTAACTCAATGCTTTCGCATCTTTGTCGAGCGTACCGCAGACCAGCTTGCAGTCTGCGCCGTCAAACAAAGTTCTAAGCCGCATAGCCTCCCCATTCTCATTCCCAGGATATATTTTATTTTACACTCTTTTTCAATTTCTACTCTTTATAGACATAGACAACCGCGTTCTTTTTCACCTTTGTTCCTGCCTTTGGATACTGATCCACAACCGTGAAATCATCATCGCCCTGCGCTGATTTCGGTCTGCTGTATTTCAGGTCTTTGCCGCCGATAATGCCGGCCGCCTCGCTGAATTCCTTTCCGACAACATTCGGAACTGTCGTATATCCGCTCTGCAGTGAATTCTTCTCCGATTTGCTGTATTTCGGCGTGACATTCAGATAGCGCAAAGCGTCCGTTAGAATATCCTTTGCGATCGGAGCTGCAACCATGGAGCCGTAGTAGGAGCCTTTCGGACTGTCAACTACAACCAGAATGGAAATCTGCGGATCGTCCATCGGTGCCATTCCAATAAAGGAACTGTAATAATACTTTCCGTATTTTCCGGTTCCTGCATCGATTTTATTCGCGGTACCGGTTTTGCCGCCGACTCTGTATCCTGCAATCCTGGCGTTTCCGCCGCCGCCTTCATCGACAACATACTGCATGATGCTGCGCATTTTCTTGGCAGTTGCCGCAGAAATCACCTTGCGGACAACGACCGGCTCATAGGATCCCACAACCTTGCCCTCACTGTCCGTCAATGCTTTCACATAGCGGGGCTGTAGAAGCACGCCGTCGTTTCCGATTGCATTTACAGCTGTAAGGAGCTGGATCGGCGTTACGGAAATACCTTGACCGTAACCAATTGTCGCCAGCTCTACCGGTCCGACATTTTCAAGACTCTGCACGATTGCGCCTGCCTCACCCGGATAGTCCACGCTGGTCTTATCCGTGATTCCATAAAGGTCTAAATATTTATAGAATCTGGTTTTTCCCAGCAAAGCCGCAACCTTTGCAAGTGCCGGATTGCAAGAGTTTCCGATTGCCTGGCGAATCGTCTGTGTGCCGTGTGCGCCACTAGTCCAGCAGTGCAGTCTGACACCTGCCACGCTGAAGCTTCCGGAGCAGTTGAAGGTCGTATTGTCATTGATTACTTTTTCTTCAATCGCAGAGGAGGATGTTATGAGCTTAAAGGTCGAACCCGGCTCATAAGTATCGCTGACCAAAGGATTTCTCCAAAGGCTGAATAGGTACTTGTTCTTCTCCTCCGCCGTCATTTTCTCATATTTCTTCTTGTCTTTTGCCAACGGCTCTGTCGCGTCATTCGGGTCGTATCCCGGCGTTGCAGCAGATGCCAGAATGTCGCCTGTTTTCGGGTCCATCACCAGACACATAATGCGTTTCGCCTTTGTCTTTTCCATACCCTTTTCAAGGGCTTTCTCGACATAATACTGAATCGCCTCATCGAGTGTCATAATCACATTCAGGCCATCCTGCGCTTCATGGTATTCTTCCGCACCTTTTACCAGCTCATTTCCGAGCAAATCCGTATTCTTCACCCATCTGCCGGAAACGCCGCTCAAATACTGATCGTACTGCAGCTCGATGCCGGTTCTTCCCATATTATCATCGTTTACGCTGCCGAGCACCTGTGAAGCAAAATTTCCCAGAGGGTAATATCTTTTATTATCTTCCGAAAGCTCAATTCCGGTTATCTGAAGGGCTCTCAGTTTATCTGCCATGTTTTTTTCCAGATATTTTGCGACTCTGACCAGTGCCTGATTTTTCGTTAAATCCGCATAAACATCGGACGCATCACCATCTATAATGTCTGCGATGTCCTGCGCAAATACTTTGATTTCGCTGTCAGGGCGTTCCTGTCCGTCCTTCAGCTTTATCTGTGAGGGTCTTGCCCAAAGCGTATAGCAGGTCGTGCTCGTCGCCAGTTCTTTTCCGTTCCGGTCGTAAATCGTACCGCGTTTGGCTTCAATCGGTGTGTCCTTCGTCTGCTGGTCAATCGCTTTCTGACTCAGTTCTTCCGCATCTACAATCTGAATCCACGCCACGCGGAATACAAGCGCAATCAAAAGCAGTGCTATGATGATAAACCCGATTGCTATCCTTCTTCTGTTTTTTACCGTAACCTGTGCCTTCATATTTCTCCTTCAAACAGAAAGCCAGACCGCATGATTCTATTAAGTTGTCTGGCTCGTTTATCTATGAAATTATATTAGCTTTCATCCTCTTTTATTCTTTATATGCCTTTTCCCGAATCTGCTCTGCCAAGTCGGATGAGGCCACAGCATTTGCGTCCACATAAATACACTGGTTAGACTTCGGATACTGCATTTTCAAGCTGCCTGTAGCGTATTCTTCAATCTGCTCAATGCTGTTGGCACTTTCGATTTTGATTCCGAGCATAGAAATTTCATTTTGAAGAATGACATTTTCTTTATTGATTTTATTGATTTCGTATTTAATTTCGGTCGCTTTCGCGCTCATCCAAATTGTACTGATCAGCACCGCTCCCGCGAAGACAAGAAGCAAAATTACCCGCACCAGCATCCAGTGTGTAATCACAGGCTGCGCTTGCTGCTGAACCCGCGGCTGCACCTGAAGCTTTGGTTTTTCCTCACTTCTTTTGGCCCTCGGGCGCTCCGCTTCCGGCTGCGGATATGCGCGATATGCGCCTTGCTGACCGTAGCTCTGAGCAGGACGATATGGCTGTCCTATATAGGAATATTCAGATGTATAAGCTCTTTCGCTTGCTGCCATTGTCCTCTCCTTAACAATTTATCACTTACTTTTTTTCTGCAATCCTCAGCTTCGCACTTCTGGCACGCGGATTTTCTTCCAGTTCCCGTGCCGACGGCAAAATCGGTTTATTGGATCGTTTCTGTATATCGCCTACTTTGCCGCAGACGCAGACAGGAAACTCCTTCGGGCAGGTGCAAGGGTTCATTCTCTTGTTGATAATCTCCTTTACAATCCTGTCCTCCAGCGAATGGAAGGTTATGATGCACAGGCGTCCCCCCGGTGCCAAAACATCGCAGAACTCGTCCACCGCACGCTCAAGCTGTCCCAATTCGTCATTGACTTCAATGCGAATTGCCTGAAAGGTGCGCTTCGCCGGATGGGGCCCGTCTCTTCTTGCCGCTGCCGGAATCGCAGCTTTAATGATATCCACCAATTCCCCCGTGGTTTCAATCGGCTGTTTCTTCCGCGCTTTCACGATGAACTCAGCAATGCGGGATGCCCATCTTTCCTCGCCGTACTTTCTTATAATCTCCGTCAGTTCTTTCCCCTCATAGCGATTCACCACGTCGTATGCGGTAAAATCGTCGTCCTGACTCATTCTCATATCCAAAGGTGCGTCCTGCATATAGGAAAATCCTCTCTCCGGGTTGTCCAGCTGGAAAGAAGATACTCCTAAGTCCAGCAGAGCCCCGTCAATTTTTTCTATTGCAAGCTCCCCCAAAACATCCTTAATATCCGAATAGTTGCTTTGAACAAAGTACTTCCTGCACTTGTACGGTGCGAGCCTTTTTTCGGCCGCATTCAGTGCATCCCTGTCCCTGTCAATTCCAATCAGAGTGCCGTTTTCACCGAGTTTTTCGCAAATCCCGCTGCTGTGACCGCCGCCGCCCAGCGTACCGTCCACATAAACGCCGTCGGGCTTAATCGCAAGGCCCTGTATACACTCCTCAAAGAGTACCGATGTATGTTTAAATTCCATCAGAAATTATATTCCTCCAATGCTTTTGAAAACTCTTCCGTTTTCATCTTGCTCTCATTATCCGGCGCATCCCATATTTCTCTGCCCCAGACCTCGATTTTCGACATGGCTCCCATCGTAACCAGCTCTTTTTCTATTTTCGCATAGGCTTTCAGCTCCTGCGGAATTACAATTCTGCCCTGCTTGTCAAATTCACATTCGGCAGCATTGGCACAAAAATGCCGGATAAAAACTCTGACTTTCGGATCGGATTCCGGCAGTCTCGAGATTTTTTCCATCTGTTTTTCCCAGTTGTCCATCGTGTAAATGTAAAGGCACTGGTCCAGACCTTTCGTCAGAACACATCGCTCTCCAAGCCCGGCTCTCATCTTCGAAGGCACAATCATTCGGTTTTTTTCATCTATGGAATTGTATACCGTTCCCATGAACATAACCGTCATACCTCCGCCTTTTTCCGCGCTTGTCCACTCGAAGAATCCTGTAGACACGAAATGCATTTTATTACATCCACTATACACCACTTTCAACCACTTTTCAAGAGGTAATATGGTTTTTTTGATTTTTTACCCCCACCTTTTTCCTCTTTTTGCACTCTTGTTTCCCATCCGACATATATTAGTAGAAAAAATAGAAAGAAATGAGGTAACTGCATATGGCTTGTTCATGCGGCAATGTAGGCTCAGTTTCGGGAAACGGAACGCAAAACAGAGTCTTTTTAAATAAAATTTTTTATGAAAAAAGGGAGGATTCCTGTCCTCTGATTTATAATTTACTGACAGATGAAGCGAATTTTACACAGACGCTGACACTCGGCGGAGGAAACGGACGCAGCGGAAGCTGCGGCTACGGCTGTTCCTGCGGATGCGGTTGTTCAGGAAGCGGAAATGCAATTAACTGCGACAGCAGATTCACCGTCACCAACAGTTGTGTCACGGTAAATTCCTTCCGCCTCGCAGCCGCTGCAGACTTCAATGCGGAAAACGTAACGATCGATGGTTTTAATATCACAAACCTTGATTATGAAGATGGCAGATATATCGCTGATTTAAGCGGAATCATGCCGGAAATCACAAACTGCCCGTGTGCACCGGTTGACAGACACATCTGCGGCGGCTGCGGTACTGCACGCAGCTGCCCGGGAACCTGCGGAAGTGACGGACACTTCTTCTTAGCGGAAACGGACGGCACATGGGAAGCGATGATTACCGTCGTCCTCGAAGGCTATGTGACTACAAACGGCAGAAGCTGTGACTTCAAGCTGACCTGTAAGTCGAGAAACAACACCTTCGTCGCGATTCCGGGAAGCAATAATTTCGCGGTAAACTGCGCAGTTATTCCGTGTCAGGTTCAGAACATTTCTCCAAGCATTTTGTTCGACTTCGATGCCTGCGGCGTAATTCTGAATCCGCAGATTACCGTATCAGACAGCACTTCAGGCTGCGAAGATGCCATTAACCTGACGATAAACGGCAATCTGGTCGTTACGCCGAATATCTTCATTCAGGTTATCCGCCCGTCCCTGTTCGAACTGAATGCAAGAGAACTGGCAATTCCTTGCGATGATGTCGGTCAGTGCGACGATTACAACTCGCTTTCAGATAATGTCGGCGGCTGTGGATGTTCCCAAAGCACCGACAGCGCAAACGGCTGCGGCTGCTCCCAAAGCTCCGCAGGCGAATCCTCCTGCAGCAATTCGTCCCACCGCAGCCGCCTGTCTGAGACCATTTCCGGCACTGCCTGCCAATGCTGCGATACGAACGGCTACCGCTTCTGATTACGCACCGCTGGCATCGGCCTTACACTGATTTTGAGCAAAACAAAACCCCGCATACCGCGGGGCTACATACTACATATATTTTTGATTGTTCTTTCCGATTCTGCTTTTATATTTATTCTTTCGGTGACTGAAAATCGTCGATTTTCTCGGATTTGCGTCCCGAATCAGCTTCCTGATTAAAAAAATCACAAGCACAATTAAGAGCGCAGCGATGAGCACTGCCGCTATCGCTGCAGCGATTTCATTGTTCTGCCAGACACCGTCGGGAACAATATTCAGTTTCTCCATCAAAAAAGCTATCATGTCTGTTCCTTTCCATTTTTCTGTGATTCCTAAATTGAGTTGCCTTTTGTTTCGGGTAATCATTGTATCACAATTTAGCAGAAAATGCAAAGTATATTATTTCATCTGTTATCTATAATAAATATACGCGCACAGTTCGCTTACGCGGATTTTTATTCATAGATACTCCCTTTCGCATCGCACTTTCGCACTGCGAAGGGGCTACATAGTTTTTTTACTTCGAAGTGGTGTCCGTTTATTACCGTAGCGGCGTTACCGTAATTTCCGCTTCAACATTCAGCTCTCCGTCCGCTTTTACCGTACGGAACAGGTATTTTTTTTCTGCCGGAATCTTGTACGCCGTTTTTTCTTCTTCCGTCAGCAAACAGCCCTCATCTCTGAAAATCACCAGTTTCTCGCCAAGCGGTGCTTCCTTGCTGTAATGAAGTCTCAGAAAGCTTACCCTGTGCGTGCCTTCCGCCAGCTCCGGTATATAATCGCAAAGCGTGTCGAGATAATAGGTGTTGTTCATATGCCCGTTGTAATCAAGATCGCTGTAACGAACCGTCTTTTCTCCGACCTGCTGCATATTTTCCGCGCTTTTGCGGTCAATTTTAAATTTCCCCGGCATGAGCTCAATATATTCGCCGTACCAGTAGTTCGAAAAGTCAACCTCGTCAACCTTCAAAATTTTGCGGGTTTCCAGATCTACAAGCGTCCACTGCGTCGCGGCAATCGCTGCCCTGCGGCCTTCCTTTTCCAAAGTATAGTTTCTTAAAAAAGTCGCGCGCGAGCTCGGACACGGCCACGAACTGGAAATCAGCTTTTCGTCCAGATAGATTTCTTCCGGAATCGCAAGATCAACTCTTGCAAGCATCAGCGCTTTGCCGTCGTCGACCAAATCCGTATAGGAAGGTCTCTGCTTCTGCATCTGATGACACGCCGCCTCCTGCATGACCTGCCAGATGCCTGACGCCTTTCCGGTTTTGCTCCGATCCACGCGATAGGTGTCCAGACTCAAAGATTCCTGATATTGTGTCTTTTCCATTTTCAAGCCCCCTCTTTTTTGCTTGGTTTTACTTTTAAAGTGCGCAGATACGCTTTTTTCTCCGGCGAAATCCGATAGCTTTCAATCGCCTTTTGAATCGATTTATTCTGAATCCACGGCTTAAGCGACTGTGCCTTGAAGAGCCCGATGGTATTGTCGTACTGTTTTATCAGTGCGAAGCTGTAATACCATGCGATTGCCATATTGATATAGTATTCCCCGCTGTCGATTCCCGCAATCACCGTCAAATCATTTTGCTCAAATTCCTCCTCTAAAAAGAAGTTCAAGAGGCTCACAAGCGCAAAACGCACGCGGTAAGTATCCTCACTCGCAAGCCACGGCATGATGCGGCGGCGCACCTCCTGCAGGTTCCTCTTGAAAATCTTCGGAGGCAGTAAATCGCAGGTTGCCCAGTTGTCCACATACGGCAAAAATGCATCGACTGCATCCAGCGCTTCCTCTGCGGACTTCGTCAGATTCGAAATCAAAAGTCCGTGCAAATTGTTTTCCTCATAAAAATCGTGCGGCAAAATCTGCATGAAAGCTTTTGCGGTTTCCGGTTCTTCTTTGCAAAGCCTCTTTGCATATGCCCGCAGCATCGGCGTGCGCACACCGATTACCGTCTCTTTATCGATATTCGGCACCAGTTTCGAGTGAAAATCGCGATAAGCAGGATCCTGCATCGCCTTTAAATCACTTTGGATTCGCTTCTGTATTTCCTTACTCATAACTTTCACGCTGTTACTTCAGAAAAGTCGCATCGACTGCTTTGAAAAAGGCGTTTCGCATTCCGGCTTCTTCCAGTGCCGCCACTCCGCGGATTGTCACTCCGCCCGGAGAGCAGACCTGATCTTTCATTGCTCCCGGATGCAGACCCGTTTCCTGCTGTAATTTCGCAGTTCCTTCCATAACCCCTGCCGCTAATTCGTACGCCTGCTGACGTGTAAGTCCGTGCTTCACTCCGGCATCGCCAAGCGCTTCAATCACCATCGACATAAACGCCGGGCCGCAGCCTGCCAAAGCATTCGCTGCGCCAATCGATTCAAGCGGTAATCGGATATACTTTCCAATGCTTCCCAGAAGTTCTTCCGTGAAAGCATCCTCCGCAGCAGACAGGCTGTTTTCTTCTTCCACGAGGAAGATTCCGCTGCAAATGGAAACCGGGGTATTTGGAACCATGTAGACATAGCGCGCGCCTTCCGGCAAAATCTGCGCTGCCTTTTCCAGATTCCATCCATATGCAATACCGATAATCGCTTTCCCCTTCAGCGCTTCTTCGTTTTCCTTTACGACCTTTTCGATCTGATACGGCTTGCATGCAAGCACAATCATATCGGATTTTTCAATTAATTCAGCTGTCGTATCACAAGCGATGAAACCGATTTCTCCGGCATTTTTATGCAGTTTATCAAGATGCGGGGCGAAAGCCAGTACATTCTCTTTCTTTATCGCTTCCGCGCGATGGAGTCCTCGTACGATTGCCTGCGCCATATTTCCCATTCCTATAAATCCGATTGTTTTCATTTGAGTATGCCTCCCTGCTTCTGTTTTTCTGTATTTTTCTATATAATTTTAATATTTTTTGCTTTATTTAATTTCAAGTTCGACCGGACAATGGTCGGAGCCCGGAACTTCCGTGTGAATCTTCGCACCTGCAAGACGGTCTTTCAGTTCTTCCGAAACCAGAAAATAGTCGATTCTCCATCCGGAGTTCCGCTCTCTGGCCTTGAAGCGGTAAGACCACCACGAATAAATATCTGCCAAATCCGGGTAGAAATAACGGAAGGTGTCGATAAAACCGCTGTCTAAAAGCTCGGTCATTTTGCCGCGTTCTTCGTCCGTAAAGCCCGCGTTTTTTCTGTTTGTTTTCGGGTTTTTGAGGTCAATTTCCTTATGCGCGACATTCATGTCACCCGTCACAATGACCGGCTTTTTCGTCTTCAGTTCGTTGAGATAGCCGCGGAATGCATCCTCCCATGTCATCCGATAGTCCAGCCGCGCCAGTTCATTTTGCGAATTCGGCGTGTAGACATCGACCATATAAAAATCCGGATATTCGAGGGTAATCACCCTGCCCTCGCGGTCATGTTCTTCCATTCCGATGCCATAGCTTGCGGAAATCGGCTCTACCTTTGCAAAGATTGCCGTTCCGGAATATCCCTTTTTTTCTGCATAATTCCAGTATTGATGGTAGCCCGGCAGATTCATTTCGATTTGCCCTGCCTGCAGCTTTGTCTCCTGCAGGCAAAAAATGTCCGCATCGGCTTCATTGAAAAATTCCATAAAGTTTTTTCCCATAATGGCGCGCAGACCGTTTACATTCCATGAAATCAGTTTCATCCTTAAACCTCCTCGTTTTCCTTTGGGGTCGCGGTCGGAAGCCCGCGCTGCATCATCAGCTCCTCACCCCAGTCGCTGAGCCCTTCAAGTATTGGCATCAGCTTATCGCAAAGCTCCGTCGTCGCATATTCGACTTTAATCGGAACCTCCATGTATACCTTCCGTGTTACAAGCCCTTCCTCTTCCATTTCTTTCAGTGATGCTGCCAGCACGGTATTTGATATTTTATCCATTGTTCTGCGCAGTTCGTTGTAACGCAGAGCGCCTTTGTTGTTCAGTGCACAGATAATCTGCATTTTCCATTTCCCGCCTATGAGCGACATCGCATAGCTCAGCGGACATTTTTCCAGACACGGACAGTCGTAATGCGTCTCAATCATTGCAGTTGCCTCCTTCCGTTATTCATGCCGTATTTTAAACGGCTTTCTTTCGGCATGCGGTAAGTTTTTCCTTACCTGCTCACATTTTTTTGCGTTCTTGCAAGTTCTTTTGGCTGGTAATATAATTATAGCAGGTACGAAAAAAAGAGCAAGTTTCTTTTCATACTTTTTAGGAGGAAAATTTTATGGACATTTACTTACAGGGACTTACGATGGGGCTTGCATATGTGGCTCCAATTGGTCTTCAAAACTTATTTGTAATTAATACGGCACTCACCCAGAGAAAAAGCCGCGTATACGCAACAGCATTCATCGTCATATTCTTTGATGTAACGCTCGGTCTTGCCTGCTTCTTCGGCATCGGCGCAATCATGAAAGCATCCCCTATTCTCGAAATGGCAATTCTCGGAATCGGCAGTCTGATTGTAATATGGATTGGTCAGGGACTTGTGCGTGCACACGATACGATGGACACAAGCACGAAAGTTGACATTCCTATTTTGAAAGTAATCACTACGGCATGCGTCGTTACTTGGTTTAACCCGCAGGCTCTGATTGACGGCTCAATGATGCTCGGTGCTTTCAAGGCAACGCTCCCTCCGGGAACCGACTTCTTCTTTGTCGGTGGTTTTGCAAGTGCCTCCGTGCTGTGGTTTCTCACCATTTCAACCGTTATTTCTCTTTTCAGTGCTAAGTTCAACGACAAAACACTTCGCATTATCAATATTGTCTGTGGTCTTGTCATCATCTTCTACGGTCTGAAGCTTCTCTGGAGCTTTATTCAGTTGATTCTGCCGTACTTCAGCTGATATCAAGGCAAAAGGATGCAGGTTTCATTCTGCATCCTTATTTCCAATGAAAAGTACGAAAAAACTTTATGACTTCTCCAAAAAAGGCTTGAATTTTTCCTTAGAAAATGCTATGATAGTTGAGGTCACAAAATTGACCGCATTACATACAAACTTCGGGATGTGGCTCAGCTTGGTAGAGCGTTGCGTTCGGGACGCAAAGGCCGCAGGTTCGAATCCTGTCATCCCGACCAAAACCGGACACCAATTTTTATGCAACGCGTATTGAAATTGGCGTCCGTTTCTTTTTTTTAAGACCGGATTTTCCAAGGCAGGAAGTATTATGAAACGAACTATAAACGGATTTACATTGATAGAAATGCTGATTGTCATTGCAATCCTCGCCGTATTGATTCCAATCACAATCCCTGTATTTACATCACAACTTGAAAAAGCTAGGGAAGCAGCAGATCTTGCAAATGTGCGCTCTGCTTATGCGCAGGTTTCTGTAGAGGCACTGGTCGAAAATCCAAAGGCCACCGTGACAGTCAACCTAAAGCAGAAGAAGGCTGACTGGCAGTCAATGGATCCTGTGAATATCGGCGGTATCGTCCATTATAAAAATCAAGGAGACACGGATAATTGGAAAGGCGTTCCCATGCCAAACGGAACCTGCGTTGTGTCATATAATAAAGACTATGGAATAATTCTTACTTGGAACGGAAAAGCCGACCCATCTGTTGCTAAATATCCGTTTAACATAAATGAAACAAATTTCTTCTCGGCGCTATATGATACAGATTTTTGGAAAAACGGAAGCATGCAAAACAACGGAAACTTTGAGTTTGACTCCAGATGTCCGGATTCAAGCTATGTTCCGTCTATTATCGCGGCGATTGAAAAGCTGGACAACAGCCTTTTGCAGCAGCCGGACTGCACATGGGCTTATCTTGGTAGTGGAAAAGACGGACAAGAGGCAAATCGGTATCTCTTCTGGACATCTTTGAACACAGACAAAGTCGGAGTCGGAAATAAAATTCCCGTAATCATTCAAACCGGCAACGGAAAATATTATGTTTCTGAAACCACAACCGGTAAGCGAAGCGGCAAAAACTATGTCACCGTTTCGGAATCTCTTATACCGAATCAGTATAAGCAGATTCTGAAAAACGGAGAAGAATTTTCCTCATTGGGGGAAGCCTATGACGCCTACCTCAAAGCTTTAGGCGACTCCAAGTATGATTCGGTTCGTCGGCCTTAAGGTCTTTGAATTTCATTCCGGTTATCGCTTTGACGATCCAAAGGAAGAGAAAAAGCACTGCGATCGGCAGAAAGTCAATTTAATGAAAAACTTTTCGCAACAAAAAGCACATTAACAGCCAATTCTGCCAATGCGCTTTTTTGATTCTTATTATGGGATTTCTTTTATATTAATAGGTGCCTTCCATGATGAGGTTTGGAAGCCATAACGCCATCTGCGGAACATAAGTTGTCAGAATCAGCGTCGGCAAATATGCAAATAGGATTATAATCACGCAATGCTTGAGCATGTCTTTTGTGTTTACTTTGCAGATTCTTCCTCCGAGGTAAAGGAACGGAGCCGTAGGCGGCGTGATATTGCCCATTCCAAGGTTTACGCCCAGAATTGCTGCCATGTGATATGGGCTCACTCCTAGTGATATTGCAATCGGGATGAGGATTGGCGTGCAAAGCAGCGTGCCTGAAACATCGTCCATAATCATTCCGATAATTACAAGGAATATGTTAATCATTACTAAAATAACATATTTGTTATCGCTTATTGCCAATAAGAGTTCAAGCACTTTGCCCGGCAGATTTTCCATAATCAAAATACGGCTCATTACCATGATGGTTGAAAGCATTACCATGATAACGCCTGTTGTTGTAGCAGTTTCTACGAATACCTGCTTCAGTCCTTTAATCTTAACGCCTTTATAGACCCAAATACTTACCGGAAGTGCATAGATAACGGAAATTGCCGCAGCTTCCGACGGAGTCATATAACCGCCGTAAATACCACCTAAAATGATAATCGGCATTACAAGAGCAGGAGCTGCTGAGAAAGTACGCTTTCTCGCCATGACCCATCTCTGATGTCTGGGAACTTCTTCGTCAAGAATCATTTCAACGCCTGCTTTATGCGACTCTCTTCTTGCCATTACAACGCCTACGATTGCAATTAAAATGGTAAGAAGAATTCCCGGAAGTACCGTTGAAAGGAAACAAGCAAGTACCGAAAGCTGTCCCGACCATGCATACAAAATCTGTATGGAGCTTGGCGGTATCAGCATTCCGATAGGTGCTGCGCATGCAAGGACTGCAGCTGCAACGCCCATAGGGTAGTTTCTTTCTCGCATTTTCGGTGCAAGTATCGAACCGATACAAGAAAGCGTCGCCGCACCGCTTCCGCAAATTGAGCCAAAAACCGCACATGCAACGGATGCAACCGCACAAAGCGCACCTTTCGTTCTTCCGCAGAAAATTTCAATAAAGCTGATAAGTGCTCCACCAATCTTTCCCTTTTCCATGATTCCGCCTGCCATGATGAAAAGCGGAATTGCGAAAAGTACAACGCCGTTCAGCTTGCTGTATGCCGTAGGCATCAGGAATGCCGGGTCATAGCCGAGTGAAAGTGTAAACCAGATTGTCGCTGCACCGAAGGAAAATACAATCGGCACACCTACAACTACCAAAACTACGAGTATGATAAAACCAATAATTAATTCCATTTATATTCCCTCCTCTGCTGTACCTCCGGCGCGAGCGTCGTCGTCATTCTTGGAGGATAATAACTTGATTAAGTGATACAGTTCGTAAAGTGTCATCATACCGAACCCAATCAAAAGCGGAACTTGGCAGATAACAAGAGGAATTTTAAGTCCTGTCGAAGTTGGCCACTGCGCGATATTTCTCATCATATAGCCAAAACTCCATACCGTGAATACTGCTGAAATCACGATGCTTACTATGTAAACAAACGCATTGAGTCCTTTGAGAACTTTTTCGTTCTTTACATAGGTATTTAAAATGTCGCCTTTGATATGGCTGCCTTCATAGCTGCCATATACACCGCCAATCCAATACAGCCACATTGCAATTAATGTTATAATTTCTTCCTGTCCGAAGAAGTCTATTCCAAGGACATATCTCGTGAATACGCCGATTGCAACGATGCAGGCTGCAACAAAACTTGTAATCACCAATATGTATTCTTCAATTGCGACAATGAACTTCCAAAAGCCCATTTCCTCAATCGGTTTTCTGTTTTTCATTTTTTCCCTCCTAAAGATAATCTGTACCGAAGCACCGCATTCTGCGGTCGATGTCCGACAGGCTGCAGTACTCCGATACAAATTCTCAATGGAAACTTATATTGCGCTCTCCTTTGTTTCACTAAGCGAGAAGCTTATTATAAAGTTCATCTCCAAGAATGTCTTTGTATTTCGGCCATACGGTTTCTTTGAAGTGTGCCGCAACCTTCTGAATTTCTTCTTCGCTTGGAACTTCAACCGTAATACCTGCTGCATCCATATCCTTCATTGCCTGATCATCGAGTTTTTGTCTGTCGTTTGCAACCGTAACTGCTTCTGCTTGGAAAGCTTCGTTGATAATCTTCTGATATTCCTCCGGCAGAGCACTGAATTTGTCATTATTCATGATACCTACAATGAGCTCAAGGATGTATTTGTTATCAACATAGTACTTTAAAACATCTCCGAAGCTTGTCTTGTTAACATATGCCGAACCACCGATCCAGCCGTCAGCCACCCCTGTCTGAAGTGCGGAATACAGGTCAGAGTAAGCAATTGTTGTAGTGTTGTATCCCATAGCCTTTGCGGTCCAGATATAGGAGTCCATTGCCGGCACTCTTAAAAGTTCTTTATGCGCAATCGTGTAATCGGTTGCGTTTTCGATTTTCTTCGTTGCTCCGATTCCCATGAAACCATCGTTGAAGATGCAGAGCGGGTGCAGTCCAGCGTCATTTAAAACACCTTCAAGAAGGCCGTAATATTCAGAGCCGGATGAGAATTTTTCAACAGATTCATCGTAGCTCGATACAAGATAAGGAATTGTAAGCATCTCGAGCCTCGAATCATAGGTCGTGGAAAGTGTAATGCAGGCCATATCAATCGTTCCCATCATAACTTCTTCGTAAACCTGCTGATAGTCCCCAAGCTGTGAGGACGGATAAATTGTAATGTTTACATGCCCGTTTGTCTTTTCTTTGATTGTGTCCGCAGCTCTCTGTGCCGCCTGTGTGTCAGCGTGATCTGTAGGATATTGCATCGCTAATTTGAAATTATAAGTCTGTTCGGTATCGCCTTGTGCTCCGCTGTCGCCACATCCGACACAGAATGTGAAAACTAATGCTACCATACATAATACGCTTAATACTTTCTTTCCCATTTTTTTCTCCTTTCTTTCATACATAAATGGATATTGGTGAACACATTCGCTACAATTCTTAACCTTTTACACAAATTAGAGCGGAAGAACTGTTCCCAAATCCTTTTCCAATGCGATATCGTAAAGCAGTTTTGCAGTTGCTACGTCTGCAAGACCTGTTCCGATGTTAACCGTCAAAATCTTTTCTTCGTGTGAAGTACGTCCCGGAACTTTGCCTGTTACAGCATCGCCAAGTTCGAAAGGAATTTCCTTGAAAGTTCTGAAGAATCCCATATCTTTGAATCCCTTGAACTGACCCTGGTCATCTGTAAATGCCTTCGCAAATGTTCCTTCCGAACAAGTTTCAGGTTTGAATAATACGAGGTCATCTACCGGAAGAGCTGTGCAGCCTTCTTTAATCATGTCGCCTGTGATGAATTCAATGCCCGGTTCAACAGAGCACGGAACGCAGGAAAGAAGGAGATCGCATCCGATTACAGCGTCTTCTCTCTTATCAACGACTTCGAAGTTTACCTGCGGATAGATTTCGGACATTTCCTTAATGTACGCTTCTACTGCCTCTTTGCTCTGGTCGAAAACTTTAATTGTCTTGATGTTTTTCATAACTGCCATTAAGCCATGAACCTGAATTCTGCCCTGAACGCCTGTACCAATTAAACCTACGATTTCGCTGTCAGGATTTGCTAAAACTTTAGCGGTAAGGCCTGTAACCGCACCGGTTCTTACGGTTGTCATCCATACGCAGTCCATAATAGCAAGCGGAATTCCTGTTTCAACATCTGTGAGCATATACAGGCCGCTGATATACGGATAGCCTAATTTTCTTGCGTTTTCATAACCGCTTACGATTTTAACGCCTGCGCAGTCCATGGAAGAAATATATGCCGGCATTGTGTGAACGAAATCTCCCGGGAATTCTTTAACGGTATGAAGTGCAATCTTGGAAGGCATCTGTGTATTGCCTTTGCTCTTTTCCGTGTACATTTTTTCCATCAGATCGATCATCTGTTCCATTGTGATGTTTAAATCAACAATCTGCTGCTGGCTTAAGTACAATAAATCTTTACCTCTTTCTAATTTCATTTCAATCGTCTCCCTTCATTGTTTAACTACTAAGTATCGGATAGCCTTTCCCGGCGTTCTCCGTTTTGTTAATATATTTAGCAAATTGCGTGCCAAGTGTTAAGCATTGAAATTTCAACATTCTTTTTTGTGAGTGTCAGTTTAAAATTACACTTTTTTCTTGCTTGTCATTATCATCGGAAACGATTTTTCATTTAACTTTCACATTAAATTACTTGAAACCGTTGAAATTATCAGCTTTTACTCCTCCTTTCAAATCTCTTTTCGCACAAAAAAAGAAGTGTAAGTATATACTGTCATGTTTTTCTACGCTTACACTTCCCTTGCTTGTCTACTCTATTTCCAGCCTGTCCATCTTTTGATACAGGAGCGGCCTTGCAATTTTCAGCATTTCGGCTGCCTTTTTCTTATTTCCGTCAGCTCTTATCAAGGCTTCCTTGATAACGGCGATTTCTGCCTGCCTCTTTGCATCTTCAATCGGACTTTCTCTATCAAAGTCGAAATAGCTGCTTAGTGGGGTCGCTGTCCCTCCTCGACCTGCTGCAGAATTGTCCGCGATTGATGCAATCTGTATGGAATCACTATCCACTAAATTGTTGTTTGCTGCTCCCATCGCGCGCTCGATTACATTCTTAAGTTCCCGCACATTTCCCGGCCAGTCATATTTTTGGAGTTTCACGACGGCTGCATCTGTAATTCCCGTGACATTTGTGCCCAATGTCATATTATATTCCCTGATAAAATACTCCGCAAGCAGCCGAATGTCTTCTTTTCGCTCGCGCAGCGACGGAACATTGATTCTGACAACTTCCAGCCTATAGAAAAGATCCTTTCGGAAGGTCTTTTCTTTTACCATTTCTTCCAGTTTTTCATTCGTGGCACTGATAATCCGAACATTAATCTGTATAGACTGGTTATTTCCGATTCTTTCGATTTCACGTTCCTGCAGGACTCGCAAAAGCTTCGGTTGCATTTCCAGTGGCAGCGTTTCGATTTCATCGATAAACAAAGTTCCGTTGTCCGCTTCTTCGAAGCGTCCTTTCTTTCCGCTTTTGACCGCACCGGTAAAGGATCCTGCCTCATATCCGAACAATTCAGATTCAATCAAACTCGGCGGCAGGTTCGTAATATTCAGCTTAACGAATTTATTAGAGCGACGTTTCGACAGATCATGTATAGAATGTGCCACCAGCTCCTTTCCGGTGCCCGTTTCACCGGTAATCAAAACAGTTGAACTCGTCTTGGCAGCATTCTTAATATCAGCCTTCAGTTTCTTTATCTGCTCTGACTGTCCAACGATATCTTCTATCGAATACTTGGTCATACGGTATTCTTTGAGTTCTTCGCTGTAATACTTGATTTTATCATCCAGTTCGCCGTACATCCGCACAAACTGTTCGAATTCCTTCAGCTCCTGGAAAATGTCATAGGTCATCAGTCCGACCCGTTTTCCGTCTTTACGAAGAACATAATGCACGCTCGCCTCCACATTATCCTTTGAGGTGACATTTCCCTGATAGAACGCAATGGTATCCCTCTCATTTTCCATGTTTTTAATCATATGCGTGTATGGGAAAAATTCTTTTATATGCTTTCCTATCATCTGCTCACGCGTACAGTTCTTGTATTTCAGCATTTTTTCATTGGCATAGGTGATTTTACCGTCGTTGTCTATGCAAAGCAGCCCTGGAATGCATTCTAACATCATTTCCATGAAATCTTTATCTAACGTCATTTTCGTTCTCCACATCGTAAATAGCTGTCACATACTGTTAATAGATTATCATGTTAACAGCTTTTTAGCAAGCAAAAACAAAAAAAGACATGACAAAACCTCGTCAGCCTTTCCTTCGTCCGACGAGTTTTTTATGGATTATTTTTATTGCGACGCAATATAATTATGCGAGGATTCCCCCGTAAAAAATCATTACAAAGCCAGCTGCGCTTGTAATATCAAACAGGATTCTATATATCTTCCGATCTTTTACGGAAAAATTCTTCAGCATTACCACTATGTCTGAAAGCATCACTGAAACGGCTCCGATGCAAAGAACGCACGCCGCACTGTAAGAAGAGAGGCTCGCAGCCCCAGCTTCAAAGGCTATCATCATGTCAATTCCACATCCTCCGAGACATCCGGCGACAACTGCCGAAGCTCCGAGAAGAACTCTGAACCCTTCATGCGCGAATGAAAAAAGCATCCGTGATGTCCAAAGCACAATCGCGCCCAAAAGAAGTGCGAAGCTCACCGCATAAACACAGTTGTGCACAACAAAACCGCCTCTCAGACAGATATACTCATAAATTAAAAATATTTGTGCCAGCATTTCCCAAGCAACTGCACCTAAAAAAAAGACTTCCTTTTTTTCATTCTCTTTTTTATATGCAAAATGTACGAAGGCATTGCCGGCACCAATTGCTGCAGCGCCCGCAATCAGTCCGTAGTTCATAGTCATTTCGCGTCCTCTTTTCTGTCCTGTATGCCGTTTGGATGTAAGTCAGCTGCATCGACAGCAATTTTGTGTTGATGCAGCTTCCTCTTATTATTATGGGTTTTACATTCCAAAGATTTTCGGCATAAACATCTTCGGAAGGGTTGTCGCGATTGCAGGAATAAATGTAGTAAGTAAAAGCACCGGTATGTAAGCGAAAATGATGAAAATCAAAATCGGCTTAAGCATCTGGTCTGTTTTAGCCTTACATACACGTCCTGACATATAAAGCATCGGTGCCGTCGGAGGGGTTACATTACCCATTCCAAGGTTTACTCCTAAGATTGCCGCGAAGTGGATTGGATGAACCCCAATGGATGTCACGATTGGAACCAGAAGCGGCGTACATAACAAAATGCCCGATACATCGTCCATCAGCATGCCTATGATAACCATGAAGAGGTTTACAAGCAGCAGAATCAAGATATAATTGTCTGTCAGACCCAGCAGAGCCTTTGCAATCTGCGTTGGGATATCTTCCATAACAAGGATTTTAGAGAAAATCATTACCATGAAAAACATTACCATTACCGTACCTGTGGAGCACGAAGTATCAACAAGGGTTTCCTTGAGGCCTTTGAGTGTCATTCCTTTATAGATAAACATTGCAACCGGAATCGCATATAAGCATGAAATTGCCGCAGACTCGGTCGGTGTCATAATTCCTGAATAAATACCTCCGAGGATGATTATAGGCATCAGCAGTGCCGGAATCGCATGAACTGCGTCTTTTCCGGATTTTCTGAAGAACTCATCTTTCGAAAGTTTCGGCGCTACCTTAATATCCATTTTTTTCGTGCAGAAATAGTTTACTACACTCAGAAGAATTACTAAAATAATGCCCGGTATAATCGTTGATAAGAAACATGCAAGTACAGATTGTCCGCTCGACCATGCATACAGAATCTGCGCTGAAGAAGGCGGAATCAGAAGACCCAGCGGGCAGGCTGCTGCCAGCAGGGCTGCCGTATATCCCTTCGGATAGCCTACTTCTGTAAGTCTTGGTTCCATCATCGAGCCGATGCAGGAAAGTGTCGCCGCAGCGGAACCGGAAATTGCACCGAATACCGCACAGGTAACTACGGATACGGTTCCGAGGCCGGATTTTGAACGTCCGAGGAAAATCTGTACGAATCCGATGAGCGCCCCACCGATTTTGCCCTTTTCCATAATTCCGCCTGCCAGTATGAACAGCGGAATTGCCAGCAATACTACAGAATTCAGCTGTCCGTATCCCGCTGCCAAAAGGAAGTCCGGGGTATATCCGTATCCGACTGTAAGCCACATGAAAGCACATGCAAACGCAAACGGAAGAGGAATTCCAATGATTAATGTAACGATTAAAGTCAATACGCCTATAAATGCTACCATTTATTTTTCCTCCTTTCCATGCTGATGAGTTTCTGCTTCGTAAGCCGCAGCTTCCGCAGCTCTTCTCGCTTCCATTTCTTCTTTGTCAGGAAGTCCTGTGTTCGGATACTTTTCCATCAAACTTCTAGGGAAAAAGTCATAATCGTTCGGCTCCGAGAAATATCCGATTCTTCTAAAGTTCACAAAGTTTTTAATTAAATAATATACATGATAGAATTCCATCAATACCAGTCCTAAAAGGATTGCAATTCTCGGGATAAACAGCGGAATGCTGAGCGCTGTCGTCGACGGCATTCTTACGATTGCATCGGTAAGATACGGAATTGCCCATGTAATCAGGACGAAATTTACAATTACAAGCACCGCCTGTGCCAGCAGAGAAAGCAAATCTTTTCTTCTGATGTTTTTTGCCAGTGATGCGACAATGTCGGCCTTAATGTGGCTGTTTTCATAGGAGCCGTAAGCCGCACCCATAAAGTAAAGCCAGAAAGCGAACATCAGTATGATTTCGTCAGAACCATACCAGTTTTTGGTGAGGAAATAACGCATGATTGTCGATATAATGATGACGCCTGAGCATCCGACACTGCATATAATCATGAGCCACTCTATCAAACATTTCAGTATTTTCCAGAAACCGGTATTTTCGAATTTTGTTCCGAATTTTGTTTCCATGATAAACCTCTTTTTTCTTCTTTAAAAAGACAGTCTGCGCAGTTTACAGCTGCGCAGACCCAGTTTTAAATATTTACAGCCTTATTCTTCAAGAGCTGCAACTAATTCTTTGAGAGTATCTTCACCGATATTCTTGTAGAGTTTCGGCCAAGTTTCTTTCTGAATCTTTTCTACGCATGCAGCCATTTCTTCATCTGTTAAGTTGATAATTTTTACGCCGTATTCTTCCAAACCCTTAAGCGCTTTTTCGTCTAATGCTTTCGCAGTTTCGAAGGACTCTGCGGATGCTGCTGTGAATGCTTCTTCAATAGCAGTAACATATTCTGCCGGCATTTCGTCAGCAACGCTCTGGGACATGAAGAAACCAATATTTTCTGCGAAGCAGTTATATGCTACATAGTACTTAATAACATCTTTGAAGTCAGAATAGTTGAGCTGCGGAGTTCCACCGATCCAACCGTCACATACACCTGTCTGCATGGAAGTGTATAAATCAGAATACGGAATTGTAACAGCATTGTAGCCTAAATCTTCTGTAACGAGATTGTAAACTTCGATTGCCGGAGCTCTAACCTTCATATTCTTATTGATTGTAGGATCACCATAGTTTTCAGGATAGTCCGTGAATCCCATACCAATTAAGCCTTCTACATACATGCCGAGAAGCTTAACACCCTGCTTGGCATGTACTTCTCTGTACTTGTCGAGGAAGTAGGATCCTTCTCCGAATGCCTTGGAAAGCTGCGAATAATCGGAGAACATGTACGGTACGAAGTTCATTTCGATTTTTGGATCATATTCTGACGGGCAAGGGATTAATGCTAAATCAACTGCACCTCTGCCAAGATCCTCATAAGTCAGAGTGTAGTCTCCAAGCTGTGAAGATGGATATACCTTGATTTTTACAGCACCGTTTGTTGCTTCTTCTACTGCTGCCACAGCTTTTTCGATAGCTGCATATCCCGCATGTTCTGTGTTGTAGTGAGTTGCGAGACGAAGTTCGTAAGTTTCACCATCACCGCCGGAAGTGTTACCGCAAGAAGCCAGCGTAAACACCATGATGAGGCAAAGAATGACTGCAAATAATTTCTTCATTTTCTTTCTCCTTTGTCTTTTTTATGAATAATAACTGCCTATTAAACCGATTGCTCGGATTATTTTTCACCTGTCTTTACATACTTGACGATTTCATCTCTTGTCATGCCTACAAGACCCATATCGTCAGCTGTAAGTCCTTCTGCTCTCCAGTCTTTTTCGTGAATTACATTATAAATATCGATACATGAATTTGTCATCGGTGTCGGCACCCCTAAAACTTCCGCAACGGATGCCCAAGGAACAAGTCCGTAAGGACAGTCTTCTGTCAGATATCTGTTAAACAAATCATTCGGCCCGGAAATCGGAGTCAGTGCAATGTCGCCATGTCCTGCCATGTAAAGCTGCTCCCAAGTGTAAGCTCTCTCTGGCATTCCACCGAAGTCTTCCATCGGATGAAGGTTGTATCCAAGCTCATCACCAATCGCTTTTCTTTCGTTGTCCAATACCATATTCAGCTTACATGCGGACGGAGTCCATCCATGCTGATACAGATAGAAGTTTACTTCAGGGCTTTCAATCCGGGATACATTGAAGAGGCAAGGGCCTGTATGCCATGCAGGATTTACGATGGAAAGACCGGACTCCAGTACGGATTCATATACACGCTGGAATGGGAAAAGAGCATCTACAAGAATGTCGTGCCACTGTTCTTTCGCATCTGCCGGGAAATATGCGATGTTCATGTTTGTTCTGCCGAAGCATGTAACAACCCCCGGCTCCAAAATACGAGCGTCGTAAGGAAGGTTGTTTGCGTCTGCCAGTACCGGACATTCTGCATCTCCGAAAACCTTCTTGATTACAAGAGCGGCAAATGCTCCCGGGAATGTAACGATAATTTGTTCTTTCTTAACATGTCCCTTTAAAGCTTCTGCATAGTGCCCATGCGCAAATGCCGGAGTAACAAGGAGAATAATCTCCGCATCCTTTACTGCTTCTGCGATGTCATCCGTTACTAAGTCAAGCTTTGCGACACCGTCTACAGCGCCCGGAGTTTTACCCTTTGCGATAACTGTCTGTGTGTCGAATACCTTCTGCATATTGTGTTTATATTCAGGGAATTCGAACATTTTAACCGTATGACCTTTCAGCTTCATATCCGCTGCCATACAATGTGCGCCGTTTCCGCCGCCTAATACTGCGATTTTTCTTGAAACCATATCCGTTCCTCCTATAAGATGCTTGATTTATTTTCAATAATATTTTAACAAGCGCCCAAAAGAAAAACATCATGCCTTCCATACGAATTTTACCACAAATCTGCACAATTTTTAGTGCTTTTTGTCAGATAAATCTTTCGCATCTCAAACATGATGTAAAAAATGAGTGTTTTCAATTGTATAATAGGATTATTTCCTTCGTTTCAGTCTGCAGATTCTCAGGCACAGATAAATAGAAATCGTGCTCTTGAAATCGTGCAGGTCAATTCCGCAGTTCTCTTTAATCTTATCAAATCGATAGGTGAGCGTATTTTTATGTATTCCCAGCCTTCTTGCTGTCTCCGCGAAGTTGAACATGGATTCGCACCAGGTAATGATAAGCTCCTCGTATAGCTCCGCATTCTTATCGTTCAGAATTCCTTTGATTCGGCGCTCCAGCCTTTTGCCCTTGTAATATTCCGCTGCCTCTATGAGCATTCTTTCCAAAGGCACATCGATAATTCTTACAATGCTTTTGTCCGTGCTTCCCGAAAGTGTAGTCGCAAGGAGCATTTCCGCCCTTTCATAGCTTGCCTTAAGTTCTGAAACGGAAGAACTTGCTTTGCTCAGCGCAATATGAATCAGTTCTTTTTCGCTTTCTAAAATTTCATTCTGCATCCCTTTGCATTTTGCGGTGAGAACTTCGTCCGTAAGTTTTCCTATTTCCCTTTCCACTGCCGCAAAAATCAAGTATTTTTCATAAGCCGCATCAATTACAACGATAATGTCCTGCCGGTCATGGAACTGTCTTTTTATTGCTCGGTAAACCTTTGTGGAATACATATCTCGCGTCGCGTCGCCTTCTTTTGCGGATTTGCTTTTGCTCACGATAATCGGGATTCGCGGTTTTGTCAGGTTGAATCCCAAAAGTATTCCTTGGTTAATAATAGCAGATTCTGCAGTCTCGTCCCCATTATAAGTGATAATCATTGTTGCGAGCATCTGCAGGTTTGAATGTCTTATATGAGCCGACTCTGCCTCAATTCGGTCTTTTAGCATGATTTCAGCAACCATCTTTACCAGCATTCCGTATTTTTCTACTTCCTCTGAGTCTCCTCTGATGCCGATGGAGCCTACGACTTCGTCATGAATTGCAATTGGCATGGTAATGCCCGGATAGGTTCCTCTTAGTTTGCGGCATTCTGCGGGACCGTGTTTTTTTATCATTCCCGACGCCATAACCTCAATTGAGGCTTCGTGAATGTCATTCAATCTGTCAATATTATCTTTGTCTGCTCCTATAATGACAGCTTTTTTATCCGTAATAATAATCGGATATCCGGTAACCCGCATCGTTATTGATGCAATTTCTTCTGCTACATACTTCAGCATTTCCTGCCTCCATCAAATTATCGCTTATACCTCTGTAATGCTTTGCTTCATAAGGCTCATAGCGATTTCCTCGTCGACTTCTCTTAATAATCCCGCTGCAAACAGCACATATTCCCTATCCAACATTGTACATACCTCTTGCGGAAGCAGTACCTCTGCCTCGCGTTCATCCGCTGTCACCGAAAGCAGCACCTCCCTTGCCCTCGGATTATATACAATCGGTCCGCCTGTTCCGATTACGGTTTTCACCGCTGACAGATCCTTGCCGTATTGAATGAGCTTTTCTCCTGCTGATACCGTTCGCACAAGCCTGCCTGCATGTCTTCTTGCCGATATAGCTGCAGCGTGGCAAGCAAGTTCTTCGTCCGTTATGCCGTCTGCCGGCAGTCCGGCTTCTTTTATCAGACTCTCCTTTGACTCGTTAAGCCCCAAGTCGCCTTCCACCGTCCTCTTGGAAAAAGGCTCCGGAGTTCCTACAATCTTTGCGCCTTGGTGAGAAATGCTGTCCGCATAGGAATGAACATCTGTGGTTGCGCCTCCGATATCCACAATCATCAGCTCTCCCCAGCCTTCCTGCTTCGCAGTTCCTTTGCAGAGCAGTTCTCCTGCAGACAAAACAGCTTTCGGGGTCGGCATTACAATTTCATCTAAATATTTTGAGACTTCGGAAAGTCCCTTCATATTGACGATTCTTTTCATAAAAAGATCTCTTATGATTATTTCAACATCTGCCTTGTTCAGTTCTCCGATTTGAGGAATGATGTTCTGCGCGAGATAACATTCCTTGCCCCTGCTCAAAAAAATGCTGCGGATTTCGCTTGAAATTTTCGAATTTCCTGCATAAATAACCGGAATATTTTTTTCGCTCATCGAGAGCATACGGGCATTATGCAGCAAAGCAGCCGTGCTTCCGTTTTCATACCCGCCTGTAAAAAGTATAATTTCAAGCGGCAGGCTGTCGAGCGCATCGGTATCCGTTTTTTTAAGTTTTCCGACGGCTGACCCTAAAATTTTGCCGCCGGCTCCGAAAGCAGCAATCTTTCCTGCTTGAAGGCTGATGCTTGCAGAAAGTCCGCATACACCCATTCTCAGGCCTCCCGCTGCTGAAGAGGAAGCAAGCTTGAGTGCATGCTTCGTCTCATATGCACCAATGTATTTTTCTGCGACTCCCAAACATTGCTTAAGTGCGATGGTCGCGTCAGTACTTACTGTTGAGAGGTAATGGCAGGAGTGAATCAGTTCTCCTGATTTCATATCTGCCAGAACTATTTTCGTGTATGTAGAACCGAAGTCAATCAAGATCCCGTATCTGCATCCCGGTCTCATAGCTTCGCATAGTGTTCTTTGACCGCATCCACTATCGCTCCCATATCGTTATCGCAGTTTATTCCCAGTTCACGAATTTTATCCGTGACATCTATCGCCAACTGACTGCCGTCCATGTTTTCATTAAGCAGACCTCCGATAATTACCAATACATCTTCCATTTCATTTTCTGTAAGCTTTTTGCAGAGTTCACTTCCGAATGTCAGCGCGATGCCGTTATAGGTGCTTATCATTACAACCTTTGCTTCGGTTTCCAAAAGATTCTCGATGATTTCGTCTGTTGTCACATAGCTTCCCATATCGAAAACCTCGGCATCCGCAGCATTAAGAATTGATTTTACCATTTCTTTGCCATAGTCATGAATGTCTGTTGCCCCCACGAGCACTTTTCGCCCATCGAGCTTCCCCTCTATTTTTCCGGCTGAAAGGAATATTTTTTTCTGCTTCTCCTGAAGCGTCTTTACTATATCGGTAGGATGCGCCGGTTTTCGTCCCCGCAGTGCGGTCTTATCCTCTTCACCGACACCGAAGATTGTTTCGAGCTGCTCTGCGCCGATTGCCTTCGTCGCCGCAAGGATTTCTCCCGGATGTTTCGTATCAACGCCTAAATCATCCAGACCGTTCATGACTCTTTCGAAGAAAAGCTTTCCGCCTGCCTCCAGTGCGTCCACTTCTGTTTCAATCTTTTCCCAGTCCATATAAGGCTCATAAAGCCATGATTTTTCAATCATCATGTCGAGCGTAAGATGTGCGTCGATAATTTCGTCCGGCGCCGGTATTCTTACCGCCTCCGTTACCGGTACCGCCGCTACTGCATGTCCCGTAGCTTTATGTCGCTGCAAAATACAATCTGCAAGCGTAAAATTGCAAAGCGCCCCGTAGTTTCTCGGATAAATCAGCCCATAATCAATCGTGTTTCCGAAAATCATCGTACCCATAGTTCCTTTGACATTCGAGCGCTGGCACAGCTCCGTAAATACAATTCTTGAAATCGGATCGCTGAAAAGATTTCCGTATGAAAAAGTCATGCAAGCGCCTAAAAGTTCTTCGACAACATATCGCTCTATAAGCGTCCATCCAGCAAGGTTTGTTAAATCATGGAATTGGTTTCCATAGCCGTCATCCAGGTTCGAGTGAACGATTGTCCCTTCGAATCTTCCCATCAGTCCGAAGCCGAGCATGGAATTGATCGTTCTTTCTCTCTCGAGTTCGATTCCCGGATACTCATAGGTGAAATAATGCGACACATTTCCGATAGAAGTTACGCCCGCCTCCAGTGCAAGTTTGCAATTTTCCAAACCGTTCGGACATCCTATCATATGATCGGACAAGTGCGGCTGGATTGGCACAATCTGTCCGATGGCCTTCCATTCCTCCGGAGTTTTAAAAACAAGCCCCGTTCCCTGTGGGATTCTGTCTCTGTATTCTTCAGGCACACCCATAACCCAGTCAAACACAAAGCCCATTCGGGTTATGTAGCTGTCTTTCTTTTCAAGTTCACGATAAATATATTCTATATTTTTTGCCGTCTCATCCCAGGAATTCCAGCCGATGTGCTGATGCTTGGAAATATAGCCCTTCGCAATCGCCTTCTTCTTGAATTCGCTCTCCGTTTTTACACCGTGTTCCTTCAAGAAAAGAGTCTGCCCGATTGTCGTCTGTTTCGCAATCTTGTCTATCTGCGCATTTATCTCAGACATGCTTGGAAGATCTTTGTATTCAAATCTTTTGTTAAGTATCAGTTTCATCTTATTTCTCCGTCTCTAAATCGTTTAAATAGGAAAACTTATCAATACCGTGGTTCCTTTGGCGGAGCTTTGCAGCGAATAAGTTCCGTGCAGTTTATCGTGGGTAAGGCCCTTTACGATATCCAGCCCGAAACCTGAACGATTCTTCGTCTCTTTTTCACCTTGCTCACTGCACTCTTCACCGTCGTTGAAGACGATAATCGTTGCCTGATTTTCACCGACAACCAATCTTACTGAAATCCTGCCGCGTTCTCTGCTTTTCAGTCCGTGCTTCATCGCATTGACCATCAGCTCATTGACAATCATCGATACCGCCTGCGCCTTTTCAAAGGACAGTTCCATGTTCATTCCCTCAAAATCAAAGCTTATCTGCTTTTCATTTCCCTGATGAATCTGTTCAAACAGGCGTATCTGTTTTTCAAGTGCTTCGCAAATATCAACTTTTTCTGCCGAAGCTGTCATCATAATCTCATGCATGGATGCAAGTGAATTGATTCTCGATATATTGTCGCTCAAAATTTCTCTCGTCTCGTCACTTTGGCTTCTTCTGCGCTGCATATTGAGAATGCTTGATATCGTCTGCAGGTTGTTTTTGATTCTGTGGTGGGTTTCCTGCAGCAAAATATTATAGTCCTGTTGGGTTGCATTGATATCCGCAACGCCCTCGCGTATGAGCTCCTGCGATGATAACATTTCCGTTACGTTTGCCATATGTGTCAGTTTATTATTCAGCCGAGCATTATCTGTAACATCAGATTCCTGAATAAAAACAGCGATAACTCTGCCGTTATCGCCGAAAATCGGCGAAGTCCGCTGCTGCACCTTTACATTTTCCTGTGAAATGCCGTAAGCATCCTTCATACCCACACCTGTTTCTCGGGTATAAAACACAGTCGGTTCTTTTTGGCGCAGAACTTTTTCGCCTTCAATATTTCTTTTATATAAGGATTTTTCCGGTCTGCCGTGGCTGATTACAATCCCCTCTTTATCGGAAAGAAAGCAGTCCACAAAAATATCACTCTGGGTCAGTCTCGCAAAATCTGCCACAGTTCGGTCTATTTCTCTCAGTTTTTCAAGTTCCGCCACGGTAAGAGCAATGTTCTCCTTAACAAATTTGTAATCCATATTTCCATATGCGGGCGGCGTCTTCGCCGTCCTACTTTCTTAAATTTTTATACGAAATATTATATCTTAATTACATCTCGTCTGCAAGATTGCGATTTACATAACTGCTCTGAAGATTTCTTCTCTCGGACTTGGTATTACAACGGAATTCAGCAGCATTCCATTGCTTCCGCCTACTGCTACGCCTGCTTTGCATGCCTCCGTCACAGCAGCAACTTCCCCTGTGAGCGTCACAAAGGATTTACCGCCGATTCCGGTTCCGAGTCTGACTTCAATCAGATTTACATCTGCAGCCTTAACAGCGGCATCTGCGCCCATGATTGCGCTCGTTACGCTGAAAAATTCAAGAACGCCAAGCGCATTCCTATCCTGCGCCGGTGTTGCAAGGTTGATTGCCTGGATTACCTGCGGGTGGACTCTCGGAATAACTGTTTTTTCAATTACATTGGCCTCGCCGATTTTGGCACCGGCCTGAACCGAGGAGTTTACAGCCGCAACCTCACCGCATACGAGTACATGATACTTACCCGGGCAGCTTGGTCTTGCGCTGATAAGATCCACCTCTGCAGCTTTCAGCATCGCATCGGCCGCTTCCACGCCCTTGGCAATACTGTTTAATTCTAAAAATCCTATTGTTTCGTAATTCATATCCTACTACCTCCCTCAGTTCCGTTCGATAACAATTTTCGCGTCATCAGCATAGGTCACTGTTCCATCAATCGATGCATGGATGTTTGCACCCATCTGTCCCTGCGGCATCGCTGCAATCAGCTGCCCGCATTTTACGGAATCACCGCAGCTCACAACAGGCTGTGCAGGTGCACCGATGTGCATTTTTGTGGAAATTTGAACTTTAGAAGGCTTAACCTCCACAGTTTCCCTTATATCGTAATCATAGTATTTATCTACTGCCATGCGCGCCGCAATTCGTTTTGAGGGAACTTTGCGGTTTTCTCTGGCAGGATGTGCTTCCCACTCGGTCTGCTCCGGTTTCGGATACCTTACTTTGTTCTGACCGTAGATAGTCTTCAGCATCTTATTAATACGCCTAGGCTGAAGTCCCATCGGGCAGGCATATTCTTCACATACGCCGCATTCCGAGCAAATCAAAGCCTGTTTTACATCCTCGTCTTCCAAGATTGCTTCAATATCCGAATTATATGCGAGCTTTCGCATTATCTTATGCGGCTTGAGCGGATGTCCGAGCATATGTCTGGTGCAGAGCTCCGTACAGAAGCTGCACTGAATGCAGGCGGCTCTTCCGACTCTGAGCATCGTTTCAACACTCGTGTTTCTTCTGTTTGAAAGATGCGAGGCTTCATCCAGCACTATGATTCCGGATGTCGTCTTGGTAACATATTCATCTGCGATTTGCTCTGCGCCGACTCTTTTTCCCATCAAAGGTCCTCCGAGTATCACGGTATATCTTCCCGGAATCGGATTTCCGCAGTCGATAATTTCTTGAATTGGTGTTCCTACCGGAGCAGAAACAATCTTCGGATTTGCCACCTCGCCGGTCAGCGTGATAATCTTCTGCGTGAGCGGAATTCCCTTCAACGCATCCGAAATCGCCGCGACCGTTCCGACATTAGATACAACGGCGCTTACCGCTGCCGGGATTGCCGAAGGCGGTATCACGCGTCCCGTCACTTCATAAACCATAATCTGCTCATCGCCTGCAGGATAGAAGTTCTCAAGCTCATGAAGCTTCACAGCCGAATTTCTCTTTTCGATTGCCGCATTGAGACATGCAATTTCTTCATGATAATGGCCTTTCAGTGCAATTACCTTATGAGATGCTTTCAGATGCTCACCTATGATTTCAACCGTTTCAATAATGTCCTCTGCCCTGCTTCGCATGGTATATCGGTCTGTGCGAAGCAGCGGTTCGCATTCTGCCGCATTAACGATAAAATACTCTACCTCTGTTTTCAGCTTCACATGCGTCGGGAAGCCTGCGCCTCCGCAGCCGACAACCCCTGCTTCAAAAATCTTATCTAAAATGTTCATCTACCTTTCCCCCTTATTTGTTTCTGTCGACCTCAAGGGAGTCGATAATTCCTACGATAGCTGCATCGATAGGAATATCATCACGGCCAAATGTTTTTCTCGCCGTACTGCCTGTGACTACCAGAACTCTTTCGCCGATTCCCGCGCCCACAACATCTGCAGCAACAAAGGTTTCCTTGGAATTTGCTTCGCCGTAGGTGTCAGTTTGCTCTACAACCATGAGTTTTGATCCGTCAAGGCTTTCTTCTTTTTTGGTTGCCCATACATGGCCCACAACTTTACATATAATCATTGCTTCTCCTAAATATACATCAGCGTTATCTTCTCTTTGTTAACATAGTCTTTTGCCGGAGCGGACAGTATGGCATTCTTAGGTACCGAAAGCTTTACCGCATTTGTGTTTTTCAAAGCTTTTCGAATATCCTCTTCGGTGATAAAATGCTTCTTCAGCGCTGTACCGGCTTCCGCCCTCGGTGCTTCCTGTCTGTTCAGCGCAGCCACACTGCAGGCCGCCTTATCAAGCGCATTAATCACACCGGTATTTCCATTTTTGAACATGCACGCATTCGCTTCGTCGAAATCAATGTGCATTGCAAGCCCTGCTTCATCCGAAACCCGGATTACAACACCGTCAAAGGTTATCGGTCTCATTGTCCTCATTGACACCGAAACTTCCTGCCCGTCCGAGAATCCCCATTGATTCGCCTGTGCGGGTGTCATATGAATGTGATTTTTTGCTACGATCGTGCTGTTCTTGGCTGCTATGGATTCCTTTTCGGTAGCGATGATAATGTCAGCGGCTCCGTTAAGATCACCTGACATTCTCAGTGGTGCGTCAAGTCCTAAAAATCGCGCGTCCGAAAGGCTGAGCTCAACCTGTGTTTCCTTGCGTGCCGGACCTAAAACCGCGACGTTGCGGTAGACATTTTTCGGTCCAATGAGCGTAACCCGCTCTTCGCTTGCAAACTGCCCAATCTGCGAAAGATTTTTCTTCGGTGTAAGCTTATAGCCCTTCCCGAAAAGTCTTTCAATGTCCTGCTGCGAAAGGTGTACATGTCTGCCCGATGCTTCCACTAAAACTTCAACATCGTTTTGACCTGTTTTTTTTGGCGGCATTGCTTGATATCCGGACACAACCTCTTTTACAATATTTTTTATTACTTCTTCATTTATCAAATCATGCTGCATTACGATTCTCTCCCTTCTGCCAAGCATTCGAGGTACATGATGTACAATGCGCTGCTTAGGCGATTTAAAGCTCTGAGTATATCCGCTCTCGAAATTTTTTCACCGGCGCCTGTCGTATCGCAAAACGCATTAATGGCCGCAATTTCAACCTCTCTGGACATCGCTCTGAGTAAATTCAGTTCTACCGGCAATTTCCCCATCTTGTATGACGGAGCAATATGTCCGATTCCGAAGTACTGTGTCGGATGCTGCGAAACATATCTGAGCTCGTGTTCATTAAGCCCCAGAAGGGTAATTTTATCATCCAGCTTTTCTTCCAAAAGCTCGGAAACCATTATCTTTCTCGCATAGTCGTTGATTTCCTGAAGCATGTTTACCATGTTCTGGCATCTCAACTCTTCTGCTAAGATTTGTGTTTCCAAAACCTTTGCCTGGAAAGTATCGATTTTTCCCCGCAAAATGATACGCGGATGGTTTTTAAGGACAAGCCGCTTGGCGTCAAGATTGGTCATGTGCTCCGGTTTTTTCGGTTTCGCCTTTGCATCCTTATCAGTAATCGTGATTCCGTTTTGTTCGGCATAGTCCTTTGCTTCCTGACTGATAAACATTGTGAAGTCCGCCCGAAACTCTTTTACAATCATTCCTTTCGTGGCATTTTCTATATCTTTTGCCTTAATAATCTGCATCAGTCATTCTCCTTCAACTAATAAAGTTTGCGCTTAGGGTTTTCCCCTGCATAGAATTTTACTTTAAGGTTGGAAGGATGTATTCAACTTCGTTGTGCGGTCTTGGAATTACATGTACGGATACGAGTTCGCCGACTCTGTCTGCTGCTGCTCCGCCTGCTTCGGTTGCCGCCTTTACTGCGCCTACATCGCCTCTTACCATAACGGTTACAAGGCCGCCGCCGACATGTACTTTACCGATTAAGGATACATTTGCAGCCTTTACCATTGCATCCGCTGCTTCGATGGATCCTACTAAACCTTTGGTTTCTACCATTCCTAATGCCATTTTTACATTGTTTTCCATTTTTATTTTCTCCTTCTTTGTTTCACTGTTTTGTTTGCTCTTTTGATTCGCTTGATTTGTTTTTTTCGTTTTTCCCGCGGAAGCCTCTGCCATTGCCATCACTTCCGGGGATGTGTTTTCTATCACTTTCGAAGCCATAGCCGCACTCCTTCAAGTCTTATTCCAATGTCGGAAGAATGTACTCAACTTCGTTATGCGGTCTTGGAATTACATGTACGGATACGAGTTCGCCGACTCTGTCTGCTGCTGCTCCGCCTGCTTCGGTTGCTGCCTTTACTGCACCTACATCGCCTCTTACCATAACGGTTACAAGACCGCCACCGACATGTACTTTACCGATTAAGGATACATTTGCAGCCTTTACCATTGCATCTGCTGCTTCGATGGATCCTACTAAACCTTTGGTTTCTACCATTCCTAATGCCATTTTTACATTGTTTTCCATTTTGTTTCTCCTTTATTCACTCTTATCTGTTAGCTAAAATTGATCTTAATACTTCTTTTGTAATCTCTTCAATCTGATTCTTTGTCAGCTCAGCTTCGCCGCATGGCTTGTGCTGCGGTTGACTGCAGGAAGCTGCTCCGCTTGGACTTGTCTGAAGCTGTGCGGCTTCTCTTCTGAGATCTGCAAGCTCCATCGTACCGTATGCAACTCTTCGGATATTAAGCAAATTCATCGGTCCGATATTATCGGAGGATGCCGAGCCGCCGACTGCGCCGCAGCCGAGCGTAAGTGCAGGCTGAAGGCCTGTAAGCGCACCTACTCCGCCAAGCGCTGCCGCTACATTTACAAGTACTCTGGATACCGGTTTGCGAAGTCCGAACTGTCTGATAATTTCTTCATCGCTTGAGTGAATTGTCATCGTATGACCGGTTCCTTCATTTTCTAAAATTTCTATGGATTTGTCACATGCTTCTTCCCAGTTCTTTACGGTAAAGAAGGCAAGAATCGGACAAAGCTTTTCTCTGGAATAAGGATTGTCCTTTCCAATCTTTGTGGTTTCGGCAACCAGAATGAGCGTGTCATCCGGAATATCTATGCTTGCCATCTTTGCGATTACCTGTGCTGATTTTCCTACAATTGCCGGGTTCATTGTATTATTGGCTCTCATGATGAATTTTCCTACTTTTTCAATTTCATCCGGGCTCATAAAGTAGCAGTGCTGCCTCTTCATCTCCGCAACAACCTGGTCTTTTATGCATTCCTGCGTAATAACCGACTGCTCTGAAGCGCAGATTGTTCCGTTGTCAAAAGTCTTTGATTCAACGATTCTGCGTACCGCTGTCGGAATGTCTGCGGACTTTTCAATAAAGGCCGGTCCGTTTCCGGGGCCGACACCGAGTGCCGGATTACCCGAGGAGTATGCCGCATGTACCATCGCTTCTCCGCCTGTCGCCAAAATCAGTCCTGTATCTTTATGCTTCATGAGTGTGTCCGTCGCCTGCATGGTCGGAGTCTGAACCACCTGCACGATGTTGTCGGGTGCTCCGCACTCCTTGCACGCTTTTTGTATAATTTTGACTGTCTCGAAAATACAATTTTTTGCGCTCGGATGAGGAGATATAATGATGGCATTCCCTGCCTTCAAAGAAATCAGGGATTTATACATTACTGTTGACGTAGGGTTTGTCGATGGAATCAGAGCGACAACCACTCCCACGGGAACCGCTACTTCGAAGAAGCGTCCGGCTCTGTCCTCCCGTATAATTCCTACGGTTTTCAGATTTTCCATTGCTTCGTAGGTCATCTTTGAACCCAGAAGGTTCTTGAGGATCTTGTCCTCCCACTTGCCGAATCCTGTCTCTTCCTGTGCAAGCTTTGCAAGCGGCTCGGCATTTCTGATGCAGCTTTCGCATATGTACTTTGTGAGCTTGTCAATCTCTGCCTGAGACCAATTTGCAAATTGTTTCTGCGCCGCTTTAGCATTTTTAATTAAGTCTCTTGCTTCCTGTATGGAACGTAAATCTTTATCGTATTCCAAATTTCCACCTCCCAAATATTTTAAAATATGATATGTTTATCCTTTGTTGTAACTGTTTCACTCTTCGTCTTTAAAAGACCTTCGGCGTATCTGCAATCTTTTCAACTGTTCTGGCAAACGCCTCACATGCCGCCTTGCATGCCGCCTGGTCGCCAACCAACAGCCCGCCTGCAAAGTTTGTTTCCGTCGGCGGTCCGTAAAACACCTTCATCTCAACCTCTGCCGCCTTGAGAGCTTCATCCAGACCGCAGATTGCTTCGTTCGGCGGCGCAATCAGATATGCCATCGGTGTTCCCTCCGGTATACCTGCGACCGATGAGAGATAGCTTCCGGTTCTGGATATCGTGTGTGCAAAGTACGGAATGGAGCCTGAATCATTCGCCGAATAGAAGAACGCATCGTTTTCTACATACTCGCTGAACGCTGCAATCCCTGCTTTCACCTCGGCGGGTGTGGTTCCAGCAAGAATCCCGATAAATTCTCCGGCAAGCTCTGTCGATGCATTTCCTGAGCCTGCGTACATCGAATGCGCATAGGTGACGATTACATCCGCCTTCTTGGTTGCTTCGTCAATTGCCGCATACGAAATATCGTCAATGTCCGATGTCATGATTCCTAAAGACCTGTATCCTTCCGGAACTTTCAAGGCTTTCAGCAGGAACGGATCTGCGTTTGGAATTTCCTGAATGCTCAGGACCGTCGCCTGAATTCTATCACCTTTCAACGCTATCCCTCCTTACAAAACCAGGTCAACGCCGCTTGAGCGGGTTGCCAGCATTTTCTCAATAATTTCTACAAGATATGCCCCTGCTTCCACAGGCTGGATTCCGTTTTTATGTATATTTGAAACAACGGTTCTGCGAGACTCCGGCATGCCTACCTCAGCCTTATATGCCATATACGCCGACATACTGTCTGCTGCTGCAAGACCCGGGCGCTCTCCTAAAAGCACTACCGTTACATCTGCTCCGGTGATTTCAGAAATCACATCCATCGTAGGAACTCTGCCGAATTTCACGAAGAACGGTGTCCCGACTGAAACGCCTCTCTCCTTTAGTCCATCCATCAATACCGGAAGAATTTCTCTGATATTCTCATCGATGGCTGAATTGGAAAGTCCGTCCGATACATAAATCTGAACTTGTGGATTCATTACACAGTTCTGCTTGATAAAATCGATGGATTCCTGAGGAAGCTTCCTTCCTAAGTCCGGTCTGGTAAGATGTTCGTTGATTTCTCTCGCCTGCGACTGAATAACGGGAAGATTCATCTGCTTTAAGATGTTTTCGTCCGCAGCCTTCATTACCGCATCCTTTGCCATAGCATGGTCTGCGCGAAGCGAAATCAGCGATTTCGTGTTAAGCCGCGGTCCGGAGCGTCCTATTCCTACCCTTGCGGTGGTCGCCCTTCTCATAGCATTGATTGCAAGCTGATTTTCAGGATCCGCAATCTGTATCGAATCTTTATATTCCTTGCTTGCAATGTCGAGAAGACCGCTGCCAAAATTCGTATCGTCACAATTTGCGGAAGATCCCGTATCCATCAGGCCCGTTTCTTTTAAAGCCTTCACAACCTCAGCGGTTATCAGTTCAACTAATTGCCTATTGTCCACAAAGTCTCCTCCTTTCTATCTTCTCATAAAGATTGATGGATCTCCGGCATACTTCGTCAGTTTGCCGTTTTCCATAATTCCCATTTTTTCACACCATTCTTCAAACGGTTTAATTGGACGCAGCCCGAGCAGTTCCCGCAGTGCGGCCGTATCATGGTAAGCGTTGGTCTGATAGTTCAGCATGATATCGTCGCCGCTTGGCACACCCAAAATATAGTTGACGCCGGCTGCCGAAAGCAGAATGGAAAGATTCTCAATGTCATTCTGATCGGCATCCATATGATTCGTATAGCAGCAGTCACATCCCATCGGAATGCCTGACAGCTTGCCCATGAAGTGGTCTTCGAGTCCCGCTCTGATGACCTGTCTGGAATCATATAAATACTCTGGTCCGATAAATCCCACTACGGTATTGACCATAAACGGTTTGAAATGTTTCGCGAATCCGTAGCACCTTGCCTCCATTGTCACCTGATCCGTATCAAAATGTGCATCTGACGAAAGCTCTGACCCCTGTCCTGTCTCGAAATAAAGGAGATTATCCCCTTTGCCGGTTCCTTTGTTTTTAAGGATTTCATACGCTTCATTTACAGTTGCTGCGCTGAAGCCGAACGCCGAGTTTCCTTTTTCAGAGCCTGCGATAGACTGGAAAATCATATCTGCCGGGGCCCCCTGCTTTACAGCTTCAATCTGGGTTGTTATATGTGCGAGCACGCAGGTCTGCGTCGGAATTTCAAATTTGTTTTTTACCTCGTCGAAGAGTTCCAAAACCTGCTTGCAGGAACCGACCGTGTTGTTTACCGGATTCAGTCCCAAAACCGCATCGCCGGTTCCGTAGCTCAGTCCTTCATACAGCGATGCTCTGATTCCGTCAATTCCGTCAACCGTGTGATTCGGCTGCAGTCTCGTTGACAAACACCCTCTGAGCCCGATGGTTGTGTTGCAGGTAGCCGGTACTCTGACTTTTCCGGCTCCGTACACCAAATCAAGGTTTGACATCAACTTTGCCACAGCCGCCACAACCTCCGAGGTCAAGCCGTTTGAAAGTTTTTTAATATCTTCTTCTGTTGTTTTTTCCGACAAAATATATTCTCTGAGTTCCGCAATGGACCAGTTCTTAATTTTGCCGTACATAATGTCACAGCAGTCATCCTGAACAATTCTTGTGACTTCGTCTTCTTCATATGGAACTGCAGGATTGTTTCTCACATCGGATACAAGTAATTCTGACAAAACTTCCTTCGCCGCGATTCTCTCAGAAACAGATTTTGCTGAAAGCCCCGCCATTTCGTCGCCGGATTTTTTCTCATTGGCTTTTGCCATAACCTCTTTCACCGATTTGAATTGGTATGTAGTTCCACCCAATACTGTCTTTAGTCTCAAGGTCACACCTCCGTACATTTTTTGCTTTAACTGAATATTAGTGTTTTAATTACGATCGGCACCGCGATGCCGTTTAAAATCGGTTTTCCTATATCTATGTAGTCGCCCGAACCCATTTTAATTTTATCCAGGCAAAGCACGCATTTTTCGGTTTTAATATATCGTTTGAGCACCTGGCCGAGTGCCTTCGCCATATCATTTTCACAAAGGATTATCATCGGCGTATCTGTACCAAGACATCTTTCATCGATTTCAATTAAGGATTGAGAAAGGTTCTTGATATCATCATAGCTTGCTTTTTGCTTTCCCTTTATGCATATTCCGATGCGCTCGTTCTGCGATTGTCCTATAAACCAGCCGAGTTCTTCTCTTGCGATATGCGTATCGCATTCATAAAGTGCTTTCTCTGCTCTTTCACCGATTTTGAAAACCGGCAAATTCTTAATCGGGAAAATTTCATCGCTGTAGGATATCGTTGAGCCGCTTACTTCTGTGGTATAAATCCCCGCGCCGACAACCGTGGCTCTTATGGTTTCCTTCGGCTCTATCACTTCATACGGCTCGCTCGGAAGCTTTTCCCGCAGTGCCTTGGCTATGCATGGTCCAAGGTCGTCATAGCGGTACATATCTTCTTCCTTGCCGTAGAAGCAGTCCGCAACTCCGCCGGAAAACGATATATACTGGACCGGATAGGGCAGAGTGAGCTTCTTTGAATTCTTCGTGGTTGCGATTCTCGTAAAGCTGTAATGCTCCTGATGAAGCGCATCCAGAATTACATCTGCCAGCAAGTCTCCTGCTAGAGCAAGTTTGTTGTCATCCACCGTCATTCCCGGAATTACCTGTATATTGCGTTCCTTGCCTACATCGTTGAAGCGCCTGGAAACATAGGTTATTTCCCGAGCTTTGTTATATTTAATGAGCCTCCCGCCGACATCAATGCAGGTCTGTCCGACCAAATCGCCGCAGTTGAATACTGAAATATTCGTGGTGCCTCCTCCGATATCCAGGTTTGCAGTCACGCAGCCATATGTTTTTGAAAAGGCTTCCGCCCCTGCACCTCTTCCTGCGATGATGGACTCCAAATCCGGTCCTGCCGTCGCCACCACGAAATCACCTGCGAATTCCGAAAGCTTATCTGTAATCAATCTGGCATTTTCTTTCAGAGCCGACTCTCCGGTTATAATCACCGCTCCGCTGTCTACATCTTCGGGGCGTATTCCGGCGGACGCATACTCCTTTTCAATAATTCTTTTTATCTCTTCACCGTCAAGCGTTTCCTGATCAAGCAGCGGTGTCAGATAAACAGGGCTTCGGTATATAATTTGTTTGGATGTCAGTTCGACATTCGGAGCCATATACACCATGGCCGTGTTTTCGACTGCCAGTCTGCTCACGATCATGCTTGTGGTGGTTGTTCCGATATCGATGCCGACGGATAATATCCGGTTGTCGTCTTTCATAACTGCTCTTCCTCCGCTTGCTGCTTCAAAAATAAAAAGCGCAAATCAAACCGTATTTCAGGTTTTCTTTGCGCCTCTTTGCACTCGCTCACATCGTTGTGAACTTATAAAAATGTAAAAGTATAATCTTTAATGAAGCATGCTTTCTGTTTCGATAATAATTTTCGCAACTTCTACGATGGTTTTTCGCTTATTCATGCTGATTGTTCTGAGATACTTGTAAGCCTCGTCTTCAGAAATCGAATTGTTCTGAATCAGAATGCCCTTCGCCTTCTCAATGATTTTGCGTTCTTCAAGCTTTTTCTCTTGACCGGCAACTGTTTTCTTAAGCTCCCTGAACTCCTTCAGTCTTTTAACTGCAATCTCGATGGTAGGCGTCAATGACTTTTCATCTACCGGTTTCACCAAGTAGCCCAAAGCTCCGAACTCACCTGCTTTATCCACGAACTGTTTATCGTTGTAAGCGGTAAGCATGATAATTGCGGTATCGTGCTGTCCTCCGGCGATAAGCTTGGCTGCCGTAAGTCCATCCATTACCGGCATCTTTACATCCAAAAGGACCACATCCGGCTTCAAATCTGCGCACAGCTCCACAGCGTCAATGCCGTCAGCTGCCTCGCCGACCACTTCGTACCCCTGGAATTCCAAAGCCTCTCTGATATCTAATCTGGTAATTACATCATCATCGGCGATGACCACTCTTGTCTTCATATCTTACCTTTCTTTCCTCGGGCCGTAAATCTTAACAAAAAAAGCTTATGCAAAACGAATCACATAAGCTTCAATGCTCTTTTTCAATGCACCCCGTTGTGCATCACCTATAGATTACACTAATTTGAAAATTTTGTCAAGTGTTTATCAATCATTTTTTTACAGGGAGCGTACCGATTTTTATTGCCAATCCGCAGGATAAGTAACATAGACATATCGGGTGAAATCCGGTGTCTGGAAATGTATATGCGAGTTCTTCGGTATGAAAATAATTTCTCCTGGCCCTGCCTTTATAATTCTCCCGTCAATTTCGATTTCAAGCGTACCGTCGAGAACAATATCGTATTCATCGTAAGTAAGTGTCCATTCAAATGAAGTGTGATCGAGTTCCATGATTCCGCATCCCATGTTCGGCGCCTCTTCAAGGGTTGTGACATCCTTCAGGGCAACGCCTTTCTGCTCAAAAGGCTCACACCTAACCGTGCTCTGCGCGATTTTAAGAATTCTCGAAGGATCCTTCACTTTCGTAAATCCTTCGGCTGTCTCGACCGTCTGACCCGGATACAGTTTATCTCCAAGTTTTTCGTTTACAACTCTCTCCACTATTTTTTTAATCGCTTTTTCATCCATCATTTTTCCTTACCTCTTTTTTCTTCCTTCGCACGCTTCTTTTCCCTGCGCTTTTCTTCCTTCGCCTGCTGCTTTTCGATATATTTTTCTCTTCTGGCTTCTATCGTCGGAGCTGCCTTTTCATTTACCTTTTCTTCGTACTTCGTTTTGCTCTCCATGAATGCCTGCTTAAACTGTCCCTGTCTTTCACTGTACTGCTTTGATGCCTCCGCATCATCATAGGCACCGACCGCATTATATGCTTTAAGCATTGCAATCCCGTAAATCAACATGCCGACTGCAGCTGCCACGGTCAAAACCGATGAGAACCTTCCGAAAATGGTTTCGCTTGCCGTACTGTTCACAGCTGTAACATTGACAAGATAATACAGCAAAAAACTAATCGCCATGTTCGCACCCAGCTTGTTGTATCTTAAATACAGCCCCGTCATCATAGCCGCAATGCCAATCGCCACGCAAAACGCAAAAATTCCTCTTTCAAAGTCATATGCGCATTGAGAAAGGCTGAAGATCGCACAACCGGCAATCATTACAAATTCTTCCTTTTTGCCGGGTTTTGGGAAAGAGCAGGCCCCCAATGCTCGGAACACTGCCTCCGCTGCAACCGCGGCGGAAAGGGCCTCTGCCAAAAGCCATCCGTTTGCAGTAATATTCTCGCCGAAAGCCATGTCAATCGGATAGTAGTTTCCAATAACCATGAGAAAGACAAGCGAGCACACTATGTAAAGACATTTTTTATCGTATATGCGCACTTCGAAGCACATTTCATAGTCCGCTATTTTCAAATAACCAAGAAATCCTGCGCCCATCGCAATGTTTACCAATATGACCATTTGCTGCTGCGCCCCTATATACTCACCGTACAAAACAGCCCCAATCATTAAAATTAAATATACCGCTGTCGCTGCTATGTAAACGAGCAGGCCGTTTTTCTCTTGCTTCATCTTTTCTGTTCTCCCTGTGCAAAATATGTTTTAGTGAATTTTACAACTTTTTATTTACGATTGCAATGTTTTTTTGTTCCGGAGACGACCTTCTATTTACCGCAAGCAGCTTCTATGCTCGCTGCAAACGTTTTCCTAAAAAAGGTTGAAATTCAAAAAGGGTGACCTCGCAGTCACCCAATTCGTGTCTTTATGAAATTTTTCTTTGGTTTTCGTCTCAAGTTTAGCGTCTGGTTTCGAGCAAGCCGTAGTCGTCGTCGTTTCTCTTGTAAACTACATTGACATTGTCTGTCCCGCCGTCAAGGAATACGAAGAAATTGTGCTGCAGCATTTCCATCTGCATAATTGCTTCTTCCGTTGTCATCGGCGTAAGGTCAAACTTCTTGGTCTTTACCAGTTCACCATCATCTGCAGCCTCCGTAGCTTCAATTTCAGGAAGCATTTCGAATCTTACGGACTCTTTTGATTTATTCCTCTTCATTAATTTGCCTTTATATTTCGTCATCTGCTTAAGCAGTTTTTCGGCAACGATATCAATACAATCAAATACATCCTGCGAAACATCTTCTGCTCTGAAAATTGTGCCTTTCGTAACGATGGTTGCTTCCATCTTCACTTTGGATTTCTCAGGGTGGATGATCACTTTAGCCTGAATGTCGTCAGCAAAGTACTTTCCCAGCTTTTCAAATTTCTTGTCAATGGCGTCCTGAATTTTTTCGCTGATTGCAATGTTCTTTCCTGTTACGATAATCTTCATATGATGACCTCCTCTCGTCTGCGCGTTTCGCACTCGCGGGAGCGTTTGCATCCCTAAACTGCGGCGCAAACTCTTGTGTTCTTATGTCTGTATTATACCACAGCTTGTATGAAGTTGAACAGCATTTTTTTGAAAGCTGCGTGATTTTTTTGACATGAAAAAACCGTCTGCCTGACCTGGTCTTTGCCCCCACACTTGCCTTTACCCGATTTTCGGAGGACTTACTTCTAAGGTACGCCATGATCACCGCCCGAACTCCTGCGCGACGGCTTACGTGGATCCTTTTGCCCGCACCTGGCTTGGATTTACAACCACAGACGCAGACGGCTTTTTATATTTTAGCTCGAAGAGTGGGATTTTGCAAGATTTTTTTGCTTGAGGGCGCGGCGCACGTTCCGGTGAACAGTTCGACGAACAGTGCGAGGGACTGCACCAACGCACGAAAGGTCACCGGCTCGGGGTATTGTGGGTGCTTGCGTGGGGCGCCTTCACCGCCGCGGGGTATTACGAGTGCTTGCGTGGGACGCCTTCACCGCCGCGGGGTATTACGAGTGCTTGCGTGGGGCTCCTTCACCGCCGCGGGGTATTGCGCTTTCCCTCTCCGGTGCTGTTTTAAACGGAATTTAGATGGTTTTTATGAAAATCAAGTTTATGTTCTAAATTTTCCCTTGTTTTGTATTTTTATTCTAATTTAAGAATAATTATTCCATCGAAAATTATGCCAAAAGCAACGTTTTTATTCGATTCATAGCGTGAAACCTGCGTAATTTTTCTCTGCATGGATTTTACTTCATAAAAAGGGGCTTTCTTCCGTTTATTTCATGCAAGATTCTCCCATAAAATTTATTTTTTTCTGGTAACTTTGGCTGAAAATTTAGAACAATTACTCATTTTTTTCGTAAACATCTAAAATTGCTTTTTTCAGGTCATTTCTTATGCATGATAGGAGGAATTTTATTCATTAGAAGCTCGCGCAGGCATGAAGCTCGCGCAGGCATGAAGCTCGCGCAGGCATGAAGCTCGCGCTACAGTGCACGCAAACCTACGCACAGCGCACATTGGGGATTCCTATGGGGGGATGTCAAAAGTAGCGAGCACGACCGAATGCGGACGATTTCCTGCTACATGGCGAAAACTCCGTGCGCAAAATCGCTCCCCGTCGCTAAAACAAGCACATGCACTTCCGCTGCTCCTGCCTCTTTCAAAACGCGGGCGCAGTGGTTTGCGGTGGCACCTGTCGTATAAATATCGTCTATCAGCAATATACGCAAACCGGCAAGTGGCAAGCCTTCTGCACGGTCGGTTTGCTTTAACGGAAGCTTCTTCTCATTCAGACGAAAAGCATCCTGCAAATTAATGTACCGCTCCTCCGGCGACAGGCTTCGCTGCGCCTCCGTCGCGCGCCCGCGCACCAAAAGGTCCGGAAGATGCCTAAGCCCGGTCTCGGCACAAAAAAACTTCGCAATTTTCTCAGCCTGATTAAACCCGCGCTCACGCATCTTCCGTGCATTCACCGGCACGCCTGTAACCAAATCACACGCAAACAGCCCTGCCGCCGCCGGGTCTGCGCCCACTCGCTCTGCCATAATCCGGCCGCAGACCCGGGCCACATAGCTGTGGCCGTTGTATTTTAAATCAAATACAACGCGGCGGCTGTACAGCCCGTACCCGAAGCAGGCTCTGCCGGAGTCGATATACAATCTTCGCTTCTGCTGTTGCGACTGCGCCGCAAGGTCAAGCTCAATAAAGCCCCAGTCGATGCGGCGGACGCAGTGGTCGCAGAGGCAGAAGCTTCGTGTTTCATCTATAAAATTTCCGCAGACAAGGCAGTAGGTTGCCGTCGGATAGACGAGTTCCGCTGCCTTGTCAATCAGTTTTCTTATCCCCATTTTGTATTCCTTGTACCCCTTTTTTCACCTTTTTCATCTCACATCAGGAATTTGCGTAGAAGACGTAATTTTTGCCTTTGTATGTAATCGTAATCGGAACTTTTTCGTCTATCTGCACTGCCTTCAGACTCAGCTTGCCGTTTGAAAGTCTGCTTACCTCCATTTTTGATGAATCGGAGGAAACAACCGTGTAGTCCGTTATTGTTTTGCCGTTGCAGACCACATCCAGTTTATCATTGCCGATACGGCCGAAGCCGCTGTCTGCCGGCACGAGACTGCCGACGAATTTGATGCAGACCTCATTATACTTGTCGCCACCTTGCTCCATGAAATATTTGGAAGTTTCTGCAGAAATGTAATTTTGCTTTTTCAGCATGTTCGTTACGGCTTTGAGCGCGTTGGAAGGATTGCACCAAATGTCAGGCGTGTAGCCCTTGTTATCAACATTTGCAACCTTGTATGCGAACCCCAGACTGCGTCCGAAAGCAACATTCATGCCGCTGTTTGGGAGTTTATACCACTGCATATTTCCGCAAAGCTGTGCGCCGTAGGAATTCCCGCCGATCACAATCACATTTTCAAGCGAGCGCAGGCTGAGCAGCATGGTTTCGCCTGCCGAACCGCATTTGTTGTCCACGAGGACGATGATTGGAATGTTATTTTTTATTGATTTGATAGACGCCAAACCTTTTATAAGTCCTCACAAATGTTTATAAACCAATGTGAAAATGGCTTAAAATCAAGGTTTTCCGCATATCTT
>CAKQGQ010000007.1 GCA_934233735.1 uncultured Clostridia bacterium | reverse complement strand
AGAATGAAATTTCCACAGCTGCGTCTCTTTACGGACATGTGGCGTTTCTTAATCGGAAAGGATAAGAAAGACAGCGAAAAGTCCAGTAAGGAAGGCATGAGCTCCTTCCAAAGCTTCGCGCTTGCACTGGGAGGAAGAGTCGGCGTCGGAAATATCGCAGGCGTAGCAACCGCGATTTATTTCGGAGGTCCGGGAGCAGTCTTTTGGATGTGGGTGATTGCATTTATCGGAGCAGGAACTGCATTCGCGGAGTCAGCACTGGCACAGACGTACAAAGTTAAGGTTGACGGCGAGTATAAGGGCGGTCCTGCATACTACATCGAAAAAGGAACCGGAATCCGCATTTTTGCAATCGTATATGCCCTTGCGGCAATTTTGGCAAATGCGATTACAGGGCCTACCATTCAGGCATTTAATTTCGCAGATTCCGCGCATATGGCATTTGGACTGAACCCGTGGATAAGCGGTGCGCTCATCGCAGTCTGCTTCGCAATCGTTGCGTTCGGAGGAAGCAAGAGACTCGGAACCGTTGCAGGATATATCGTTCCGGTTATGTCGATTATCTATATTTTGCTTGCAATCGTTATTCTGGGTATTAATTTTAAACAAATTCCGGGCATGTTTGGATTGATTTTCAGATGTGCATTTAATATGAACTCGCTCTACGGCGCGATTTGGGGAAGCACGATTATGTGGGGTGTAAAGAGAGGCATTTACTCGAATGAAGCAGGATATGGCTCCGGCGCTCACGCAGCAGCCGCCGCCGAGACTTCTCACCCGGCGAAACAGGGCTTGGCGCAGTCCTTCTCGGTTTATGTGGATACCCTGTTCGTATGTACGGCAACCGCGATTATGATTCTCAGCACAGGTGCTTACAATGTTCTGGGAGCTGATGGAACTACACTTATCACCGAAAATCTTCCGGGCGTAGATTACGGATGCCAATATACAATCAGTGCGATTAATTCCGTATTCCCGGGATTTGGCGCAGCATTTATTGCGATTGCGGTATTCTTCTTCGCCTTCACAACTCTGCTGTCCTTCACACTGTATAACGATACGAACACGGCGTTCGTACTCCGAAATTCAAGTGAAAAAACGAGAAAAACGGTAACGAATGTAATCCGTTTGATTGTTACTTTGATTGTATTCTTCGGGGCAACCAGAAATCTGGCAACCGCATGGGACATTGCGGATATCGGTATCGGCATTATGTGTTGGATTAACTTTGTGGCACTCCTTGTGCTTTCACCAAAGGCAATTAAAATCCTTAAGGACTATGAAAGACAGAAGAAGCTTGGAATCGACCCGGTTTTCGAGCCTGCCGATCTTGGTTTGAATAACGCAGAGCTTTGGGATGAAATCACCACAGAAAAATATAGCAGTCAGCTTGAAGCAAAGCACGAAGCTGAACAAGCGGTTATAAAATAAAAAATGATTGCGTTCAAATATTGCGTTTGAACAAACTATAAATCACAAGCAGCAGATACGCCGACGAATAAAATGGTGTATCTGCTGTTTTCGCATGGGGTCGGCGAGGGCTTGCCCCTGCGCCCGGCGAGAGCATGTCCCTGTACGACTTCCGTATTCTGTAAATATACATTGAGCGCCGCGTCGAGCCCGTTCCCAGCGCGCCGCGAGAGCCCCCAGCCGCGTCGAGCCCGTTCCCAGCGCGCCACGAGAGCCATTCCGGGCTTGATTCGACAAATTTCGACATGCCCAGAGCCCCCCACTGCTCCTACACAGAAAAAAGAACGCTTGTTCCTGCGGCCGCTATGTGATACAATGTAAGCAGGGAGGGGCAATATGGCAGCGAAATCAAACAAAGACTACAGACTATATATGGACTGGAACCCTTGGCACGGCTGTACGAAAATCAGCCCGGGATGCAGGTATTGCTATGTATACAGGCAGGACGAGATGTATGGGGCAGTGGGGCCGAGCAGTATCTGCCGCAAGACAGGGAATTTCGATTACCCGATTAAAAGAAAAAGGGACGGAAGATATAAGCTTCCGAGCGGAAAGATTGTATTTACATGTTTTACTTCTGATTTTTTGCTGAAGGATGCAGATGAATGGCGGGCAGAATGCTGGCGCATGATGAAACAGAGAAGCGACTGCCTGTTTTACTTCTTTACGAAGAGGATTGACCGGTTTATGCAGTGCATCCCGGACGATTGGGGAGATGGATATGACAATGTGCTCGTTGGATGCACGGTGGAGGATCAGTGCAGGGCCGATTACCGCCTGCCGATTTTTTTGGATGCGCCGATTAAGCATAAGTCCATCATAGCCTCACCGTTGCTTGAGCGAATCGACCTTTCGCCGTATTTGAAGGACAGCATAGAGGAGGTTGCGACAGGCGGAGAATCCGGCGTGAATGCCAGAGTCTGTGATTATGACTGGATTCTCGACATGCGGAGGCAGTGTATGGAAAAAGGAATTCCGTTCCGTTTTCACCAGACAGGAGCTTTTTTCCGGAAGGATGGGAAGCTGTACAGAATAAAGCGGCGATACCAGCTTTCGCAGGCGCATAAGGCAGGCATCGACTACAAGATTGGCAAGTATTATATTCCCGAAACAGTCAATAAAAAACTGCTTATGGGAATCACAGAAACAAACGAAGAAGACGGCGTACAGCTTGAAGTGGAACTGCCCGGAATTTCCCTCGGAAGCAAGAAGCCTCTTATCCGTTAGCTGCTTGCAAAAGTGATGAATCTGCCCTATAATTGGGAGGATAATAATTTGAAATTTACTGTATGCGGAGGGCGATTCCATGAAAAAAACAGGCATTATTTCAGCAATGTGGGTGGAAGCTGAAAAACTGCATATGGCCATGGAGCAGAATACGGTCAAAGAATATGAATACAATGGAATGAAGTTCTACGAAGGCTGGCTTTGCGGATGCGATGTGGTGCTTTCCACCTGCGGAGTAGGCAAAATCAACGCGGCAATTTACACGCAGCTTATGATTGATAAATTTGCGCCGGACGAAATTATACATACCGGAATCGCGGGAAGCCTTGACCCGGCAGTCAAGCACCTGGATGTGGTAATTGCAGATGGGCTTACTTATCACGATGTGAGAAAATCGCAGCTTACGGAGTTATTTCCGTTCCGGGAAGTTTTTCCGACGGACCCGGCTCTTACGGAAAGGCTGGCTGCAAACGCCGGAGAAAAATCCGTTCATGAGGGACTTATACTTACCGGCGATTTGTTTGTCACGGACATGGAAAGTAAGACTAGGCTGAAAGAGCAGTTTCCAATGGCTCTTTGCGTGGAAATGGAAAGCTGCGCTGTGGCACATACCGCGTTTGTAAATCGGGTTCCGATTGCTGTTGTACGCTGCATTTCAGACCTCGCCGACGGCGACGCGCACGAAGACTATGCCGAATTTGAGAAAAAAGCGTCCGATATTGCGGCGGAAATTGTAATGAATGCATTGAAAAAAGCAGCGGATGAGAGTATAATGTGAGTACACTTACAAATAATAAAAAAATAGTGAAACGATTAGTGTCGCTAAAGATAAGGAGAAGAAATGGCGAAAAGAGGAATACAGCCCAGCGGGATGCGAACGAGACAAAAAATGATGGCTGCTGCGGTAACTTTGTTTTTGCAAAAAGGATATCAGGACACTGCCACCGCGGAAATTTCCACACTTGCAGGAATGGCTCCAAGTGCTTTTTTCAGGGCGTTTCCAAGTAAGGAATCCGTACTGCTGGGGCTGGTTGAGAACATGTTTACGAGTCAGTTTGAGATGGCGGAGTGTGAAGATCCGCTGATGGTTTATGCGGTAGAAACGGCAATGCAGCTGAATATTGCAGAGCAGAATGAGGCGCTGCGCGATTTGTATGTTACGGCATACTCGCTGCCGAATACAAGTGAATACATTTATCAAAATACAGCAAGAAAGCTGTATCAGCTGTTTCACAACTATCTGCCTGAGGCATCGGAAAGTGATTTTTATGAACTGGAAATTGCAACCGCGGGAATTACGCGCGGCTATATGGCACGCAAATGTGATATTTATTTTACCATAGAAACAAAAATCCGCAGGCACCTGCAATGCTGCATGGGAATTTTTCATATTCCGGAAGAAAAAATCACGAAAGCCATCGAGGCGGTTTTATCGATGGACATGGACGGTATGGCGAAGAAGGCAGTCGCCGATGCGGTTGCGAAATTTTCTCATTCGGAAGTTACGGAGTAAGCGTCAGACTCGGTGAGGCAGGCTTGCTGAACCGGTCTCACTGAGTCGGGTTTGCGGATTCAGAGGTGCTGATTCTTTCGAGCGCTGCGGCCAGATAGACATCTTGATACAGAGGCATTTGCTCGAAATCACGTCCGAGAAAGTCGCGAATACGATCCAGACGGTATTTCACCGTGTTGCGGTGCAGAAAGAGAAGTTCCGCTGTTCTTTTTACAGAGGCGTCCGCATCAAAAAGATAGGTCTGCAAAGTCAGGAGCAGCTCGTCGCTTTTTTCCGCAGCCAGAGGTGAAAGAAGCGAGCGATAGTATGAGGCGTCGGCATTGGCAGCACTTTCCGGTTTAATGCAGTTTGCGGCGAAATGAAGCGTGTCATACATTACGATTTTTCGCATAGGAAAAATCTTTTCAATTGCGGAAGAGGCCGAACATATTTCAAGATAAATATGCGCGGCATGCTTCGTTATGTTTTTCCCGGTAAATTTATATATTTTTTCTGAACAGATTCCGGTCAGCTCGTCTATCAACAGCTGACCTTTTGTATTGGCAAGATCCGCTGATAGAAAGGAAATCAGTGCATTGCCGTAGCGGTCGGTGACAGCGGTGCGGTCGTATTCTGCGATCATGCGGCGTATTTCGGAGGTGTCATCTTTGGGACTGAAAACCAGCATTGACCTATAATTATCAAGTTCGAGATTGTTGCTGCGGGCAACCTGTGCGAGGGCATCAAACTTTTTCTCAAGAATCAGCGGAATTACGCTTTCGCGGCTGTTTGTGTCGAGATTCACGTTCCAAATCGATGTATAAAGCTGAATAATTTGTGCGGTTTCCGAGAGTATATTTCTTGAAATCGATGCAAAAGGATTGACAAAGCAGAGCTTGAGAGGAGTTCCGCCCTTGCTCTTGAATTCATAGGAAAGTATTTTTTCCGAGTGTATATCTTCGGGGAAATTCGCAAAAAATTTCTCGACATTAAAAGAACTTCCGGCAGGCCAAAGGGAATACCCAAGAATTCGGTTATTTGAGTTACAGAGTACGACGCTGGAACGGTTGTATTCGCTGATGAGCCCCAGAACCGTGTCGAGACTGCGGTGGCGGTCATCCATCTGCGAAATTCGGTCAATCGTGTTGTCAATATAGAAATCCTCCGAACGCGCGTCCGAGAAGATTGCCTCACTGATATCGTGAATCACATCACTGTATTTCAGCCCCATATCATCCCCGGAAAGCAGAATCAGCGGGAGGTTGCATTGGTCAGCGGCTTCCACGACTTTGCGGTCCACGCCATGGAGAACCATATCGGAATAGAACAAAACAAGCGCAACGACGCCGCTGCGTTTTGCGGCTTTTATCGTTTCAACCTGATCCGGTATGCTGTTTCGGATGTCGTAGAAGGCAGTGATCGCCAGTTCGTTAGGTGTGAAAATATCATCCGATGTTAAATCAAATTCAAAAACGGTGACGGAACTTACGATGCCGGAAAGTCCATTCCGACCGGCGATGACACGGCCCATGCAAAGCGACGGAAGACTCAGGCAGTCTTTTACGGTTATGCTCATGGTTTACCTCCACAAGAAAAATTTTGCTTTTTCTTCTTTTTTAGCACAGAAAAACCGGAAACACAACCCTTTTTTATGCACGTGCATAAAAAAGAAGCTAAAACTTCGTTAATATTTTAATTACTTTTGTGATAGGAGACTATATAATGTGAAAAAAAGCGAAAATCCCACCGCGCGTGGGAGAAAGGAGCTATTATGAGCAATAATAATCAAGAAATCAATGCTTTATCACAGATTACGAAAGAGCAGAAACAAGGATGGATTCCGCTGGCATTCATCCAGGCCGGCATATGCGTATGCGTGCCGTCATTTTTGGAGGGAGCTCTGCTGGTTGAGGAAATGAATTTCTGGCCCGCGATTCTTTCCGGTACGGTAGGGTACATACTCGTTGTAATCGCGATGACTGTGCTTGGATTTATCGGAAGCGACCTTGGCCTTGCATCCTGCACGATTACAGAATCCTCACTCGGAAAGAAAGGCGCAAGATACATCGCGGCGATTGTCTTTGCCATCAACCTTGTGGGATGGTTCGGCATCAACAATCAAGAATGCGCCGAATCCTTTGTAAACTTCCTGGATTCCAACTTCGGCATCACAATTCCTTACGCATTTTCCTGCATTTTCTGGGGCGTAATCATGACAGTCACAGCGGCTTTCGGAATGAAGGCAATGGAAAAGCTGGACTATGTATCGGTGCCTCTTCTGCTTATCGTTATGATTATCGGAACTTACCTTGCGATTAAGCAGAACGGAATCAGTGCGATTGATGAAGAAATCACGCCGACGATGTCCTTCCTGGACGGCGTAATTTTGTCCTTTGACTTCTATGCATGCGGCGTAATTACAGCAGCCGATGTTGCGAGATTCCAAAAGTCAAGAAAAGATACGATTTTGTCCACGACGGTAGGCGTATTCCCGATGGGAGTTATCACTCTCGCTCTGGGCGCTTTACTCACAAAGGTTGCCGGTGAATTCGATATCAGCATGGTACTTATCGTTGTGGGAATCCCGGTACTTGGCGTAATTTCACTGATCCTTTCGACATGGACCACAAACTCTTCAAATGCATACTGCGGCGCACTTGATGTTGTTTTGGCAGTAAACGCACCGGACAATAGAAGAAGAGAAGTAACGGTTATCGTAGGCGTTTTGGGCACACTGCTCGGACTGACGGGAATTGTTGATAATATTGAGACTTTTCTCGGCTACCTTGCGTACATGGTCTGCCCGCTCGGCGGAATTATGTTTGCCGATTACTTTATCATAGGAAAAGGAAAACCGGAGAACTGGCATTCCAGAGACGGCATCTATATTGCAGGTGTGCTCACATGGGCAGTCTCGGTTGTGCTTTCCTATCTGGTACAGCTTGACTTTGCGGGAATCGGATTTGCTATCGTAATTTATCTGATTCTTGAAAAAATCTGGCCTTCCACATCGAGACCAACATTAAATAATTAAGAAACAGGGGTTTGAAATGAAAATTTTAACAAGACAAGAAGCAATCGACATTCTGTACGGCTGTACGGTTGTCGGAACAGGCGGTGGTGGCAGCCTCGCCGCAGGGCTTCGGATGATTGAAAAAGATTATGACGAAGGCAAGGCACTGAAACTGATGCCTTTGGAAGAAATTCCGGACGACGGCCTCGTGGGCTCACCTTACGGATGCGGAGCAACGCTCTGTGAGGGCGAAGAGGAAGACCCGGAATATAAAGATCTGCCGCGCCTTAACGATTCATCCGCAGTACTTGCGTTCAAAACGCTGGAAGAATATATGGGAGAAAAGTTTTGTGCGGTTTCTTCAACGGAACTCGGAGGCGAAAACACCGCAGAGGCAATGCATATCGCAATGTCGCTCGACAGACCGCTCGCAGACAGTGATCCTGCGGGAAGATCCGTTCCGGAGCTGCAGCATTCCACCTTCTATTTGGCAGGAATTCCTATTACGCCGCTGGCATGTGCCACGAATTTCGGAGAAACGGTAATCATCAAAGATGTTGTCAATGATCTCAGAGCGGAAGCAATTGTAAGGGCAGTTGCGGTTGCAAGCGGAAACGAGGTCGGAGTAACCGATCACCCGATGCGGGGAAATGTGTTCAAAAATTCCGTTATAAAAGGAGCAATCAGCTACGCGATGAACATCGGCAGAACCTTGCGTGAAGCAAACGAAAACGGCTTGGATGCAGCAGCGGCCATCGCAGATGAATTCGGAGGAAAACTTCTCTTCCGCGGCACGGTTGAAGAGACACCTTGGGAATTCAGAGACGGATTCACCTTCGCTGAGGTTCGTCTTGCCGGATATGACGGCTTTGAAGGGGAAAAGTACGAAATTTTCATACAGAATGAAAATATCTATGCGAAGAGAAACGGCGAGCTCGACATCTGCGTGCCTGACCTCATCTGTATGCTCGATGACAAAGGACAGCCGGTTACCAACCCGAACTGGACAATCGGACAGAAAGTATCCATAATCGGACTTCCGGCACCGGAGGCTTGGAAAACGCCGGAAGGACAGAAAGTGTTCAGCACCGAAAGCTTCAAATTGGGCTTTGCATATAAGTCATTTTTATAGTATACTTTAAAAATAAAGTTTGAGATGGAATCCGCTGCGTGCCGGGTTTTGTGAGGAATCAGCCCCCGCAAAAACGGATGCGGCGGATTTTTGTGCAGGAAGGGAGAATGAAAAAATGATGTCAGAAGCATTAAAGGGGTTACTGCGTATTCCGAGTGAAACGGGATGCGGCGAAGAATATGACGAAAAATACGGCGCGATGCCTTACGGCCGTCACGTGTTTGAAGCATTAAAATACATGCTTGACTTATGCGAGAGCCTGGGCTTTCGAACACAAAACTGCGAGAATCGCATAGGCTGGGCGGAAATCGGAGAGGGAGAGCAGCTCATCGGAATCCTTGCTCACCTCGATGTTGTGCCCGCGGGAAACGACTGGGACTATCCGCCGTATGATTTGACGATTGCAGACGGGCAGATGTACGGAAGAGGCGTGGTGGACGACAAAGGGCCGGCGTTCTGTGCGGTCATGGCAATGAAAGAACTTCTGGACAGCGGTCTGCCCCTGAAAAAGAGAGTCAGAATCATCTTCGGCTGCCAGGAGGAGACCGGGGACTGGCTTGACATGCAGTATTACAGAGAGCATGAGGAACTGCTGTCGTACGGATTTACGCCGGACGCGGATTTCCCTGCAATCTATGGTGAAAAAGGAATCATCTCCCTGTATGTATCGCATCCAATCGCAGGCAGTGGAATCAAAACCGCAGAGGGCGGCAATGCCGTAAATATGGTCGCAGACCTTGCGAAAATCGTCACGGACGGTGGGCAGACAATTCAAATGAGCGGCGTTTCGGCGCACGGAAGCACGCCGGAGGAAGGGGAGAACGCGATAACAAAAGCCATGGAAGCAGCAGCGGAAAACTGCGCGTTTGCGGCAAAATACATGGATTTCATCGGATATCATCTGCACGGAGAAGCCCTCGGACTGGATTTCTGCGACGAGCAGAGCGGAAAACTGACAATGAATGTCGGCCTTCTGAAAACCGATGAAGAAAAAATCACGCTCGGAATCGACATTCGCTATCCGGTGACACTGAAAGCTGACGAAATCAAACAGAAGATAAAAATGGCGTTTGAGACTCACGGCTTTGCAGCGGAGATAGCGGAACACATGGATCCGGTATTCATGGATAAGAACGGGGATGTAATCAGAACCCTCATCGGAGCATTCAGAGAAGTTACCGGAATCGAGGACGAGCCAACTGTAATCGGCGGCGGAACTTATGCACGCGCAATGCCGAATATCGTGGCATTCGGACCGATTATTCCGGGACATCCCTGCACGGAGCATATGAAGAATGAGCATATTTCGGAAGAGGACTTTGAAATTGCCATGAAAGTGTATACTCTTGCACTGAAGAAGCTTGTGCTGTCGTGATATTTTGTGGTAAAATAGACACAAGCAAGAAGACGAGCCAAAGAGCGGTCACCGCTATATGGTGAATGTTTGAACAAATGTAGATTTAATACATTTAAAAAGGGGGAAAAGGACAATGAAAAGTATAAAACCGGGCAGAGGACCTTCGATGCTGGGTGGTATTGCAGGTATAGGCGTCGCAATTTTTGGTGTATTCTGGACGATCATGGCAGTACAGATGGGGGCACCGATTTTCTTTGCGGCATTCGGAGTGATTTTTGTTATTGTTGCGATTAGCGGAGTCGTTTATAACCTGCGGAATGCTACCGGTGAAAAACGATTTTCGACTTTTGACATTGTCGATGAAGAGGAGGAGCCGGATCCGTTAAATGAAAGATTCGGACAGCAGGCACGCAGCAAATGCCCAAACGAGGATGAAACATGGACTGCGCCTAAGCAGGAATCATCAGAAAAGTCTGTAATCGATGGGGAAAACAATTTCTGCCCGTACTGTGGCGCTCCGGTAAAAGAAACCTATACCTTCTGCCGTAAATGCGGACGAAGACTGGATGAAAGAGCAGAATAGGAAAAAAGGAAATAAACGAATGACAAACTTACTGGACTTAACCTATTACGAACTTGAGCAGTTCGTGACAGAAACCTTACACGCGCCGAAATTCCGTGCAAAGCAGATTTTCAGCTGGATTTATGGCGGGATTGCGAAAGATGGCAGCTTCCGAAATGGTGTACAGAGCTTTGATGAAATGAATAATCTCCCGAAAGACCTGCGAGAAAAACTTTCGCAGCAGGCGGAACTGACCGCCTTAGAAGTCCTGCGTATGCAGGTTTCCAAGCTGGACGGAACACGGAAGTTCTTATTTCGCCTTGCGGACGGCAATGCCATTGAGAGCGTTTTCATGAAATATAAATTCGGAAATTCCATCTGCGTTTCTTCACAGGCAGGATGCAGGATGGGATGCCGCTTCTGCGCTTCGACCATCGGCGGACTCAAGCGGAACCTTACGCCGGGCGAAATTGCCGGGCAGATTCTGGCAGCGCAGAGACAGACCGGCGAGCGAATCAGCCATGTGGTAGTCATGGGAACGGGCGAGCCTTTTGATAATTACGATAATCTGGCGGCATTTATCCGCATAATCAACGACCCAAACGGCCTTGCCATCGGCATGCGTAATATCACTGTTTCAACCTGCGGTCTGGTGCCGAAGATTGCAAGATTTGCAGAGGAGTTTCCGCAGGTGAACCTGGCAATCTCGCTTCACGCGACAAACGATGAAATGCGAAGCGAAATCATGCCGGTGAACCGAACCTATCCGATGGATGTTTTGCTCGCGGCATGCAGGGAGTATGCAGAGAAAACTTCCAGAAGAATTACCTTCGAATATACGCTGGTAAAGGGCGTCAACGACAGCATGGAACACGCGAAGATGCTTGCATCAAGGCTGCACGGCATGCTTTGCCATGTCAATCTGATTCCGCTGAATAAGGTGGAGGAGACCGGATACGATACGACGGAGCGAAGTGCGGTGCTGAACTTTCAAAAAGTGCTGCATGAAAACGGTATTCCGGCGACGATACGCCGTGAACTCGGGGACGATATTGACGCTGCCTGCGGCCAGCTGAGACTGTCTGAAACGGAAGACAGATAAACGGGAAAAACATGAAAAATCTGGTTCTTCTTTTAATACTTAAGAGTGCCGACTGCAAGGAATTGCAGTCGGTTCGTTTTTTTGCACTGCTCAGTGAACATTTATGTCAAAAAAGTGTTTTTTATGTGAAAAAAGAGTTGCGAAGGGGGTCTAAGGGGGTTATAATTATATTGAATAGCTTCGGCAAAAAAAGGAAAAAGTGTGAGCTTATGAAAAACAAAGAAAACAAAGAAAAAGAGATTAATAACGAAATCGAAGTCAATAAGGAGACCGATGAAAAGGATAAGAAGCAGCGGAAGATTATTATCATTCTGGCTATTTTGCTGGCACTCAGTGTAGCAGGATTGGCGGCACGGTATTTGTATCTGCAGCATCTTGCCTCGACTCCGACGACAATCGAAATCCCGGATAATTTAGTCGGGGATAAGGAAGACGAAAATAACGGCAGTAAAAACGATAATTCAGCTGCCGGTGTTGTCGTGCCTGCAAACGGCTCCGGACAGTCCGGACAATCCGCTGTGAACACAGACGGCAAATCCGACAGTGATAAAACTTCGGGAAAGAATGATTCGGCATCGGACGGACAGCAGACAACCCCTTCCGGCGATGATGAAAATCCGAGTGACAACCCGGGCGGAGATGACAACACGCAGCCTTCGGATCCAAATGCAGGCGAAGATGATAACAACGGGGAGCAGCCTACAACGCCGACAACGCCTACCACACCGTCACAGGGCGGAGGCGGAGGTTCTTCATCCGGACGCAAAGCCATCAGACTGGACTTGTTTGAAGGAAATTCGTATACAAAAGAAGCTTTCAATGTGACGAATATGTTTCCGGGAGACGGTCGGGAAGAAGCTGATGCGAAGTACTACTGCATCCGCATTTATCATGACCGTTCGACGACCTTGTATTTCCGTACAACCGTGACGGCGGCGACAACGGACTCAAATGGTAAGAGCCCTCTGAAAGAAAATCTTTATCTGCGAGCGGCAACTCTGGCGGAGGCTGCCGTAAACAGCCAACAGACAGAACTATATGAAGAAACGTTCGGTAAGATTGATGGAAAGGAATATGCGATAAGCATTCCGTATTCCAAGAGCGGCGTAACAGATGTATACTTCCGTATCAATCCATGGCTGCCGACAAGTGTCGGAAACGAATGCGCGAACCAGCAGTTAAAAGCTGACTTTGAATGGTATGTAAAGGATGCCGGAGGCGGCGGAGGCGGCGGAGGAGGAACCGTCACTCCGATAGACCCGACACCGACCGACCCTGACAATCCGGATGAACCGGATAATCCTGACAAGCCAGATAATCCTGACAAGCCAGATAATCCTGACAAGCCGGATAAGCCTGATAAACCGGAGAAACCAAACAATCCGAAAGATGATAATACGAAGAATGACGGACATCTGACGAAACCACCGAAGACCGGAGACGCTATGAACCTGGCGCTTTGGTCAGTAACCGGTGTATCGTCCCTGCTTCTTTTAGTAATCTTCATAAAAACAAGGCGGAAGGAGGATGCAGAAAATGACAACGAGTGCTAAAGACAATATTACACGAAGACTCAGAATAAACGTTGCGATTATCATACTGTTAGCGGTATGTCTGTGCATCACGACCTTTGCGTTGGTATCGTCCCTGTGGGTGAGAGACAACCTCTTCCAGACCGGTAAAGTGGACATCGAAATCTGGGGTCAGTACTACGATAAAAATCAGCCGATAGAAGAACGTGATACACGGATAATCAGAGAATCGGATTTCCTTTTCGAACCAGGAATGACAGTAGTAAGACCGGCATATGTAAAGAATGTCGGTACAGGCGATGCATACTGCAAACTCTATTTCACAGCGGTTGAGGGAGAACTTGCGAAAGTGCTCGATGTGACGATAAAGGATGGGAATACGGGTACGGATAAGGATAAGGTTCTCTACAGCGGAAAGGTTTCTGCCCTCCAAAAGGATAGTGCGGTCGTGGCAACGGATGCAATTGCGGTCGGCGCTACGAAAGAATACACCGTCATCTTCCATTTCCCTGAGGATGCAGGAAACGCTGCGCAGGGTCAATGGCTGTCATTCACGCTGACAGCGGAAGCGGTACAGACGAAGAACAATCCGAACAGAGAATTTTAATTCCGAGGAAATAGCAACAGCAAAAAAAATAAGGAGATTAGCAAATTATGAATAAAACATGGGAAACCATAAAGAAAATATTGGTAGGACTTGTCGTAGTGATGGCGGTCTGCATGATGATTTTTACGCTTGTGACCGTGCTGACCTGCAATCAGACCGAACGTTCGCTTTTCGGATATAAGGGCTTCATCGTCCGTTCCGACTCCATGAGTGCTACGGACTTCAGCGCAGGCGACCTCATCGTTGTAAAGGAAGTAGATCCTTCAACCTTGCAGGAAGGCGACATCATTTCGTTCACTTCCAACAACACGGAAAACTTCGGCGAAGTCGTAACACATAAGATTCGCCGCGTGACGACAGATGCCAATGGAAATCCGGCATTCATAACCTACGGTACAACGACGGACTCCGATGACGAAAGTCTGGTTACATATGAATTCGTCTTAGGCAAATATGTAAAGAGCCTGCCGGCAGCAGGAAGACTCTTCGCATTTATCAAGACGACGCCGGGCTATATCGTGTGCATCTTCCTGCCGTTCCTGATTTTGATTATCATACAGGGAATGAACAGCGTGCGCTTGTTCAGACAATATAAGCAGGAGCAGATGGCAGAAATCACGGCGGCGCAGGAGCAGCAAAAGGCGGAAATGGAAGCCGAGCGGAAGAAGCTCGAGGAAGAGCGTATGGAATCGCAGAAGATGATGCAGGAACTTTTGAAGCTGAAAGAACAGATGAACGGAATGCAGCAGACCGGCACTGCGGCGGCCGGCGAAGCGGGCGAAAAAGATTCATAAACAAAAGGGATGAAATTATGTCAAGAAAAGAAATCAGACAAAAGAAGAAATCCAAAATACAAGTAAGGAAGGCTTTGCTGATAAGCGCACTGTCGACTATGATGTGCCTGACAATGCTGCTGGGAACGACCTTTGCGTGGTTTACCGATACGGCAGCGACCAGCGTGAACACGGTAAATGCCGGCGATCTGAAGCTGGGGCTTGAGTATGCCTATGCGGCAGGAAGCAGTGCAGCTGAAGACACTGCAACATGGCAACCGGTTAAAGGAATTAGTAACAAGACAGCAATTCTCAAGGATGTGGGTACGCATGGAGTAGCCGACAAGGCATGGGAGCCGGGGCTTGCCAAATATGTACAGCTGAAGGTGAAAAATGACGGTGATCTTTCGCTGAAATATAAGCTCGGACTTGTCATCGAAGAGGAAACCGCGGGCAGGAATACAGCAAACAGAACCATTAAACTGTCCAACTATCTGCAGGCGGCAATCCTCGACGGAGCACAGAATTTTGACTCTTCAGTCAAGGCCATTGAAGCAGTTAAAAACAATGCAAAACTACTTTCCCAAGGCTGTATAACCGAAGGAGAACTCTACCCGGAGCTGAAGAATCCCGAAGCTGCAGCAACCTCCGCGGAGAATGCGACAAGTAATACAGCCGGTGCGGCAGGAAACGCTGACAGCAGACCGAGCGAAAAGATTATAACAATCGTTGTGTACTACCCTGAATCAGCAACAGCGGAAACAAGTGCGTTGGATAAAGAATCAGTACCGAACATCAGCATCGGTGTACGCGCATTCGCGGGGCAGCTTGCGGATGAAAGTGATAGTAATGGCAGTAGCTATGATGAAAATGCTCCGCTTGAGACAGCATCGACACCAGAAGAACTTACAAAGGCTATTGAAGACGCATTACCGGGAGATACGATTGCATTGACAGATGATATAGTAATCTCAAGTGCGCTTACAATCGATAAGGAATTGACGATTGACTTAAATGGTAAGACTGTAACTGCTACCGAGAATTTTGCTACAATTAACAGCGAAGCAAAACTTACCATAGCCGGCGGTACTGTTGAATCCGGCAGATATGTTTTCAATGTTAAGGGTGGAGAAGTTGTTGTAAACGACGGCAGCTTTACCGCACAAGAAACTGTCTGTGCTCTGTTTGGCGGCAGCAAGCTGACCGTGAATGACGGTACTTTCACTTCGAAAGATAATGCGGTTGTTGCGACTAACGGTTCTTCCGCAAAAGGTTGTGAAATCAATATTGACGGCGGTGTCTTCAATGCCAACATTCAAACTGCAGGGTATATCGCTTGTGGCGTATATGTTGCCAATAAAGATACTGTAAGGATTAACGCAAGTACATTTAATATAACGGATGGTGTCGGAGTTTTAATGCGTGCCGGTCATACCACTATCGGCAATGATGTTGTAATCAATCTGACTAACACAGGGAAGATAACCGCAGGCAAAGTCGGCGATGCAAAAATTGACATCACTACGCCGAGTTATCTGGTAATGGATGTTCGTTCCGGATATCCTGGCGCAACTGCAGGCTTTACAATTACAAACAACAGCAACTATAAACTTGTAGAATATAAATAAGCATACATTTCCTCTCCACTTTGGTGGAGAGGAAATCAAAGGGCATACGAAGCCGGCGACGAAAAGCCGTGCCGAACAAACTAGGAACCCTATGCCTTTTGATTTCCTTAGTGAATTGAAAACACAGACAGAAAGGAAACGAAAAAATGAAAAACACAAAAATCCTTAGGGGGGGGTACAGCCCTCTTAGCGCAGTAAAACGAACTGCAAAACGAAATTACATAACAGTTAATTAGACACTCCTTGTGTTTTGACGGCATTGGCACTGGGATGTGCCTTTATACGCACGATGCCGGAAAAACTAAGGAGGAAAATAATATGACACAGACAAAAACAAAGAAAGCCCTCTTGATGAGCGTGCTTTCAATGGTGCTGTGTGTGGCAATGCTCGTGGGAATGACATTCGCATGGTTTACCGACACAGCAAGCACAAGCGTAAACAAGATTCAGGCAGGTAAGCTGGATGTAGAATTGCTGATGAGAGATGCAGAAAATGTATATCAGAATATCGGCGATAGTGATCAATTTATTTTTGGGCCGGGCTCCATTGCTCAAAATAATAACCAAGAAACATTGTGGGAACCGGGCAAAACTCAAGTAGCTTACTTAGCAGTTCGCAATGCCGGAAATTTAGCACTGAAATATAACATCGTGCTTAACATTGAAGATAAAGGCTTGGCAGATGCATTACAATATGTGATCGTGCCACAAGGAAAATTGATAGGTAAAGATCAAGCATTCGCAGGCAAAGTTGCTGCATGGAGTGAAATTAAAGGTGGTGCAGAACAATTAAAAGCAGGTACTGTAATTGCCGCAGAAAACGGATGTTTAGATGAAATTGCTCATGATTCTGCAAATGTAAATGAAACTGAATATTTTGCGCTCGTTCTCCACATGGATGAAAATGCCGGAAACGAATATCAAGGTAAAGAGGTCAACATCGATCTGAAGGTTATCGCAACACAGGCAGCTGCGGAGTTTGACAGCAACGGAAAGGACTATGATGAGGATGCAGTATTCCCTGCAAAAGTAGTAACTGCATCGACACTTGCCGAACTTAACCAAGCTATTAATGACGCTAATGCAGGTGATACGATCAAATTGATGGCTGATGTTAGTAGCACAAACGCACTTTCAATCAAAAAAGAATTAACCATCGACTTAAACGGAAAGAACCTTACAGGCACTGCATATAACACAATTAAGCTTACAGCCGGTGCAGATTTAACAATAGCGGACAGCAGCGCTGATAACTCAGGTAAAATTGTAAACGCATACAACGGAAGTGCAAAGCCTACTACAATTGACTTGAAGGGTGCAAATACCAGTTTTACACTTCTTAGCGGAACGGTAGAAGCTAATCCAAAAGATTATTTATATTCTATAGCAATAGGCAATAGTGACAAGAAGGCTTGTACTGTCAATATCGCCGGCGGTACAGTTACAGTACCAGATGGATATGTGAAGAGCCGTGCAATCGTTGCAAGTAACGGAATGAACCTTAACATTTCTGGCGGTGAAATTATAGGTGGGTTATATGGCATAGATGTGTATGAAGGCTCCAAGACAACAATCACAGGTGGCGAAGTAATCGCAAATGCTCGTGATGGTCGTACTGATGAGTATGGAACACAATATGCTATCCATGCGAAAGGCGAAGCTACTCTTACGATTGGTAGCTTAGATGCAGCAACTACGCCAGAGGTTCAGGGCATTAAATTTGAATCAAGTGGAGTAAATACAGAATTGCCTACAATTAATTTAGTAAAAGGTAATATCATAAACCCAATTTACTCTATGGAAACGAAATATAATTATCCATTATTCAAACTTGGAATCGTAGCCGATGCTCCAGTAACATTTACAGATAATACAGCGCACTTCTTCTTAACAGATGATTTACAGATGGTAAAGGACGGCACCATTTGGAAAGTAACCGCTAAGTAATTTAAAAGTAATTAATAAGAATCATTCCTCTCCACCTCGTGGAGAGGAAATCAAAGGGCATACGAAGCTGGCGACACGAAAACCGCACTGAATAAACTAAGAACCCTATGCCTTTTGATTTCCTTAGTGAATAGAAACTCGCAGAAGAAAGGAAAAGAAAAATGAAGAACACAAAAATCCTTAGGGGGGGGACAACCTTCCTAACAAACCGCTTGCGGCAAAGATAACGCTCGCAGCGACTTATAACCAAATATTAGTTAGATAGGTACTCCTTGCGTTTTGACGGCATTAACGCACGGCGTATCTTTAACACGCCGAATGTCGAAGAAACAATAGGAGGAAAAAGATATGACTCAAACAAAGACAAAGAAAGCCCTCTTAATGAGTGTGCTTTCGATGGTGCTGTGTGTGGCAATGCTCGTAGGAATGACCTTCGCATGGTTTACCGACACAGCAAGCACAGCAGTAAACAAAATTCAGTCGGGAACATTAAAGGTTGACATTGTTGATGAAAACGAAAACTCAATCCAAAATACGGGGTTGCAGTTTGTAAGTGCTGACGGTGTAACAAAGGGCGAAACAATTCGTTGGGAACCTGGCGCAACTTACAGAACAAGTGGTTTCAAGATTAAGAATATCGGAAACCTTGCACTTAAGTACAAGCTTGCGCTTAACGGAGTTACAGGTGACAAAGATTTACTCGATGTAATTAAATTCTCCGTTGTTAAGGAGGTTGGAGGACAATTTGAAGCTGTTAATATTAACGACTTCGAAGGAACATTGGAAAACAAAGATGCAATAAGTGAGGTTCTCTACATTCAAGGACATATGGACGAAGCTGCCGGTAATGAATATCAAGAAAAGACTCTTGAAGGTGTTGGAATTACAGTTCTTGCAACACAACTGAACCATGAATCTGACAGCAAAGATAACAAATATGACGAGAGTGCAACTTATCCTGTAATAAGCGAGGACGATCTCAAAACAGCTATTACTGAAGGCGGTATTGTTTCAGTAACTAAGGATATTAAAACAACCAACGGTGAAGATACTGTAGACGCAAGAATTGCTATTACAAAACCGACAACATTAAACCTTGAAGGGAAAATTATTTCACCGGATGACATGGGAAATAATAACAAAAACTTCGTAGCATTAATGGTTGCTGCAGATACTACTATTAACGCAGGTAAAGAAGGTGGAATTGATACTGGTAGCAACGGTGGATATGCAATCAATGTATTAAATGGTGCAACCTTGACAATCAATAGCGGTTCTTATTACGGTGGTGGAACAGCTGTCCAAGTGCAGAAAGGAACGCTTACTATTAATGGCGGTTTCTTTGAAGTCGAGCCATTTGGTGATCCTTACGGATATAACTTTTTATTGAACTGCATAGACAGTGCATATAAAGATGGAACTGCTAAGATTATTGTTAAAGGCGGTACTTTTGTAAACTTTGACCCATCTAATAACTCAGCTGAAGGTGCGGGAACAAACTTCGTAGAAGACGGCTACAAGGTTGTATCTGAGACACAGAGCAACGGTGATATTTGGTATACAGTAGTGGCTAAATAGAATAAATAAAATTCGTAAATTAATCCTCTCTGCCTCTGCGCAGAGAGGAAAGCAAAGGGCATATGCTTTGTGCCTTTTGATTTCCTTAGTGAATGGAAAACACAGACAGAAAGGAAAAGAAAAATGAAAAACACAAAAATCCTTAGGGGGGGGGTACGCCTTCCTAACGCAGTAAAACAGGCTGCGAAAACAAATTCCATAACAGTTAAATAGGTACTCCCTGCGTTTTGACGGCATTAACGCACGGCGTATCTTTAACACGCCGAATGCCGAACAAAACGAAATGGAGGAATAAATATGACGCAGACAAAAACAAAGAAAGCTCTCTTAATGAGCGTGCTTTCCATGGTGCTGTGTGTGGCAATGCTGGTCGGCATGACTTTCGCATGGTTCACAGATACAGCAAGCACAGCAGTGAATAAGATTCAAGCAGGGGAATTGAAGATTAAATTGTTGGGTGCAAATGACAGGGAGCTTAGTAAAGACACCTCACTTACATGGGTAGCGAAGGACGGAAGAGCACAAGATCAAATTTTATGGGAACCAAACTGTGAATACAATTTGGAAACATTCAAAGTTCAAAATGCAGGAAACCTTGCCGTAAAGTACAAAGTGATTTTGAAGGCAACAAATGTTGAAGCTACTCCTGACGGAAAATCTTTACTCGATGTTCTTGAGTGGAAGGTAAATGGTAATGATGTTGATTTTAAGACATTGGGTAATGGCATCGAAATTCTCGCTGATCAGCAGTTACTTAAAGGCGAAACTAAGACAATCGATGTTTCCGCACACATGAAGGCGGAAGCAGGCAATGATTATCAGAACCTTAAAATTGATGGATTCGGCGTTGAAGTTTATGCAACTCAGCTGAACTCTGAAAGTGACAGCTACGGACCTGATTATGACAAGTTTGCAGAATATGACGAAGTTAAGACCGTTCAGATTCTAACAGGAAATCAAGATGATGTAAATGCTGCTATGAAAGAAGCACTCGCGAGTGCTGTAACTACAGATACGACTGGCGATGCAAAAGCTACACAGATTGTTTTGCCTGCTGGTACAACTGTAACAATTGAAAGCGGAGCGACTAAAGTACCGCAAGGCAAAGCAAAAGATATTAAAATCAGCGGAGGCAAGAACAGCACACTTGCTTTCAAAAATAGCGAACCAGGTTATGAAGGAAAGTTATCTTATCAAGATGGAGCAAATCTTACTTTCCAGGGCATAACTGTTGATGTTAACGACATTTCTGGCATCTGCGCTCGTGGTGGTGTAGTTACATTTATTGATTGTACTATCGTAGGCGAGCTCAAGCAGACCATCGCGTCTAAATTCGTCTTCTCAGGATGCGAATTCACGAGCCCGGTTTCTCAGGTAGGCTACGGTTGCAAAGATGTTGTTTTCGATAACTGCAAGTTCAATACAGACGGATACGGTATTAAGATTTACAGCGAAGGTAGCACTCCTGTGAATGTGACTGTTAAAAATTCAGAGTTCAAAAACACGGGTGGCGCAGCGAAATCTGCAATTTTCTTAGACCATATCATTGATGGTATAACATATAACATCACAGTAGATAATTGCAAATTTGAGGGGTTCACAGCAACACCTACACCTAACTACAATAAATGGGCTACAAGAGTTATTGTTCAAGATAGCTTTGTAAAATCTGGTGACCAGTATGTATTCGCATATCAGACTGGTGAAGAAGGTGGAAACTATCACAAGATTCTCACTGCTGACCAGTTAGTTGTAACCGTAAAATAAAAAACATCATTCCTCTCCACATCGTGGAGAGGAAATCAAAGGGCATACGAAGCCGATGGCACGAAAGCTGTGCCGAGCAAACTAAGAACCCTATGCCTTTTGATTTCCTTAGTGAATAGAAGAAACACGACAGAAAGGAAAAGAAAAATGAAGAATACAAAAATTCTTAGGGGGGGGGGGTACGCCTTCCTAACGCAGTAAAACAGGCTGCGAAAACAAACTACATAACAGTTAAATAGGTACTCCTTGCGTTTTGACGGCATTAACGCACGGCGTATCTTTAAACACGCCGAATGCCGAACAAAACAATAGGAGGAAAAAGATATGACTCAAACAAAGACAAAGAAAGCCCTCTTAATGAGCGTGCTTTCCATGGTGCTTTGTGTGGCAATGCTGGTCGGAATGACTTTCGCATGGTTCACAGACACAGCAAGCACAAATGTAAACAAGATTCAAGCCGGTAATCTGAAGGTTGGGCTGGAGAAAGCAACTGAATGGAATGAAGATGGTACAGTTAAAACCTGGACACCGGTAGGAAACGATCCGATTGACTTTATAAAAGCTAAGAGCGCGCCTGCAGGCGAAGAAATCCTTTGGGAACCTGGCTGTACATACAAGCTGCCTGAACTTAGAGTAGTAAACAATGGCAACCTTGCACTTAAGTATAAGCTTCAGATTACAGGAATTAACGGCAGTGAAAAGCTTAACGATGTTATAGACTGGACAATTACGTTAGATAATGCAACCTATAATATGAGCGAAGAGCACAGCCTTGCTGCAAAGAACGGAGCTATTGTAGATGCGGATGTATTAACTGTTTCCGGACACATGCAGGAAACAGCTGGAAATGAATATCAGAAAGAAAGCATCAATGGTGTTACAATCACAGTTGTTGCAACACAGGATACTGTAGAGCATGACAGCTTTAATAATCAGTATGATAAGGATGCCCAGTATCCTATCGCTGTCACCACGGCAGAGGATCTGAAGACAACTGTGAACAGTGCAACTGAACCTGTGAGCATCAAGTTAGCTAACAATATTACGACTGATAATTTCGTTATTACTTCAGGTAAAGATGTTACAATAGATCTGAATGGCTGGAAAATTTCCAATGCTGCTGCACATACCATTCTGAACAATGGTCGCCTGACTCTGAAAGATTCAAGTGCTAATAAGAGCGGAGAGATAGTTTCTCTTAAAGCCAACACCAGTGCACTGCGAAATGGAGACAATGCTGTTTGTGTAATTGAAGGCGGAACAATTTCTCGTGATGGTGCCAATGGAAATACATGGCATGTGATTGAAAACTTTGGCGATATGACTTTCAATGGCGGCAAGGTTGTTTTGAAGAGCGGAAATGGTTTTGCAATTACGAATGGATGGAATTATTTTGACCCGGGTGCAACGACCACTCATGCAAAAATGACAATCAACGCATTGGAGCTGGAGACTGATTCTTCCGGAATTAAGAATTGTCGTTATGGTGATTTGACTGTCAACAATGTTAATGTAAATTGTACAGGATATTGGGCTCTTTCCAATGACTATCTCGGAACTGCTGTGATTAATGGTGGCAGCTTCAAATCTCCTACCTTCAAAGCTGTTTCCAATGGCGCAGCTATGACAGTCAATGGCGGAATCTTCGATGGAGGAGATGTAGGATTGTTTATTCAGACTTATGCTACATCTACAGTGGTCAATGGTGGTACATTTACGAATATGGATGTAGATACAATATCTAGATATGTTGGCACGGGACATACAGCAGAACAAAATGGTACATCTGTAATTATTAAATAACTTCTTTTAAACAATTCCTCTCCACCCCTGTGGAGGGGAAATCAAAGGGCATAAGCCGCAAAGCGGTGTTGTCAGGGCAGTATGACAGCAATTGTGCCCTTTGATTTCCAGATGAAAACAGGAAAACTAAGTAAACAAGTAAAATTAGCTCATAAATAAATCTAAAAACAGGAGAAATAAAATGTCTAAGAAAATTTTTAGGGGGGGTATAGCTCCCCAAAGACAGTGACGAACACTGCAGAGCAAAGCAATTTAAACGTTAGTTAGGTACTCCCTGCGTTTTGACGGCATTAACGCGCGGCGTATCTTTAAACACGCCGAATGCCGAAGAAACAATAGGAGGAAGAAAATATGACTCAAACAAAAACAAAGAAAGCCCTCTTAATGAGCGTGCTTTCCATGGCGCTTTGCGTGGCAATGCTCGTGGGAATGACATTCGCATGGTTCACGGATACAGCAAGCACAGGTGTAAACAAGATTCAGGCAGGTAACCTGGATGTTAAGCTCATGTACAGTACAGATATGCAGACATGGGAAGAAGCTACCGAGCAGACGAAGCTTTTTGACGACAATGCTCTTTGGGAACCGGGTTATACACAGATTGTGTATCTCAAGGTTGTGAATAACGGCAATCTGGCACTCAAGTATGAGGCCGGATTCTCCAAAAACTACACTTCCAACAGAGGTAAAAATGTCAACGGCGACTGGTACCGCGTGGATAATTATCTGAAGATTGGCACTGCTAAGCCGGATGCTAAGTATGCTTCTCGAGAGGACGTTTGGAGTGCAATTGCTGCTACAGAGAAAACTTTATCTCAAGATGTCATGCTTACTGATGACTGGATTACACTGGCTCCTAAGGCAGAATCCCAGCCATTTGCCGTAGCAATTTATATGCCTACATCTGTCGGCAATGAAGCAAATGCTTCAAGGCTCAGACCTTCCTCGGTTAGCGGCCTTGGCATTGAAGTGCGCGCAACGCAGGCGACTGTAGAAAGCGACAGCTTTAACAATACATATGATGCAAACGCGGCAACCGTTCTCAAACGTGTGGAATACACCGACGGTGAGCACACTGTGACAGGAAACATTCAGGCAAACGGCACAGCCGGCGCAATTCACGGTACCGGAACTGCTAAGATTACCGTAGATGCTACAACGGTTTACGGTACCTATGTCAGCAACTATGCAATGGCTGTCTGCGCTTCCGGGAGATCCGAGATCACAATCAAGGGAGGCGACTTTGCAAATCAGGCTCCTGCAGGCAGCATGCTGTCCCTGATTTATGCAGAGGATAATGCGAAGATCACCATCGAAGGTGGCACATTCAAGTGCGTTGCCCCTGCATGGACGCTGAACTGCAATGACAATGACGCGGCTACCATCACTGTCAAGGGTGGTTCGTTCTACAAGTTTGACCCATCCAATGTTACTGTCGGAGAAGGCGAGATTTTCATCGCTGACGGCTATAAAGTAGTTCAGAATGGTGACTGGTATAATGTAGTACCTGAATAAATATATAAACTGTGTTTTATCCCTCTCCGCTCCTGATAAGGGAGTGGAGGGGAAATCAAAGGGTATACGAAGCCGGCGGCGCGGAAGCCATGCCGAGCGAAATGATACAATGCTCGTATTGACAATGTGCCTTTTGATTTCCTTAGTGAATTGAAAACACAGACAGAAAGGAAACGAAAAAATGAAAAACACAAAAATCCTTAGGGGGGGGGTACAGCCTTCCTAACGCAGTAAAACAGGCTGCGAAAACAAATTTCATAACAGTTAAATAGGTACTCCTTGCGTTTTGGCGGCATTGATGCAGGACGTATCTTTAACACGCCAAATGCTGAACAAAACAAATGGAGGAATGAGATATGACTCAAACAAAGACAAAGAAAGCCCTCCTGATGAGCGTGCTTTCCATGGTGCTGTGTGTGGCAATGCTCGTAGGAATGACCTTCGCATGGTTCACTGACACAGCAAGCACGGCAGTAAATAAGATTCAGGCGGGTAACTTGCAAGTTGGATTTGAATATTGGAATGGTGAAAAGTATGTAGATGCACAGGATGCTAATCTTTTCTCAGAAGATACGCGTTGGGAACCGGGACATACAGAAATTGTGTATCTTAAAGTCACTAATAAAGGAAATCTGGCGCTCAAGTATAAGCTGAGTACAATCAATACATTTGAATATAAACAAGCGAAGAACAGCAGCGGAGATACAATTCTGCTGTCAAAATACCTTGAAATAGGCATTGCTGAGGGAAAAAATGCTGCTGAAGGCACATATGCAACTCGTGAAGAGGCAGTCGCTGCAGCAAAAAATAATTTAGTGTCTTATGATTCATATACCAAAGAGAATAAGCTTGAACCTGCAGCGGCCGGCGAAGAATCTGCAGACTATCTGGCATTTGTGGTGCGCATGCCTGAAACAGTAGGCAATGAAGCCAACTTTGTCGGTGAAAATGCACCTTGGATAAGATTTAATCTGGCGCTTACAGCAACACAGGCAAGCCATGAATCAGACAGCTTTGGCAATACATATGATGAAAATGTGCCTTACCCAATTGCAGGAACAGATGCAAATGCTGTTGGAACAACTTTGTACAATGAACTGCAGAAGAGAAGCTCCGAAATCCTGCTGGGCGGTGATGCAAGCAGATATTATGGTTGGTCTGTAAATTATCAAACAACTATTAATTTAAACGGCAAGAAACTTAGTACTACCGGCAGTCAGGCGCTGCTTGATATCTCTGGAAACGGAGATTTAACACTTACGGGAAATGGTACTGTAGATGCGTCAGGTGCAAATGGTGGCGCAACTGCAGTTACAGTTACTTCAGGTGGAAAAGCAACCATTGAAAGCGGAACTTTTATAGGCAAGGCAGGTAACAGTTGCATTTACGATGGTGGAGGAACAGTTATTATAAAGGGTGGATTCTTCAAATGCGAAGGACCTGATGAAAATGGTAAGTACTATGTGCTGAACCAGAATAACACGACTCATGGAATGATTACTGTTACAGGCGGTACATTTGTAAATTATGATCCTTCTAAGGGTGATGATAACCTTGGAGGAAACTTCGTTGCAAGTGGATACAAGGTAGTTACTGAAACACAGTCAAACGGAGACATTTGGTATACAGTAGTAAAAGCGTAATATAGAAACTTTTGTTTTATCCCTCTCCACTCCTGATACGGGAGTGGAGAGGAAATCAAAGGGCATACGAAGCCAGCGACGGAAAGCCGCACCGAGCAAACTAAAGAACCTATGCCTTTTGATTTCCTTAGTGAATTGAAAACACAGACAGAAAGGAAAAGAAAAATGAAGAACACAAAAATCCTTAGGGGGGGTATGCCTTCCTAACGCAGTAAATCAGACTGCGAAAGCAAATTACATAACTGTTAAATAGGTACTCCTTGCGTTTTGACGGCATTAATGCACGGCGTATCTTTAACACGCCAAATGCCGAAGAAACAATAGGAGGAAAAAGATATGACTCAAACAAAGACAAAGAAAGCCCTCCTGATGAGCGTGCTTTCAATGTTGCTGTGTGTGGCAATGCTCGTAGGCATGACCTTCGCATGGTTCACAGATACAGCAAGCACCAATGTAAACAAAATCGTTTCTGGCAATCTGAAAGTGGATATTGTTGGCGCAAACAATATGGATCCTGTTGAGAAACTAAACTTCACAAAAGCCGCTGGTGCGGGTGACGAACAGCTTCTCTGGGAACCAGGATGCCGATATGTGACTGAAGGCTTCAGAATTGCCAACAAGGGTGATTTGGCGCTGAAATGGAAAGCACAGGTCAACAAGGGGGCTACTCTTGACAACGAAGGCGACTTCGATTTACTGGATGTTATCGAATTTTATGTTGTAACAAGCACTGATGAAGACGCAGAGGCAATCGCGATTGATAATTTCAACGGCCATTTGAAAAAGACTGAAACCAGCGACGTATATTACATCAAGGGCGTGATGCAGACCACGGCCGGCAATGACTATCAAGGACTGACGCTGGACGGCATAACCATTACAGTTTATGCAACACAGGACACTGTAGAAAACGATAGCTATGGTAATACTTATGACAGCGGTGCAACGCTTCCGGAAACAAAAACTGCTTCTGATGCAGCTTCTATCGCCGCCGCTGTTGCAGATCTCGAGACTGCAGGCAACAAGAATGTGGCTGTAACTATTACTAAGGATATGAACAATACCTCCGGAATCAAAACGGCTAAAGGAAATACTTTTACTATGGATCTGAATGGCAAGACTGTAGGCGTTTCTTATGGTGATGGTTCTGCAAATACAACCACAAATGGTATGCAGCTTCTTCAGGGATCTACAGTTACACTGAAGAATGGTACATACAAGGCGAACCACGGCAACAATGCAGACCATAACATTGCTATCCTTATTCAGAACTACAGTAATTTGACAATTGACAATTGCACGCTGGATATGAGAGAGGCAAATGATACTGCAGGTAACAGCAAAGGAACCAGTTACGCTCTTTCAACCAACTGCGGCAAAGTTGTAATCAAAGGCAAGACCAACATTTATTCAAGAAGCGGAGAGTATGCTCTTGATGTTATGCACTGGGAAAACGCTTCCTATAAGGAAGAAGGCACATCTGTTGTATTTGAAGATAGCATGACAGGTACTGTTGACGGCAAGATTGATGTTTACTGCTATCGTAGTAGTGCAGTTGTTAAGCCGGTTGTTGATGGCGGAGCAACTCTCGTAATCAAGGGCGGCACTTTCAAGAACTCAGGATTATCATTAGACGAGTTTAAGGCTTTTGTACCGGCCGGTTATAATGTAACTACAAATGCGGACGGTAGCTTTACTGTAGGCAAATAATAATTTATTCCTTTCCGACTTGCGAAGAGGAGTACAAAGTAATATAATTTAATAAAGTAAAAAATTGCAAACGCCTCTCCGCTTCGGCGGAGAGGGCAGTCAAAGGGCATATGCGTTATGCCTTTTGACTGCCCTGCACGGCGCAGGAATTGAGAGAAAAGGAAGACGAAAGTATGGAAAAAACATCGCGAAGAAGGAAATATATAGGAAAGCATGTAAAACCGACGGATGAAAACATCATGCAGCTTTTAATGCCTTCGATTCTGGGCATGCTGATTTGTATGGTATGTCTGGCGGGTGCAACATGGGCATGGTTTACGGCAACGACGACGGTCTCAGCGCCACCGGTATCTGCAGCATACTTTGGTGTAGATGTGACAATCAATGATGGTGAGAAACTTAAAGAAACAAACACAAAATATGAGTATAATGTCTCAGCAAATGTAAACCAGGAGATAAAACTTACCGCGACGGGCAATGCTTCCATCGGCGGCTATTGCGTAATTACTGTAGGTGAAGACACCTATTATACACCATGGATGTCAATTGAAGAGAACGGCGATAATCACACTATTAGTTTCAAGTTATACACTGACAAAGAGACGATAAAAATCGTTCCATATTGGGGAATCCCTTCTAACGACGGCGACAATAAAATCATAAATAATGGACAAATTGGAGAACCACCAGCTTCAAATGGCGATACTTCTGAAACACCGGATGAAAATACCGGCGGTGCTGCAAGCATCGGCGGCGGGGAAACCGGCGGCAGTGACAATAGCACGGCGAATAACGATAATGCTGGAAATCACAATGCTTCGCAGAGCGAGCAGCCTTCGTTGCATCCTGCAAATGAGGATAAGGGAGATTCCTCCGATAACAACAGCGGAATCTCTTCGGATTCGGCAGACACAACTCCGGCAGCATCCGACAATACTGCGGGCGGCAGTCACGACAGCACTTCGGCATCCTCTTCTGATTCAGGAAGCACCGGAAGTTCTGACAGCGGAAGTTCCGGCAGTGATTCGGGCAGTTCTTCTTCTGTCGGCGGAAGCTCGTCCGGCGGCGGTGAAAGTTCGGGAAACTCCGGTGGTGGCGAAAGCTCCGGAGGCGGCATCGCAGGTGAATAAGAAATAATGAGCAGATGTATCAGCGGGCAATACCAACTGATACATCTGTTTTCTGTTTGTCAGGAGGCGAACGGTAAAACGCCCGGCGGTGTCGTTTGCGAAATTTTGTGAAAAACTGACACATATTGCCCGGAAAAATGTGAAAATTGCTTTTGAATATCAGGGAAAAATGTGTTGCCATTCGATTGGAGAGGGAGGATTGTTGTCTTTGATGCTTGACGAATGCGACAGCCCCTTCTGTTTGGTGTGCGCGCCTATGCCCGCAGTTTTCCATGCGTGTGTGTATGCGATTGCGCAAGGTCGAGTGCCTGTGGCGTAGGTATGCGAGGCTATGCGCACCTGAACTCGGGCTGAAATGTATATTTACATTCCAAAACTATTTTTTAGGGGGTATTGGTATGTAAAAAATTACAGATAAAGGAAACCAAAGGATGACGAGAAATCCTATTAAATTCAGCACTAAAAGCCATATATACCGTATCGTTGAAATTTCAACAGTTTTAAATCGTTGAGGATATCTATTGCAATGGGGGTCGGGTAGATATACGGTGTTATATAGAAAAATATGTAAAAAAAAACACGCCAATAGCCTTGATTTTTTAAGTTGGTATGTAAATATACATTTTCCCAAGAAATGTAAGCGCTCCAAGCGCCCCACGCCACTACGCCAAGCGCCCCAAGCGCCCCCACGCCACCAGCGCCCACGCCCACGCCGCCGGCGCCGCTCAATTCGGCTCAGCCGCAGCGCTGAACGCCGTGCCAAGGCGTCGGATGCATCCAAGACCGCCCGGCCGGGCGGACGACAATGTTTAAAAAAAAGGATTTGAGAATTCGCAAAAAGTGGTATAGAATATGCTAAGAAGTATAAGGAGCAATGAAATGGAGAAAATTGAGGAAGAAAGTTTAGAAGAAGGAAAAATACATAAGCATGAGATTGATATGACAAGCGGTTCAGTGCTGAAGAAGATGCTGCTGTTTTCGTTCCCGCTGATGGGGTCGAGTATTTTGCAGCTTTTGTTCAATGCGGCGGACATCATTGTCATCGGAAGGTTTGCGGGGGACAATTCGCTGGCGGCGGTCGGCGCGACAGCATCCCTACTCAACCTTTTGGTGAACCTTTTCGTAGGACTTGCGATTGGTGCGAATGTGCTGACGGCGAGGTATTACGGGGCGAAGAGGGATGCGGACATCAGCCAGACCGTGCATACCTCGATAGCGCTGAGTATCGTCTGCGGCGCGGGGCTTGCAGTAATCGGAATTCTGATTTCCAACCCGATTTTGGCGATGATGGGAACGCCGGATGAAATTTTGCCGCTTTCGACAATTTACATGCAGATTTATTTCGCGGGAATGCCTGCGATGATGATATACAACTTCGGAAGTGCAGTTTTGCGTGCGAAGGGCGATACGGCAAGACCGCTGATGTATCTGGCGATTGCGGGCGCATTGAATGTGGGTCTGAATATGTTCTTCGTCATTTCGCTGAAGATGGATGTGGCGGGCGTTGCGGCGGCGACATCGATTTCACAGTGCTTGTCCGCATTTTTGGTTTTGCGCTGCCTCAGCAGGGAGCCGGATGCTTTCAAGCTGGAGAGAAAGCTTTTGAAGATTCATGGACATAAGCTGAAAATTATTTTGCAGATTGGACTTCCGGCAGGCTTTCAGGGCGTGCTGTTCGCGCTGTCGAATGTAATTATTCAGTCGTCGATTAACAGCTATGGCAAATATGTTATGGCGGGAAGTGCGGCGTCGTCAAACCTTGAGAATTTTACATATTTTGCGATGAACGCTTTTTATCAGGCGGCGATTTCGTTTACGAGCCAGAATGTCGGGGCAGGGAAATATGAAAGAGTTAAAAAGATTTTGATTTGCGCAGTATCGTGCGCGGCAGTAACGGGAATCACAATCGGAAACCTGACCTATCTGTTCGGCACTCCGCTACTTGGAATCTATTCAAAAAGCGCTTTGGTTGTGCAGGAAGGCCTGAAGCGTATGATGTACATCTGCATTCCGTATTTCCTTTGCGGGATTATGGATGCGATGACTGGTATGATTCGAGGGCTTGGCTATTCGATTCTGCCGATGATTGTGTCGCTTCTGGGGGCCTGCGTGCTTCGTATCGTTTGGATTTTGACGGTATGTCAGCTGCCTGCGTTCCACCATGTCGAGTTTGTCTATGCTTCCTATCCGGTGACATGGGCAATTACGACGACGGCACACATCATTTGTTATGTAATTATCACAAAAAAAATAAAAAAATCTATTGAATTACAACAAGAAATGGGTTAATATAGAGCATATACCCGAGGAAAAAATAAAAATAGGGCAGTCTTAACAGGCTGCCCTTGTGAGGTTATTAGGAATGAAAACAAAAGAACAGGATTTTAACAAATCCCTTTTTCAAATCTTTATATCGTACTTTCCGGCACACGGAAAACTGTTCGCTTTAGACATGGTCTGCGCATTCATCGTCGCGGCGATTGATGTGCTTTTTCCGCTGATTTCCAGATATGTGATGTATGATCTGCTTCCGGATAAAATGTATCGGGCGTTTTTCGCGATTATGGCAATTGTGACCTGTGCATTCGTAGTGCGGGCGTTCATGAACTACATTATCACCTTTTGGGGACATCAGTTTGGCATACGGATCGAGGCGGATATCCGCAGGGATTTATATCTGCATTTTCAGGAGCTGGATTTTGACTTTTTCGATAAGAACCGTACCGGAAAACTGATGAACCGTCTAACCGGAGATTTGTTTGAGATTACAGAGCTGGCGCATCACGGACCGGAGGATTTGCTGATTTCTGCGGTTACGATTATCGGAGCACTGGCGGTCATGCTGGCGGTGGAATGGAGACTGGCGCTGATTGTGCTTGTCATCGTGCCGATCTTTATCGCGATTGTAATCTTTTGCAGGAAAGACATGATGGACTCTTCGGTTCAGGTCAAGAAAAAGATGGCGAACATCAATGCGGACATCGAATCGACGCTTTCCGGGATGAAGACCTCGAAGGCCTTTGACAACCGCGATGTGGATTTTGAGCGTTTTGACCGTTCCAACGAGATGTATAAAGGCTCAAAGACGAACTATTACAAGGCGATGGGACGTTTCAACGCTTCACTGGAATTTTTCATCTGCTTCCTGCAGATTGCGGTGATAACTGTGGGCGGCTGGCTGATTATGAAGGGAAGCCTGAACTATATTGATTTAATTACATTTACATTATATATTACGACTTTCGTGACGCCTGTCCGCAAGCTGACGAACTTCGCGGAGATCTTTACGAACGGACTGGCAGGTCTGAAGCGGTTCGTTGAGGTGATGCGAATCGAGCCGAGCATTCAGGAAGCGGACGATGCAGAGGAACTGACGGATGTGCGGGGCGACATCACGCTGGAAAATGTGGTGTTCGGCTACCGGAAGGAAACCGATGTGCTTCACGGCGTTTCGCTGAATATCCGGGCAGGAGAGAGCGTGGCAATCGTCGGACATTCGGGCGGCGGCAAGAGCACGCTCTGCCAGCTGATTCCGCGTTTCTATGATGTGGAGGATGGAAGAATTACGATTGATGGGCAGGATATCCGCAGCCTCACGAAAAGCTCACTCAGAAGGAATATCGGAATCGTGCAGCAGGATGTCTTCCTGTTTGCAGACACGATTTATGAAAATATAAGGTATGGCAGGCCTTCGGCATCCTATGAGGAAGTGGTTGCGGCTGCGAAAAAGGCGGAGATTTACGACGACATTATGAAGATGGAAGACGGCTTTGACACTTACGTAGGCGAGCGAGGGGCGCTTCTCTCAGGTGGGCAGAAGCAGCGTATTTCCATCGCAAGAATTTTTCTGAAGAATCCGCCGATTCTGATTTTGGATGAAGCCACTTCGGCACTTGACAGCGTGACGGAGGCGCATATCCAGAAGGCGTTCGACGAACTGTCGGTTGGCAGAACCACCTTGATTATCGCGCACCGTCTGGCGACAATCCGAAACGCCGACCGTGTGGTGGTTATCGAAAACGGCAGAATCGAAGAAGAAGGAACACAGGAGGAGCTGCTCGCAGCAGGCGGCAGTTTCGCGAAACTATATCAAGTTCAGATGAGGTAAGAAATGACAAAGACAACGAAAACAGACACAAACGAAAACGCCGCAGTGCGAAATCTGGCTGAAATCAGAAAGGATATCAGCCAAACGGATGACGAGATGGCGCATCTTTTCGAAAAGAGAATGGAGCTTGTAGCGCAGGTTGCGGAATATAAAAGAGCAAACGGCCTTCCAATTTACGATGCGGAAAGAGAAGAGCAGGTATTGCAAAACGGAGCGAAAAGAATCGACAATCCGGATTTGAAGTCCTACTATTTCGGCTTTCAGAAAAATCTGATGGAGCTTTCCCGCAAATATCAGAGCCGGATTCTCAGCGGTCTGCGTGTGGCATACTGCGGAACCGAAGGGGCGTTTGCGCATATCGCGGCGACGAAAATCTTTCCGACTTCCGAAAAGATTGCCTACGGAAGCTTCAAAAAGGCCTATGAGGCGGTGGAAAACGGGGACTGCGACTGCGCGGTGCTTCCGGTGGAAAACAGCTTCGCGGGCGATGTGGACCAGGTAAACGACCTGATGTTTTTCGGAACGCTTTTTGTCAACGGAATGTACGACCTTGCGGTCACGCATGATTTACTCGGAATCGAGGGAACAACGCTTTACGATGTGAAAACGGTTGTGACACATCCGCAGGCGCTTTCCCAGTGCTCGGCATTCATCAAGGAGCATCATCTGAAGGAAAAGGAATATTCGAATACGGCTTTGGCGGCGGAGTTCGTCAAGGCGCAGAACGATAAAAGCATTGCGGCAATCGCAAGCGCGGAAACCGCGGAGCTGACAGGGCTTTCGGTCATCGCAAGAAGCATTAACGATGACCGCTCCAATACGACAAGGTTTGCGGTATTTTCCAGAGTGGACAGCCGCGCGGCAGACCATGGAAACAAGCCTTACTTCTCACTTTTGTTTACGGCGAGAAACGAAGCGGGCTCGCTTGCGGAGGCGCTAAGCATCATCGGCAGACACGGGTTCAACATGAGGACACTGCGCTCCAGACCGATGAAGGAGCTGCTTTGGCAGTATTACTTCTATGTGGAAGCCGAAGGCGATATTTACGGCGAGGATGGACGCACCTGCATCGAAGAGATGAAGCATTGCTGCGACAAAATCAAAATCGTCGGTTCCTATAACAATCTGAACGATTACAGCATGGAGGCAAAGGAATGATTTTACCTGTAAATCTGGGAAAAGACAGCTATGATATTACGCTTGGGCGCGGGCAGCTTTCGCACGCAGGAGCAGTTTTCAATTTAGAGCGCAAAGTCTTTCTTGTCATGGACAACGGTGTTCCGCAGGCTTATGCGGAGAAAATCGCGGCGCAGTGCAAAGAAAGCTATATTTTCACAATTCCGCAGGGCGAAGGCTCGAAGAACTTCGACACTCTGCAGGAAATCTGCAAAGCGATGCTTATGCAAAACCTTACCAGAAAGGACTGCGTAATTGCCGTCGGAGGCGGCGTGGTCGGAGATCTGACGGGATTTGCGGCGTCCTGCTATATGAGAGGCGTGGATTTTTACAATGTTCCGACGACCCTGCTTTCGCAGGTGGATTCCTCGGTCGGCGGCAAAACAGCGATTGATTTTTGCGGAATCAAGAATATCATCGGCGCTTTTTATCAGCCGAAGGGCGTGCTGATTGACCCGGATGTGCTGGAAACACTGGACGCAAGGCAGTTTGCCTGCGGCGCGGCGGAGATTATCAAAATGGCTGCGACATCCGATGCAAAGTTTTTTGAAGCAATCGAAGCAAAAGGGATTACAGCGGAAAATGTGGAAGCTGCCATCGAGGCGGCGTTAAGGATAAAAATTCATGTCGTGGAAAACGACGAAAAAGAGACGGGACTTCGCAGAGTTCTGAACTTCGGACACACGCTCGGTCACGGAATCGAGAGTAATACGGAGTTTCTGCATGGCGAAAGCGTGGCGCTCGGCATGCTTCCGATGTGCAGCGAGAACCTGCGCAGGCGGCTCGTGCCGATGCTGAAGCAGGCAGGGCTTCCGACGGACTGCAGTGCCGATGCGCAGGCGGTTATCGCAGATGCAATGCATGATAAGAAGGCGGAGGCAGGCGCAGTTGTAACCGTGCAGGTCGGCGAGCTCGGAAACTTCCGATTCGAAAAATGCACACGCGAGGAGCTTTTAAGGCTTTATAAGGAGGTATTCGCATGAAAAACACATTCGGAAACGCATGGACGGTGACGCTTTTCGGAGAAAGCCACGGCCCTGCGGTCGGCGCGGTGCTCGACGGTTTATCACCGGGAATTCCCGTGGACGAGGAATATATCAAAGCGAAGATGGACCTTCGCCGCGCATATGGAAAAATTTCCACCGGGCGGCAGGAAGACGACGAAGTTGAGTTTTTAAGCGGCGTTTTCGAAGGCTACACGACGGGGACGCCTTTGGCGCTGGTGATAAAAAATGCGGACACGAGAAGCCGCGACTACAGTAAGACCATGTCGGTTGCAAGACCTTCCCATGCCGATTACACGGCGCGCTGCAAATACGGCGGATTCGAGGATTATCGCGGCGGCGGACATTTTTCGGGCAGAATTACGGCAGCTTTAGTTGCCGCAGGAGCAATCGCGATGAAGGCACTGGAATCAAAAGGTGTTTTCATCGGAACGCATATTGCAGACTGTCACGGAATTTCCGACCGCAAGCTTGACGAAAAGAATTATAAAGAAGAAATTAAAACCCTTGGAAGCCTGCAGTTTCCGGTGCTTGACAGCGCTGCGGCTGAGGCCATGTGGACGGAGATTGAATGCGCGGCCAAAGAAGGTGACAGCGTCGGTGGCGTTTTAGAAACAGTGGTCTTTGGACTTCCGGCAGGATTGGGCGAGCCATGGTTTGACACGCTGGAAGGAATGCTGGCGCATGCGGTATTTTCGGTTCCTGCAGTCAAAGGAATCGAATTCGGTGCGGGCTTTGACTTCGCGAAGATGAAAGGCTCTGAGGCAAATGATGCATTTGCCTATGCGGAGGGAGAAGCGGTGACACTTACCAATCACAACGGCGGCATTAACGGCGGAATTTCCAACGGCATGCCGATAGTTTTCCGTACAGCGGTAAAGCCGACGCCATCCATTTTTAAAACACAGAAAACAATCAATTTTGATACGAAAGAAAATGTAGAGCTTTCCCTTCAGGGAAGACACGACCCGGCGGTGATTCATCGGGCGAGAGCCGTGGTGGACGCGGTAACGGCGCTGACCATCGCAGACCTGATGACGACACGCTTCGGAACCAATGTCTTTCAAGGTGAGGGAAAATAACAAACAGGACGGAGAAAAATGAAACTTTTAATTATAAACGGACCGAATCTGAATATGCTTGGCATCCGGGAGCCGGACAAATACGGAAATGAGACCTATGAAATGCTTCTGGAAAAGATAAAAAAGCATTGCGCCGAAGATTTAGACGGCGTGGAATGTGAGTTTTATCAGTCGAACCACGAAGGTGCACTGGTTGACCGTATTCAGCAGACATATTGGGATAAAACAGACGGAATCATCATCAATCCGGGTGCCTATACGCACACGAGCATCGCGCTTTTGGATGCGGTGAATGCGGTGAGAATTCCGACTGCGGAGGTTCATATTTCGGACGTTTCCAAACGCGAAGATTTCAGGCAGGTAAGCTATATCCGCAAGGCGTGCTGCTTCACGGTTATGGGACATGGCACGGACGGCTATCTGGAAGCGGCGGACTATCTGTATGAAATGCTGAGAAAGCAGGAGCAGGAAGCAAAGCCGCAGGCAGGAGGAGAAAAATGAAGGTAAGAATCGGAAGAGGAACGGCGAAAGGAACCGTTTCGGCGCCGCCTTCGAAGAGCATGGCACACCGCCTGTTGATTTGTGCGGGCCTTTCGGACGGTGAATGCATCGTGCATGGGATTTCCGACTCGGGGGACATGCTGGCTACGATGGACTGTCTGCGCGCGCTCGGCGTTCAATGCGAGAGGGAAAAAGATACTGTCAAAGTATCGGGAATCGACATTCGCAAAGCGGTCGCATCTGAAAAACTCAACTGCAGGGAAAGCGGCAGCACGCTGCGCTTTTTCGTGCCGATTGCCTTATTGACAGGAAAAGAAACGGTGCTCGCGGGAAGCAGGAGGCTGATGGAGCGACCGCTTAGCGTATATGAGGAACTCTTCCTTCAGCGCGGGATTGCGTTTCAGAAAACGGAGAGAGAAATCAGAACCCGCGGCAGTCTGCGATACGGAAGCTTTGAGATGGACGGAAACGTTTCCAGTCAGTTTGTAACAGGGCTTTTGCTTGCGCTTCCGCTTCTGGAAGGCGACAGCCGCATTGTACTCCGTCCTCCGGTGGAAAGCCGTTCATACATTAATATGACGCTTTCTGCACTGAAGCTGTTCGGAGTCGAGGCAGGCTGGCAGGAGGAAAATGTTTTATACATAAAAGGAAATCAGTGCTACCATGCGGAGGAAGTCTTCGTAGAAGGAGACTATTCGAACGCCGCCTTTTTCGAGGCGCTGAATCTGCTCGGCGGGCAGGTAAAAATCGAAAATTTACGAAAGGACAGTCTTCAGGGCGACCGCGTATATGAAGAACTGTTCGAAGCCTTGAAAAGACCGGGCGCGGAGCTTGACCTTTCCGACTGTCCGGATCTGGGACCGGTGCTGTTTGCGGCAGCGGCGGCCAAACACGGCGGAAAGTTTAACGGAACAAGCCGGTTAAAAATAAAAGAAAGCAACAGAGGAGAAGCGATGGCAGAAGAACTTCGCAAATTCGGAGTGACGGTGGAAGTCCTCGAAAATCAAGTCATCGTCGGCAGGCAGGGGCTGCGTGAGCCGAAAGAAGTTCTCGACGGACACAACGACCACAGAATCGTGATGTCGGAGGCAGTTCTTTTGACGCAGACAGGTGGCATCATCGACGGCGCGGAAGCGGTCAGCAAGAGCTTTCCGGACTTCTTCGAAAAACTTGCTTCTCTGGGAATAGAGGTAGAAAAAATTGAGAATTGACCACAGTACGAATATTTTGATTGTAGGGCTTGGAATTATCGGAGGAAGCTATGCGAAAGGCTTTGCGAAGAACGGCTTTGACCTTTGCGCGATTGACAGCAATCCTGAGACCATTCAATACGCCCTTGACAATTACATCATAACCGAAGGGTCGACGACACCGGATCCTGAAATGATTGGAAAGGCGGATTTGGTAATTTTCGCGCTTTATCCGCATATTTTCAAAGAATGGATTGCAGAAAACCAGAAGTATTTCAAACCGGGCGTTTTCATCACGGATGTAACCGGTGTAAAGGGCTGTATCGTTGACGATATACAGAAAATTTTGCGCGACGACTGCGAATATATCGCGGCCCACCCGATGGCAGGATGCGAAAAGCTTGGCATCCAAAACAGCAATGAGAAAATTTTCTACGAGGCGAACTACATCGTTGTGCCGACGGACAAGAACACGGAGGAAGGAAAGGATGTCTGCAGGCAAATCGGTGAAATCCTTGGATTCGCGAGAATTTCCGAACTTTCTCCATACGAGCACGACGAGATGATAGGCTTCGTTTCCCAGCTTACGCACGGTATCGCGATGTCACTGATGACCTGCAATCACATGGAAAGGGTTGAGGATTACACGGGTGACTCGTTCCGTGACCTGACGAGAATCGCGCGCATTGACGAAACGCTTTGGAGCGAACTGTTTTTGCTGAACAAAGACGCTTTGCTGCACCAGCTTAAGCTGTTCACAATGGAAATTTCCAAGCTTGAACGGATGCTCATGGAGGCGGACAAAGAAGGCATCAAGGACATGATGAGACGCTCGACGGCGCGCAGAAAATTATTTGACAAAGAAAAAGTGGAGGAATAGAACATGAATATGGATTTTAAACGGAAGCTTCCGATTCCGAAGGACATCAAGGAAATGTTTCCGATCAGTGAAGAATATCAGGCGAAGAGAGATGCCTGCGATAAGGAAATCAAGGCAATTTTAGACGGCAGCGACGACCGTCTGCTCATGGTAATCGGGCCCTGTTCGGCGGACAACGAAGAAGCGGTGCTGGACTACCTTCTGAGACTGAGAAAGGTGCAGGACAAAGTAAAAGACAAAATCTGCATTATCCCGAGAGTTTACACGAGCAAACCGAGAACGACGGGCAAAGGCTATAAGGGCATGCTTCATCAGCCGGACCCGCTTCTTGGCGAAGATATGCTGAAGGGGATTATCACGATTCGTGAAACCTACATACGCACGATGAAGGAGACGGATTTCTTCTGCGCGGACGAGCTTTTGTACCCGGAAAACTACAGATATTTAAGTGATATTTTGTGCTATGTGGCTATCGGCGCACGGTCGGTGGAGAACCAGTTCCATCGTCTTACCGCAAGCGGACTGGACATTGCAGTCGGCATGAAAAATCCGACGGGAGGAGACCTTTCGGTGCTGATGAATTCCCTGATTGCAGCGCAGAGCGGACACACTTTCATCTACAGAAACTGGGAGGTTGCCAGCCACGGGAATCCGTATGCGCACGCGATTCTCAGAGGACATATGAACAAACGCGGACAGTCAATTCCGAACTATCATTACGAAGACTTAAGACTCGTCTGCGATATGTATCACGAAAACGGACTGAAAAATCCTGCGATTATGGTTGACGCCAACCACGCAAATTCCGGGAAGAAGTATTTGGAGCAAGTCCGAATCTGCAAGGAGGTTCTGCAGTCCAAACGCTTCAGCGAGGATCTCGGCAGGATGGTGAAGGGCGTTATGGTCGAAAGCTATCTGGAAGATGGCTGTCAGCCGGTGGACGGCACGGTATACGGAAAATCGATTACCGACCCTTGTCTTGGATGGGACAAGACAGAAAGATTGATTTACGATTTGGCAGACATGGTATAAACAACAAAATCAATAGAATAAAAGATGTATAAGAGGTAGAAGTATGGAGAATAGATTTTTATCAAAAAGATATTGCAGCAGAGAAGAAGATACGGTGATCGGGCATGTAACAGCACTTGCACGACAGGCAGATGATGTGATCAATTTGAGTATCGGCGACCCGGATGTCAACACGCCGCAGCAGATTATCGATGCGGCTTTTGCGGATGCGAAGGCAGGATACACGAAATATACGGACTGCCGCGGTTACAAAGAACTGCGCGATGAAATCGCGAAATATTACAAGGACGAATTTGACATGGATATCGCAGACGAGGAAATTATGGTGACAACCTCCGGCTGCATGGCGATGTCCTTAGTTCTGGAAGCAATCTTAGATGATGGAGATGAAGTTATCACCCAGTCGCCTTATTTTACAATTTATAAGACACAGGTTGAACTGGCACGCGGCAAACTGGTAGAACTGGACACCTTTGAAGAGGAGCGGTATCAGGTCAATATAGAGAGACTTGAGTCCTGCATTACACCGAAAACCAAGGCGATTATTATTAACTCCCCGAATAACCCGTCGGGAAGCTGTCTGACAGTGGAAACCATGAAAAAAATTGCCGAGGTTGCCGAAAAGCATGACCTTGTGGTAATCAGTGACGAAATTTACACAATATACAGCTTTGATCATCCGTTTGTTCCGTTCTCATCACTTCCGGGAATGAAGGAAAGAACCGTAACTATCAACAGCTTTTCCAAAGATTATGTGATGACAGGCTGGAGAATCGGAGCAATCATCGCTCCGCCGCAGATTATTGACACAGTGAGAAGAATCAGTGAGAACCTTGTATTCTCCACTCCGGCAATTTCACAGAGAGCGGCACTTCATGCATTGCGCTGCCGTAAAGAGGTTCAGCCTGAACTGACGGCTCTTTTCAAAGAACGTATTTATTATGCCGCCGAGAGAATCAACAAAATCCCGAATATGCATGTCATTTATCCGCCGATGGGAACCTTCTATCTCTTTGTAAACATCAAGGATACGGGCCTTACCTCCGAGGAAGCTGCGATGAAAATCTTTGAAGAAACGCATGTTGTTATGATTCCGGGCAATGGATTCGGCAGATGCGGAGAGGGGTATTTGAGAATCGCCTGCACCGTGGATATTTCACAGCTGAAAGAAGCTTTTGACCGCATCGAAAAAATGGAAATCTTTAAAGCCTGAAATAAAGGTTGAAAGGTTCTCCGAATTAGTGTATAATGAGTAAAAATACCAGAAAAAAATAAGCAAAATTATTTAGGAGGCGGTAATCATGGTTAAATTATTAGTAGGACATAAAGGAAGCGGCAAGACCAAACAGATGATCGATCTTGCGAATGAGTCCGTTGAAACAAGTAAAGGAAGCATTATCTTTATCAATAAGAATCACAGACTGATGTATGATTTGAAATACAGAATCAGAGTTATCTGTATGGAAGATTTCGAACATGTTACAAACAGTGACGAATACATCGGTTTCCTGTACGGAATCATCAGTTCCGACCACGATATTGAGACTATTTTTATCGACAGTATTCTGAAACACGCTGATTTCACTTTAGGTGACCTGCCGGAGTTCGTGGACAGATTGAAAGACATTTCTAAGAACTATGGCATGAACTTCGTTGTAAGCCTCAGTGCTGAAAAGGAAGAAATGATAGGCGTTAATTTCGAAGGTTGCGAAATCTTAAATTAATATATTTGCTTAGAAATATCGGGCGGTGTTTTGCATCGCCCTTTTTGTTTGAAAAAATCCGTGAAAGATGGGAAAGAGCAGTAGGAAACATGAAAATTGAAGAAATCAGAGAAAAAATGAAGGATAGGACGCCGCAGACGCTGGAAATCATGCGGGAATATGCGGTTTTGATTTTGCTGACGGAAAAGGATGGCGAGCCGCATTTCGTCTTTGAAAAACGAGCGGCAGGCATAAAACAGCCGGGCGATGTGTGCTTTCCGGGTGGAAGACTGGAGCCGGGGGAAAGCCCGGTGCAGTGCGCGCTGAGAGAAACCGAAGAGGAAATCGGACTGAAAAATATTGAAATTCTGGGAAATTATGCGACGCAGTACGAGCTGACTTCCATCGCGATGCATGCCCTTTGCGGTTTCACGCCCGCGGAAGAACTTTCTAAAATACGGATAAATGAGGCAGAGGTGACAGAAGTTTTCTCGGTTCCGCTCCGATTTTTTGCGGAGACAGAGCCCTATATTTACGATTACGATGTAATACAGGATGTAAAGGATTTTCCTTACGAAAAGTTCGGAATCCGCAGCGACTACAAGTGGCGGATCGGCCATAAATCCATCGCTCTCTATCAATATGAGGACAAACTCATCTGGGGGCTGACGGCGGCATTTGTTAAGAGTTTCGCAGAGGAAATGGCTCATAAATAGTGGCAGGACAGCCAAATTTTGAGGGGTGACAGTGGCAGCGAAAATCGTTTATAGTTTTTTTGTGATACTTAATGCGCGGAGGCAGGCAGCGGGTAAAGGCTGAAATTCAGAGCTTCTTAGCGCAGAAAGAGAGGTTATATCATGAAAAAGAAAGTTATTACGATGATGATGGCACTGACGATGGCGCTTAGTACGGCAGGGTTTTCCTATGCGTCCACGACGGCGGGAAGCACATGCACGAAGAATGTTTCCGTTTGGCTGGATAAAATCTGCAGCAGTACCGGAAACATCGGCAATGCCGGTAACACGGAAAACTCCGGAAACGCGAATGAGGATGCGACCGGTTTCGTTGTATCGGGCAGCATGACGAGTCAGGTTGTGATGCTGGTAAACAAGGAAAGAGCTTCAAACGGCCTGCAGTCGCTTGCTTTAGACAGCCAGCTTGCGAAGCTTGCACAGATGAAGGCCGAAGACATGGCGAAAAACGGATATTTTTCGCATACATCCCCGACATATGGCTCGGCTTTTGATATGATGAAAACTTATGGGGTATCTTATAAAACCGCGGGCGAGAATATCGCAAAGGGACAGAAAACAGCACAGTCCGTAATGAACGGATGGATGAATTCTTCCGGACACAGAGCGAATATTCTGAAGTCTGACTACACAAAAATCGGCGTAGGCTATGCGAAGGCCTCCGACGGAACGACCTGCTGGGTGCAGATTTTTAAGGGATAAAACTTCATTTCTTCTCTATTTAACAAAAAAATAACAAAAAAACATCAATGTGCAAAGAATATGCAAAAAATAACTTTTCCTTTCTTCCATAATGTATTATAATTGAGGAGTAACATATTCTTAATTTCATTTAGGAGGGAACAAATGAAAAAGTTATTAACAGTATTGCTTATGCTGGTAATGGTATTCACATTTGCTGCTTGCGGCAGCAATGGTGGAGAAACCGGTACCGATGCAGTAGACTACGATTCCATCTCTGATAACTATGAATCTGAAGACGGTAAATATCAGATTGCAATGGTAACAGACGTTGGACAGTTAAGGGACGGTTCTTTCAACCAGTTCACTTGGAACGGCGTTAAGAAGTATGCTTCCGATAACGGCAAGTCATACAAGTACTATCAGCCGGGTAATGCATCCAACGCGACTGACGAAGACAGAATCAAAGCAATGACAGACGCTTGTGACGCAGGTGCTGAAGTTCTCGTAACTCCGGGATTCTTACAGGAAACGGCACTCAAAACAGTAGCTCCTAAGTACCCTGATGTACAGTTCATCTTCATCGATGGATGGGATATGGGAATGGACAACCTTGTTGGCGTTTCCTATCAGGAAGAACAGGCCGGTTACTTTGCAGGCTATGCAACAGTCATGGAAGGCTACACGAAGTTAGGATTCTCCGGCGGCGGTGGCGGAAACAATCCTGCATGTATCAAATACGGATACGGATTCGCACAGGGTGCTAACGATGCAGCTGCAGCTAAGGGCGAAACTGTTGAAATGAGATATTCCTGGGAACACGGTTCCAGCTTCTCCGCTTCTCCGGACCTTCAAGCTATGTTATCCGGATGGTATAACGCAGGTACAGAAGTTATCTTCGTAGCAGGCGGTTCCATGTTCAACTCCGGCGATGCTGCTGCACAGGCTGCAGAAGGCAAGCTGGTAGGTGTTGACGTTGACCAGTCCGGTCAGTCCGATGCAGTAATTACTTCCGCTATGAAAGACCTTGCGAAGTCCGTAGTTGACGCAATTACGAAGTTCTACGACGGCGGCACTGTATACGGCGGTTCATTGCTTCTTGGTGCTAAGGACAATGCTGTAGGTATCCCTACAGACACTTGGCAGTTAGAAAATTGGTCAGTGGAAGACTACCAGGCTTTATATGAAAAGGTAGTTTCCGGCGAAGTTACAATCGATAACGACAGCAAGATGGCTGACCCAAGCAAAGCAGGTCTTGAAAACATTAAGTTCGTAAAATAATAAGCGAATTACGGTTTTTTAACCAAAAATAAGGGGGAAGGTGATTCCCCCTTTGTTTGTTAATTTGCAAAAAGTTCAGGCTTGCGAGAAGCCGGGCATAGAGAAGGAAAAAACATGGCTGAGTATGTAATTGAAATGAACCACATAAGGAAAGAGTTTCCGGGAATTGTGGCGAACGACGATATCACCCTGCAGCTGAAAAAGGGTGAAATTCATGCGCTTTTAGGCGAAAACGGCGCGGGAAAATCCACGCTGATGAGTGTGCTCTTCGGTTTGTATCAGCCGGAAGCGGGCGAAATTAAAAAAGACGGAAAAACAGTGGAAATCAATGACCCGAATGATGCAACCGCGCTGGGAATCGGTATGGTGCATCAGCATTTTAAATTGGTCGATGTATTTACGGTGCTGGATAATATCATCCTCGGTGCTGAAACAACGGGAAAAATGGGCTTCCTGAAGAAAAAAGAAGCCAGAGAAAAGGTAATCGAGCTTTCGGAGCGTTACGGTCTGAAGGTAGATGTTGACGCGAAGGTTGAAGACATTACCGTAGGCATGCAGCAGAGAGTGGAAATTCTCAAAATGCTGTACAGAGAAAATGAAATCCTGATTTTTGACGAGCCGACAGCGGTTCTGACGCCTCAGGAAATCGACGAACTTATGGAAATTATGAGAGGATTTGCCAGGGAAGGCAAGTCAATCTTGTTTATCACACATAAATTAAATGAAATCATGGCGGTATCGGACAGAGTAACGGTTCTCAGAAAAGGAAAGTACATCGGAACTGTAAACACCAAAGATACCAACAAGCAGGAACTTTCCAACATGATGGTAGGCCGTCCGGTGCAGCTGGAAATACATAAAAAGGATGCAGAGCCGGGCGATGTGGTTCTGGATGTGGAAAACTTTACAGTGCCGTCCAAACTGCATAAAAACGATGCGGTGCACAATGTATCGTTCAAGGCGCGTGCAGGTGAAATCCTCTGCATTGCGGGTATTGACGGAAACGGACAGACGGAGCTTGTTTACGGTTTGACCGGTCTGGAAAAGGCATCGGCAGGAAAAGTGACGCTTTGCGGAAGTGACATTTCACAGGCTTCCATCCGAAAGAGAAGCAGAGCCGGAATGGCGCATATTCCGGAGGACAGACATAAACACGGACTTGTGCTCGGCTATACGCTGGAGCAGAACCTTGTGCTTCAGAGATATAAGGAGCCGCAGTTTGAGAGTCACGGCTTTATCCGTTTCGATGAAGTGCGTAAATATGCAGAAAGATTAATTGAAGAATATGATGTCCGCTCCGGACAGGGTCCAATTACGATTGCGCGTTCCATGTCCGGCGGAAACCAGCAGAAGGCAATTATAGCAAGAGAACTGGACAGAAACGAGCCGCTGATTATTGCGGTGCAGCCGACCCGAGGACTGGATGTAGGCGCGATTGAGCATGTCCATGCGCAGCTTGTGGCAGAACGCGACGCCGGCAAGGCGATTTTGCTGGTATCACTGGAGCTGGATGAAGTGATCGGACTTTCCGACCGTATCCTCGTTATGTATGAGGGCGAAATTGTCGGGCAGCTCGATCCGAAGAAAACCACTCCGGAAGAACTCGGACTTTACATGTCCGGCGCGAAGAGAAGCGGAAAGGAGGAAGAACAGGATGCCTAGATTAGAAGCCGAAACAGGCAGGGTAAAATGGTATAAATCCGACGGGGCAAAATCTGTTTACGCCTCTTTACTCTCAATTTTAATCGGTCTTGCGGTCGGCACGCTTGTTGTCATCATCGTAGGACTCGTAAAAGACAATATTTCAATGAAGGGCGTCTGGGACGGTATTCGTCTGGTATTCCTCGGCGTATTCAGTACGGGACGCGACGGCGGACAGCTCAGCTTCGGCTATAACCCGGTAAACCTTGGAAATATGCTTTTCCGCGCGACACCGCTGGTAATGACGGGTCTTTCCGTAGCCGTAGCCTTTAAGACGGGCTTGTTCAACATTGGCGCTGCAGGACAGTATCTGATGGGAACGATGGGAAGCATTTCCGTCGGTCTTTGGCTCGGATGGAGCGGATGTCCATCTTGGCTCGCATGGCTCTGCGCCTTTGTTGTGGGCGTTGCGCTCGGCGCGCTTTGGGGCGCAATTCCGGGACTGTTCAAGGCCTTCCTGAATATCAACGAAGTAATTACCTGTATCATGACGAACTGGATTGCCGCAAACCTTGTGACATGGTGGTTCGACGCGCATGATATCTTTAAAAACGCAGCAGAAGGCGGTAAAGTCGGCTACACGATTCCGCTGAAAAATGTCGATGTTCTGACGCCGAAGCTCGGAATGGATATTTTGTTCCCGGGCTCGCAGGCAAACGGCGGCTTTTGGATTGCCTGCCTGATTGCCGTTTTGATGTGGGTGATTATGACGAAGACTACTTTCGGTTATGAGCTCCGTGCCTGCGGTCTGAACCGCCACGCGGCAAAATATGCCGGAATCAACGATAAGAAGAATATTATTTTGTCGATGGTTATCGCAGGAGCTTTGGCTTCCGCGGGCGGATGTCTGTATTTCCTCTCCGGAAACACGGAATTCTACTGGTCGACCTATATGTCGCTTCCAACAGACGGATTCAACGGAATTCCGGTCGCTCTGCTTGCGGCAAATCACCCGATTGGCGTAATCTTTGCGGGAATCTTCATGTCGATGCTCAATGTTGCGGGTATCCAGCTGAAGTATCTGACCGCTTACAACGAATACATTGCGGATATTATTATCGCAACCATCGTATACTTGTCAGCCTTTGCAATGTTCTTTAAGATGCTGCTTAACGGCAGACGCAAAAAGAAAGAAACTGCGGAAGGAGGTACGAAATAATGGTATTCTTAATTCAGCAAACCATGCTCTATGCAGTTCCGCTTATGATTGTAGCCCTCGCAGGTGTATGCGCGGAGCGTTCGGGCGTTATCAATCTCGCGCTTGAAGGTATTATGATCTTCGGCGCATTTATGGGCGTTGTGTTTATCCGCATATTTCAGGGGCTGGGCTTTACCTCGGATCAGGGTCAGCTCGTCATGATTCTGGCGATGCTTTTAACCGGTATCTGCGGGATTGCATTTTCAATGCTTTTGGCGTTTTCGGCGATTAACCTGCGCGCGGACCAGACCATCGGCGGTACGGCGCTCAACATGCTGGCGCCTGCTGTGGTTCTCTTCTTCATTTACATGATTGCACAGCAAAACACGCTTGGCATGGTAAACGGAAGTGCAGCCGGCTGGTTTATGATTCGTCCTTCCACCTTCGGACTGCCGAAGGATTACAGCTGGGGCGCATTCATCGATTTGTTCATCAACAAAGTTTATCCGAGCACCTATGTGTGCCTGCTTATCTTTGTAGGAGTTTCGATTTTCCTGTATAAGACCAAAACAGGACTCAGACTTCGTTCCTGCGGCGAAAATCCGCAGGCGGCGGACTCGCTCGGAATCAATGTATTCAAGATGAGATACCTCGGAGTTGGTTTATCCGGTTTCCTCGCAGGTGTGGGCGGATTTACTTATTCCATGACGACGGCAAACTGCACTTCGACAGGAGAAGTTGCAGGCTACGGCTTCCTTGCGCTGGCAGTTATGATTTTCGGTAACTGGACACCGCTGAACATCGCTTTAGGAAGCTTGCTGTTCGGTTTATTCAAATGTATTGCGGCGATTTATACATCGCTGGATATAAACGGAGACGGCGTGTATATGCTTGCGGAAATCGGCATCAGCCCATATGTTTATCGTATGCTTCCGTATGTCATTACGCTGATCGTTCTCGCATTTACTTCGAAGAGTTCCAGAGTGCCGAAGGCAGAAGGAATTCCGTATGATAAAGGACAGAGATGAGTTTTTTACCGATTAGCCGAAAGGAAATGGAGCAGCGCGGGTGGAGCGAGGTTGACTTCGTGCTTGTCACGGGGGACGCTTATGTGGATCACCACTCGTTTGGCACTGCCATTATAGGCAGGCTCCTCGAACAATATGGATATAAGGTCGCAATTTTACCTCAGCCGAATTACAAGTCGGCTGAGGATTTTCGCGTATTTGGAAAGCCGCATCTGGGCTTTCTGATTAACAGTGGTGTGGTCGATTCCATGGTCAACAACTACTCGGTGTTCAAACACAGGCGGAAAACCGACGAATATGCACCGGGCGGAAAAGCGGGAAAGCGTCCCGACCGCGCGGTCATCGTCTATGCAAACCGTGCGAAAGAAGCCTACAAGGATGTACCTGTCATCATCGGCGGACTGGAAGCCAGCCTCAGGCGATTGGGACATTATGACTACTGGAGCGACAAGGTGCGCCGCTCGATTTTGCTGGATTCCAAAGCAGATCTTCTGATTTACGGAATGGGCGAGCGGGCGATTATCGAAATTGCAGAGGCGCTCGACAGCGGAATACAGGCGCGGGACATTACGTGGGTGCGAGGAACCTGTTACCGTGCAAAGAACCTTGAAAAACCGGGGATGGAGGATGTGGTTCTTCTTCCGTCCTTTGATGAAATAGCAAATGATAAAAAAGCTTATGCGAAGAGTTTTGCCGTGCAGTACGGAAGCCACGACGCAGTTTCTGCACCGACACTTGCGGAAAAGTACAGCGATACGGTTTATGTCGTGCAGAATCCGCCGCAGTCGCCGCTCGAAAGACAGGAGCTGGATGACATTTACGACCTGCCTTTTGAAAACGAATGGCATCCGAGCTATGACGCGCAGGGCGGCATTCCGGCATTTAAAGAGATTAAGTTCAGCATTGTGAGCTCGCGGGGCTGCTTCGGAGGCTGTAGCTTTTGTGCCTTGACCTACCATCAGGGAAGACAGGTCAGAAGCCGAAGCAAGGAATCCATTGTGCGCGAAGCAAAGGCTTTGACAAGAAAAAAAGATTTCAAAGGATATATCCACGATGTGGGCGGGCCGACAGCGAATTTCCGCTTTCCGGCATGTGAAAAACAGCTCACAAAAGGTGTCTGTACGCATAAGGATTGTCTGTATCCGGGCGTGTGCGGGAACATGAAGGTGGACCACAGCGACTATCTGGATGTTTTGCGGGCAGTTCGCAGCATAGCGGGCGTGAAAAAGGTCTTTATCCGTTCCGGCATTCGCTACGACTATCTGATGGCGGACCCGAAAGCGGATAAGTTCATCGAAGAACTTTGCAAATACCATGTGAGCGGGACGCTGAAGGTGGCGCCGGAGCATATCGCGCCGCAGGTGCTCTACTATATGAGAAAACCGTCTGCAGATGTATTTCTGGCTTTTGATAAGAAATATAAGCGGGCGAATAAACAGCTTGGCTTGAAGCAGTATTTAATTCCGTATCTGATTTCCAGTCATCCGGGCAGCACGCTCGAGGATGCGGTTGAGCTTGCACTTTTTCTGAAGGAATACGGCTTCGTGCCGGATCAGGTGCAGGACTTTTATCCGACGCCGGGGACGCTGGCGACCTGTATGTACTATACGGAGCTTGACCCGTTCACCATGCAGCCGGTTTATGTGGCAAAGGATATGGAGGAAAAGAAAATGCAGCGCGCTTTGATACACTATAACAAGAGGGAAAACGCTGAAACCGTGCGCAAGGCTTTAAAAAAGGCAGGCAGAGTTGACTTGATACCGTATCTGCTATATAATAACAAAAAACATAGTTATTAATACTAGATGTATTTGGCATAAGAGAGGAAATGGAAATGAGCAGAAAAAAACGCTATATCAATAACGGAAAAACGATAAAGGAAATGCTGAACCTTGTCGTGAAGAAATTCCCGGGGGAACCGGCATTTAAAAGAAAAGAACAGGGGAAAATTCGCAAAATCTCTTTCTTCGAGCTGCTTACGGAAGTACGCAACCTCGGAACCGCGCTTTATGAAGACGGACTGGGCAAAGAACGCGTTGCGATTATCGGCGAAAACTCTTATCCGTGGTTTCAGGTCTTCCTGTCGATTGTGTGCGGGGGCGGCGTAGCCGTTCCGCTTGATAAAGGCTTTACAGCGACAGAGCTTCGCAGCTGCCTTGAGCGAAGCGGTGCCAAAGCAATCTTCTGCGATAAGAAGCACGAACCTTTGGTGCAGGAAGCTTTGGCATTGAAGGAAGAGGGCGAAGAGGCTCTTGACATTAAGGTCTATAAAATGACGGGCGAGGAAGAACGCCTGAGCGAAATGAAAAAAATCGGCGAGCAGGCGATTTTGAACGGAAGTACGGCATTTTACGACGCACAGATGGAGGCGGATGATATGGCGGTGATTTTATTCACATCCGGAACGACTTCCATGTCGAAGGCGGTTATGCTCAGCCATAAGAATATTATGAGCAATATCACCGATATGCAGCATTACGAAAGGTTCTATGTGTCGGATGTCAACATGGCATTTCTTCCGCTTCATCACAGCTTCGGACTGGTCGGCGTGCTTGTTTTCATGGCATCCGCGGCCTGCAGCGTGTTCTGCGACGGTCTGAAGTATATCAGCAAAAACTTAGCCGAATACGGTGTGACGGTTTTCGTCGGCGTACCGCTTTTGGTTGAAAATATGTATAAGAAAATATGGCAGAAAATCCGCAAAGAGGGCATGGAAGGCAAGGTGAATTTCGGACTTTCCCTGACCAGAATCCCGGGTTTTAGAAGTGTCTGGATGCGCAGAAAAGTCTTCTCAAAGATTATCGAAGGCATGGGAGGTCACCTGCGCCTGATTATCTGCGGCGCGGCGCCTTTGCTGAAAGAAACCGCCAAAGGTCTGAACGACTTCGGCATTGAAACGATTCAGGGGTACGGGCTCACGGAAACTTCTCCGGTAATTGCCGCGGAATGTCCCGAGGATCTTGCAGCGGGCTCCGTCGGAAGACCGATGCCGAGCATGCAGGTTGTCATCGAGGACAAGGACGAAAACGGAATCGGCGAAATCGTAGCCAAGGGACCGAATGTAATGCTCGGATACCTGAATCAGTCGGAAGAAACAGCAGCGGTAATACAGGACGGGTGGTTCCATACGGGCGACTTAGGAAAATTTGACGAAGCCGGACATTTATGGATTACAGGCCGAAAGAAAAATGTCATCGTTATGAAAAACGGAAAAAATGTTTTCCCTGAGGAAATCGAAAGCCTTCTGGAAGCCTTCCCATATGTGGCGGAAAGCCTTGTTTTCACGCGTGAAAAGCACAACGAACTGGTGCTTTGGGTGAAGATCGTCTACAAGCCGGAGTATCTGGATGCAGAGGGCATTTCGTTTGCGGAACTTGCCGAAAGAGTGAGAAAGGATCTTGCATCCGTAAACGATAAGCTTCCGAAATTCAAGAATCTGCACCACTTCCTTTTGACCGACGAGCCGATGATTAAGACGACCACGCAAAAGGTCAAACGAAATCCGGAAATCGAAAAGATCAATCGAGAGTGGCAGGAAGAACTCAGCTATAACAATACGATTTAATTGGACGGGAAAAATGAGCTTAATCAGTAGTTTTGCGAAAATTATAGAAGACAGCCGTAAAGAATATGAGCAGACGCAGCCCTCGGAGTTCATCCACTCCGAGGTTCTGCGTGATTTTTCATGCGCAGATAATCTTTTCGCATTCGGAGATAACGCAGGATTCATGAAGTACCTTCTGGATGAGCGCGATATGCGCGGCAAGATAAAATTGATTTACATCGACCCGCCGTTTTTCAGCAAAGCGAACTATGAGGCAACGCTCCATGTCGCAGCCGAAACTACCGCTGCCGCTGAGGGCAATTCCGGCGCAGCTTCCGCTGTGTCTGCCGCACCTGCGAAATCGCGGAAGGTCAAACACTTAGCTTACGAGGATATCTGGGAACAAGGCATGGAGCAGTATCTGAAAATGCTTTGCACGCGGCTCTTGTTCATGCGCGATCTGCTTGCAGACGACGGAACGATTTGGGTGCATTTAGACTGGCACAGTGTTCACTATGCCAAAATCCTTCTGGACGAGATTTTCAGCGACAAAAACTTTATCAACGAAATCATATGGCAGTATAAATCCGGCGGCAGCAGCAAACGCCATTTCGCGCGCAAGCACGACAATATCCTGGTTTATGGTAAAACCAAGAAGTATTATCTCAAGCTGCCGAAGGAAAAATCCTATAACCGCGCGCTTAAGCCTTACCACTTCAAAGGCGTGGAAGAATTCTGCGATGAAATCGGCTGGTACACGATGGTAAACATGAAGGATGTCTGGAAGATTGACATGGTAGGCCGCACCTCCGGCGAGCGCACGGGCTATGCGACCCAAAAACCGGAAGCTTTGCTTTGCCGGATTATCGAAGCCGCAAGCTGCGAAGGCGACCTGGTTGCGGACTTCTTCTGCGGCAGCGGCACTTTGGCCGCCGCAGCATCGAAGCTCGGCCGAAAGTGGATCTGCAGCGACAGCGGTGCCGTGGCGATTGCCACCTGCCTGAAACGCTTTGTCGGCGAAGAAATGAAGTTTGATTTTATCATGCAGCCTGACAGGCAGGGCGAGATTGAAATCGCAGCAAGCACCAGCGACGAAAAAAACCTGCAGATGACGCTTTTTCCGGAGAAAAAGTCCTATACGATTGAGATATAGGGTACGTCGACTTGGTTCTGCCCCTGAGCGGGCTTGTATGGCCCTGCTTCGACCATGAGGAGTCTTACATTTATTGGGAAAATGTATATTTACACGAAATTCTTCAAAAAATGACACCCAATTCGTGTATTTTTGAATGTTTCACGGATGTTTCACGCGAAATTTGGTCACTTTTAAAAATTTACATTTTTTTGAAGATTGAAATTTCAACGATTCAAAGGTTTATATTTTTTTCACTTTTATGCGGACAGAAAGCGTTTTACATTATATGGAAAAAAATACACGAAAAGCAGCTAAAAAACTGCGGCTTTTCGTGCAAATATACATTCCGGGCCGCATGAAACCCTAACGCTGCAACCCTTTCGCAATTAATTACGAATCCAAGGATTTAAATATTTACTTTTCTCATAAAATATTGTATACTAAAGAGGTTGCAGGCGAAAATGCATGCAAAAAATACTTCGTAATATGGCTCCTTAGCTCAACGGATAGAGTAGTGCTCTCCGAAGGCATTGATCGGGGTTCGATTCCCCGAGGAGTCACCATAATATCGAAAAAGACGGGTGTAAACCCGTCTTTTGCATTACAGCGCCTGTATATCCGCAATCAGTGCCTGTATTTCCTCATCCGTTGTTGACCAGCTTGTGCAGAAGCGGACCTTCTTTCTGCCGTCTTCGAGCGTTCCCATGCCCTCGAAAATATACTTCTCGGCAAGCTTTTCCTCCTGCAGCGGGGTCAGAATCACGAACTGCTGGTTGGTCGGGCTGTCTACCGCAAACGGAATTCCTTTCTTCGCAAAAGCCTCTTTCAGACGCATTGCCAACTTGTCTGCGCGTGCCGTAATCTTAAAATATTCTCCGTTCTCAAGAAGCGCATAGAACTGCAATCCGAGGAGCCAGCCTTTTGCGAGGACAGCACCGTTCTGCTTCATATAGGTTTTGAACCTGTGCTTGAGCGAATCGGCAAGCAGAACAACCGCTTCGCCGAACAGTGCACCGCATTTCGTTCCGCCGAGATAGAAAACATCCGCAAGCTGTCCGAAATCCCGCAGGCTGATATCGTTCGCCTCCGAGCCGAGTCCATAGCCCATGCGCGCACCGTCCACAAAGAGATACATGCCGTATTTATCGCATACCTGCCTAATTTCTTTCAGTTCTTCAAGCGAGTACAGCGTTCCGAGCTCCGTAGGAAATGAAATATATACCATTTTTGGAACGGTGAGATGCTCCGGCTCGCCGTCGTTAAAATATTCCGAAGCGCAAGCCTCTATCTGCTGTGCGCTCAGCTTGCCGTCAACGCCCGGCAGTTCCAAAATCTTATGTCCTGTATTTTCAATCGAAGCAGCCTCGTGACAGTTGATATGTCCTGTTTGGGCGCAGATTACGCTTTCAATCGGGCGCAGTGCCGCCGCCGTCACTACGAAATTTGCCTGCGTAGCCCCGGCGAAGAAAAAGACGTCTGCATCCTGTCTGTCGATTTCTTTTTTGATAAGCTCTTTTGCTTCGTCGCACCAGATGTCCTCTCCGTAGCCGCCGCAGCCTTCGCCTGCGGTCTTTTCAAGCAGCTTAAGGACGCATTCATGCGCCGAATGGTTATAATCGTTGTTAAATCTCATCATATGCACTTCCTCCTGTTTCCTATAAATATACCACAACTTAAAAAATTTAAAAAAACTTTGTTGCACTTTGCGCTTTTTTCCGTCTTAATATATAGAAGGGGAAAAGGAGGAACAAAATGAAAAGCAAAATTGAAGATGATAAGATTTATACAAGCAAAAGTCTCACAGAAGAGATGAACGAAGAACGCATTCGACAAGGAAAAGATGAATTGCCGAAGATTAATCCGCTCAGGGGAGGAACGAGCACTTTGGCACGAAAAGACAAGTCATGGAGCAGCGTACCGGATTTCTTCGCAAAGGTTTTCAAGAAGAAATAAAAGCAAGGCTTGCGCGGCTTTCTTTGATTTGGTAAAATCTTCTTACACGGTAAGTGACGTGTAAGAGGGTATGATAAATGAGTAAAAAACAAAGCATGGAAGAAATTTACCTTGAAAACAGGTATTGGGTATATGGCAGTTTTCTTAGAAAGATGGGAGCGGTAGAGACGGCAGAGGATTTATCGCAGACGCTTTGGCTGCGCTTCTTTCAGAATTACGAGAATTTGAATCTGCCAAACGAAAAGGTTGTGAGGGCCTATCTTCGCAGCATGATTTTGCATGCGGCGGCCGATTATTGGCGGAGCACGCAGAAGGCGGAAGATTTAATGAAGGAACTTGAAAATCTTTTGGAGGCAGACAATATCGGGCAGGATGCTGTTCATGCGGAGGCTTTTCCTGAAGATGCGATAGATGATATTGAAGCTGTTTACAAAGAAGTCAGCGAGGAAGAGCGGCTTTTGCTCTCGCTCAAATACGAAGGTCGTTATACCAGCAGGGAAATCGGAGCCGTCATCGGAATTTCTCCGTCGCTGGTGCGTATGCGGCTGAGCAGGATTACCGAAAAACTGCGTAAACAGATGAAAAAAAGAAATGAGTAAAGGAGGTGAAATCTGTGGAGCAAAAAATGATGAAAGCCTTAGCGCGAAAAATAGACGATGCGTTTGAAAACGAATACGAAGAACTTAATGAAGCAGGAAAAAAGTTTTCCCCGCAGCTTGATGGGAAGCTTTTGGAAGCGGCAAAGTTCTACGACAAGCAATATGCAGCAGGGCAGAAAAAGAGAAAAAGCCGGCAGATTTTGCAAAAGGCGGCGGTTTTCCTTCTCATTTTTCTTTCCGTCAATACCCTTGCAATCGGGACTTCGCATGCCTACCGACAGTTTGTGTTTCAGGTGTTTGAAAACAATGAGAATAATTCCATGACCATTCATAATCCTGCAGAGCTGGACATGATAGGCTCGTGGGAGGATTACTGGTATCCAACCTATTTGCCGGATGGTTATCAGATTACTTATGCAGAAGAAATTCCGGAAAAGTGCCTCTTGATTCAGCCGGGCACGGGCGGAGAGTCTCTGATTATTACGGAATATTCGCAAGGGACAGAAATCTCCTACGATACGGAGCATTCACAGATTTCTGACATTCAAATCTTAAATTACCTCGGAAAAAGAATTGCCTTTGAAAACCATACCATAATTGCTTACCCGACCGAAACAATGATTTTGGAGTTCCGATTTGATGCCGGAATTCCGGAGCAGGAAGTCGTGAAGATTGCGGAGAACATGAAGTATGTGGCGGAATCATAGGGGAATCTGAAAAATTTATATAAGATATGCAAAGATAGGGGGATTGCGGCATGACTCGGAAAACAGTTTGGATTATCATAGGGGGACTGCTTTTTAATGCGGTCACAGGCTTTGTAATTTTGCGAAACAGCATGCATGACAAAGGCTCACTTGTTTTTTCCTGCATTGCATATTTACTTTGGCTAATGATATGTGTCGGATTAACTTATGACAGGAAGTTCTCTTTAAAAAAAGCCTGCAGTATAGGATTGGTACTTGCACTTTGTTATGCCAGCGGGGTGCTGTTTTCGTACAGCCTCTTTGGGACAATCTTCCTTTGGCCGTTTATGGGGATTGCTTATCAGTTCTATCCGACATTCGATTATTCAATTACGGTTTTAGTTTTATACTTCTTACTTGGAGTAGTAATGTTTGTGCCTGCATTAAGGCGTGAGCGGCGATTGAGGAAAACACGATCATCGAATTAATCCGGTGGTCTTTTTCTTTATAAAAACAAAAAACTTTGTTACACTTTGCTTTTTTTGTCGTCTTTATTTATAGAAGGGCAGAAAGCAGGTTTTTATGAGCCAAAGAAAATGGAGGGGGAACTACAATGAATAACCGGCAGACCGCAATCGTAAGCATATTCGTGCTTTTCGCAGCACTCCTAACCTTGTGTGGATGTAAAAACAGTGAAAAGGAAATTATCGGCCTTGCGAGAAGCAACATTGAAAACGAATTGAAGCAGGAACAGGAATCGGGAAGACTGCATGATTATACAATTGAGTCTTGCGAGGTTCTCTCCGCCGACGAAGAACAGCAGAAAAAAGTACACATTATCTATGATGTGATTTTGGGTGATGCGGATTGTACCGGCATGACAGTCACGGTTGAAAGCCTTTGCACATTTGAGAAAAACGAAAAAGGGGAGTATGCAGAAAATGCAGGAATGCGTGAATATGTGAAAATCACAGCTCATGAAGAAGGGCAGTATTGCAGAGCAGTTACGACCGGAGATTTTGTTGTTAAAATCAATAAGAGTGAAACGGAGGGGAAATCGCCGGAAGAGGTGGCACTAATCCTGTTTCGACAGTGGATGGAACGATTTGAGAAGTGGGACGAGAAAAATTCTTTTATCGTTTTACAGCATACAAACCACAAGGTCAGCTTGCAGGCATATGATGCCGATCCTGCGTGGGGTCAGCATGAAGGCGCAACAGGTCCAAGACGAAAATATCCCGATGCAAAGGGCGGGTGGATGGTTTTTCCGGAATGTGAATATACATTTTACGGCTATGCCGCTGTAATAGATTCTGATTTCGGACAGTTCGGAGGAAAACCCTTTGGAAATGATGGGAGTACCGTTTCTGCCGAAGCAAGTTTTTATGGGATTTCAAATCGCATGGTCATGAGTGAATGGGATGATTGCTGGACACTTGAGACTGATGCACATTTCTTGAAAAGCTTGGAGAAAAGTACGGAGGGGAGTTTTCGCGGATGAACGATATGGAAATTATTGAGATGTATTTTAGGCGCGACGAAGATGCGATAAAGCAGACCGAGATAAAATATGGATTGTTTTGCCGAAGCCTTGCGTACAATATTTTGCAAATTCACGAAGATGCAGAAGAATGCGTCAACGACACCTATTTAAAGGCATGGAACTCCATCCCGCCCAACGAACCTGTTTACTTTAGGGGATGGCTTGGCAGAGTGGTGCGTAACCTTTCTCTTGATTTATGGAGAAAGAATCACAGAAAAAAACGTTATGCGGGTATCGAAGAGATTTTTGAAGAACTGGATGAATGCATTCCGTCCTCCTCCCATGTGGAAGGTGAAATCGAAAAAGGAATGTTGACCGAAGCTCTTAACAAGTGGGTTGGAGAGCTTCCGCAAATGGATCGCATCATTTTCCTGCGGCGATACTGGTTCGGAGAATCTCTGAAAACCATTGCAAAAATATATCGGCTGACTCCGGCGGATGTTGCAAACCACATGTATCGGCTTCGCCAAAAACTTAAGGCAGAACTGAAAAGAGAGGGGCTGTTCTTATGAGAGAAAAAATGGTAATAGCGCTGTATGACAGCCTTACAAATATCGATGATCGATTTCTTCAGGAGGCCGCGGTTCAAAGCAGCATACATAGAGGCTTCTTAAAAAAACGGATGCTTTTGATTGCAGCAATCATGGGAGCAATCCTGCTTTGCGGCTTTGCGGCATATCAAGCAGGGGTATTCGATCCATGGATACAAAAAACATCGACATCTCCAACGGAAACGGTGCAAAGCGCGCTTGAAAATCAGATGAAAAAAGACTATACGCTTGAACTCCGGATCAAGGAGATTGTGGTCGATCAAGATGCAACGGAGAGAGTAAAGCAGCAATACAAAGGGAGCGAACTCGCAGAAGAAAACGGCTGGTCGGATTCTTATTTAGAAGATAATCTGATAGCGGTTCGTGCGGAATACTATGTGGTATACAACCATCAAAAAACATTCCTAAAGGATGGCGATGTAGAGCAGTATTTCTTCCTCTTGCGTGATGAAAAGACGCAAAAATGGATGATTTGGAACAACACTGCAAGCGGAGATCCATATTACTAAAAGAGGGAGACGAAAATGAGAAAACATTGGATATTCATCCTGCTATTATGTGTTGGCTTGAGTGCCGCAATGTTTACAGGGTGCGCTTTTAAGGACAGCGATTCCAAAAATAAGGAGCTGGCAGATCGTTTTCTGACGGAATTCTTTACGATTAACAGCGACGGAAGAAATGATGAACTGATGACAAATCTTCAAAACAATTCGGAGCTTTTTACCGACGAAGCTGTTTTGAAGAATGCTTTGAAAGAATATTATAGCGGCGTATCCGCAGAACTCACCGATGAATGTCTCGAACAGATGATTGCCGAGCGAACGATGTGGAGGCTTGACGCGGATTTCCTCGGTGCGGGAAACGAGTGGACAATTTCCACATTGGATATTCAGAATACTTCCGAGGCTGATTCCTACGGCTTCCATGCAGAGCTAAGCGCCGGCGAAGAAGTGAAAGAACTAAGCGGCATGCTTTCGTTTACGGCAGATCATTCGATAGCATCTGTCCTGCTTGACGATTATCAAGACCGGTTTGAAACAAGTCATCCCAACTGGGCAGAGGGTCTGGAGGAATACGGCGTCGGTTACTACATCAAGTCTGTGGATTATCAGGCTGCTGCGGTTGATCTTTTCGAAGAAAAAGCATCTGAAAAAACGATGGAATTACGGAAAGCTGACCTGAGAGAACTGGAAGAAGCAGAGGGAAAAGAACTTGTTGACGAAATCCGCAGGTGATGCAGCCAAAACGCAGAGAAAGACTTTGCCGAGCTGTGTTATCAGAAAGGGAATGACTACTGGATATTATACCGTAACAAGGCTGTCAGCGGCTTATCTATCCGGTGTGAGCCCGAATTGACCGAGAAAATGGAGTTAAAAGTACGCGTATGCTATACCTATGCCCCTGTAGTAAATCAAGCGAAGGGTGTATGGTGTCTGGAAAAGATTTCATCACCGATTCCTATAACGAAAATGATAGGATACGATGACAAAACATACGACATCCTTTTTTACGATGATTTTTCAAAGAGTTCTGCGGGGAAAGATTATCTTGAAGATACAGGCAATCTTTACGGTATAAACGGCGGCATGGTACCAAGGTGGGATTGCAGATATATTCTGCATGACCTGATCACCAGAGAGGCCGGGGCCAAAGGCGATACCGATACATCGATAAAACCTGACGTGATCGGAGATCTCAAGGTTTCGGATGAAGTCAAAAAAGAAATTCGGGAAATCTATAAAAGCGAATGGGCAGGCAAAGACGGTCTTATGGTTCATAAGATCGAGGGTGTATACTGGATTTATTATTGCAACAGGAATAGTAAGAAGGATGCAGATATCAGCATTTGCTTAGAAGGCAGTAAACTTGTGATGAACTGTTATGACAATGCAGAAAACTTATTTGATATCGAACCATTCTGCTGGAAACTCTTTGCGGTAAAATCACCGATTGAAATTGATCGGGTGGAAATAATTACGGGTGATGACAGGCAAAGTGTAAATGTTTAAATGATAAGTACTGAGAATTCATGTTCAGTTTTTAAAAGAACCGAAGGACGGGAGGTAAGAGGAATGAAGAAAAAACAATTCAGAGGCAGGTTTGCGAAAGGATGCGTGGTTCTTACAGCTATGATACTTGTGTCACTTCTGTGCGCCTGTACGGAAAAAGAAACCCCGGAGGATAAGGCTTTGCAGGAAGCAGAAAACTGGGTAAAAACAAATTACGAACAGATTTATGAGGTTCGCAATCTGCAAAGCATCTTGCTGGGAACCGAGGATACGGAAAAGGAAATGCGGTATAGAATCCATGTGCAGGGAGAAACGAAGTACAAATACGAAAGTTTGGAGGAGATTCCTTTTGTAAAGGGAATGCTGGACGAAAGCAAGGCGCAGGAACTGACGAGCGAACAGCAAAGCGCAATCGACGCATACCTTGAAGAGGTGGAAGACGGCGCAAACATTGGAAATTACGAGGAGCTTGCGATAGAGATTATTGTTTGTGCCGATAAGGAGGAACCGGATGCGCCGCACGAGCTGTTTTTTGAAACCGACGGGGACATGCCGGAACCGATTGATAGTTTGAAAATCGACACGGACAAACTGTACCAAGACGGAAAAATGACCGCAAGAGAAATCCTGCAAAGCTAACCCTTAACACTTGTCAGAAAGTAAAATATGATAAAGGCAAAGGAGAAAGTGAGATGACACAGCAGGCAGCATTTCAATTCCTCTATGAGCACAAGGCGATCGCATTTCTAAAAGACTGCTACGAAATTGAACACACATTATCGTTTGACGATGCAGTCGAAGATATGGAGCGTATCTGTGCCAATAACGGAGGTGTTCTGGCATGATTTTATATCACGGATCAAATCTTGACATCGCAAGCATAAATCTGAATATGTGCAGACCATATAAGGATTTCGGCAAAGGGTTTTACCTGTCCAGCAGAAAAATCGTGCAGGCAGAGATATAAGAAAAAACATTTCTAAAGGAGGGTGAGTTGTATGAAGAAAAAAATCCACAGGCTTTATGTACTGCTAATCGCGGTTCTGCTTATAATCATGCTTCTTTGCGGCTGTCAGAGCGAGGACAGCAAAATCCTTGCAGTCGCAGAGAAAAACTTAGAAAGCGGTCTGGAATCGGATTTGCAAAACGGATATTTGAATTACTATAAAATCCTGAAAGCGGAGATTTATACTCCAAACGCGGAAGATGCAGACAACCTGGATCTTGTTGAACAATGCAAAACGGCAAATACGCATATTGTTTATGAGATACGCCTTGGGAACAATACAGGAGAAACCGGGCTGGTTCAGATGGAGCGATACAGTCATGTTGAAAGGGACGAAAGCGGTAACCTTGCTGAAATACCGGAAGATACCGTTTATTTTGACTATGACCTGCATGAAGAAAACGCAGGAACTTATGAAAAAACCATTGCGGGTCTGAACTGCGTAATCTGGAGCAATGACTATCAGCCGCGCATCGGAAAAGAACAGGTGCAGGGGCAGAGTACCGAGGAAATTGCGAAGATTCTTTTCAAAGACTGGATGAATAGTTTCCGTGAATGGAAAAACAATTCTTTCATCGTCACGGATTTTGAAAATGTCAAAATTCTGGGAATGGAAACAGCCGCTGATAATCCGGTTGCCGGATACACAAAAGAAGAACTGACCGAGCCGGAGGCGAAGAAAACCTATGTATTTGGTGCTGCCTGCGGCTACACCTATATCGGAATAGGCTCTGAGGCTTTCGGCAGCCTTGCCGCAGGAGGAGGGCAGGCCTTTGGTAATGACGGAGTAAAAATAGAAGCTTCCGAATCTTTCATAAATACGACCAATGGCTTCGTACTGACGGAATGGGAAGATTCTTACAGCATGGATACGATTTCAAATTGTAAAAAGAAAATTGTAAGCGGAGACTAAAATGAAGGAAAATATGACAGATGGAAGCTATATGAGAGCTCCGCTTCTGATAGCGGGACTAAAAGGCTGCACTTTTTCCAAAACACATTCTGTAATTGTATCTGAAGTTGATTCAATGGGGGTATCAAAGCTGTAACTATGGCAATCTATTTCCCAAAATTGAAGAAATGTTGATTTTGGGAAGTAGAAAAGCCTATAGTGAAACTGCCTGCGGTAATTAATTTTGATCCGAAAAGAAAAAAGTTGGACTTTTGAGATCATCCTCAAAACTCCAACTTTTATTTTACTCTAAATCAGTCTCGAACACGAGAGCACTTAAATCACTGCAAGCAGCGCATTTACATCATCTTCGGTGGAGCCCCATCCGATGACGAGCCTGATAACGGAGCTCGTTTCGTCGTAAGGGCACCATGTGTAGAAGAAGAAGTCTTTTTCGAGTTCTGCAATTTTCTCGTTTGACATGATTACGAATACCTGATTGGTCTGATGCGGGAGCCAGAGCTTGTAGCCCGCTGCGACTACGCCTTCTGCCAGCTTGATGGCAAGTTCGTTTTCGTGGCGTCCAATCTGATAGTAGAGGGAATCTTCACCGCCCTCCAAAAGCGCGCGCATCTGAATGGAAATCAATTTGCCTTTCGCAAAGAGAGCGCAGGCTCTTTTTACCATGTATCTGAAGTGGTCATTGATTGCGTCGTTCATGACTACCAAAGCTTCGCCGAAGAGTGCACCGACTTTGGTTCCGCCGATGTAGAATGCGTCTGTCATCTCAGCAATTTCCTTGAGGCTGAGGTCGTTTGTCGGCCATGTGAGTGCTGTACCTAAACGCGCACCATCCATGTAGAATAAAAGCCCGTGCTTCTTGCAGCAGTCGCTGAGGGCTTTGAATTCAGCCTTCGTATATAATCCGCCGTTTTCAGTCGGGTGGGTGATATATACCATCTTTGGAATTACGGTGTGCTCATCTTCATGGTGAAGCAGAACCTTTTCAATGTCGGCAGGGCGGAGCTTGCCGTCCTCGGTCGGAACTGCGAAAACTCTGTGACCGGTTGCCTCCACGGAACCTGTTTCATGCACAAAAATATGTCCTGCATCCGCAGAAATAACACCTTCATACGGCCTGAGCGCTGCAGCGATTGTGATGGTATTGGTAGGGGTGCCGCCTGCCATAAAGTGAACCTGTGCATCCGGCTGTCCGATCATTTCACGAATCATGTCCGCTGTTTCATATGAGAAACGGTCATCGCCGTACCCGTCAGTATGCTCCATATTAGCAGCCATCAGCGCTTCCATAATTTTTGGGTGTCCGCCAAGGCTGTAGTCACTTCTAAAGAAAATCATTGTAAAACCTCCGTTCATGCGTATTGCTGTGCTACCTATATTATAGTGCATGAAAAGGCGAAAGTCGAGGGGAAAAACGAGATTTGAAAGAAAACGCTGTTATAGTTTTTTCTTATTGGACATAAACTAAAAATAGGCATATGCTTGTTTGGTATTTCCACTAGAGCCGGTAAAATGTTGTTGACATTTTACCTATGTGTGGTACAATACTTATACAAGAACTTGCCAGTTTGTCCTCCGGTGTCCTTCGGGTCCGGGGGCTTTTTTATACATAGGAGGTATTATGGCAGATAAATCGTATAAATCGTATCGGCAGCAGCTAAATATCTTGCGTGCCAGAGGTATGAACATTGGAAAAGGCTCGCAAGGGTCTCGGGTAATACGCATTCTCGAACATGAAAATTATTACAATGTTGTCAATGGATATAAGGAACTCTTCCTCGCTGCAAAAGCTACACCAACTACGGATGAAGTATATAAGGCAGGAACTACTTTTGATGAGGTTTATGCTTTATATAATTTTGATAGGGAACTTAGAAATATCTATCTTAAATACCTTCTAAAAATCGAAAATACATTGAAAACGGTGATCGCGCATGAATTTTCAGCTAAATATGGACATGATAACTATCTCAAAATAGAAAATTTTGATAATTCCTCTGAAAAAAATATATCCTCCGCAGTAAAGCTTATCGGAGATATACAACAGGAAATTGCCCGTCAGATGAGTAAGCACCATCAAGTAGTCACACATTATATGACAGAGCATGGATATATTCCACTTTGGGTTCTTGTAAATGTACTTACTTTTGGAAAGATTGAAAACTTCTATAAAAACATGAAACCAGCAGACAAAACGACAGTTGCAAAACAATTCAATCTACATCCGGAGGAACTTGCAAAGTTTATGCATATGCTTGCGCTTGCTCGAAATAAATGCGCCCACGACGAGCGTTTCTTTGATATTCGATTTAAAGAGCGCATCCACACCAAAAGTATTAAAAACTTTTCCGCTCTTGGAATTGTTCGTGCAGCAGACGGTTCCTATACATGTGGAACAAACGATGCGTATGCCATTGCGATTATGTTTGCATTACTTTTGAGAAAATCAGAGCTAAATGATTTTATATCATCCATACAAACAATGTTTGCTAAACTGCAAAAGCATTTGCATACCATTCCTTCCACAAAAATTATGTCTTTAATGGGGTATAATTCAAATTGGAGTAACTTATCGAAACTGAAATGAGAATGAACAAAGAATTTTTTGTCTCCACCTTTCGCGAATGGAGACTTTACATCGAAACATTTTTAAAATGGCTGGTGATTGCCTCGCTGATCGGCGGTGCAGGCGGACTCATCGGCGCAATCTTTCACCACAGCATTGACATGGCAGAAGTGTTTCGCAGCACACATCCGTGGCTGCTGTGGCTGCTTCCGATTGCGGGGCTTCTGATAGTAGGATTCTATAAAATGACGAAAACCGAAGGGCTTAATACCAACCATGTGATTCGAGCAGTACATAAGGGCAAAAGGCTCTCCGTGTTGCTTATGCCGTCTATCTTTTTCGCTACCGTACTGACGCAGTTATGCGGCGGCAGCGCGGGACGAGAAGGTGCTGCTCTTCAAATGGGCGGCACAATCGGTCAGTGGATCGGACGCGGCCTGCACTTGGATGACAGTGATTTAAGAATTGCAACCTTGGCCGGGATGGCAGCGTTCTTTTCAGCGCTGTTCGGAACACCGCTTGCGGCGGCGGTATTCGCTGTTATGGTAATCAGCATCGGGATTTTATATCATGTGGCACTTGTTCCGTGTTTAATCGCATCGCTTTCGGCATATTTTCTGGCAGGAGCGCTGGGCGTGCAGCCGGTTCGCTTTGCGGTTGAAGTTCCCGAAACATCGGCGCTGGCTTTCTTTCAGGTCGGATTTCTTGGAACTTTGTGTGCGCTCGTATCCATTCTTTTCTGCATGATGATGCATGGTGCTGAAAAAGGAATGCGAAAAATTCTGCCGAACGCCTGGCTGCGCGTGCTTGCGGGTGCAGCCATAATCATTGCGCTGACATACCTTTGCGGCACGAACGACTACAACGGCGTCGGCATGGGAGTGATTACGGCAGCGATTGAAGAGGGAAAGGCAGAGCCGCTTGCATTTCTGCTCAAGCTCGTTTTTACATCGGTGACGCTGGCAGCGGGCTTTAAAGGCGGGGAAATCGTTCCTTCGTTTTTCGTCGGAGCAGCCTTTGGATGTGTAATCGCACCGCTCATAGGTCTTCCGGCGGGATTCGGTGCGGCAGTCGGTCTTGTCAGCGTTTTCTGCGGGGTCACAAACTGCCCGATTTCATCGGTATTCCTGTCGATTGAAATCTTCGGAGCCGAGGGAATGCTGTATTTCGCAGTTGCCTGCTGCATCAGCTACATGATGTCGGGATACCGCGGTATTTACTCGAGCCAGATGATTATGTATTCAAAACGAAAAGCAAAATTCATCAACGCATATACAAACGGAGAAAAGGGCACCGACGCATAAGTCAGTGCCCTTTCTGCAAATCTATAATTCTTTTTTGAAAAAATCAACGATTTCGCCCATCAGATAGTCCTTGAGGGCAGACTCTTTATAGCTCATTTCATAGCCGTGGTAATTTTCGGTCGTGACCGTGATTACACGGCTGTTTTTATATGCGTGCGCGCATTCGAGGCTGGTGTCCTCGGTTACGACATAGTCGAGGGTATTGCAGATGACAAGCACGGGCTTATCTCCGAATTTAGAGCCGTAATCGCAAGGATTGTATTCCTCAAATTCTTTAAACCAGTCCTCGGTAAGCTTCAGACCTTGATACTCGACATAGCCTTCCAAGCGGGCTTTCGCCTTCATTTCATCCCACTTCTTCCGGCCACCTGCATAGTGAATCATTGCCGTTTCATTTCCTGCGGGGGCAACCATAGCGAGGGCTTTGTAATCAAAACCGCCGTAACTTTCATTTGCTATCGTCATAACCACGCGTCCGCCCATGCTGCGGGCATAAAGTCCGATGCGATTTTCGTCGATTTCAAAATTTTCACACGCATAGCGAATTGCGCAAATCATCGTATCCTTCATGGAAGCAAGGTCATAAAAGCCTGTTTTTTCGGCATTTTTCTTCGGCTGCGTACGTGGGTTAAAGTCCATGCGGACTGCCGCATAGCCTGCGCAGGCAAGCCTTTCCGAAAGTTCGGCAGCACCTCCGCTGTTCAGACTTCCCTTAAAACCGTGTCCGACAGCAATCAGAGGCATTTTGCCGTCATAATCCTTCGGGTACACGATTTCCGCCATATAGTACACCGTCTGACCCTTTTCATTCTCTGCAGGCAGAAAGAAGCGCTGCGAAGCAGGCGTAAAGTTTTCAGGAGTCTGCGGCTTCGAAGGAAAACCTCCTGAAATATGCAAGAGCGCTGCTGCAGTGATAAGCACAAGAACGACAAGAACGGCAGGCAAAACTATTTTTTTCTTTTTTTCTGATTTTGTTGAAAAAATCTTCATCTGTCCGAAATCCTTTTTGTCTTAGCGGGATTTGAAAATAATCATATCTTCTCCCACTATTATAATCGAAGACCACGGAAGCTGCAAATCTTCTTTGAATTTTCCGTGTCTGCTTTGAAAGTCAGGGACGGCGAGCGTGTGGATTTTTCCGGTTTTCTCGTCGAAAACGATTTCGGCATCCCAAAGCCTGCCATGCATACTTCCTTTTGAAATATCAACGATTTCCTTATCACCAATCTCACTCAAAAGCATATTTTTTCCTCCCGCGGCGAATAATAAAAGATAATAAATTTTACGAAAGAAGGTTATGGAATATGAGTGATGAAAAAGAAAAGGACAAGAATGGCGAAAAAGACACCAACACTTCGGAGGCAGCGGATTTAATCAAAGAACTTGGACTTCTGAGCACAGGCAGTAATTTCAAAAGCGACATCCAGTATATCAATATTATCGGAAGCATTGAAGGGCATTCGATTCTGCCGCAGGACACGAAGACGACGAAGTATGAGCATCTGATTCCCGAGATGATTGCGGTGGAGGAAAACCCCGAGATTAAGGGGCTGTTACTTGTTTTGAATACGGTGGGCGGCGATGTGGAGGCGGGGCTTGCGCTTTCGGAGCTGGTTGCAGGAATTTCCAAGCCGACGGTTTCGCTCGTAATCGGCGGCGGACACAGCATCGGAATCCCGCTGGCAGTTTCGTCGGATTATTCGTTTGTCGCAAAATCTGCGACGATGACGCTGCACCCGATTCGCACCAGCGGCACGCTGATTACCGCGGAGCCGACTTTTGAGTATATGAAGAAAACGCAGGAGAGGGTCGTGGACTTTATCGTCGAGCATTCGCGGGCGGGCAGGCACGAAATCGAAGAGAAGATGAACTGCACGAGCAATATGGCAAATGATGTCGGAACGCTGCTCTTCGGCACGGAAGCGGTTGAAATGGGCTTGATTGACAGCCTGGGGAGTCTGTCCGATGCGTTGAAAAAACTGCGCGAATTAATAGCAGAATGCAAATAATAGAAAAAAATCCTTGCAAAATTTTGTAAAATATGTTGACAAATTATTACAAAAGGGTTAAAATGCAATCGAAAGGAATAAATGGTAAAAGATGAAAATTTTGAGAATTGGGATTGATGTAAAAAATGCAAAATATGCGCAGGATTTAATGAGAGGGCTGGCGAAGCAGTCGAGTGGGCTGGATATCGGGATCCTGACGCGAAACCGCTATTATCCCTATGTGGACACGCAGGAATTCGAGCAATATGATGTCGTGCTTACGGACCGCGAGTCCGTGCGGGAATATCGTCCGAAGTATCTGCTGCTTGAGGGAAAATTTAAGGCGGATTGCAGGGAAGAGTTTAGGGAAAATGACAGAATTTTTAGCAAATATTCTCCTACTTCACAGCTTTTTAAGCGGGTCATAGAAATTTTCGAAGAAAACAACGGTGTATGTTTTCAGAAGAAAAGAGACACGGAAATGAGAGTGTGGCGTTTTCGTGCAGGCACAGGAGGCAGCGGCGTCAGCGCCGCTGCGCTGACTGCCGGAAGGCTGCTTGCGTGCATGCGTGAGGAGAAAGTACTTTATATCAGTGCAGGCGGCTCAGGAAGCTGGAAATGGTACATAAGTGAGACCGAAAAGCCGCTTCGTCCGCCGTCGGAACTGGCTCATCTGATTCGAAACGAGACGATATTCAGCATGGAAAGCTACATACGAAAAGACCGATACGGCTTGCACATCCTGGAATATCATGGCGAATTGGAAACACTTCTGACCTACCTCGCAGAAAACCGTTTGTACGACACAGCGGTTGTGGACTTTCCCGAGGGTGAGTGTGGATTTTTATTTAATAAGACATTTTTCGTAACTGACGAAAAGGATAAGCGAAGGCGGTTTTGCGAGAATTCAGCGCAGCAGGCAGGAGAAAACGATGGCGAATGCTATCTGCTTCGAAATCGCAGCTATTGCAGCCTGACCGAGGGCAGCAGCATTCATATTATCGATGACCCGGAGAGCTTCACGGTGAGTGAGAGCGGCATTGAAATTGCTTTGGATAAGGCCTTTGCAAGGGGGATTGAGAAGGTGACGGGACTATGAGAAGGAAAAGAGATTTAGCGGAATTTGCGGCGGACAGATGTGAGGCGGCGCGCCGAAGACTGGGAAGTGAAGCGCGGATGGATGACTATGGGGCGATGCGCTGCATTATCGAAACCATTTTTGACGATGAGGAAAGCCGCTTCTTTTCCTCGGACGAAATTGATTCCGTCATTCAGAAGATTTTTTATAAAACCAGAAGGAAGCTGGGGATTTTGCAGCCTTTGGTGGATGATAAGGACATCAGTGAAATCATGGTAAACGGTCCGGGCGATATTTTTATCGAAAAGCAAGGGCGCGTGGAACGGTGCGGGCTCGCATTTGATTCGACGGAAGAACTGGAAGAAGTCATGCGAAGCATCGTCGGAGAGGTACATAGAGAAATCAACGAGAAAAATCCGATTGTCGACGCCAGACTGCCCGACGGATCGCGTGTAAACGGTGTGTATAAGAATATCGCGCTGAACGGACCGATTTTAACCATCCGAAAGTTCTCGGAAAATTATATGCGGATGGAAGACCTTGTACACAACGGAACGCTGTCTGAAAACGGCGCGAAGCTTTTGCGAATGTTAGTCAGATGCGGCTACAACATCTTCGTGAGCGGCGGAACTTCTTCGGGAAAAACGACATTGCTGAATGCTTTGGCAGAGGCAATTCCGCGCGAAGAGCGCGTGATTGTGGCAGAGGACTCGGCGGAGCTGAAAATGCATTATATCGCCAATATCGTGCATATGGAGTGCAGGAACAGCAATTCTGCAGGGCAGGGGAAAGTCAGCATGTCGGATTTGATTAAAAGCAGCCTGCGAATGCGGCCGAACCGAATTATCGTCGGCGAAGTCCGCGGCGACGAGGTGGTCGATATGCTGCAGGCGATGAATACCGGGCATAACGGAAGCCTGTCGACCGGCCACGCAAACTCGGCGGAAGGTATGCTGCGAAGACTTGAAGCACTCTATCTGGCAGCGATGCCAATCAGCACGGAAGCGATTCGTCAGCAGATTGCGGAAGGACTGGATATTCTGGTTCACATCGAAAAAGGGGAGGATGGACAGCGGCGGATTATAGAAATTACAGAGCTGCAGGGGTATGCAGACGGTAAATTCAAGCTCAACCGCCTGATGACAATTGATAAAAACGGAGTCCTCAGCTTTACGGGAAGTCCGCTTATCAACACGAAAAAAACGGAGCAAAAGGGGGAAAACTATGCCGATTTACTATACGAAGCTTAAACCGGATTTTCGGGAAAAGACCGTGTTTTTCTCCGCTGCCGCTTTGGCAGGGCTTGCGGTGGGGCTGCTGTTTTATGACAGCTTGGCGGTGAGTCTGGCGCTTGCAATACTGTTTTGTTTCACGATGCCGAAGTATCGGGAAAACTTAGCGGCAAAGCATAGACAGGAGCTTTTGGTACAGTTTCGGGACTTGCTGTATTCGATTTCCGCGTCGGTTTCTTCGGGCAGAAGCATGGCGGCGGCACTGGAAGAGGCAAAGGAGTTCTGCGGTGCGGCTTACGAGGAAAGCGACTATATCATGCAGGAGCTTGCCTACATGACGAAGCAGATTGCAAACGGCAACGAGACCGATACGGCGGTGCTTCGGGATTTTGCATCGCGAAGCGGGATTTCAGACATCGAGGACTTCGCGGGTGTATACGAAAACTGCAAAGGCAGCGGCGGCAACCTCAAGCAGGCGATTCACCGCGCGACGAGCTTAATTGGCGATAAGATAGAGCTGGAGAGTGAACTGAAAACGCTTTTGGCGCAAAAACTTTTCGAAGGAAGAATTGTGGGAGCAAGCCCGTTCCTGATTGTGCTGATGATTCGGCTGACTGCGCCGGACTACATGGAGCCGATGACGAGCACGAGCCAGGGACGAATGATTACAACCTTTGCGATGGTACTGCTTGCGGTTTCGGTTTGGATGACAGAAAGGATACATAACATTGAAATCTAAAATTAAAAAAGTGATGGAAAAGAACAAGAATGAGATTATCCTGAGCCTGCCGGGCTTTATCAACCAGCTGCTGCTTCTAATGAACAGCGGGGCGGTGCTGACAGAGGCTTTCTGCAAAATCGCCGAAGGCTACGGGGGTTTAGACGAGCGCAGACAAAACTATTTTACCGTACAGGTGTACAATCTCTATGCGGCGTCTCTGCAAAGCGGGGAAAATGTCATTCAAAGCTTTTACAAGTTCGGGAGAACTTCAAATGTAAAGGAGCTTGCGCGTGTGGCGGGAATTTTAATGGAAAATCAGAATCGGGGCACGGATTTATGGGATAAGCTTGCCGAGCAGAGCGAGATGCTTTGGGAAGAAAGAAAGCGCGCGGCAATGCGAAAGATTCGCCTGTCCGAAAGTAAAATGAGCTTTCCGCTGGGGATTTTGCTGATTGCGCTGATTGTAATTACGGCAGCACCTGCGATGCTTCAAATATAAAAAGGAGGAAAAGAGAGATGTTTTTTAGAAAAAAAGGAAAGCAAAACAAAGAGAAGGTAAAAAAAGAAAGAAAACCGCTGTTTAACAAGCAAGGAATGGAGATGGTGCAGGTCGCAATTCTGGTGGCGATTGCTGTAACGCTGGGGCTTATCTTTAAAGAGCAGATTACGGAGTTCGTAAACAACACTTTCGGCTCGCTCAGCTCCGCGAAATTTTAAGGGAGGGAGGAAAAATGAGAATCGTGGAGGCAACGCTGATTATGCCGCTGACAATTCTGATTACAGCCGCTTTGATTACGCTGATGATGAGCTTTTATACGGAGCTTGGAAAGCAGGTAGAGACGCACGATGCAAAGCGTACAGACTGGAAGAAGGTTTCTGCGGCGCTGACTATCAGGGCATATGACAGGGCGAAAGATGCGTTAAGCGCAGGAGATGCGTAAACGGAAATGCGGATAAAAATGCGGATGAATAAGAAGGGTTCGTTTGCGGTTCTGGCGACGATTTTATTTTCGTCGATGATGATTTTGACAGCCGCAGCGATTCAAAGCGCAGGGCAGGAGGCAGTCGGCAGCACTGCGGAAAGCTTCGGACCGCTTTGGGGAAAGAGTATTTTAGCAGAATATGACCGGAATTTAAAGGACAGATATGGTATTTTCGCCTTTTACGGCAGCAAACTTCAGGTTGAGGAAAAATTGGACTTTTATGCGGCATATTCCTGTGAAACGAAAAAATATATCTCCTGCGGAAAGACTGACTGCGAGCTTGAAAAATACGCGCTGAACGACAAGGAAAACTTTTTGAAGCAGGTGCGGGAAGCGGCGCTTGCCGGAACGAAGCCGCGCGCTCTGAAAATGCAGGCAGGAAAGACGAGCGAGGCAGACGGCGTCGATGAGGGAAACCGTTACATACGAAACGAGCGAATTTTAAACAGCCTGCCGTCGGAAGGCAAAGGCGGGAGCGTCGGGATTCTGTCACTGGCAGACAAGCTGAAGGAAGGCGCTTCGGTGAGCACGGTTGTCAATGCGTCGGCGGAAAATGTCTATATCTTCCGATTTTTTAAGGACTGCATGAATGAAAGAGAGCTTGGCGAGACCTTTTTTCGCAATGAAGTCGAGTATCTTTTGACGGGAAAGCCCGACGATCAGAAGGCGAAGAAAAAGGTGGGAAACAGCCTGATTCTTCTTCGGAACAGTCTGAATCTGGCGTATTTATACAGCTGCGAGGAAAAGAGAAACGCCGCGCTTGCCGCCGCCGAGCTGATTATGCCAACGGCGCCGATTCTCACGCAGGCACTCATTTTAGAAGGATGGGCGTACATGGAGGCGAGAAACGATTTGAAGATTCTCTATGCGGGAAAGACCGTGCCGATTCTGAAAAAGGATGAAAACTGGGCAATCTCGCTTGAAAATCTTCTGGCAGCGGAATACGGACTCAGCCCATCGGGCGAGGAACTTCCTGAAGGGCAGGAATACGAAGAAGAGAAAAACTATCTGCCGCCGAAAAAGATTGAGGGCAAGGACTATGAGGGCTATCTGCGCATTCTCGTCGCTGCCATGCCGCAGGAAACGCTGCTTTTGCGAATGATGGACATAATTCAGATTAATATGAAATATCTATATTGTGAGTGGTTTCTTATGGACGACTATTACACAGGACTCAGATATTCCATAGAGGTGAACAAGAGAAAACATGAATTTGAGGAAACATATTAAGCACATCGGAGACATCGTGAAACTCGGGGTGCAAAGCCGCAGGGGCAGCTATATCGTTGAGGCGGCGATGAGCCTTCCGGTTTTTATCCTTTGCATTGTCGCACTTGCGCTCGTGATTCGGATTATTGCGATCTGCGAAAACATCGGTTTTGTCAGTGCGGCGGAGATAAAGGAAATCGACTTAACAGCATACAAGGTCGAAGGGACATACCCGCTTGCCAAAACAATGCTTAAAGAAAGTGTTCTGGCGGAAAATCCGAAGTTGACGAATTTCAAAATTACGAAATTCCGTTATCGCTATTCGTCAAAAGACATCGACGATTTAATCGGTGTGCAGAGCGAAGCCGTCTTTAGGGTCGAAAATCCCGTCGGCATTCACGGAAAAATCAGCTTTACACAGGGAATTTTAACACGTGCCTTTACGGGGACGCTTCAAGATGCGGAGCCTTTGCCCGAAAGTGAGTTCAAGTGCAATGCAAAGTCGCTGCGAGTCGTGATCTTTCCGAAGTACGGCGAGCGCTATCATGTGAAAAGCTGCTATTATGTAAAGCGCTATGATGAGGGCGAGGCGTACAAGCTCGAGATGGAGAAGGACGACGCCGCGGCGAAGGGCTATACGCCGTGCAAGGTGTGCAGGGGAGGTGAAAATGAATAAGGTAAGTATCCGCCTGAAAAATGGGACGGTGGACTATACGCAGAAAACGGAGGTTTTGCTGGCAGGAAGCTGTGACGCTTTCTTTCCGATGTCCATCATACGGGACAAAAAAACGACGAGGGGCATATTTGATACAAGAGGCTTTCGCAAGCTGGCGGATGTGGAGGGCTTAAGTGCCTCACAGGTGCTATCGCTTGCGGAGGATGTGCTTTTACTGATTGAAAAATGCGAAGATTATCTCTTTTTCCCGGAAGAGTATATCCTGTCCGCGGAGACGGTCTATATAAATGAAGAAAGTAAACAACTTAAGATTACTTACATACCGAATGAGCGGAATTTGAATTTTTCCAAATCACTGGCATGTTTTTTCCATCAGCTGAAGAGTGCGACGACGGAAAACGGCAGAGTGTACTTAGATACTTTAGGCGCACTTCTTTCCTGCGAAAAGCTTCGCACGGAGCGTGTCATCGGCTTTATCGAAAAGCTGAAACAGGAAATTTATCTGTGCGGGATTCGGTGAAAAACAGTTAATTTTGCGAGGGGCGGCAGTCTGCCGCCTTTTTGCATGGCATATTTTTCGGCTCGGATAATAAAATGTACTAAAGAATTTGGAGGTAGGGATATGACGGGCAGCGGAATGAGAAGAAAAGTGCGCAAAAGAAAGAGCAAATCAGAAAATTCGAGGGTGAAAATGTCGGTTTTTCTTGGTATAATAATATTGGCGGTTTTGCTCGGATTTTTGACGGCGCGATTTGTAATCGGACCGATTATCGGTTATAATGCTGATGAGAGTCCGGTGCAGCTGAACGGTGCAGACAAGGCGGCGACAGAGAAAGATGCGGGCGCGGATGCCGCAGAGGATTCAAATGTTTCGAAGGTCGAAAAGACTGCGAATACAGAAGACGAGGCCGAGAAAGGCTATGCGCTGCAGTTTGGTGCATTTTCGACCAAAGACTCTGCGCAGGAACTTTCCGATGCGCTGGAATCGAAGGGAATCAAGACCAAAATTGTGGAAGCGGACAATGTGTTTAAGGTCATAAGTCCGGTTCTTGAGGATAAAGAAGAAGCACTGAAAGCGCTCAGTGAGAGCAAAGAAAAAGAAGTCGAGGATGTTTTCATTACATCCGTTTCATAAGGTTCAGGCAGCCTGAAACTATAAATAAAGCAGAGAAAAAGCAATAAAGGAGAAACACAAGATGATACCTCTTTCAACCAGAATGAGACCGGAAAAGCTTGAAGATTTCGTGGGGCAGGAGCACTTTATGTACGAAGGCTCGCTCTTTTATAATTCCATAAAGAATAAAACCTTTGATTCGGCGATTTTTTTCGGTCCGTCAGGCACGGGAAAAACGACACTGGCAAGGATTATTGCCCGGGAAATGGACGGGAATTTTCATGAAATCAACGCTTCAACGACCGGAACGAAGGAGCTGAAAGAGCTGATAGACAATGCGAAGCTTTCTTTTTACGGACTGGAGCAGCGCACGACCTATGTGTACATCGACGAGTTTCACCGCTGGAACAAGCTCCAGCAGGACAGCCTGCTGAAAGCGCTCGAAGAAGGCGTAATCAAGTTTATCGGCAGTACGACGGAAAATCCGTATTTCTCAGTGAACAATGCGATTCTCAGCCGTGTTCGGAATATTTACGAGTTTAAAAGACTTTCTGCGGAAAATCTTCTGCGCATTATCAAGCGTGCGCTTACAGATAAGGAAATCGGCTTCGGCAATTTAAAGATTTCGTATGAAGAGGAAGCCCTTGCCATACTGGCGGATTTGGCAAACGGAGATGCAAGGGTGGCTTTGGACACGACCGGATTCATTGTGGACAACCTTGGAGAAGGGCAGACGATTACGCCGCAGATTGTTTCGGAAGCGATGCAGCGGAAAATCGGATTTTATGACAAGGGGGATGACCGCTACAATCTTTTGAGCGCCCTCCAAAAATCTGTGCGAGGAAGCGACCCCGATGCGGCGATACATTATCTGGCACGGCTTCTGGACGGAGGCGCGGATATTCAGATGATTGGGCGCAGGCTTTTGGTCATGGCAAGCGAAGATGTCGGCATGGCATATCCGTCGGCAATTTCGATTGTAACCGCCTGCGTGCAGGCAGCTCAGATGGTCGGTATGCCGGAAGCTGTGATTAATCTGGCACAGGCGGTGGTTCTGATGGCGGCGGCGCCAAAGTCGAACGCTTCCTATATGGCCTTAGAAGAAGCGATGCACGATATTAAGACGAAAAAAATCGATGACGTTCCGAACCATCTGAAGGACACGCACTATAAAGGCGCGGCGGATTTGGGATACGGCGGCTATAAATATCCGCATGCTTACGGCGGGTATGTGAAACAGCAGTATCTTCCGGACAATTTGTACAAGCAGGGCGTGAAATACTACAAGCCGACGGAAAACGGCTCGGAGGCAGCATTTAAGAAATATTTAGAAAGTCTCGAAAAGTGAGAAAGCTATGACAGAAAATACAGGATATACAGGAAAAAAAGAAATCCTGCTGGCGGAAAATTCGGGGTTTTGCTTCGGCGTGCGGCAGGCGATTGAAAAAACAGAAGCGGAAATTAAAAAAAAGAAGGAAGGCGGGAGCAAAGGACGCATCTACACCTGGGGTCCTTTGATTCACAACCGGACCGTGACAGACGATTTGCGAGAAAAAGGGGCGTGCATTCTGTCCTCGCTGGACTGCGCAGGGAAAGAAGATGTCATCGTCGTGCGCTCCCATGGAGAGACGAAGCAGTTCTTTGAAGAAGCAGGAAAAATCGGCTGCCGAATCGTGGACGCAACCTGTCCTTTTGTGAAGAAAATTCAATCTTTGGCGGAGGAGGCACACAAGGAAGGCAAGCAGGTCATCATCGTCGGTGACAAAAATCATCCCGAGGTAATTGGAATCAACGGCTGGTGTGAAAACAGCGCGGCAATTCTGAACTCCGCAGCGGAAGCGGAGGATTTTTTGCGAAGAAGAAAAGCGAATGAAAAAAAAGCATACTTTATGGTTGCGCAGACCACGATAAAAAAGGAAGTCTTAGATGAGGTTCTTGCGGTTTTTGAACGGGAAAATACGGATGTAGAGGTGAAAAATACCATCTGCAATGCAACTTCACTCAGGCAGAAAAGCTGCGCGGATCTGGCAGCAAAATGCGATGCTATGCTCATAATCGGCGGTAGAGAAAGCTCCAATACGCAAAAATTATTCGAAATATCAAAAAAAATGTGCAAAAAAACATTTTTTGTTGAAAAAAATGAAGATTTACCGTTGCACGAAATCGCAAAATGTAATAAAATAGGTATTGCAGCGGGTGCCTCGACACCCGAATGCGTAATTAAGGAGGTTATTGCTACCATGAGTGAAAAAAAAGAAATGAGCATGGAAGAACTGCTTGCTACCGAAGCATATGATTTAGACGGAGCTATGAGACTTCCAAGACTCAACGAAGTTGTTAACGGAACGGTACATCAGGTTACTGAAAATGGAGTCATCGTTGACATGGGTTGTAAAAAAGACGGAATTATTCCGAAAGAAGAAGTAACATTGGAAGGAGACCAGAAGTTAACTGACTTATTCAAGGCTGGCGATGAAATCCAGGCTAAAGTAGTTAAGACGGATGACGGTGAAGGCGTAATTACACTTTCCAAGAAGAAACTGGAAGTGAATGAGCACTGGAACGAAATCAACGAAGCTCTTGAAAATAAGGAAACAATCACTGTTAAGGTTGTAAGACAGGTTAACGGCGGCGTTATCGCGGCTTATAAAGAAGTATCCGGTTTTATTCCGCTTTCCCAGCTTTCGGACAAGTTCGTTGAAAATGCAGACGAATTTATCGGAAAAGAATTACCTGTAAAGGTAACCAGAGTTGACCCTAAGAGAGGCAGAGCTGTATTCTCTCATAAGGTTATTCTTAACGAAGAAAAGCAGAAACAGGTGGAAGCTGTATGGAACAGCCTCAATGTAGGCGATGTTGTAGAGGGTACTGTAATGAGATTCACAGACTACGGCGCATTCGTAGATCTCGGCGGAATCGACGGACTGCTTCACATCTCCGAAATTTCCTGGGGCAAGCTGAAACACCCACAGGAAGTTCTTCAGATTGGCGACAAGGTTAAGGTTAAGATTTTGTCCATGAACGAAGAAAAAGGCAAGATTTCCCTCGGTCTGAAGCAGACAACTCCGGAACCATGGTCTGTAATTGAAGAAAAGTATCAGGTTGGACAAGTTGTAACAGGTAAAGTTGTTCAGATTAAGGAATACGGCGCATTCGTAGAGCTGGAACCGGGTCTTGACGGACTGGTACATATTTCCGAAGTTGCTCATAAGAGAGTAAACGATATCGCTGAAGAACTCACTTTAGGACAGACTGTCGAAGCGAAGATTCTTGAAATCGATACGGAGAGAAAGAGAATCAGCCTCAGCATCAAACAGGCTGCAGAAGAACCTGTTGATGAAGCAGACGAAGCGGAAGAAGCTGACGAAGAATAATTGAAAAAGAAGCTGCAGGATGCGGCTTTACGATAAAGGAGCGGATGACCGCTCCTTTTTTTGGCTAAAGCGAAGAAAGGCCGTGTATAATTTTTCAAAAAAGCTGACAAAATAGCTGTGTATAGAAATTTAATACAGAGAGGAGTTTGCTTTATGAAAAAGAAAACGGCTGTAATTTTAGCTGCGCTTTTGATTGTTTCACTCTTTGTCTTTACGGGATGTGCCAATAACGATGAACCGCGGAATGACGGCAACCAGGGAAGCGCGTCTCAGGACATTGAAAGAGGCGTGGACGACATCGGAGACGGTATCGAAAAGGGCGTGGATGATTTGGGAGACGATCTGAGCGATACGAAGACAAATCATAATAAAACCGATGGAAGCGGTATTGAGAACAACAACCGCGCCGATAATGTTGACAACGGCACGAAAAATACTGCAAACTAGCGAAGGACAAGGTCTTCTCTTTGTTTCGCATCGAAAGGCGGACAATAATGGGGGAGACCTTGACTTTATATTTGATATGTTCTATACTTTTTGCAGGAGGTGGCATAGGATGAACTATGGTTGGAAGAAGGAATACGACGAAAAAACAACGACGCAGAAAGAAGCGGTAAAGTGTGTGAAATCCGGTGACCGCATTTATGCCGGAACGGCATCGAGCGTGGCATATGGACTTCTCGATGCGCTTTGGGAAAGAAAAGATGAACTGGAAGGCGTTGAAATACAAAGCAGTCAGGCATTTGAGCCTTGTGCTGTCTATGATGAATACGAAGAGAACCCATTTTCAATAAATACCTATTTTGTAGGGGTCAACGAGAGAAAAATGTACCGACACGGTAAACCTGTCAGGTACACTTCTTTTCACCTCAGCCAGGCACCCATCTGGGCATCACAAAATGCAAAACCGAATGTTTGCTTTTTCGAAGTGTCCGCACCGGACGAAGAAGGATATATGTCTTTCGGACCTTCGGGCGTTTCCTGCCAGGAAATTTTGAAAGAAACGACAAAGGCATCCGGTGGATTGATAATCGCCGAAGTAAACCCGAAAGTTCCGTATGTACTGGGGAAATCAAATAAAATCCACGTTTCGGAAGTTGATAGGATTGTCGAATACGAAAGACCGATCATGCCGTATGATACACCGGAAAGCGATGATGTTGCAAAGAAAATTTCAGACTACATAATCCCCGAAGTACCGGATGGAGCTACCATCCAGCTCGGACTGGGGAATGTTTCGACGGCTATTGGCTACGGACTGATGACAAAAAACGACTTGGGAATTCATACCGAGCTCTTTAATCAGCCCATGATAGACCTTATCGAAAACGGAAATGTAACAAATAAATGCAAAGGATTTATGGACGGTCTTAATGTGTACTCATTTTCGCTGGGAACCGAGAAGTTGTACAAGTTCCTCGACAAGAACCCGGCCATGTACTGTGCGCCTTTTGATTTTGTCAACGATCCGAGAATTATAGCTAAGAATAAGAGATTTGTATCGATTAACAGCACGATGTCGATAGATATTTACGGGCAGTGTGCTTCGGAGTGCGTTGCCTGGAACCAGCAAAGCGGTACCGGCGGTCAGCTTGACTTCGTACGCGGAGCCCAGTGGTCCGAAGGAGGAAAATCTTTTATCGCCACAACATCAAGTTTTATCAAAAATGGAAAGCGCGTGAGCAAAATCGTATCGTCATTTGCGCCGGGTTCGGTGGTTACGACGCCTCGCAGCGATGTGCAGTATGTTGCAACAGAATACGGATGCGTGAATCTCAAACCGCTCAGCATGGGCGACAGAGCGCGTGCCCTGATCGAGCTGGCACATCCGGATTTCCGCGACGAATTGCGCGAGGAAGCGAAAGCTCACGGATTGATTAAATAGGAATATGAAGAAGAAAAAAACAGGACAGAAAAAATTTTATGGTAATTCTGCGGCTGCGAAGTCAGCCGCTTTTGTACGCAAGAGGAGAACTGTAGCAGGATGCGGAGAGATTCTTACGGGAGTGCTGGAAAAACATCCGAAAGGCTTTGGTTTCGTGCGGCAGGAGGAGGGCGGAGATATTTTTGTCGGCAGAGATAATATGCTCGGTGCGATGAACGGAGACCTCGTCGAGGTGGATTTGCTTCCGCCGTATCTTTGGACGCGTTCCAAAGAAGGAATTGTAACCAAAATCCCGCAGAGAAATACGATTGAAGTTGTCGGAACCTTTCAGCAAAATCGCAAATTCGGTTTTGTTGTGGCTGATGACAAAAAAATGCAGGATGACATTTTTATCAAGAAAGATGCTTTTCGCGGCGCGCAGAACGGGGATAAAGTAGTCGCGAGGATTACGCAGTACCCTGATAAAGTTCACAGCGCCGAGGGAAGAATAACCGAAATCATCGCGCGAAACGGGCAGACCGGAGGAGATGTCCTTTCGATGATTCGAGCAGCGGGACTTTTCGAGACCTTCCCGAGCCGCTGTAATGCGGAGGCAAAAGCCCGCTCAAAAGAACAAATCACCAAAGAAGTTCTTGAAGGCAGAGTCGACCTGCGGGATAAAAACATAATTACTATCGATGGGCCGACTGCCAAAGACCTCGATGACGCCATTTCTGTGGAAGTATTGCCTGATGGGAATTACCTTCTGGGGGTTCATATCGCCGATGTGAGCCATTTTGTGGAGGAAGACGGATATTTGGACAAGGAAGCTCTTAAACGCGGGACAAGCGTGTACTTGCTTAACCGCGTGGTTCCAATGCTGCCGAAGGTTTTGTCAAACGGCGTGTGCAGTCTGAACGAAGGAGAAGACCGCCTGACGCTTTCCTGCTTCATGGAAATCGACAGCAGCGGCAATGTGGTTTCTCACGAAATCCGTGAGTCTGTGATTCGCTCCAAAGCACGGATGGTCTACGATGATGTTTCGGACATTCTCGAAAACGAAGACGAAGAATTGATTCGCAAATATGCGTTTCTATACGATGACCTTAAGAAAATGGGAGAACTCGCCGCAATCCTCAGACACAAGCGCAAGCAGCAGGGAAGTCTGGACTTTGATATTCCGGAGGCGGAGATTGTTTTGGATGCGGATGAAAACCCGGTTGAAATCCGGCCCGCAGAGCGCAGAACCGCAAACCGTATGATTGAGGAATTCATGCTTGCGGCAAACGAAACCGTGGCGGAGCACTTCTATTGGATGCAGTACCCGTTCCTGTACCGTGTCCACGAAAAGCCGGACCCGGAAAAAATGATGGATTTGAAGGCTTATCTGATGAATTTCGGCATCCACCTGAAAGGCAGTGCGGACAATATCAACCCAAAGACGCTTGCAGACATCATCGCACAAATTGAGGATGAGCCTTATGAGGCGGTCGTGAACCGCGTCATGCTGCGGACGATGAAAAAAGCCTATTACAGCACGGAGTGCGACGGACATTTCGGACTGGCGTTCCGCTATTACTGCCATTTCACATCGCCAATCCGCCGCTACCCGGATTTGTTTATTCACAGGGTAATCAAGAAATCCATAGGCGGCAGAATGACCGAGGCGAAACTCGATAAATACAGGAACGATGCCTTGAATGCGGCAGACATTTCCTCCCGTACCGAGCGTCAGGCACAGGAACTGGAGCGCGAAGTTGACAAGCTCAAGAAATGCCAATTCATGCTTCAGCATATCGGAGAAGAATTCGACGGAATTGTCAGCGGCGTAACCGACTTCGGCGTTTATGTCGAGCTTCCGAATTCCGTGGAAGGCATGGCATTTGCCCGTGACTTGAGACACCCGTATCAGCTCGGCGAGCGCGTGCAAATCCGCGTTCTGGACGCAAAGCCTGCAGAGCGGCAGATTGATTTTGAAATTTTGGAAACAGACGAATAAAGAAATCTTGAGCAGCCGGCCTTCGGCTGCTTTTAAAGTGCGTATGTTGCAATGAAAATGCGCAGAGTGCATAAAAATATCCCTTGCGTTCAATTCAAAATTTAACACTCATAGTATAAAATAGAACAAAATAAGGAGTGTTAAGAGATGAGAGACAAGCGGGCAGTAGAAATCGGAGCAAGAATTCAACAAATCAGGAAGGATTTAGGGATGAATCAAAATCAGTTCGCTGAAAGACTGTCCTTATCACAAAACCAGATTTCGCGTTTAGAAACAGGGGAAAGCATGGCTACTACTGAATTTGTTCTGAAGCTTAACGAAATTTACAATGTCGACCCGAGTTTTTTACTCTTGGGCAAAACAGCAAGCGGACTGGACAACAAGATGGAAGTGTTCATCGACTGGTATAAAGGCTTGGATGACGGTAAAATGAAGGACGGCGCCAGCAAAATTTGTGAGAACATGATGGATTTTATGAAAGAAAAATAGAAGTGTACGGCGGGGGGATTCCTCCGCTTGTTTTATTATGAAGAAGGACGAAGCATGGCTAAGATGGATTTTGTAAAGTTTACACCCGGAATCGAAAGAGAAATCACCATACTTTTTAAGATGTATGGCGGCAGAATCAAAGCGACAGCAAATCAAATTTTAAACGACGAAACGCTTGCAGAGGATTGTCTGCAGGAAGTCATGCTCAAGCTTGCAAAGAACCTGCAAAACATCGGAGCATACGGCTCTCCTCAGACAAAAGCATATATCTTAAAGGTAACAAAGGGACAAGCGATTGATATGTGGAGAAAGCGAAACAGAACCGCTATGTCACAGGGACTTGAGCCCAAAGGGAAACGATACTTCATCGAACCGAATCACAGCGCGAAAATCGGAAAATACGGTTATGATGAGAGCCTGGATAAATATCTGGAACGGCTTGACGAAACCGACCGAGCCATCGTTGGAATGAAGTATGACTTCGGAATGCGTCATAAAGAAATCGCCGAAACATTGGGTAAAACTTTGGCAGCCGTTGACAAGCGCTCGGAAAGAGTCAAAAAGAAAGTGAAAAACTTCATAATGGAGATGCAGGATAACTGAAACGCCGATAGCTACTTATGTACCGGATAATGGAAGTACTTGCATTCCGCTCGAATCTATAATAAAATTAGTCTATAAAAACTCTGCGGCGAAGAAAGGTGAGGCGGCATGGAAAAGAACGGATGTGGAAAAATTAAGAACGAGCGCGAACTGGAATTTGCTATTTTTTGTATAGAAAATGTTGCGCAGCGGCTTGGTGAAAGTGGAGAAAAAGTTTTTTTTGACCTCACGGTGACAAGCAATATTTTGTATGATTATATCGTTCCATGCTACGAAACCCTGCATACTCAGGATAAAGAGTACATCGTCGATGATATTCTGGGAGTTATGAAGGAAAGAGGTGTGTGCGCATGATAATCTATCACGGCTCATATTTAGAGGTAGAATCTCCAGACATTGTTCACTCCAGACCGCGTGTTGATTTTGGGAGAGGCTTTTATGTGACACCAATCCGTGAACAGGCAGAAAACTGGTGCGGAAAGTTTTTGCGTCAGGGGAAAGCGGGCGTTGTCAATCAATACGAGTTTTCCGAGGAAAAACTTGCGAAATTTCAAGTGCTTCATTTCGAGAAATACTCGGAAGAATGGCTGGATTTTATTTTGAACTGCCGCAGAGGAAAAGACATGAGCGAGTTTGATTTCGTGTCCGGCGGCGTGGCAAACGACAAAGTTTTCAATACAATTGAACTTTATTTTGATGGCTTGATTGAAAAACAGGAGGCCTTGAAACGGCTGCAGTATGAACATCCAAACCTGCAGTATTGTTTCCGTTCACAGGAGTTAATTGACCAAAGCTTGAAATTCGTGGGGAGTGAGAAAATATGAATGCAAATCCGATTCTTTTGCAAAAAAAATATGCTCGTGTAGTAGCTAACTTCGCAAAACGGACAGAACTGTCTCTCGCAGAGGCACTGAACTTTTTTTATGCGTCACGAACTTATGATTTAATGAGCCACGGAATTTCCGATATGCACTGCATGAGCGACGATTACTTGGCGGAAGACCTTTGCCGGGAATTTCGGGAATTTGAAGAAAGGTGAGGCGGCATGGAATTGTACGAAAAGACCCTTGCGTGGTGGAAAGAGAAAAAAATCGAAACGGACGCGCAGCTTGCGGAAGTACTGAATGGACACAGCATTGCATTTGCATATCATTCGGGAAAAATTGAAAATGATAAAATCACATACAATGATACACGCGAGATTTTTGAGCGTGACGGAGTGACGGCATATACCGGAGACCTGCGAACGCTGTTTGAAATTCGGAATGCAAAGCTTGCGAATGAGCTTTTTCTAACATCCTTTGGAGAGAAGCGAAAAATGGATGAAACCCTCGTTAAAGAGTTCCAGAAGCTTCTGACGATGAATACCTACGATGTCCGCAGATGGCATCTGGGGGAAAGACCGGGCGAATATAAGAAGCACGATTATGTGACGGGCAGAGAGGAAATCGGCGCCGCTCCCGAGGATGTGCAGGAAGAAATGGCGGAACTGATGGACGAACTGCAAGATTTGAAGCAGGAAAACGCTTTGACTGCGGCAGCCTATTTTCATGTGAAATTTGAGAATATCCATCCTTTTGCAGATGGAAACGGAAGAACGGGAAGACTTTCCATGAATTATCTTCTCGTAATGCTCGGACATCCGCCGATTGTTGTACACGAAGAGGATCGCAAAGAGTACTATGCTGCATTGGAAGCTTGGGACACAAAACAGGATTTAAAGGTGATGACTTCATTCCTTCGCAGTCAGACCGTGAAAACATGGCGGAAGAGAATCGAAAAATAAAATACTTGACAAGTGAACGACCGTTTACTATAATACAGGTAAACGATCGTTTTCTTTTGCGCAAAAACTAAAAAAGGATATATATATGAAAAATACGAAAGAAAAAATTTTGGAGACGGCGCTTGAACTGTTTGCGGCGAAAGGCTATGAAGCTGTTTCCGTCAGCGATATCGCAGGAAAGCTCGGCATGACGAAGGGAGCGCTGTACAAGCATTATACGAACAAGCAGGACATTTTGGACAGCATTATCCTGCGGATGGAAGAGATGGACTACGAGCGAGCAAAAGCATTTTACATGCCACAGGATATGGTAAATACACTGCCCCTGACCGCCGAACAAAAAGACAGAAGTCTAAAGCGGCTGATTGAATACAGCAAGGCGCAGCTTAGTTACTGGACGGAAGAGCCGTTTGCGTCGGCGTTTCGCAGGATGCTGACGATTGAGCAGTATCGCATTCCGGAGATGAGGGAGCTCTATCAGCAGTATCTGGCGGGCGGCCCGCTGGAATATGTTGCATATATTTTTGAGGAATGCGGCAGCACCGACCCGGAGCTTGCGGCACTGCATTTCTATGCACCGATGTTTACGCTGTACAGCGTTTTTGACAAGGCGGAAGATGAAGAGACCCGCGAGGCGGCAAAAGAGCTTGCCGAAAGATTTTTTAAGGAGATGGAAAAATGAATATAAGAAGAGAAGAACCAAAGGATTACAGAGAATCCGAAAATGTCACAAGAGAAGCATTTTGGAATGTATACAAACCGGGATGCATGGAGCATTATGTGCTGCATGCATATCGAAACAGACCGGAATTCGTACCGGAACTTGATTTTGTATTGGAAGAAGACGGCAAAATCATCGGACATGTCATGTTCGTCCGCACCAAAATCGATGCCGACGACGGGAGGGAAATTCCGATTATGACCTTCGGGCCGATCAGCATTCTGCCGGAATACAAGCGCAAGGGCTACGGAAAGGAGCTCCTTGACTATGCTTTGGATAAGGCGGCCGGTATGGGTGCAGGAGCAGTCTGCATGGAAGGAAACATCGACTTTTACGGCAAATCAGGCTTTGATGTTGCCAGCAAGAGCGGAATCCACTACTACGCAGAACCGAGAGAAAATGCCTGCCCGTACTTCTTGATGAAAGAACTCACGCCGGGCTATCTCGGCGGCGTTACGGGAACTTACCATACCCCGGAGGGCTATTTTGTGAGCGAAGAAGAGGTCGAGGAGTTCGACAAAACTTTTCCACCGAAGAAAAAAGAAAAACTGCCGGGGCAGATTTTCTAAAAGTCTGATGTGACGGAGGCTCCGTCGGAACTCATGTCAACGATGATTGAACCGATGTCGGTCAGCGGATAATCCTTGAAATAGACACAGGAAAGCCCGTGCGACTCGATGAAAGCGGAAATCACATTGAAATCAGGGTGTGCCGAGAGGTCGCCGTTAAACACGATTTCATCGCCGATGCGGCCGCTTGTACCACCGAGAAACCCGTAAGAATATCCGGGCAGCAGAACCTGTCCGGGACGAATTTTGAGCACAGACATGCCCACGGAAACACAGGCTTTTTCGATACCCACGTCGGATGTGATAATCGATTTTTCATCGACACAGACAATATTGCACTTGGTGTACCCTTGCGGAACGGAAAGGCGAAGCAGGGGCTTTTTCATGTGCTGAGCAGCCTGCCCTGCGGCCGCAAGGAGCTCAGGCGCAGTATATTTCAGATTATGTATGAAATAGCGTCCCGTGCAGCATGCGTTATACAGGATGTCTGCAGGATAGGCGGATCCGAGTCTTGAAGGGTCTCCACGAAAGACCGGGGCCTTATCATCAATGCCGAGTTTACACAGGAGGAGATCCGGATGATAGGCGACGGGCTCTGCGACAGATGCAAGCGCTTGTGTGAAGCAGATTTCAAAACTCTTCTGCTTGAGATATTCAATTAGCGGCTTGCCGGCAAGCGGCGAAAGGTAGATTTTTTTCATACAACTATTGTACCATAAAAATCGGAAAAGCCCAATCTATTTCCGATTCGACACCTCGAAGATGATATGACCGATTTCGGCTATAAAAATGCGTTTCTTAGCAAGATCTTTAAGCGAAAGAATTCCGACAAGCTTCTCGTTTTCGACGACAGGCAGGCGGCGGACGCCGCGTTGGGTCATGAGCATGGCTGCATCGTGAACATCATCCTTCGCATCCGCACAGAATACCTGCTGGCTCATTAAATCCTGAACCGACAGGTCGGAAAAGGCAGCGGAAGCGGCGTGACCGCGAATCAGAATATCGCGGTCGGTTATCACACCGAGGACATGATTTTGTACATCACAGACGGGAACAATTCCGACATTTTCTCCGCGCATGATTCTTACCGCATTTTCGATAGGATCCTCCGGGCGCACAACCGAAACCGAGCTTGTCATCAAATCTTTTACGAGCATAGCCCTCATCCTTTCCACTCAAAAAATAATCGAACATTCTTAGCATATAAAAAAAAGACAGATTTATGCATGAACCTTGCAAAACCTGTCTATTTTTATGCATCCAATTATATAGAATTTACGCTGTCGATTTGCCAGAAGGACTTTGAGAAAAGCAGCAGAACCGCATAAATTTCAAGCCTTCCGGCTATCATCATAAAGCACATATAAAATTGCGAGAAGCTGTTAAACATGCCGAAATAGCCGCTCGCGCCTGCTTTCCCGAGCGCCATGCCCGTGTTGGAAAACAGTCCGATAGAGGTCGAAATTGTCGTCTCAAGGTCGAAATTGTTCAGCGCCAGTACCAACGAGGAGAAGAAGAAAATGGCGAAGAACAGCAGAATATGCGTTGTGATTGCGGAAACTTTGTCCGCCGGAATCGCTTTGCCGTCGATGACCACGGCTTTGACCGCACGCGGATGAATCTGTCGAAAGATTCCGCGCTTAATCAGCTTCAGGAACACGATAACACGCATGATTTTCAGCGAGCCGGAGGTCGACATGCAGCAGCCGCCAACGAACAGGAGGCTGAAAAGCACAATTATCGAGAAGGTCGGCCAGTGCGTATAGTCACAGACAAAGTAACCGGAAGTCGAAATAAAGGCAACCACCTGGCACAGAGCATCCTTAACCGCCTGCCAAAGGGAAGCATAGGTTCCGCTGATTTTCAGCGAAACAGCAATCGCAAGCGTGGCGCCGATGATAATAAGAGCAAATACCTTTGTCTCGACATTGCGTAGAACTGTTTTAAAGTCCCCGCGCAGCATGAAATAAAACAGCGTGTAGTTCAGCGAGGAAAACAGCGTGAATACCATAATGACTCCTCGTACATAAACCGTATCAAAAGCAGCGGCGTTTGCAGGCGTAATTAAAAGCCCTGCGGTACTTATGCTGCTGAAAGTATTAATCAATGCATCGAAAATGCTCAGCGGGCCCAACGCCAAAAGGACAAATTCCATAAAAGAGAAAAAGAAATAGGTCAAATACAGTACGCGGCCCGTATCAGAGAATCTTCCGCCGATTTTTTCAAGCGTCGGTCCGGTTGCTTCCGCCGAAGCGATAACCTGTCCGCTGATTCCGAGCGCGGGAAAGATGGAAACCAGGAGTACGAGGATTCCCATTCCGCCCAGCCAGTTAGAGACCGATTTCCATAAAAGAAGGGATTTCGGCATGAGCGCTAAGTCGAAAACCGAACAGCCTGTCGTCGTAAATCCCGCTACCGACTCAAAAAAACACTGCATCATGGAATAACCCTGCCCTGAAAAATAGAACGGCAGAGCGCCAATCAGCGAGCAGAAGAGCCAGCTCAGGCATGCGATGAGGTAGCCTTCGTGTGCATGAAGCTTGATTTTATCGAAATGATACTGCGTCAAAATAACGAAACCGATGCAGACGCTGAAAATTCCTACTTCAAACAGTGCGCCGGCAGAACCCCACTCCTTGAATTCAATTCCCACGGCTGCGCACGGCAGCAGAAAAAGACCCTCGATGAGAGCCAAAATACCGAGTATTTTTATTAAAACGCGAAAATTGATATTCATTTCTATTGAAACCTCTATCTGTTCTATATACTATACTGATAATCTGTCTTTATTTTGCCTTGTTTGAATTCCAGTAATACTTGGAAAACAGGGACAGAACGGTAATCAGCTCGAGCCTTCCGGCAAGCATGAGGAGCGAACATACGACCGTTGAAAAATCCGAAAGCACGGAAAAATTGAAAGCAGGCCCGATGAGATTGAATCCCGGACCGATATTGCCCACGCAGGTTGCCGCCGCCGAAAAGGTGGTGATAAAGTCGAGATTATCCAGCGACAGAAGCAGCGTCCCCGCAAAAATTACCGCAATATAAGTAAAAACAAAATTCGTAATATTGATAACAACCTCCGATGAAACTTCGTTGTCATTGAGCGTAATCGGCGCAATCCGATTCGGATGCAGACGAAGGGAAACGCTTCTGCGAACCAGCTTCAGACAGACCAGAACGCGAACGCATTTGATTCCGCCCGAAGTCGAAGAAGAACATCCGCCGAAGAAAAACAAGCAGAAAATAATCATCCTCGAAAAGGTCGGCCAAAGGTCGTAGTCGGCAGTCGCATATCCAGTAGTCGTCATAATCGAAACAACCTGAAAAGCGCTGTCAAGAAGCGAACCTGCGGTATTTTTGAAATGCGTGTTCAGCTGATTGCAGGCAAAAACCGCCAGTGAAGCCGCGCCCATTACCATCAGATAAAAACGAAGCTCCTCATCCTGCAGGAATGTCCGGATTCCACGCCTTTTGAGAACAAAAAAGAGATTGAAATTTGTTCCCGCAAGCACCATGAAAACAAGAATTACAATCTGAATATAAGCATTGAAATGTCCGACGCTGTCATTGTAGTTGGAAAATCCTCCGGTACCGATGGTTCCGAAAGCATGCAGGAATGCGTCGTAAACACTCATTCCGCCAAGACAAAGCAAAAGCGTCTGGACTAACGTAAATGCAATATAAAGTTTATAAAGATTTTTTGCCGTATCGGAAAAACGAGCGGTAAGTTTATCTTTCGTAGGTCCCGGAGTTTCGGCATTGGCTGCAATCTGTCCGTTGATACCGAGCACCGGAAGAAGAGCCATAACGAAGACGATAATTCCCATGCCTCCCAGCCAGTGCGTGAATGAACGCCAGAGCAGTACGGATTTCGGCAAAACCTCCACATTCGTGAGTATGGAAGCGCCGGTCGTACTGAAACCCGAGCAGGATTCAAAAAATGCATCCGCAGGAGAGGAAATCGCACCGGAAAGCAGAAACGGAAGCGCCCCGACCATCGAGCAGGTCAGCCACGCCGCGGAAACGATGAAAAAGCCATCGCGGACTTTTAGTTTGCTGTCAGAAGATTTTATTCCGAGCCGTATGATTCCTCCTATGAGCGCGCATCCTCCGCTGACAAACAGGAAAGCAAGTCCGGCACCGGGCTCCTTGTAGTAAAGAGCCACAGCAAGGGGAATCAGCAGGGACACCGCCAGCACCAGTAAAATTGCTGCCTGAATTCGTATCATATTTTTAAACCTGACACCCATAGCGAATCGTAACTTTCCTTTCTCTTCTTAAGCAATGTTTCTTTAAGCATTCTCAGTTATAACAGAAAACCTCGTTTTGCGGTCATCAATTTTTCCAGTTCCCCGATGTCGGAAAGCAGGCAGAAAATCGTAACTTTGTCGTCCGCCAAAATTTCCGTATCTCCATTTGGAATAATCACCTTCGGTCCTCTGTGAATTGCGGCAATCAGCACGCCGTCAGGAAGCTTGACAGATTTCAGAGGCGTATTTGCCAGTTTCATATCGTCGCTTGCGATAATCTCCATGATTTCCGCCTGCCCCTGAATCAGCAGGTAGGAGATGATTCTCTTGGAACCCTGGATATACCGCAAAATATTGCTGGCAACGATGTCGAGCGGGTTCAGCACCATGTCGACACCCATGCGTTCAATTAAATCTTTGTAGCTTTGGCGGCTTACCTTGGCGATGACATCCTCGATATTGCGCTGCTTGGCAATGAGCGCAAGGAGAAGGTTTTCCTCGTCCAGCCCTGTTGCAGCAACGAAAGCATCCATTTCATCAAGATTTTCCTCTTCTAAGAGGACGCTGTCCGTGGCGTCACCGTGCAGCACCATGACATCGTCAAGATGTGTGGAGAGGTAGTAACAGCGTTCTTTGCTCTTTTCAATCAGCTTTACGGAAACTCCGAACTCGGAAAGCCTGTCCGCAAGATAATATCCCGTTTTACCGCCGCCGGCAATCATCACCTTCTGCAAATCCGTATATTTTCCTTTTTCGTAAACCTTGCGGTGAAGCTCGGCAATCTGATTCTTTTCACCGATGAGGTAGACCGTGTCTCCGGCCTCGATTGTTGTCTGTCCGTGCGGAATGATGATTTTTCCGTTTCGGGAAAGGGCAATCACCAGCATATTCGGCAGCACTTTGCTGACTTCCACCATGGAGAGATCAATCAGCCGCGGCAGGCGTTTTGCCTTGAACTGCACGAGCGAAACCTTTCCGCTGGAAAAAATACCGTTTGTAAGTGTATATTTTTCAACTAAATATTTGTAAATTTCAAGTGTGATGCCAAGATCCGGGTTGACGATGTGGTCGATATTCATCGTTTCCTTGATGAAATCCATCTGATTCATGTGTTCAGGGTCGCGAACCCTTGCAATGACCTTCGTGCAGCCTAATTTCTTCGCAAAAGAAGCAATCACGATGTTTTTCTCATCGCTGTCCGTGCAGGCAATCAAAAAGTCAAAGGTGTTGATGGATTCACGCCTTAAAAGACTGATTTGCTTGGCGTTGCCGCAGGAAACAAGCACATCGTACTGCTGTGATATTTTATTCAGTATCGCTTCATTTTTGTCGATAACCGTAATAGAGTGGTTTCCGCCGACCAGCGCATTAACAACTTTCATTCCGAGCTTTCCGGCGCCGACTACCGCAATTTTCATAAATTACCTCCTAAATTTGTGCGATTAGATAATATAGCACAAATGTTAGCAAACCAAAATAGTGCAATCTATATTTTAGCACAATTTAAACAATTTGCAAGTATTCTTAATTTATTGTAGAATAGAATATAAAATATTTTTAGCGGAGGGCAAAATGGATTTAGCGGTATCGACACAAGTGAGTCCGGAAATGGAGAAGCGGCTTGCGAAAATCAAGCTGATTGCGCTTGATTTGGACGGAACAACGCTGACAAGAGAAGGGCTGACACGAAGGACGAAGGATACTTTGGAAGAGGCGATGGAGCGGGGCACCGATGTGGTGATTGCAACCGGAAGGGTCTTCAGCGCGCTGCCCGAAAAAATTCATAAAATCAAGGGACTGCGGCGGATTATCACCTCCAACGGTGCGCATATCACCGACGCACAGAGCGGAGAATTTATCTATTCCAATTATGCATCGGCAGAAGCGATTGTCCGCGTGCATGAGATTTTAGCGCAGACGGAATATCCGATTGAAGTTTTTACGCTCGGCAGAGCCTATATCGACCGCCGGGTTTATGACGACCTTGCTGCAAACGGTTCGACCTATATGAGCCCGAAATATGTTCTCAGAACCAGGACTCCGGTAGACGGAATTTATGACTTCCTATTAGAGCATAAAGAAAAAATCGAAAACATCAATATTCACTTCGAGTTTTTTGATGATAAGAACCGGATGTGGGAACGCCTGCAAGAGCTTACAGGAATTACTGTGACATCCTCTTTTTCACACAATTTGGAAATCGGAGGACAGACGACGAGCAAGGCCACGGCGCTTGAGGAGATTTGCAGGCAGAACGGGATTCCGATGGAAAGTGTGATGGCATTCGGCGACAGTCCGAACGACACACATATGATACAGGAGGCGGGAATCGGCGTTGCGATGGGAAATGCTGAAGAAGATGTAAAAGCTGCGGCGGATCTCGTAACGCTGACAAACGAGGAAGAAGGCGTTGCCTATGCGATACGGACGCTTTTGTTCGGCGAAAAGGGCGGAGTGAAACCCGTGAAATAAATATGACAAAAGGGAAATTCTCTCATAAATTATAAAATGAGGGAATTTTTTATTGACTTGAGTTGTAATATAATGTAAAATAAGTTAAAAAGAAGATAAAATAAATAAAAAAAGAAAGAGGGGTCATGAAAATGAATAAAAAAGAAATCGGAGCGGCAGGGGAATTGCTTGCGGAAGAGATGCTGGTGCGGCATGGCTATCGGATTCTGTGCAGAAACTATCGGTGTCCATACGGGGAAATTGATTTGATTGCCTGTGACAGGGAAAAGATTGCTTTCATAGAGGTGAAAACGCGGCTTTCCAAGGCGTTCGGAGACGGGAAAGAGGCGGTAAATCTGCAGAAACAAAACCGGATTAAGCGGGCTGCTGGCTATTTTCTCTCGCACACGAGGGCTTTTTACAAAGAAACGGATTTTCAGGTTGTGGAAATCCAGCTGACGCATATGACGGATTTAATTTTTTAAGTGGGGGGTGAAAACATGCTGACAATGACGAAAACTGCGGCGCTGCTGGGAATCGAAGGAATTCCTGTAACTGTAGAAGTGGATTCCGCAAGAGGGCTTCCGGCTTTTCATGTGATCGGACTGGGAGATACGGCGGTAAAAGAAGCTGCAGAGCGTGTGAAAAGTGCGATTCTAAACAGTGGATTCGAATATCCGAAGGGAAAGGTCACGGTGAATCTCTCGCCTGCATGGGTGAGGAAAAAGGGCAGCCATTATGATTTGGCGATGGCGGTCGGCGTTTTGGCATCCGAGGGGCTGATTCGATGCGATAAGTTTGAAAGGAAGGCTTTTATCGGCGAGCTGGGTTTAAACGGAAAGGTTCTTCCGGTAAAAGGAATTCTGCCTATGCTGAAAGGTCTGATGGGAAGTGCAGAGGAAATTTATCTGGCAAAGGCAAACTGCAGGGAAGCGTGGCTTGCGGCGGATGAACGAATCAAAATCATTGCGGTGGAGGATTTGCGGCAGCTTGCGGCAATGCTGAGCGGTGAAGAGAAAAAGATATTTTTTACGGCAGAGGAGCAGGCGGAAAGCAGGCATGGATACGAGCTTGATTTTGCGGATGTCAAAGGGCACTGGGCGGCGAAAGAAGCGATTGTGATTGCCGCGGCAGGCGGACACGGTCTTTTAATGGTGGGCTCGCCCGGCACGGGAAAAAGCATGCTGGCAAAGCGTATCCCGGGGATACTGCCTCCGATGTCCAAGGAAGAGCAGCTGGAAACCTCGATGGTCTATTCCCTCGTCGGAAAACTGGATGAAAACACGCCGATTATCAGCAGGAGACCGTTTCGGCAGGTAAATAAGCGGGCAACCGCGGCAGCAATTTTAGGCGGCGGCCATCAGCCCCTGCCCGGAGAAATTTCGTTTGCCCATAACGGAATTCTTTTTATGGATGAATTTCTGGAATTTTCGAGGGAGCAGATTGAGCTTTTACGGCTTCCGATGGAAGAGGGGCAGGTGCGGCTGATACGGAGAGGAAACGCTTTTGTCTTTCCTGCGAAATTTACGCTTGCGGCGGCCACAAATCCCTGCCGCTGCGGTTATCTTGGCGATACGGAAAAAACCTGTATCTGCACGCAGAGTGAGATTGACCGCTATCGGGGCAGGCTTTCGGGCCCGATTGCAGAGCGCATCGATTTATGCATTGAAATCAGCAGGGTCGATTACAGAGCCTTGACGGGGAGTCCGTCGGCTTCAACGGAAGAAATGCGGCAGAAGGTCGCGGCGGCAAGAGAGCTTCAGCGAAAACGCTTTGCGGGCAGAAAAATCCGCTTGAACAGCGAGATGGAGGAAGGCGATTTACGGGAGTTTTGCGCATTAGACAGAAAAGGAATCGACTTCATGAAAAAAGTCTATGAAAAACAGCATCTGAGCCCCAGAAGGTATCATAAAATACTGAGGATTGCCCGTACGGCTGCCGATGTAAGGGGAAGCGAGAAAGTAGAGATGTCACATCTGGCGGCGGCGCTTGGATATACAGCTTTTTTTAATGAAGCGGATAAGGAATAATTATGGAAGAAAGAAATAATATAAATATAGTTAAAAAAGAAGACAAACACTATCCGAAGCAGCTTTTGCAGCTTGCGGACGCGCCCGAAGTTCTGTATTGCATCGGAGATGTGCGGCTTTTACGGAAAAAGTGCATTGCAGTTGTCGGCTCGCGCAAGTGCAGTGAGTACGGAAAAAAGGTCGCGATGAAAATCGGAAAGACCGCGGCGGAGAACGGGATTACGGTCGTGAGCGGAATGGCAAAGGGCATCGACTATTTCGCGCATCTGGGGGCGCTTCAAAACGGCGGAGACACGATTGCGGTGCTCGGCTGCGGCGCAGACATCTGCTACCCCGCGGCAAACCGAAACATTTATGAAGAAATCCGAGAAAAGGGGCTTTTTGTTTCGGAAGAAGCGCCCGGCACGAAGCCTATGCCCTACATGTTTCCGAAACGAAACCGTATTATTTCAGGGCTGGCAGAAGCAGTCGCAGTCGTCGAAGCGGGAACGGGAAGCGGAGCTTTGATTACTGCAGAGCTTGCAGCGGCACAGGGCAGGGAAGTTTTCGCTGTCCCCGGGAATATCACCAGCTCGTACAGCCTGGGATGCAATAAGCTTTTGATGGACGGCGCCAGGCCGATTGCGGTGGTGGATGACATTTTCACAGAGCTTGGAATTCCACTAAAGACCTCGCCGGAGGAAATGGAAAAACTGGGTGAGGACGAAGCAAAAATCTATGCAGCAGTCAAGGAAAACGGGGAAACGACGGTCGACGAGCTTTGCGCTTTGCTGGGAAAAGATGCGTTCACAATCAACGGAATTTTGGCTGTTTTGGAGATAAAAGGTCTGCTAACTTACAGTTTCGGGAAAATTTTTGTTGCAAAATTTTGAATTTCATACTATTATATGTTTTTATAAGATAAGTTCTTGTTTCTGAGGGTGCGTGTGTGACCGCCTGAACAGGGAGAGGAAAATAAAAAGAAGACATTTGGAGGTAAAATGGCTACAGCGAAGGAAGCTGCGGTAAAGCAGCCTAAGCAGACAAAGCAGACGAAAAAGACCGCTTCGAAGAAAAGCGCACCGAAAAAAACTTTGGTAATCGTGGAATCGCCGTCGAAGGCTAAGACGATTGGAAAGTATCTGGGATCATCATACAAGGTAATCGCATCGGTCGGGCATGTTCGGGATTTACCGAAGAGCAAGCTGGGAATCGACATCGAAAATGATTTCGAGCCGGTATACATCCCAATCAGAGGAAAGGGCGATCTCATCAAAGAATTGAAAAAGGAAGCAAAAGCGGCAGGGAAAATTTATCTGGCAACCGACCCGGATCGTGAAGGAGAGGCAATTTCATGGCATTTAGCATATTTGCTGGGAATCGATGCGAACACGCCATGCAGAATCGTTTTCAACGAAATTACGAAGGATGCAATCAAGAATGCGGTAAAGAATCCAAGACCGATTGATTTGCACCTGGTGGACGCGCAGCAGGCAAGGCGCGTACTGGACAGACTGGTGGGATACCAGATCAGCCCACTGCTGTGGAGAAAAATCAGAAGAGGGCTGAGTGCCGGAAGAGTACAGTCGGCGGCTCTGAAAATTATCTGTGACCGCGAAAATCAGATTAAGGCGTTCGTGCCGCAGGAATATTGGAATATTACGGCAGATTTCAAAAAAGGAAAGAAGTTTACCGCAAAACTTGCGGAATACAAAGGCAAGAAGTTTGCAATCGAAAGCAAAGAGGCGGCAGATAAGGTTTTAGCGGATTTGGAAGTGGGTACTTACATCGTCGGCAAGATCAACCGCAAGCAGCGCTCGCGCAAACCGTTTGCACCGTTTACAACCAGCAGTCTGCAGCAGGATGCGGCGAACAAGCTGGGATTTACAACGAAAAAGACGATGATGGTTTCGCAGCAGCTTTACGAAGGTGTGGAAATCAAGGGACAGGGAACAGTCGGTCTGGTAACCTATATCAGAACGGACTCCGTCCGTATTTCGGCCGAAGCCAAGGCGATGGCGAAGCAGTACATTGAAGACAACTTCGGAAGCAATTACTCTGCGAATAATATATACAGCAATAAAAAGAAAGATATTCAGGACGCGCATGAAGCGATTCGTCCGAGCCGGATTGTGCTCGACCCGGAAAGCATCAAGGATTCGCTTACAAAAGACCAGTACAATTTGTATAAACTGATTTGGACGCGTTTCCTTGCCAGTCAGATGACGGCGGCTGTTTTTGACAGCATGCAGGTCAATATCGAAAACGGAGACTACTGCCTGAAGGCGTCCGGCTCCAAGCTGATTTTTGACGGTTATCAGCGCGTCTACTCTCCGAATCTGGAAGAGGATAAGGACAAACTTCTCCCGGATTTGGAAGAAGGCGAAACGCTCAAGGCGGAGGCCGCGCAGGGCGAACAGAAATTTACCGAACCGCCTGCGCGCTTTACCGAGGCAAGTCTGGTAAAAGAGCTGGAAGAGCGCAACATCGGAAGGCCGAGTACCTACGCGCCGATTATCGCGACGATTTTGGAAAGAAAATATATCAGCCGTGAGAAAAAGACACTGGTTCCGACCGAACTGGGCTTCGTTGTTACCGGCATGATGGAAGAGTATTTCAAGGAAATCGTTGACGCGGGATTTACCGCAGACATGGAAGACAAGCTGGACGATGTGGAAGCCAAGGATATGGACTGGAAACAGATTATCCGTGACTTTTACGGTCCACTGAAGGAAGAACTGGAGATTGCGGACAAGGCGATTGAAAAGGTGCAGCTTGAGGACAGAGTCAGCGACGAGACTTGTGAAATCTGCGGAAAGCCGATGGTTTTCAAGTCCGGACGATTCGGCGAATTCTTAGCCTGCAGCGGCTATCCGGAGTGCAAAAATACGAAAGCAATCGTAAAATCCATCAATGTGAAATGCCCCGACTGCGGCAAAGAAATCGTGGCCAAGCGCGGGCGTTCGGGCAAGGTTTTTTACGGCTGCAGCGGTTATCCGGAATGCAATAGAGCGTACTGGTACAAACCAACCAATAAAAAGTGTCCGCAGTGCGGCGAACTTTTACTGGAAAAACACACAAAGACCACAAAATATGCATGTTCAAATGCTAAATGTGGATATAAAGAGTAAAACAGGAGGTAACTAGATGGTAGAGTTTCATGCAACCACAATCTGTGCGGTAAGACGCGGACCGGATGACATCTGCATCGGCGGCGACGGACAGGTCACAATGGGTGAACATACAATTATGAAAAACGGCGCAAAGAAAGTCAGAAAGATTTACAAAAATACGGTAGTGACAGGCTTTGCGGGTTCGGTAGCGGACGCTTTTGCGCTTACCGATAAATTTGAAAAGAAGCTGGACGAACATTCGGGCAATCTCAAAAGAGCAGCGGTTGATTTAGCTCAAATCTGGCGCTCCGATAAAGGAATGAGGAGTTTGGAAGCTTTGATGATCGTGGCGGACAAGGATAATCTGCTTGTAATTTCCGGAAATGGAGAGGTCATCGAGCCGGATCAGGATTTCGTGGCAATCGGCTCGGGCGGCAATTTCGCATATTCGGCGGCAAACGCTTTGTTCAACAACACCGACATGGACGCAGAAGCAATCGTGAGAGAATCGCTGCGCATCGCAAGTTCCATCTGTGTATACACGAACAGCAATATTTCAGTAGAAAAGTTATAAGGGGGATGAAAGATGGCAAGTAAATTGTATAGTATGACTCCCAAGGAAATCGTTGCGGAGCTTGACAAATATATCATCGGGCAGAATGAAGCGAAGAAGTCCGTTGCAATCGCCCTCAGAAACAGATACAGAAGAAGCCTCCTCTCGGAGGAAATGAGAGAAGAAATCACACCGAAGAATATTTTGATGATGGGTCCTACGGGCTGCGGTAAGACGGAAATCGCAAGGAGACTCGCAAAGCTCATGGACGCGCCTTTTGTTAAGGTTGAGGCTACCAAGTTCACGGAAGTCGGCTATGTCGGCAGAGATGTGGATTCCATGGTCAGAGACCTTGTGGAAGCTTCCATGCGTGTGACGAAGCAGAGCAAACTCGAAGAAAAATATTCGGTTGCGGATAAGATTGTAGAAGAAAAACTGGTAGAAGCAATCATTCCGGGCAAAAACAAGAAAAAGCCGGGACAGCCTAAGAATCCGTTTGATTTTCTGATGAACAGCGGCGGATATACGAGCCAGAAGCAGCAGTATCTTGACAGCCAGGCGGCGAAGGAAGAGGCTGCGCCTGAGGAGAACAGCGTGGAAATGGCAAGAGAGCAGGTCAGAGAGCAGCTGCGTCAGGGACTTTTGGAAGAGCAGTATGTGGAAATCGAAGTGACCGATACGCCAAAGGGCAACCAGCTTGACATGAGCAACGAAGGCATGAGCATCGCCATCGGAAATATTTTCGGCGATATGATGCCGCAGAAGACCAAGAAGAAAAACTGCAAGGTTAAGGATGCAAGAAAGATTCTCCGCGAGCAGGAAGCGCAGAAGCTTATCGACATGGATCTGGTGACGGACGAAGCCATTGCAAATGCAGAGCAGAACGGCATTATCTTCATCGACGAAATCGACAAGATTGCCTCCGGTTCCCGCATGAGCTCCGGCGCGGATGTTTCCAGAGAAGGTGTGCAGAGAGATATTCTTCCGATCGTGGAAGGTAGCGTAATCAACACGAAATACGGTCCGGTTCGTACCGACCACATTCTTTTCATCGGTGCAGGTGCATTCCATATCGCAAAACCGACGGATTTGATTCCGGAGCTTCAGGGCCGTTTCCCGATTCGCGTTACGCTTGACAGCCTGACAAAAGAGGATTTCGTGGAGATTCTTACGAAGCCTGAAAACGCTTTAATCAAGCAGCATAAGGCTTTGCTGGAAACAGAAGGAATTGAAGTGGAATTTACGGAAGGCGCCATCGACCAGCTTGCAACGATTTCCTATGTTATGAACGAACAGACGGAAAACATCGGCGCAAGAAGACTGCACACGGTGCTCGAAAAACTTTTGGAAGATATTTCGTTCAACATTCCGGAAATGGAAGAAGAAAAAATTGTCATCGACGAAAAATATGTAGAGGACAAATTCCAGGAAACGATTCATGCCGAAGACTTGGATAAATATATTTTATAACTGTATACAACACAAGACCCGGGCCGTGCGCTCGGGTCGAGGTTTAAAGAAATGGGAAAAGAATTTTTAGAGAAAATCAGAAAGCTCAACTGGGTTCTGAGTGAAAGCACCACGGGAAAGCTGTCCTACGCGGAGCTGAGCAAAATGCTGAGTGAGGTTATCAACACGAACTTTTATGTAATCGACCGCCACGGCTTCGTTTTGGGCGGCGCGTATACGGAGGCTTCGGACAAATCGACATTCGAAGATGAACTCGGCTTTGAGAAGATTACGGACAGCGACAATTTAGGGCTTTTGCAGATTGAAAAGACGGAAGCCAATTTGATTGGACGGGATTTAATTCCGTTTTTTGGCAAGGACTACGGGATGATGGACAAGTACCACACCTTCGTGCCGGCTGTCTGCGGCGGAAAGCGCCAGGGAACCATTTTACTGGCAAAATATCACAAGCCGTTTACCGACGAAGAAATCGTGCTTGCAGAATACGCGGCGGCGGTTGTCGGCTTGGAAATCCAACGAAATATCCAGAGGGAGCTTGAGAACGAGAAAAAGCTGGAAATGGCACTTGACATGGCGTTTTGCACGCTTTCGCATTCGGAAAAGGACGCGCTTGACAGAATTTTGCGCGAGATGACGGAAGACGAGGGTAATATCGTGGCGAGCAAAATCGCGGCAAAATACGGGCTGACCAATTCGGTCATCGTGAGCGCGCTTAAGAAGCTTGAAAGCGCGGGGATTCTCGAGACAAAGTCACTCGGGATGAAAGGAACTTATATTAAGATTTTGAATCCACATATAAGAAGTTTGATATGAATTGACGAATAGGCCGCAATTTAGTAAAATATAAGTGAAATAGATAAGTAATAGAGGAGGGAAAAGATGTCTGAGCTACAAAAAAATATGGCAGATTATTTTGTGATTTGTGTAAATGAATTTGCTAAAAGATATAATTTGGGTGTAAAAGATGCCTTCCTTTATTTGGATAAATATGACGGATTAAACTTCCTCGAAGAATTTTATGATGTGCAGCATACATTGTCGTTTGACGAAACTGTAGACAATTTAACAATTGTTTGTCAGAGACATGGGGGTGAAGTGTCATGATGCTTTATCATGGGTCAAATGTTGAAATAGAAGAAATTGATTTGACCAAATGTAAACCATATAAAGATTTTGGGAGCGGATTTTATCTTACCACAATAAAAGAACAAGCAATCAGAATGGCTGAAAATAAAACCGCTGTATATGGTGGAACTCCTGTAGTGACCATTTATGAAGCTGATGATGCAGTAGCAGCAACAATCAGAAGGTTTCTAGGCGAAAAATTGGATGAAGAAGGGTTAAAGAAGAGATTGACCTATAAGGAGTTGAGCAATCAATATTCTTTTCATACAGAAAAAGCTATTGCATATTTGAGAAAGGTTGGTGTGCTTAGTGAGTGACAAAGATTTTTTAATTGAAGCCAACATACAGGATATAATCAAATATATTGTGACGGATTTAGGAGTGTCTGTCAAGGAAGCAATGCGTAGATTTTATATGTCAGAGATATTTGAAAAGCTACAGGATACCAAGACTGGCTTGTATTTGGAAAGTCCTGCATATATATATGAATTATACAAAAATGAAGCGAAAAACGGCAGATTAATCCAAGAAGAAATATAGGCTTATTAATAGAATTATGTGTACAGGGGCTCTCAAGAGCCCCATTTGTGGTTATTTCAAGTATTCACCCGGATCTATCGGCTCGTCGTCAAGCCAAAGTTCCAGATGCAGATGCGGGCCGGTAGACATACCCGTACTGCCGACGGTTCCAATCTGCGAGCCGGATTTAATCTCATCTCCCACAGAAACTTGCATTTCTTTCAGGCAGGCATAGACTGTGCTGAAACCGTCGGTATGATCGATTACGATATAATTTCCACGTGACGCGCTAAACTCCGCGGCTCTTACTTTGCCATCCGCTGCGGCAAGCACAGGAGTCCCTTCTTTGGCAATATAATCGATACCGTCATGTGCCGGGACTTCTTCGATATTGGTGTTTTTCGCTCCGAACGGGAGGCTGATTTTAAATGTGGCAGCATCAGCATCGGCGGGCGTTTCCTGCATAAAGAAATTTCCAAGACTGAATTTTTTCACAGCATAAACGCTTCCACATCCCAAAAGCAGAATCAGCGCAACTGTGACTGCAAGCGTCAGGCATTTTCTCGAAAGTATCGGCTTTCGGTTGTTTTCTTTTTGCTTCATTTTTTCCAAAATCCTTTCCAGAGTATCCTCAGGAGCTTTCAGATTTTGAAAGGCCTTCTTCATTTTTTCCTTATCACTCATATGGATACCTCTTCTTCCAAGTACTTTCTGAGTTCCTTTCTTGCGCGGGCAAGCCTTGTTCCGACCGTTCCTTGAGGAATTTCCAAAAGCTCTGCAATTTCATGTATCTGATACCCCTCAAGATAATACAAAATTACCACAATGCGCTTTGCTTTGTCTAACCGCATAACGGCTGTAAACAAATCCTGATAGGTTTTTTCCTCAAACGCCAGATGATCTGCGTAGTCGCTGATATTTTCCTGCTTGTGAGGCAGCCGGCGCCAAAACTTACGACATTCGTTGCAAGTGACCTTTGCAAGCCAGTTTTTGATATGAGCTTGACTCTCAAAGACATAGTCCGTTTCGTACAGCCGCAGAAGCACATCCTGTGTGACATCTTCCGCATCCGACTGCGATTTCAGAAAACTGAAGGCAATACGAAAAATCATATCCATATATTTTTCTGCAAGCAATTTGAACTCTTCCGTACCAAGCATTAAATTTCTCCCTTGAAAAGCTTTTCTACTTGTATTATCCATAAGAGTGCCGATTTTTTTCACTTCTCTTAAATTTTTTTAGAAAACGCTTTTTATCAGGAAAAACAGCACGGGAACGAGCAGGGAAGGGAGCAGGTTCATCGTCTTAAAGTCCTTGATTTTCAAAATCGAAATGCCCGAGGCCGCAATCAGAAAGCCGCCGACAATCGAAAGCTCTGTCATAAACGGGTCGGAAATAAATTCCGCAAGGAATCCAGCACCGAGGTAGATTCCGCCCTGCCACAGAAAAAGAACAACCGCGGCGGCTGCGATTCCGATGCCATAGGTGGATGCCAGAACCATAGAGGTTACAAGGTCAAGCGTTCCGTTTGTAAAGAGAAAGGTTTCGTCTCCGTATATTGCACTTTGAATCGGTCCGAGTATGGAAAGCGTTCCGATGCAAAAGAGCAGAATCGCGGTGGAAAGACCCTGCCCGAGTCCGCTTCCTCCTTTTTTATCTACAAGGCTTTGAAATTTACCGTCGATGTCAAGGCTTGTGCCGACAATGCTGCCGAGCGCGAGGCTGACGATGAACAAAACCGGAAACTGACTGTCCGGCATATTGTTGACGATGGAATTGATGCCGATTCCGCAGGCGGCAAGCCCCATCGCATCGAAAAGCACGGTCTGCTGCTTTTCCTTAAGTCCTTTTTTCAGGAAGCTTCCGACGATGCTTCCGACGATAATCATGGCTGTATTGTAAATGGTTCCGATCATGGCAGACACCTCCTTAAAGTTTTCTGAAAATTTATGCTTTGATTGTACACTTTTTCTTAATTATTTTCATCAAAAGGCACATAATAGCCTTCTTCCTGACGCTTGACCGCCTGCTTCTGCGTTTTCGCAATGGCATCTTCGTATCCTGTGAGCGCGGCAAAGGGTGCAAACTGTGCCGCCCGCGCACTGCGAGGCATACGGGGGTGCTTTTTTGATTCCGGATGCGGAAGAGGAAGGATGTCTGCGTATTTGCTTTTTCCGTTTTTTTCAGGGTTTTCAATCATGCCTTGTGTCCTCCAATCTGTGCGTTGCGCTGCATTGCCGTCGCGCCTTCTTCCAAGTCTCTGCCTTTGACAACCGCATTTTTTCCGAATTTCTGTTTGATGTCCAGCAGCGCCTGCTGGATGTTTTTTTCGCTTTCCGCATCTTGCGGTGTTTCATTTGAAGGTGCAGCCGGGCTGAACATATCAAGCTGCACTCCGCTTTCGACAGCAAAGGCAGACTGTGGACCCTCCGCAGACGATGCCGCTTCCGGCAAAACATGGTTGGCGCAGATTGTCAGGCGGCGAACCGTTAAAGACGGATTTGCGATTTCACGGTAAAGGGAAGAAAGTGCCGCCGTGATTTCCTGCATGGACGAGGTGGCGCAAGGCAGATTTACCGTTCCGTGCGCGTGCTTGGGAATCTTCCGACCGTAGCGGTCAATCGTCGTCTGACCGGAAAAAGCCGCTGCATCCACATTGTCGATGTCGTAACCCACAGTCAGAACGAGCTGGTCTGTGGTCAGTTTTTTCTCAAACAAGCCCAAAGCCATGTCTTCCGCCATTTCGCAGAGCGCCAGATGCGCCTTTTCGAAATCATAAGGACATTGCAGAACCTGACCGGAGCTTATGCTGTTTGACTCCGGGCGATAGGCTTTGATTTCTGCCATCGTGCAAGGCTCGAATCCCCATGCGTGGTCAATCAGAAGCTCCGCATTGACTCCGAAAAGTTTGTAAAGCAGGTCCTCGTTGTGAAAGTCGCTTGGCTTGCCGACAGAGCAGCGGGCAATATCGCCCATGGTGTGTATTCCTACCTTCGCAAGCTTGGAAGCGTAGCCTCGCCCCACACGCCAGAAATCCGTAAGCGGCATGTGGCTCCAAAGAAGCCGTCTGTATGACATTTCATTAAGCTCGGCAATCCGCATCCCATTTTCGTCCGGAGGAACATGCTTGGCGTAGATGTCCATGGCAATTTTAGCAAGGTACAGATTCGTGCCGATTCCCGCCGTTGCCGTAATTCCGGTCGATTCGAGAACATCTGTCATCATCCGTATCGCAAGTTCGCGTCCCGAGAGTCCGTACAGCCGCAGATAATCCGACGCTTCGATAAAAACCTCATCAATCGAATAAACATGAATGTCCTCCGGAGCCACATACTTCAAATAAATGTCGTAAATTTTGGAGCTGAGCTTAATGTAATGTGCCATGCGGGGCGGAGCAGCGATGAAGTCAAGCGCGAGGGAAGAGTCCGCAGCAAGTTCCGCCGCATCGCAGGATTTTCCTGCAAAATTTTTTCGATGTGCCCTCGCAAGTCGAAGAGCATTTTCTTCTTTTACCTTTTGGATGACTTCAAACAGACGCGCTCTTCCGGGAATCCCGTAACGCTTCAGGGAAGGGGAAACCGCAAGACAGATGGTTTTTTCCGTGCGGCTTGCATCCGCGACCACGAGATTGGTGGTCATCGGGTCAAGACCGCGGCTCATGCACTCCGCCGACGCATAAAAAGACTTTAAATCGATGGCGATGCAGCATCTCTGATTTTCCATTTTGCGAAGTCCTCCTTTCCTTGCAGACCGCTCTGATTTCAAAACAAGAACAAATGTTCTTAAATAAATTATAGCAAGGACAAAGTTATCTTTCAAGCGGTATTCTTTGACAAAAAATAATATTTTTTGCAAAACATCTTGACTTGAACATTGGTGTTTGATTTATACTATTACTATAAAAAACATCCAAATACGAAAGATGGGAGATAAAAAATGAGTAAGAAAAAGAAATTATTTACATTGTTCTTGGCATTGACCGTGGTATTTACCATGTGCTTTGCCGCAGTTCCGGCGTACGCAGCATCCGGAACCGCAATCACGAATGCCGACGAACTCAAGGCGATGAGTGCAAACGGCAATTATTATCTGGCGAACGACATCGAAGTCCCTGCCAATCTGATCCTGTTCACAAGCTATGATGCGCCGTTCACCGGCACCTTGGACGGCAACGGACACGCGATCAAAGGCTATACCTACACCGCAAGCGCAGACTGGACTGAGCAGGCCGCATTGTTTGGCTACGCGAAAAAAGCGACCTTTAAAAATCTGAAAATGTCGAACGTCAACATCAGCCTCAATCAAGCAGGCACCGCAGCCGCACTGGTTGCAGCTTCCGAGAACTGTAAATTCACCGATATCAGTGTTTCCGGCAAAATTGTCGGCAAGTCTTTGAACACAGCCGCAGGCATCGTTGCCTACAGCTATGCAGGCGGCACGCTGACAAACTGCAAAAACAGCGCGGACATTACAATTACCAACGCTGACGAAGGAAGCGAGGCTGCAGGGGTTGCCGGCTTCATCGGCTCGGCAGGTTCCATGAAAAACTGCTCCAACAGCGGTAAAATCAGCATCAGCGGCAGCATCGAGGCAGCGTCGATCAGCGCAGCAGGCGTTGTTCTCAGTGTCGGAAAGACAACCTCCTGTAAAAACTCCGGCACGATCAGCGTGTCGGCGATCGGAAGCGGAAGCATGAACGACGAGTGTATTGCAGCAGGGGTTGCAGTTGAAGTCGATACCGCAGTGTCCTGCAGCAATACCGGTAAGGTCAGCATGAACGCGACCGTCGAAGCCGTAGACCCGCACCGGGTAGGTGGTGTCTTTGGCTCGGTAACCAAATCGGCAAGCAAATGCTACAACAAGGGCGCAGTCAGCTTCAGCGGCAAATCCTACCGGGGTCTTTATGTCGGCGGACTCGGTGCATATCTCCCGAAAGTCAGCCAGTCCTATAACAAAGGCGCTGTCACTGTAAAAATGTCCAGCGTGAAGAAAACAGAGGAAAATAAGATTGGCGGCGTCTGCGGCGACACTGTAGATATGCGTAACTGCTACAACACAGGCAGCGTAACGGTAACAGGCGTTGCTTTCGTCGGCGGTATTTCCGGCTACGCACACCCTTGGGGCGAGAAGGTCGTAAACAATTACAACACCGGCAAGGTCAAAGCCTCCACAAAGGGCGCGTTTAAAGGACAGGTCATCGGTGGTTACGAGGGCGCAGAGATGGTGCAAAAACGCAACATCTACGATAACTACTACACCGGTTCCGGCAAGGCTTACGGCTGGGGATTCGTTACATGGCATAAATGGGTCGCTAAGGCAAGCAAGGTTTCCTCCATCAAAGCGGCAAACTGCCCGAAGCTGAGTTCCAAATACTGGACCTATTCCTCCAAGTACGGCAGGATGATCCTCAAAAATAACAAGGAAAAATAAGAAAACGAAAGAAATATACACGAAGAAAAAAGGAGACGGTTTATCATGAGAAAAAACAGAATACTGACTGTTTTCTTAACAATTGCTGTTGTATTCACCATGAGCTTTGCAGGGTTGCCTGCATACGCGGCATCGGGAACCGCAATTACAAACGCGGACGATCTCAAGGCTATGGAAAACAACCCGAGCGGCAGCTATTATCTGGCAAACGACATCGAAGTCCCTGCCAACCTGTCACTGTTCGCAGATTATGACCGCCCGTTCACCGGAACGCTGGACGGAAATGGACATAGAATCAAAGGTTATACCTACACATCAAGCGAAGAATGGCTTGACTATGTTGCACTGTTTATCCATACGAAAAACGCGACCTTCAAGAATCTGCGCATGACCGATGTCAACATCAATCTCAATCAAGCGGGCAGCGTAGCCGCGCTGGCAGCGACTTCTGTAAACTGTAAATTCACCGATATCAGTGTCTCCGGTAAAATTACCGGCAAGTATTTGCGCACAGCTGCAGGTATCCTTGCTTATAACGAAGGCAGTTCGATGACAGGCTGCAAAAACAGCGCCGATAT
>CAKQGQ010000006.1 GCA_934233735.1 uncultured Clostridia bacterium | reverse complement strand
CGATACTAATAGGTCGAAAACTTGACCAATGGTTTTTGAAGACCGATTTGATACTTTTATTTAGTTTTCAGGGTACAACAGATACCTAAGTCGCGAAAAGCGAAAAAGCCGCGTGGGAGATTTTGCGAAAGCAAGAGCTCGAAAGCAGAGAAATTGCGCATGAAAATTCGCATAGCACAAGGCGCACGAGTTTCGAGGAACGGAACATACTAAGGTATGTGAGTACCGCAGAGAACGAGTAGCAACGCAGTGATAGGTGAATTTAACAAGCAAGAAATCCGGTGACAATAGCGAGGAGGTCACACCTGTTCCCATCTCGAACACAGTAGTTAAGCTCCTTAGCGCCGATGATACTTGGTGGGAAGCTGCCTGGGAAAGCAGGACGTTGCCGGTTTTAAGAAAACAGACTCAGTTATTTGGGTCTGTTTTTCTTTGCGCTTTTAGATGACCGGCTCTTGTGCCAGTCTTTTTTTTGTGATATACTTATCCATGTCTATTGTCGGGATGCTTTGAATAGCATGACCGACAAAGAATTGGAAAAGAGTTGAATTTATAAAGTGGGGTAGCTAAGGTGAGTATTTTCAAGAAAAGCAAAAAGGCAAGGAATAAGAAGCCGGAAATTTGTTTGTCGCTGAACTGTGGAACGATGACGCAGATTTATGAGGAAATCGATCGCTATAAGGATTATTGTTCGGTTGTTGAATGGTGTGTGGATAAGTTTCCGGGGGCAGAGCAATGGACGCAGGAAGAATTTGTTGAAAAACTGACTGAAGTAAAGCAATTTTGCAAAGGAAAGAAACTCACTGTAGATTATAAGGGTGACGAGAAAATCGGCAATGCGATTTTGCGCTGGGCGATGGGAATTGCAGATATTATAGATATTGATGCAGACAATTCGGAAGTGCACAAGCTTGTGCGACAGGCAAAACGCAAGGGAACGCAGACTTTGATTTCCCACCATGAATTTGAGGAAATGCCTGAAAGGGATGAAATTGCGACGCAGTTTATTAAAATGGAAAAGACCGGAGGAGATATTTTGAAGGTGGCTGCGATGGCAAACAGCGAGCAGGATACTTATGATTTGCTGGAAGGCGCGGCAGCATATTGTCAGCTTAAATATCATCAGCCGATTGTCGCGATTGCAATGGGAGAAGAAGGTCAGGTCAGCCGGATTTGTGCTGGTGACTTCGGCTCGGTTATGACTTATGCCTGTGGCAGCAAGCCGACGGCGCCGGGACAGTTTGACGCGAAGCGGCTTTATGAATACATGAAGAAATACTATAGCAAAGAGGGACTTTGATAGTGGAAAATATAATCAGAATTGAAAATTTGGTTTTCGAATACAGCAAAGAGACCGAAGAAGGACAAGTGAGCGTTCGGGCGGTAGACGATGTGAGCTTTGAAATTGAAAAGGGAAGTTTTACGGCGATTATCGGCAAAAACGGCGCCGGAAAATCGACGCTCGCGAAGAACCTGAACGGACTTTTGGTACCGACAAGTGGTGTTATTTATGTCGGAGGTTTTGACACGAAGGATGATGAACATATCTGGGATGTCAGACAGACAGCGGGCATGGTTTTCCAAAACCCGGACAATCAGCTTGTTTCAGCCATCGTAGAGGATGATGTTGCATTCGGACCGGAAAATTTAGGAGTGCCGCCGGAGGAAATCCGCAAAAGAGTGGATAAGGCTTTGGAAGATGTGAATATGGGAGCTTTTAAGAAAAAGGCGCCGCATCTGCTTTCCGGGGGACAAAAGCAAAGAATTGCGATTGCAGGCGTTGTGGCGATGAAGCCGCAGTGTATTATTTTCGACGAACCGACTGCCATGCTGGACCCGAAGGGACGAAAAGAAATCATGGCGATTATCGACGAGCTGCATGAGGAAGGCATTACAGTTGTCCTGATTACGCATTTTATGGAGGAAACCGTAAATGCGGACCGCTTGATTATCATGAACGAAGGAAAGGTTTTGCTGGACGGAACACCGGAAGAAGTCTTTTCGCATCGTGATTTAATTCAATCGGTGAACCTCGATGTGCCATTGATGGCAGAGCTGGCCGCAAGACTCAGAGAACAGGGAGTCGATGTGCCGGAAAACATTATTACGGAAGAAAAGATGGTTGAATTTATATGTCAATAAGAGTAGAACATTTAACACATATATATGACAAAGGAATGCCGACGCAGTCGGTGGCACTGGATGACATCAGCTTTACAGCGGAAGATGGACAGTTTATAGGTGTTATCGGGCATACCGGCTCGGGCAAATCCACGCTGCTGCAGCATTTAAACGGCCTTTTGAAGCCGGACTCGGGCAGGGTTATCGTGGGCGATGTGGATATTACCGCTCCGGGAATTTCTATGGTTGAAATCCGCAAACGCATCGGACTGGTATTTCAGTATCCGGAGTATCAGCTTTTCGAGGAGACGGTGGCGAAAGATGTTGCCTTCGGACCGAAAAATTTAGGGCTGAGTGATGAGCAGATTGAAGAGCGTGTCAGGGAGGCGATTGAGCTTGTAGGTCTTGACTATGAGACTGTGAAAGACCGTTCGCCGTTTGAGCTGTCAGGAGGACAAAAACGCCGTGTAGCGATTGCAGGCGTTGTGGCAATGCGTCCGGAGGTTTTGATTTTGGACGAGCCTACGGCAGGACTTGACCCGAAGGCGCACAAAGATGTTTTGGCGATGGTGGAAGAAGTCCATAGGCGGACAGGAAATATTACGATATTCGTTTCGCATAATATGGCGGACATTGCGAGACTTTCCGATAAAATTGTCGTAATCGACAGCGGAAGGCTGGTGACGGTCGGAACGCCGAAGGAGGTTTTCTCAAGAAAAGACGAATTGCGCGCGGTTGGGCTGGATCTGCCGCCTGTAACGGAATTCACGGAAAGCCTTAGAGAGAAAGGCATTGATTTATCTGCAACAATTTTGGATGTAGAGCAGGCTGCAGAGGAAATTGCAGCGTACTTAAAGAAAAAATCGGAGGGAGGCTCGCGGTAAGCGAGACTGCAAAAAAATAAAACTATGATTAGAGATATTACACTGGGCCAGTATTTTCCGGGGGAATCCTGGGTACATAAATTGGACCCGAGAGTGAAAATAATAGCAACTTTGCTGTTTATTATTGAATTATTTCTTGTAAATGATTTTATCGGTTTCGCGATTGCGGCGGTGGTGCTTGCCGTTTTAATTGCCGTGTCAAAGGTGCCGATCAACTTTATCGTGCGCGGACTCAAGCCGATTATCATTATATTGCTCTTTACATTTACGCTGAATATCTTTATGATTAACGGCGAAGTGATTTGGAGTTGGTGGATTTTGAAAATTACCAAGGAAGGTATCAGAACTGCTGTGTTTATGGCGATTCGACTGATTTTGCTGATTATCGGCTCGTCGATGCTGACGCTGTGCACCAGACCGCTCAGTCTGACGGACGGAATTGAAAGACTGCTTTCTCCGTTTAAAAAAATCGGACTTCCGGCACACGAAATTGCGATGATGATGACAATTGCGTTGCGGTTTATTCCGACCTTATTGGAAGAGACGGATAAAATTATGAAGGCGCAGCAGGCCAGAGGTGCGGACTTCGAGACGGGAAGTGTTCTGCACCGTGCAAAGAGCCTGATTCCGATCCTGGTGCCGCTTTTTGTGAGCGCTTTTCGAATTGCGCAGGATTTAGCGATGGCGATGGAAGCGAGATGCTACCGAGGCGGAGAGCACAGAACCAGAATGCATGAGATGAAAATGAAGGGGCGGGATTATGTTGCGATGGCGCTTCAGGTGCTGTTTTTGGCGGTAATCATCGTCGAGGCATATTTCTTATAAAGGAGCGTTTATGCGGCAGAGAAATATTAAAAATTTAGATGGACGGATTGAAGAAAATGCAAGGCTCTTAATTACAGATCCGCGGAGCTGTAAAGGGCATTGGGCAGAAATTTTCGGAAATGAGAATCCCATTTATCTGGAAATCGGATGCGGAAAAGGAAATTTTATCGTTCGACACGCCAATGAGGAACAGGATAAAAACTTCATTGCCTGTGAAGGACAGGCGTCTGTCGTGCTTCGTGCTTTAGAGAAGGCGGAAGAGGGCGGACTGGAAAATCTTAGGGTGTTCATTGATTATGTAAATGACCTCGCGGATTATTTTGAGAAGGGTGAGATTGCCGGAGTTTATCTGAATTTCAGCGACCCTTGGCCAAAAGCCAGACATGCCAAGCGCAGACTGTCTTATCATAAACGCCTGCAGAATTATAAATCTGTTTTGGCAGAGGGCGGATTTATCGAATTTAAAACGGATAACGACGTGCTATTTGAATTTACGCTTGAGGAAATTGCTGTGTGCGGATATGAAATTGTGGAGATGTCCCGCGACCTTCACGGTGAAGCGCAGGGAAAATACGGCAAGGAGTCACAGCATTTTATGACGGAGTATGAAGAAAAATTCAGCGGTCAAGGAAAGAACATCAATTTTGTACGATTTTAAAATTAAGTTGACTGCGAAATCCAGGAGTTATAGAATAGGAAAACGAAAGCAGGCAGCAACGCGCTCAGAAAAACTGAATGCATTGCTGCCCGATTTTTTATTGGTGTTTTTTCAGGATGAAAATAAAAAAGCAATTGACATTATAACGGTTAACCGATACAATAAAGACGATAGGAGGTGAAATCTCGTGACAATAAACGAATATATGGAAAAAAAGCAGCTTACGCAATATCGATTAGCGAAGGAAAGTGGTCTGGCTTATACAACAATCCATGATATTTGCAATGGTAAAGCGCAGCTTGAAAAATGTTCTGCGGAGACGATTTATTATATTTCAAAGGTTCTCGATATTTCGATGGAAAGTCTGATAGAACCGTATCTTGATAAACGCTGCGATTTTACACTGTTCAGGAGCAATACCTGTCATAAATTAAAAGAACTCGGAGATATTGATTTTGTTATTGAAGTACTGGAGAAAGATGAAATCCGTTGGTATTATAAAAAGCAATGGTATCGTGAGAGCTTATACCTTCTTGCAATGCTTGACTATGTAAGTCGGGAAAATAATATACCGCTTTGCACACAGTATGATGACCTTCGCAAAATGAAGCTGCAGCACATGCTTTTCCCTTCCGGAGTACTTGCAGCTGCGGAAATTACAAAGAATCAAAAGATAAAAGAGCAGGCAATCAAAGAATCCATTCCGGAATTTCTGCGATTTAACATTGTAGAAAGCGAGGTGCGAAATGTCATCTGAAATTTTTACAAAAGAGAATTTGGATACCTATTTAAAGGAACTTGCAAAAGCCTTTAGGAAGCGCAATGGCAAATCCATGCCGGCAGAGATTGTCTTAGTCGGCGGTGCAGCAATTTTAACCAATTATGGATTCCGCAATATGACTACAGATATTGATGCGGTTATTCATGCAGCTTCGACAATAAAAGATGCAATTAATGATGTCGGAGATAAATTTAATTTGCCAAATGGATGGATAAATGCTGATTTTATGCAGACTGCTTCTTATACACCAAAACTGAATGAATATTCCGTATATTATAAATCTTTTTATGGTGTTCTTACAATACGAACAATCACGGCAGAGTACCTGATTGCTATGAAACTGAGAGCCGGAAGAAAGTATAAAAACGACCTTTCGGATGTAATCGGTATATTAGTGGAGCATGACAAAAAAGGGACACCCATTACTTTTGAAAAAATAGAAGCAGCAGTAAAGAATCTTTATGGTGGTTGGGAGGCTGTACCTGCAGATGCAAAAGGATTTATTGAGGAAGCACTCAAGAATAAAAACCTAGAAGATATTTTTACATCGATAAAAAAAGAGGAAAACGAATCCAAGGATATTTTAATTGCCTTTGAACAGAATTATCCGAAAATTATCAAAGAATCAAATTTAGATGAGATTTTAAAATCATTAAAAGAAAAGAGAAAATGACAAGAATTTTAATTCGTATACAAAAAAATGAGGGTGATTATCACCCTCGTTGATTTAAATGGAGCGGACAACGGGAATCGAACCCGCCTCCTCAGCTTGGGAAGCTGATATTCTACCAATGAACTATGTCCGCATGTCGCACCAATATTATACAACTGCGCGGACAAAAATTCAATTGCGAATTTTAAAAAGTGACATATTCCTGAGGATTCACATATACACCATCTTTTAAAATTTCTAAATGCAGATGCGACGGTTCAAGGGACTCAAACAGACCGGTAGAGCCTACCCCGCCTATAATCTGTCCTGCCTTTACGCTATCACCGATTTCAACCATTTCGTTTGTCGAGAGGTTGGAGTAGACGCTGACCAGACCGCTGCCGTCCGAATGTGTGATTTCGATGGACTTTCCGAAGCGGTCATCGTTATAGACCGCTGTTGCGGTGCCGTCCGCCATTGCGACGACCTGTGTGTCTTCGGGCGCCTCAATATCCAATCCGCAGTGAGTCATGTACTGATCCAGTGTGACGGAGTAAATCAGATGATCCATGGCGTACTCATTTGTGAGAGCAGCTGCCTCTGATTTGACGGGATTTTGAAACGACGAAGTTTTTTTCAAAGAATCTCCGGCAGGCTTGGTACTGTCAACGACAGGTACTTTGACGGAAACTTCATCTGCTTTTTTTTCGACATTTGTTTTGGATTCAGCAGCATTTTTTGACGGCTCCGAGGTATTGATCTTCTCGGAAACGGGTAGATTAGTATTACTGCCGTTAATTTTGTCTATATTTGATTTTATCGTAAAAATCGAAGTCAGGGCGATAACACAGAAAGCCAAAATCAATGCAACTGCAACCTTGTCTTTTTCTTTTTTTCTTTGTGCTTGACGCATAATTTCACCTCCAGTTATTCATAGTGTTTGCAAAAAAATCAATTTTCATACAAAACGCTTCTTGTAATAATTGCAAAATCATATTATACTAAGATATTATTAAATTTTTTAAGGAGGAGGATGCCCATGGCAGATTTATTATTCGCAGCACAGCAGGGAAGAAACATCCCAAAGGAAGATAAAATTTTCGGTATCAGTAACAGAGCAAAAGCAAGACTGGAAACAGATGGTAAGGATAAGGTTGTGAACGCTACCATCGGCGCCTTGCTTGATGACGAGGGAAAACTCATTGTTCTTTCCTCGGTGACGGATGTATTTAAGCAGCTGAATCCGGCGGAGTTTGCCGAATATGCACCGATTGCGGGTACGGCGGAGTTCAGGGAAGTAATAAAGAAGGATGCATTCGGAAGCTATCAGCCGAAGCGTTTTACCGAAGCGGTTGCAACACCGGGCGGAACCGGTGCGATTCGCAATACCATTTCCAATTTTTCGGAAGTCGGCGATAAAATTCTCGTGGCGGACTGGTACTGGGCGCCGTATAATACGATTGCCCAGGAAATCGGACGGCGTGTGGAAACTTTCGATCTTTTTGACAAGGAACGCAAGTTTAATATTAAAAATTTTGGAGAAAAAGTTCAGACTTTGCTCGAGACGCAGGAAAGACTGGTTATCATCATAAACACACCGGCGCACAATCCGACGGGATATGCGCTTACAGATGAGGACTGGACACGGGTTTGCGGAATTCTCTCGGCAGTGCCGAAAGAGAAAAAAGTGACGCTCCTTGTCGATGTGGCTTATATTGACTTTGCAGGTGATGAAGAGGCGTATAGAAGCTTTTTGCCGATTATCGAGGGTCTCCCTGAGCATGTGATGATTGTAATCGGTCACAGTCTTTCGAAGGCGTATACGCTCTACGGCATGCGCTGCGGCGCGATGATTTGTATGGCGCCGACCAAAGAACTTGCAGAGGAATTCAAGCGCGTGTGCGAATTTTCGTCCAGAGCTTCATGGTCGAACTGCACGAGAGCACCGCAGATGATTATTACTAAGATTTATGCAGACCCTGAGCTGAAGGCAAAGGTTGACAAGGAAAGAGCAGGCTTCCGCGATATGCTTCTGAGAAGAGGAAAGGCCTTCGAGCAGGCGGCAGAGGAAGCAGGGCTTGAAATCGTACCGTTTGACGCAGGCTTCTTCGCATCAGTACCGCACGAAAATCCTGATGCCCTATCAGCAGAGCTTGAGAAAGAGGGAATCTTCGTAGTTCCTTTAGCAAAAGGCATTCGCGTATCGGTTGCATCGGTTTCGGAGGAAAAGTGCAGATACCTTCCGGCAAGAATCAAGGCGGCAATTGAAAGAATCAAATAAATAAATGATTAAAAAGAAAATTCCGAAGGGCAAACAAACGCTTTTCGGGATTTTTGTTTTTACACAAAATTACTTGAAAAAAATCCTTGTAATATATTGACATGATTAAAGTGATATGGTAATATAATAGCGAAAAGCAAAATAATTACAAAGGAGGTATAACATGCCAAGATATGCGAGAGAAAGAGACGATGACTTCAGGTATGAAATCGTGGACAGACTGGGAGTTGTCGGCAAGTATCAGACCGGATGGTCGAAAGAAATCAATATGGTATCGTGGCACGGAGCGAGCCCGAAACTGGACATCAGGGATTGGGATCCGAAGCATGAGCGTATGAGCAGAGGGGTTACGATGCATAAAGATGAAGTTCTGGAAACAATCCGAATCTTACTTAAGTTTTATGGGAATGATTTAAGGAAAAGCGGAGAAGAACAGCCGCATCGACCGGAAACACATGCAGCGCCAGCAGGAAGCCACATTCCGATTCGTGAGGCAGCAAGTTCTGCCGAAGAGAGTGCCGGAAACTATCCGGAAGCAGCAAACATGATGGGGGATCCGGAAGCGGCAGCGGAAGGACTCTTCTGATTCGTCATAAATGCTCCTTTCTAAGAGAAAAACAGAAATACCGCCTCGATTTCCCGGGGCGGTATTTCTGTTGCCGAAACCGTTTCGGACGACAAAATAAATTTAAGCGTGTCTGGTATTGTCTTTGAATAAAAAAGAAATTCCGTATAAGGACGCAAGACCCACGACCGCATAAATAATGCGGGAGATAACCTCGAACTTGATGCCGAAAATGCTTGACACAAGGTTATAGTTAAAGAATCCTACCAGACCCCAGTTGATTCCACCAATTATCATCAGAATGAGAATTAGTTTTTTCAAAGTAATCACTCCTTTCGCCATCTATTTTGCCCTAAAAAGCTTTTTTTATTATTTCTTTATGGTATAATGATTCTATCGATCGTCCTTACGGCGTTGCCGCGAGGAAAGAATCATTGAATTACAGCAAAACAGGGGGAACTATGAAAATTCAGCTAAAAAAAGAGCTTAGAGGAGAGTTTCAGGAAATTACAATAGAAAAAGGAACCTCGATTGAGGAACTTTATAAAACAATGGAAAATGAGCTGCCGTATACAGTTTTGGCAGCGAAGGTGAATAATAAACTGGTAACTTTAGCCTATAAGATTCATCGGGACTGCCACATCGAATTTTTGGATATGCGGACGCAGGTGGCGAATCTGATTTATCAGAACAGCCTGACGCTGATTTATCTGAAAGCGGTTTACGATGTGCTCGGCGATTTTGAAGTGGACATTGAAAATTCGCTGAATAAAGGTCTTTTCACCGAGATTAAATCCGATGTGCCGATTACTGCAGCGCAGGTTCGGGAAATCGAAAAGCGGATGCATGAAATTGTTGCGAAAAACCTTCCGCTTGAAAGGATAGAACTGACAAAGGAAGAAGCAGAAAACTTTTTTATCCAAAGCGGCCGCGGCGGAAAAATTGCGCTTTTAGAGGAAAATCCGTATATGAAGAAGATTCCGTTCTACTCGCTGGACGGCTATATGGACTTCTTTTATGGGCTGATGGCGCCTTCAACGGAGTATATAAAATATTTCCAGCTTATGAAATACAGGCGCGGTGTTTTGTTGCGCTTCCCGCACCCGTCGAATCCGAATGTGATTCCCGAATATGTGGATGAAAAAGCTTTATATAAGACCTTCGGCGAGGAAAAACGCTGGGGCAAGCTGATGGAAATTAATTATGTTTCCGATTTGAACCGCAGAATCGACGAAGGGAAGATTAAGGAACTGATTCAAATTTCAGAGGCTTTGCACGAGAGTAAAATCGTAGAAATTGCAGAAACAATTACGAAGCAGAAGAAAAGGATTATTTTGATTGCAGGTCCGTCATCCTCAGGGAAAACGACCTTCGCACAGAGACTTTGCATTCAGCTTCGCGTGCACGGACTGAAGCCGTTGTATCTGGGAACCGATGATTATTTCCTGGAGAGGGAGCAGACTCCGCTTGACGAATACGGCGAAAAGGATTATGAAAATCTGAATGCAGTTGATATTGATTTGTTCAACGATAATATGAATGCTTTGCTCGCAGGCAAGGAAGTTGACCTGCCGATATTCAATTTTTTAACCGGGCATAAAGAGTTTGGGAAAAGAAAGACTAGAATTAATGGCAGTCAGCCGATTGTGATTGAGGGAATCCATGCTTTGAATGAAGCGCTGACGCCGAAAATTGCAGAAGAAGAAAAGTTTAAAATTTACATAAGTCCGCTGATTCAGCTGAACATCGACAATCACAACCGGATTGTCACGACGGACCACAGAATGCTGAGACGTCTGGTGCGTGACTTCAAGTACAGAGGCTATAGCGCGCAGAACACAATTAACACATGGCCGAAGGTAAGGGCAGGAGAAGATAAAAATATTTTCCCGTTTTCAAACCAGGCGGATGTGGTGTTTAATTCCGTGCACTTATATGAAATCTCCGTCTTGAAGAAATATGCCAAACCTCTGCTTGAAGAAATTACGCGGGATGAGCCTGAGTATGCGGACGCGCATCGGCTGCTGAATTTCCTGCGCTTTTTCCGAACGGTGGACGATGATTCGGCAATCGTGAATAATTCGATTATCAGGGAGTTCATAGGCGGAAGCGTTTTTGTGGACTGATTGAAAAAACAGAAATGGGACAGAATTTATGGGAGAAAAGACATGTCAGATATAGTAATTATCGGAGGAATTAATATTGATATTGAGGGGTATCCGTATCGGGAACTGAAATATCAGGACTCCAATCCCGGAAAAATTTCAATCGCCTACGGCGGCGTCGGCAGGAATATTGCAGAAAATGCCGCGAGGATGGGAGCGAGCGTTGCGATGGCTTCGGCAATCGGAAACGACGAGCTCGGCAGAGGAGCGAAAGCACATCTGAAGAGTTTAGGCGTGGATGTTTCGCTTGTGCGTGAAATTCCAGATACCGGTTCGGCGATTTACCTGTCGATTTTGAATGAACGGCGGGATATGGAGCTTGGAATGTGCGATATGGAGATTATCGAAAATCTCACGCCTGAGTTTTTAAAGGATAATATTGGTATTTTTGAAGAGGCAAAGGCGATTGCACTGGACGGAAATCTGGAGGAAAAAATGCTTGCAGGCATAACGGAAATGCTTGCGGAAAAACCGCTTTTCTTTGACCCTGTTTCCGCAAATAAAGCGCCGCGCGCAAAAAATCTGATTGGCAGATTTCACAGCATTAAACCGAACCTGATTGAAGCAGAAGTCTTGTCGGGAATTGAAATCAAGACGGAAGAAGATTTGCGCTGCGCGAGCGACTGGTTCATCCGGCAGGGTGTAAAGAATGTATACATTACGCTTAACAGCGAAGGCGTATATTTTAAGAATAAAGAAAAAGAGGGCTTTATAAGACCCACAAAAAGTATTACAATAAAGAGTGCCACCGGCGCAGGGGATGCGTTCTCTGCGATGATTCTGACCGGAATGGCGCAAAACATGGAAATTGACGAAATCGCCCGGCTGGGCATGGCAGCATCACAGGTTGCTATGGAAAGCGAAAAGGCGGTAAACGATAAAATGAGCTTTGAAGAAATCAAGAGGAGGGTACAGGAAAATGTATAGTAATTTTATTGATGTAAAACCGGAAGTTGCAAAGGCACTGGAAGAAGGAACGCCTGTAGTGGCATTGGAGTCGACGATTATCGCGCACGGAATGCCGTATCCGAGAAATGTGGAAACAGCAATTGCAGTTGAAGATGTGATCAGAGCGGAAGGCGTAATGCCGGCTACAATTGCAATTATCAACGGAAGAATCAAAATCGGCCTCACGAAGGAAGAAATAGAATATTTAGGAACTGCAGACAATGTGCTTAAGGTAAGCCGCAGAGATTTTCCGCTTGTAATCGCGAAAAAGATGAACGGTGCGACGACGGTTGCAGGAACGATGATTGCTGCGCATATGGCAGGCATTAAACTGTTCGTAACAGGCGGCATCGGCGGTGTTCACAGAGGCGCAGGCGAAAGCTTTGATATTTCTGCAGACCTTGAGGAATTGAAGACGACCGAAGTGGCAGTTGTGTGCGCAGGGGTTAAGTCAATCTTAGACATCGGCGCAACTTTGGAATATCTGGAGACATCGGGCGTTCCGGTAATTACCTACGGAACAGAAGAATTCCCTGCATTTTACAGCAGAAGGAGCGGCTTTAAATCGGAATGCAGACTGGACGATCCGAAGGACATTGCGGACCTTATCAATGCGAAGGCCGCTTTGGGACTTCGCGGCGGTATGCTGATTGCATGCCCGATTCCGCAGGAGGATGAGATTCCATATGAAAAAATGGATGTTGTAATCAAAGAAGCTTTAAAGGAATGTGAAGAGCAAGGGGTGAAAGGCAAGAGAATTACACCGTTCCTTTTAAGCAAGGTAAAGGATTTGACGGAAGGCAGCAGCCTGGAAGCGAATATTAAATTAGTATTGAATAATGCTCGTATCGGAGCTAAGATTGCAAGGGATATTTAAAAGGACTTTGAAAAGACAAAATAACGGATGTAAGGAGACAGGGGAATGAAGATGAGAAGGAAAGCTTTAAGCGTGCTTTTAGCAATTTGCCTGATTGCAGCGATGATGCCGACTTTGGCATTTGCGGAGGAAACGGCTGCGGACGATATCGTGATTCTTTATACAGGGGATATGCACGGCGGTGTAAGTGACAACATTTCATTAGCGGGAGTTGCTGCCTATGCGAAGGAAAAGAAGGCACAGACTTCCTATGTGGAAATTGTGGACGCGGGCGATGCGCTCAGCGGAACGGCAATCGCAAATGCATCAAAGGGCAAGTACGCAGTGGATGCTATGAATGCAGCGGGATACGCAATTGCGGTGCCCGGAGTGCATGACTTTGATTTTGGCGTAGACCGGCTGGTTGACGAACTGGCTTCGGCGGCGAATTATCAGTATGTCAGCGCTAACTTCGCATACAGCGCGGGAACGACGACGGTGTTTAAGCCGTATAAGCTTGTGACATACGGCAAGGTTAAAATTGCCTATGTGGGAATCAGCGACCCGGAAACCATCGAAAAATCCGAGGCTTCGTTTAAAAACAGCAGCGGAAGCGATATTTATGATTTTGCAAACGGCGGAAACGGTACGGAACTTTACGAAAAGGTTCAGTCTGCGGTTGACAGCGCAAAGAACGAGGGCGCAGACTATGTTGTGGCAATCGGACATCTTTCCTCAACAGGAACCTCTGTGTTCACACCGAAAAGCGTGATACAGAACACGACAGGAATTACTGCTTTTATTGCAGGCAACAGCCATACGGCAATCAGCGGCGAGCAGGTGAAAAATAAGGACGGTGCAGAAGTGCTTCTGACTTCTGCAGGGTCTGCACTTAAAAATATCGGCGTTTTGACGCTTTCACCGGGGAAATCCGTTTCTTCCCAGCTTGTGAGCAATTACACTTTAAGGGATATTCAGACAAAAGACACAATTGATGCTTTGACCGATGCATATAACGCGGAAATGAAAGGAACCTTTGCGGTTTCCAACCATAAGATGATTGCTGCGGACAGCGACGGCGTGAGACTTGTGGGCAAAACCGAAACGAATTTGGGCGATCTCTGCGCTGACGCATATAAAGCAGCGACGGATGCGGATATTGCATTCGTGGAGGCAAGAGAAATACAAGGAGAACTGGCAGTCGGCGACATCAGCTACAGTGATGTCGTAAAAGTTTTGCCGGGCAACGAAAGCATTAGTGTTGTCAAGGTTTCGGGATACGATATTTTGGATGCACTCGAAATGGCATCGAGACTTTGTCCGTCCAACAATGAAGGTTTCCTGCAAATCGCAGGGGTTACCTTTGATATACAGGAAACTGTGAAGTCGACGGTGACTTTGGACACGCAGGGTAAGTTCACCGGAGTCCAGAAGGACTACCGTGTGACGAATGTAAAAGTAGGCGGAAAGGATTTGGACCTCATGGGCTCCTATACGGTTGCCGGAACGAACGAGCTTCTCTCGGGAGATACCGGCTATGCGATGTTTAGCGAGGGCTCTGTAGCGAAAGCAAATGCGGCGATCGACAATCAGGCGCTGTCGGACTATATCAGCAGGAATCTGGGCGGCGTCATCGGCGATAAATACGCAAAAGCACAGGGAAGAATTGATTTCATCAAACTTGCAAGACAGAGCGAAATCGATGCAGAAATTGAAGCCGGAATCACGGAGCGCATGAAAAATTATTCTGAAGAAATGAACACTTTGCGTGCGCAGATTGAACTGCAGAAGCAGGTAATCGATATTAAATCGCTGACGATTAAGACGACGACTGCTGTGAAAAAGAGCGGAAGCAAACGCAGCATGAAGGTTTCGTGGACGGTAAGCCGAAATACAGTCAGCGGAATGAAATTCCAGATTTATAAATCGCAGAAAAAGAGCAGCGGCTATAAGAAAGCGTTTACGACAAGCAAACGCACCTACACCAATACTTCCGGACTGAAAAAAGGGAAAACCTATTATTATAAAGTCCGTGGGTATAAATATTTAAGTGGGAAATATTACTACACCAACTGGTCGAATGTTTCCTACAAGAAAATTTCTTAATCAAACCGAAACGAAAAGAAAAGGAGAAGAGAAATGAAAAACAGGAGAGTATTGGCGCTCGTTCTGGCTTTGCTCGTTGCATTTGCAATGATGCCTGCCATGGCTTTCGCCGATGAAACACCGACAGAAGTTATCAGCCCGAATCCGACAACGGAGCCGACGACCCCTGCGAAGTCAAATGACATTGTCATTTTAGGAACAAGCGATGTTCACTGCGGCATTGACCAGAACATCGGCTATGCGGGACTTGCGGCGTACAAAAAAGCGCTGGCTGAAACGCACAATTATGTTGCGCTCGTTGATGCAGGCGATGCGATTCAGGGCGACACAATCGGAACATTGTCCAAGGGTGAATACATCGTGGACATTATGAACGAAGTCGGCTATGATGTTGTAACTCCGGGTAACCACGAATTTGACTATGGAATGGATCAGTTCCTCAATGTCATCGTTCCGAAGATGAAGGCGACTTATGTGTCTGCAAACTTCATGAAGGACGACAAGCCGGTATTTGATACCTATAAGATGATGACTTTCGGCGAAAAGAAAGTTGCTTTCGTAGGAATCTCCACACCGGAAACGCTGGTTAAATCCACTCCGACTTACTTCCAGGACAAGTTCGGCAACTATATCTATGATTTCTGTAACGATTCAACAGGCGATAAGCTTTATAAAGCTGTTCAGACCGCTGTTGACGCTGCGAAAAAAGCAGGCGCAGACTATGTTGTAGCAGTTGCACATTTAGGCGACGATGAAGCAAGTGCGCCGTGGACTTCCATGGATGTGATTAAGAATACAAAGGGCATTGATGTTCTTATGGACGGACATGCACACAGCACAGTTGTAAAGAGCGTGAAGAATAAAGACGGAAAGTCCATCAAGATGGTAGCTACCGGCACGAAGCTTGAAAACATCGGCAAAATCGTAATCGCTGAAAACGGAACGATTACGGCTGAATATGTAGGCGCAGATGTTGCAAAGGATAAAGATGCGGACATCACGAAATTTGTTGACAGTATCAAGGCAAAATACAAAGAACTCGAAAACAAGGTAGTAGCAAAGACAGATGTTGATCTGATTATCGCTGACCAGAATGAAAACCGTCTGATCAGAAGCCAGGAAACAAACCTCGGCGACCTTTGTGCAGACGCATATAAGAATGTTCTCGGCGCAGACATCGCATTTGTAAACGGCGGAGGAATCAGAACTTCCATCGCAAAGGGCAACATTACATATGGACAAATTATTGCAGTTCATCCATTCGGCAATATGGCATGCGTAGTGGAAGCGACAGGACAGCAGATTCTGGATGCTCTGGAATTCGGCTCAAGAAATGTAGGAAAGGGTGAAAACGGAGGATTCCTTCAGGTTGCAGGCCTTACTTACAATATCAATACTTATCTTGAATCAACAGTTGAAGAAAACGATAAGGGCGAATTTGTCAAGGTTGCAGGCAAGTACAGAGTTTTCGATGTTAAGGTAAACGGCGAAACTTTAGACCTTGCGAAAACATACACGCTCGCATCGCATAACTATATGCTCAAGAACGGCGGAGACGGATTTGTAATGTTCAAGAACAACAAAATCCTTCAGGATGAAGTTATGATCGACAACCAGGTTCTGATTAACTATATCCAGAACAACCTGAAAGGCGTTGTAAACGATGAATATGCGCAGGCTCAGGGCAGAATCAACATCACTTCCACAACAGAGCTTTCCGACATCAACCAGACGATCGCTTTGAAGCAGTTCAAGACGAAGCTGACGACTAAGAAGCAGAAAAAATCGATTAAGCTGTCATGGAAGGCTTGCACGGAAGTGAAAGGCGTGAAGTATCAGGTATACAAATCACTCAAGAAGACAAAGAACTTCAAGAGACTTACGACAACTTCCAAGAAGACTTACACAGCCAAGAAGCTTACAAAGGGCAAAACTTACTACTTCAAGGTAAGAGCTGTCAAGAACATCGGCGGCAAGAATGTATATTCCAAGTGGTCGAATGTAAGCTATAAGAAAGTGTCATAAAAACGAAATAAACACGATAGGCGGCGTACCATTGCGGTACGCCGTTTTAAATTTTTATCAAAATTTTAAAAAAGTTCGACTTTTCTTGACACTGATAGTAAACAGCAAGAATCTTGCAAAATATGAAACGCCAATACAAGCGTAAGAAATTCGTGCCGTGTAAGCGTTGGAAATCCTAAAATTCGTCATATAAAAAAGTTTGAAATTTTGCGAAAAAAATTTTAAAAAAGGCTTGCCAAACTTGACAAGATGATATATACTAATAAGGCTTGCTTAAGGCGATGAAACGGGAAGTTGCTGAGCTATCAGGTAATTTCCGTGGAGAATTGTCCTCACTTGATGGGGGCGAAGGGATTCGCCTGATTTTTGCTTTGTGCGTAACTGTAGGAAACGCACGGGCGCGTGTACGCAAGGGCAAGAAAACTGTACGCGTTGAAATCAAGGCATTTGAACCCCTTGTACAAGCATAGCGTAAACAGTACAAAAATTTATTTCAGGAGGAAAACAATGAGCGAATTACAAAAAATCAGAATTAAGCTGAAAGCTTATGACCATGCGTTATTAGACCAGTCTGCTGCTAAAATCGTCGAAACGGCGAAAAAGACAGGCGCAGATGTTTCCGGTCCGATTCCGCTGCCTACAGAAAAAGAAGTCGTAACAATCTTAAGAGCTGTACACAAATACAAGGACAGCAGAGAACAGTTCGAACAGAGAACTCACAAGAGATTAATCGACATCACAAACGCAACACTCAAGACAACAGATGCTTTAACGAAGCTCGACCTGCCAGCAGGTGTTGACATCGAAATCAAACTCTAATCCACAAGAAGGTTTGAAATCGAACTAATAAGTTGAAAGGGACCTTCCCTTAGTATGAACCCGGCGTGCAAAATGACAGCTGCAAGTTCTTGGCCCAACCTGTGGGGCCCCCGAAAAGCGAAGCTTTTTGGGGAAAGGAGGAGCAGCGGAGCGCGTGAGCGTGCGAGATGCAGCACGCGAAAACAGCGAAGCTTGCGACGACGCGGTTCCAATGTAAGAAAAGGAGAAAAAATATGAAGACAATCTTAGGAAAAAAGATGGGCATGACTCAGATCTTCGATGAAGAAGGAAATGTGATTCCGGTAACAGTCATCGAAGCAGGCCCTGAAGTTGTAACTCAGGTTAAGACTGTTGAAACAGATGGTTACAACGCAGTACAGGTTGGTTTTGAAGACCAGAAGCCGCAGAGAGTAAACAAACCTTTGACAGGCCATTTTGAAAAGGCAGGCGTTGCTCCGAAGAAGCACTTAGCTGAATTCAGAATTGAAGAAGGCGAAAGCTACGAAGTAGGGCAGGTAATCACCGTTGCTGATTTCGAAGTTGGCAAGAAGCTTGACATCACAGGCACTTCCAAAGGTAAGGGAACTCAGGGTAACATCAAGAGACATGGACACCACAGAGGACCTATGAGCCACGGTTCCAAGCATAAGAGACTTGCAGGTGCGCTTGCAGCAGGTACTTACCCTTCAAGAGTATTCAAGGGTAACGCAGGTCCGGGAAGAATGGGCAGAGATACTGTTACCGTTCAGAACATGGTTTTAGTAAAAGTTATCGAAGAAAGAAACCTTATGCTGGTTAAGGGCGCTGTTCCGGGAAACAAAGGCGGACTGGTTCGCGTTCAGTATGCAGTAAAAGGTCAGGACAAATAATAGACTTTCGGAAAGGAGGAAGTACAAATGGCAAAAGTAACAATGCTTAACATGGCTGGAGCTGAAGCCGGAACAATCGAATTAAACGATGCGATTTTCGGAATCACTCCAAACGAAAATGCTGTTCATGCAGTAGTAAAGAACTACTTAGCTAACCAAAGACAGGGCACTCAGTCAGCTAAGACAAGAGGCGAAGTCAGAGGAGGCGGTAGAAAGCCTTTCAGACAAAAAGGAACAGGTCGTCACAGACAAGGCAGCTCAACAGACCCGTCACAGATCGGCGGCGGCGTTGTATTCGCACCGAAGCCTCGCGACTACAGATATACATTACCTAAGAAATTAAGAAGACTTGCAATGAAGTCTGCACTTTCCTCGAAGGTATTAGAGAAAGAAATCATCGTACTTGATGAACTCAAATTTGACGCACCGAAGACGAAAGAAATGATCAAGGTGCTTGAAAACATTAAGGCTGGCAAGAAAGCTTTAATCATCACAGCTGAAAAGGATGAAAACGTTGTAAGATCCGCAGCTAACATCCCGGGAGTAAGAACGGCTCTCGTAGGAACAATGAACGTTTACGAAATCGTAAACCACGAAAGCTTCATCGTAACACAGGAAGCGGTTAAGAAAATCGAGGAGGTGTACATCTAATGAAAACAGCATATGACATCATTTTGACACCTGTTATTTCAGAACAGTCCATGGACGTGGCTGCAGACAAGAAGTACACTTTCAAAGTTGCAACAGACGCTAACAAGACTCAGGTTAAATTAGCTGTTGAAGAAATCTTCGGTGTTGAAGTAGCTAAAGTAAACATTATGAATTATGACGGTAAAGTTAAGAGAATGGGAAGAAATGTGGGCAGAACTGCTGCTTACAAAAAAGCAATCGTTACACTTACTGAAGGCAGTAAGGAAATCGAATTCTTCCAGGGACTATAATATAGGAGGTATGTAAGAAATGGGAATTAGAAAATATAATCCAACTACTCCTGGTCTTAGAGGTATGACGGTTTCTACATTTGAAGAAATTACAACCAGCACACCTGAGAAATCCTTGACTGTAACGCTCAAGAAGCATGCAGGAAGAAACAACAGAGGTAAAATCACTGTTAGACATCAGGGCGGCGGTACAAGACCGAAATACAGAATCATCGACTTCAAGAGAACGAAGGACGATATTCCGGCAACCGTAAAGACAATCGAATACGATCCGAACAGAAGCGCAAACATCGCACTTCTCGTATACGCGGATGGCGAAAAGAGATATATCCTTGCTCCTAAGGGATTACAGGTTGGTCAGAAGGTAGTATCCGGACCGGAAGCTGATATCGTTACCGGAAATGCGCTTCCAATCGCAAACATTCCGGTTGGTACAATCATCCACAACATCGAGCTTAAGCCGGGCAAGGGCGGACAGCTTGCAAGATCCGCAGGAAACGGCGCTCAGCTGATGGCGAAAGAAGGAGATTACGCACAGGTAAGACTTCCTTCCGGCGAAGTAAGAAAAATCAGCATGAGATGCAGAGCTACTATCGGCGAAGTTGGTAACGGAGACCACGCTAATATCCAGATTGGTAAAGCAGGCAGAAAGAGACACATGGGCATCAGACCTACAGTAAGAGGTTCCGTAATGAACCCTAACGATCACCCACATGGTGGTGGTGAAGGCAGAGCGCCTGTCGGCCGTAAGAGCCCGGTTACTCCTTGGGGTAAGCCTGCACTTGGATATAAGACAAGAAAGAAGAACAAAGCTTCAAATCAATATATCGTAAAGAGAAGAAATGAAAAATAATAGGAAGGAGCAAAGATAATGGGCAGATCACTTAAAAAAGGTCCTTTCGTAAACGCTAAGCTGCTGAAGGCTATCGAAGAACTCAACGCAGCTAACGACAAGAAAGTTATCAAGACATGGTCAAGACCATCCACAATATTCCCGCAGATGGTGGGACACACGATCGCAGTGCACGACGGTAAGAAACATGTTCCTGTATACATCACAGAAGACATGGTAGGACACAGACTTGGAGAATTTGCTCCTACGAGAAACTACAGAGGTCACGCTGCTGACAAATCATCAAAGGTTAAGAAATAAGAAAGGAGATAATGAGAAATGGAAGCAAAAGCAGTTGCTAAATACGTTAGAATGTCTCCTATCAAGCTTAAACCGATTACTGATTTAGTAAGAGGTAAGGACTTAAACGAGGCATTGAACATTTTAAAGTTCACACCTGGCAAAGGTTCAGAAATCGTAGAAAAGGTTGTTAAATCAGCAGCAGCAAACGCTGAAAACAATTTCGATATGAATCCAGACAACTTATATGTCGCAGAAGTATATGCTAACCAGGGCCCGACCATGAAGAGATGGAGAGCCGGTTCACAAGGTAGAGCATCAATCATCTTAAAGAGATCAAGCCACGTTGGCGTAACTCTTAGAGAGAAAGAATAGGAGGTTCACGAATGGGTCAGAAAGTAAGTCCACATGGTTTAAGAGTGGGCGTTATAAAAGACTGGGATTCCAAATGGTATGCAGATAAGAACAGCTTTGCAGATTACCTTGTAGAAGATAACAAAGTAAGAGAATATGTAAAGAAAAAATTATATGTTGCCGGAGTTTCAAAGGTTCTTATTGAAAGAGCAGCAGAAAATAAAATCAGAGTTATCGTTCTTACAGCTAAGCCGGGCATGGTAATCGGAAGATCCGGAGACGGCGTTGATGTTTTAAAGGCTGACATTAAGAAGATGACAGGCAAAGAAGTTGAAATTTCAATCGAAGAAGTAAGAAGGGCAGAATTAGACGCACAGCTTACTGCAGAAAGCATCGCTCAGGCACTTGAAAGACGTGTTTCCTTCAGAAGAGCTATGAAGCAGGCTATCGGCAGAACAATGAAGGCCGGCTCCAAGGGTATCAAGGTGCTTTGCTCCGGAAGACTTGGCGGCGCTGAAATCGCAAGAAGCGAAAAGTACAGCGAAGGCAACGTTCCTCTTCACACTTTAAGAGCAGATATCGACTACGGATTCGCAGAAGCTGACACTACTTACGGTAAGATCGGCGTTAAGGTTTGGATTAACCACGGCGAAATTCTCGACAAGGGTCTGAAGAGTGCTGTTCGTGAAGAAAAACGCGAAAAGAGAGAAAGAAGACCGAGAAAAGACGGTGAAAGACGTGACAGAAGAAACGGCGGCGAAAGACGCGAAAGACGTGACAGAAACGATCGTCAGGAAGCACCGAAGGCTATGAATCCAAGAGTAAGAAAGGCTCCAAAAGTTGAAGCGAAGCCACAAGTAGAAGAACAACAGGTTGAAGCTGTAGAAGCAGCAGAAACAACTGAAGCATAAGAACACGGAAAGGAGGAACGAAAGCCATGTTAATGCCAAAGCGCGTTAAACGCAGAAGAGTTCACAGAGGAAGAATGAAAGGCGTTGCAACCAAAGGTAATACAATTACTTACGGTGCATACGGATTGGTTGCACAGGAATGTGGATGGATCACTTCTAATCAGATCGAAGCCGCTCGTATCGCGATGACAAGATCGATTAAAAGAGGTGGTAAAGTATATATCAAGATTTTCCCGCACAAGTCGGTAACAAAGAAACCTGCTGAAGTACGTATGGGTTCCGGTAAAGGTGCTCCTGAGTACTGGGTAGCAGTAGTGAAGCCAGGTAGAGTAATGTTCGAAATCGAGGGCGTTTCCGAAGAGAAAGCAAGAGAAGCTATGAGACTTGCTGCTCACAAGCTCCCGGTTAAGTGCAAATTTGCCATCAAAGAAGACGCAGTAAAGGGTGGTGAAGCATAATGGAATTAAAGAAAATGAGAGAAATGACAGCGGTTGAATTAAATACAGAACTTGCTAACATGAAGAAAGAATTATTCAACTTGAGATTCCAGCATGTTACAGGACAGTTAGAAAACCCTGTTAAAATGAGAGAATTAAAGAGAAATATTGCTAGAGTGAAGACAATTCTTAGAGAAAAAGAATTACAAGCTTAGTAGGAAGGAGGATGTACTATGGCAGTTGAAAGAAATAGAAGAAAAACTAAAGTCGGTGTTGTTGTATCCGATAAGATGGATAAGACTGTAGTTGTTGCAATCGAAGACTTCGTAAGACATTCCCTTTACGGAAAAGCTGTAAAGAGAACTAAGAAGGTAAAAGCTCATGACGAAAACAATGAATGTCAAATCGGCGATAAAGTAAGAATTATGGAAACAAGACCTCTGTCCAAGGACAAGAGATGGAGACTTGTGAACATCATTGAAAAGGTTAAATAAAGGAGGCACCAAATCATGATTCAGACTGAAACTAGATTAAGAGTTGCTGACAATTCAGGTGCAAAAGAACTTCTTTGCATTCGTATCTTAGGCGGTACTTCCCGTCAGTATGCGAATATTGGAGACGTTATCGTTTGTGCAGTTAAAGAAGCAACCCCAGGCGGCGTTGTTAAAAAAGGCGACGTTGTCAAGGCTGTAGTAGTTAGAACTAAGCATGGTGCCAGAAGAGCAGACGGAAGCTATGTTAAGTTTGACCAGAACGCTGCAGTAATCATTAAAGATAAAGAAGATAAGAACCCGGTTGGAACTCGTATCTTTGGACCTGTTGCAAGAGAGCTTAGAGATAAGGGCTTCATGAAGATCGTGTCATTGGCACCGGAAGTACTGTAGGAGGTGTAAGGATGCGTATTAAGAAAGACGATACAGTAATTGTTATTACTGGTAAGGATAAAGGTAAACACGGCAAAGTTCTTAAGGCAATGCCGAAGGAAAACAGAGTTATCGTTGAAGGCGTAAATGTTGTTACTAAGCATGCTAAGGCTACAAGAAAAGCCGGTGCTGAAATCAAGCATTTCGAAGGTCCAATCGATGCTTCCAATGTAATGCTTTATGACACTAAGGCTAAAGAAGTTATCAAAGTTGGATACCAGATCAAAGACGGTAAGAAAGTAAGAGTTTCCAAGAAAACAGGAAACGTAATCGACTAAGAAAGGAGGAGACGATTTTGACAGCAAGATTAAGAGAAACTTACAATAACGAAGTTTTCGGAGCTTTAAAAGAAAAGTTCCAGTATAAAAACGTAATGGAAGTTCCTAAGCTTACGAAGATCACAATCAACATGGGTCTTGGCGAAGCAAAGGACAATGCGAAGATTATGGAATCCGCAGTTGAAGAAATCGCTTTAATCAGCGGACAGAGACCGGTTATCACGAAGGCTAAGAAATCCATCGCTAACTTTAAAGTAAGACAGGGCATGCCTGTAGGTGCAAAGGTTACTTTAAGAGGAGATAATATGTATGAATTTGCTGATAAATTCTTCAATATCGCTCTTCCGAGAGTAAGAGACTTCAAGGGTGTTAGCAAAAACTCTTTTGACGGTAGAGGAAACTACTCTATGGGTATCAAAGAACAGTTAATCTTCCCTGAAATCAACTACGACCAGGTTGATACAATCAAAGGTATGAACATAGTATTTACAACAACGGCTAAAACAGATGAAGAAGCAGCTGCATTGCTGGAACTGCTCGGTATGCCGTTTGAGAAATAGAAAAACTCAGAAGTGTAGCGGCTTCGCCGTAAGGAAGTTTTTATATAATTTCCTCGGCGCCGCTCGGAAATTATAGGAGGAATCGAGAATGGCAAAGACATCTCTCAAAGTTAAACAGGCGAGAAAACCGAAATATTCAACTCGTGCTTATACCAGATGCAGACTTTGCGGAAGACCACATTCCGTATTAAGAAAATATGGTATTTGCCGTATCTGTTTTAGAGAGCTTGCTTATAAAGGAGAAATTCCGGGCGTAAGAAAAGCAAGCTGGTAAAAATTATGAAAGGAGAAACACTGTAATGACAATGACAGATCCTATAGCGGATATGCTAACAAGAATCAGAAATGCCAACACTGTAGGTCATGAAACTGTTGAAATTCCTGCATCCAAGATGAAGAAAGCGATTGCGGAAATTTTGAAAGAAGAAGGCTACATTACGGATTTCGAAGTGATAGAAGACAATAAGCAAGGTATGATCAAAGTTACAATGAAATACGGTGCTAATAAAGAAAAAGTAATTTCAGGAATCAAGAAGATTTCCAAGCCGGGCTTAAAGGTTTATGCTAAGGCGGGCGAAGTGCCAAAGGTACTCGGCGGTCTGGGTATCGCAATCGTTTCCACTTCCAAGGGAATCGTAAGCGACAAGGAAGCAAGAAAACTTGGCGTTGGCGGCGAAGTTATCTGTTATGTATGGTAGGAGGAACGAAACATGTCAAGAATAGGTAAGAAACCTGTAGTTGTTCCTGCCGGCGTAGAAGTTACTGTAGATGCGAACAACGTAGTTGCAGTAAAAGGCCCGAAAGGACAATTATCAGAACAAATCAGTAAATTAATCAAGGTTGAAGTAGGCGAAGGCGAAGTGCTCGTTTCCAGAGCATCCGATGCAAGAGAAGAACGATCTCAGCACGGTCTTGCAAGAACTTTAATCAATAATATGGTGGTTGGCGTTACTCAGGGATTCGAAAAGAAGCTCCAGCTCGTAGGCGTTGGTTACAAGGCTGAAAAGAAGGGCGATACTTTAGTAATGAACCTTGGATACTCCCATCCTGTAGAATTAAAGGACCCTGAAGGAATCACAACAGAATGTACATCTGCTACAGAAGTTGTTGTAAAGGGTATCGATAAGGCTGTTGTCGGCAATTATGCGGCTAACATCAGAGCATGGAGAAGACCGGAACCTTACAAGGGCAAAGGTATCAAGTATGCTGATGAAGTTATTCGCAGAAAAGAAGGCAAGACAGGCGCTAAATAAGGGGAAAGGAGTGAAGTAAAATGGCAAATGTAAGCAGAAATGACAAGCGTGTGAAAAGACACGCAAGAGTAAGAAAAAACCTTTTTGGAACTCCTGAAAGACCAAGACTTTGCGTTTACAGATCAAACAAGAACATCTCCGCACAGGTGATTGACGATGTAAACGGAGTTACTTTAGTAGCAGCGTCCTCACTCGATAAGGAGCTGAAGGGCGAAATCGGTTACGGCGGTAACAAAGAAGCAGCTAAAAAGGTCGGCGAAGCCCTTGCAAAGAGAGCATTAGCAAAAGGTATTGAAGAAGTTTGCTTCGACAGAGGCGGATTCTTATACCACGGAAGAGTTGCAGAACTCGCAGCAGGCGCTCGTGAAGCAGGATTAAAATTCTAACAGGAGGAAAAAAGGAATGCGTAATATCGTTGATGCATCCAAGCTTGATTTAAAGTCAACTATCGTTAATATCAGAAGAGTAGCGAAAACTGTTAAAGGCGGTAGAAACATGAGATTCAGCGTAACTGTTGTAGTCGGCGACGGCAACGGATATGTAGGCGTTGGTCTTGGTAAGTCTCAGGAAATTCCTGAAGCTGTAAGAAAAGCTGAAGAAGATGCAAAGAAGAATTTAATATATGTTCCGACAGTAGGAACAACAGTACCTCACAGAAACTTAGGCGTTTTCGGCGCAGGCAGAGTTCTCATCATGCCGGCTGCACAAGGTACCGGAGTTATCGCAGGTTCATCCGTTCGTACGGTTCTTGAAGCTGCAGGTATCAAAGACGTAAGAGCGAAATCCATCGGCTCCAACAATACAGGAAACATGGCTTATGCAACACTTGAAGGCTTAAAGGGTATGATGACTGTAGAAAAGGTTGCTAAGCTCAGAGGTAAAACAAAAGAAGAAATCTTAGGATAGGAGGATACGCAGACATGGCAAAAATGATTAAAATCACTTTAACAAAGAGCACAATCGGCGCTTCTCCTAAACAGAGAAAAGTTGTTGAAGCGTTAGGACTCAGAAAGATGCACCACTCAGTAGAATTAGCAGATACACCGCAGACTCGCGGCGCAGTAGCTAAGGTGTCCCATCTTGTAACTGTCGAAGAAGTATAGGAGGTGCGCTTAGATGAAATTACATGAATTAAGAGCAGTACCGGGTTCCACTAAGGAACGCAAGAGAAGAGGCCGCGGTCACGCTACCGGACAAGGTACGACAGGCGGCAGAGGTATGAACGGCCAGAAATCCAGATCCGGCGGCGGTGTTCGTCTCGGATTCGAAGGTGGTCAGATGCCTTTATACAGAAGATTACCTAAGAGAGGTTTCACAAACATTTGGGGAACCGAATATACAATCGTTAATGTCGATGACTTAAATAAGTTTGAAGCAGGAACAGTTGTAAACCAGGCGTTGCTTGAAGAAGCAGGAGTTGTTAAGCAGGTAAAAGACGGAATTAAGATTCTCGGCGAAGGAGAACTTAAGGTTGCATTAACAGTTCAGGCTAACAAATTCAGCAAGACTGCCGCAGAAAAGATTGAAGCTGCTGGAGGAAAGGCAGAGGTGATTTAGTATGGGTATGTTAAAAACAATTGCTCAAGCATGGAAGGTTGCGGAAATCAGAAGCAAAATGATTTTCACGCTGCTGATGCTGGTAGTGTTCCGAATCGGATCAAACATTCCGGTACCAAACATTAACAGAAGTGTGCTTGCTGACATGTTCACCGGTGAAACAGGACTTTTTGATTTATTCGATTTGTTCTCCGGAGGTTCGTTCAGTAACTTCACAATTTTTGCATTGAGTATTACACCATACATCACTGCATCCATCATTGTTCAACTGCTTACCATTGCATTCCCGTATTTCGAACGACTCGCGAAGGAAGGCATGGAAGGCAGAAAGAAAATGGCGCAGATTACCCGTTATATGACCGTTGTACTGGCTTTAATCCAGGCAATCGGTCTTACGGTAGGTCTCTTCAGAAAAGCAGTTGTAGACAGAAGCGCATTTTCTGTAATCGTAGTAGTTTTAGTACTGACAGCTGGAACCGCATTCCTGATGTGGCTCGGCGAATTGATTAATGACAAGGGTATCGGAAACGGTATTTCACTGCTCATCTTCGGCGGTATCGTTGCAAGAATTCCAAGCGGAATCAGAAGCATTTCAACTGCTTACGGAGACGGCGGAATCTCTCTGGTAACCATTATCATTTTCATCATAGCTGCAGTATTTGTAACTGCAGGCGTTGTTCTCATTCAGGAAGGACAGAGAAGAATTCCTGTGCAGTATGCAAAGAGAGTTGTAGGAAGAAAGATGTACGGCGGACAGTCAACTCATATTCCTATTAAGGTTAACCAGGCCGGCGTAATTCCTATCATCTTTGCGTTATCCCTGTTGCAGTTCCCACTGACGATCACATACTTCCTGTCCCAGGACAACGGATTCAGCGTATGGGTTACGAAGTGGCTGTCACCTTCAGGAAATCCGGGCGTATGGGTTTACGGTGTTTTAAACGTAATCCTGATCATCTTCTTCACATACTTCTATACGGGAATCACTTTCAACCCGAATGAAGTTGCAAACAATATGAAGGCAAACGGCGGATTCATTCCGGGGATCAGACCTGGTAAGGCGACGGAAGATTATTTGAATAAAGTAATGTCAAGAGTTACAATCGTTGGAGCTATTTTCCTTGCGTTAATCGCGACACTGCCGACTATCATCGGAGTAATGGTGCCGACACTCAAGGGAATCCACTTCGGCGGAACATCGCTTCTTATCGCTGTCGGTGTTGCACTTGACACAGTAAGACAACTTGAAAACCAGATGCTCATGAGAAATTATCAAGGTTTCTTAAAGTAAAGAGGGAGATGAGTACAATGCTTAGAACTATATTATTAGGGCCTCCCGGAGCAGGAAAAGGAACCCAGGCAGTTAAGATTGTTGAAAAATATGGGATTCCGCACATTTCAACCGGAGACATCTTTAGAGAAAACATTAAAAAAGGAACAGAGCTTGGCAAGAAAGCACAGGAGTATATGAACAAGGGAGAACTTGTTCCGGACGATTTAGTAATCGAAATCGCTACCACAAGACTTCTTGAAGACGACTGCAAGAACGGATTCCTGCTTGATGGATTCCCGAGAACCGTTTATCAGGCTGAAAAGCTGGATGAATTCTTAGCTGCACACGATTCCAAGATTGACAAGGTTTTGGACATCGCGGTAGAAAAGGAAGAGTTGATTACAAGACTGACAGGAAGAAGAGTATGCAAAGCATGCGGAGCAAGCTTCCATGTAGTAAACATTCCTCCTAAAAAAGAAGGCGTTTGCGATTATTGCGGCGGGGAACTGATTCAGAGAGCGGATGACAATCTGGAAACAGTTACGAACAGAATCGACGTTTATGAAGCGCAGACAATGCCTCTCATCGAGTATTATGAAAAGGCAGGAAACATTGCACATATCGACGGAAGTACCGGATTAGACAATGTATTTGCTGACATCGTAAAAGCTTTAGGTGAATAGTAATGATCATCATCAAATCGAAACAAGAACTGGATCTCATGCGTGAGGCAGGAAAGGTCTGCGGACAGATCCTTCGGGATTTGAAAGACCTTATAAAGCCCGGCATATCTACACTGGAGATTGATCGTTTTGTTGAGAAAACAGTGCGTGAGCATGGCATGACCGCAGCGGAAAAAGGATACTGCGGTTATCCTGCCAGCGTATGTGTTTCCATAAACGATGAGGTGGTTCACGGAATTCCGAGCAAGAAGCGTCATCTGAAAGAAGGCGATATTGTAAGCTGTGACCTTGTAGTTGAATATAAAGGCTACATGGCGGATGCTGCAAGGACTTACCCTGTAGGTCAGGTCAGCCCGGAAGCAGCGCACCTCATTGAAACGGCGGAAAGAGCTTTCTTTAACGGAATTGCTTATGCGAAGCCGGGATACAGACTGCAGGATATTTCCCATGCAATTCAGGAAACTGTAGAAGGCGAAGGCTTCGGAGTAATTCGAGACTTCGTCGGACACGGAATCGGGAGTGAAATGCATGAAGACCCGCAGATTCCAAATGTAGGGAAAGCAGGGAAAGGACCGAGACTTCAGCCGGGGATGACGCTTGCTATTGAGCCCATGATTACGCAGGGCACTTGGGAAGTTGATATCCTTGAGGACGACTGGACAGCGGTAACGCTGGACGGAGGTCTTGCCGCACATTATGAAAACACGGTTGTTATCACGGATGGTGAGCCGGAATTGCTTACCTTGTAAAGAGTAGAAGGAGATGTATTTATGGCGAAAAAAGACGTCATTGAAGCAATGGGAACAGTTGTCGATGCACAGCCGAATGCAATGTTCAAAGTTAAATTAGACAACGGTTTCGAGGTGCTTGCACACATTTCAGGAAAAATCAGAATGAATTATATCAGAATTCTTCCGGGAGATAAGGTAAAGGTTGAACTTTCACCGTACGATCTTGCCAGAGGAAGAATCATATGGAGAGATAAAGGTTAGGAGGGAAATTTATGAAAGTTAGAGCTTCCGTAAAACCTATCTGCGAAAAGTGCAAAGTTATCAAGAGAAACGGCAAAGTAATGGTTATCTGTGAAAACCCTAAGCACAAGCAGAAACAAGGTTGATTTAAGTTCGTATGGGGCAGGTGTACACGGACCGGGAGGTACACTGCAATGCCCTTTCAAAAAAATAAGAAGATCCTGTCTATATCGCCACCCGGAAAGGCGACGGAAGATAGGGGAAGGAGAAAAATATGGCTCGTATAGCCGGTGTTGACTTACCAAGAGAAAAAAGAGTAGAAATAGGTTTAACTTATATCTACGGTATTGGCAGACCAACTTCACTTGCGATCTTAGAAAAAGCAGGTGTAAATCCTGACACAAGAGTTAAGGATTTAACTGAAGATGAAGCAGGTAAAATCAGAAGAATTATCGACGAAGAATACCTTGTAGAAGGTGATTTGAGAAGAGAAGTATCTCTTAACATTAAGAGACTCATGGAAATCGGCTCCTACAGAGGAATTCGTCACAGAAGAGGACTTCCTGTAAGAGGTCAGAAAACTAAGACTAATGCAAGAACTCGCAAAGGTCCGAAGAAGACCGTTGGCAGAAAGAAAAAAGCAACTAAGTAAGAAGGAGGTAGGAAAAAATGGCTAAGACTGTAAAGAAAACAGTTAGAAAAAAGAAAAGAGAACGTAAAAATATTGAAAAAGGCCAGGCACATATCCAATCCACCTTTAACAATACTTTAGTTACTCTTACAGATATGAGCGGAAATGCCCTTTCATGGTCATCCGCAGGTTCCCTCGGATTCAAGGGCTCCAGAAAATCCACACCGTTCGCAGCACAGATGGCAGCTGAAGAAGCAGCTAAGGGTGCTATGGAACATGGTTTAAAGACGGTAGAAGTTTATGTAAAGGGACCGGGCTCCGGCAGAGAAGCTGCTATCAGAGCACTTCAGACTGCAGGTCTTGAAATCACTTTAATCAGAGATATCACACCGATTCCGCATAACGGATGCAGACCGCCGAAGAGAAGAAGAGTCTAGGAAAGGAGGAGTAATTTAAATGGCAAGATATACAGATGCAAACTGCAAATTATGCAGAAGAGAAGGTCAAAAGCTTTTCTTAAAGGGCGAAAGATGCTACAGCAGCAAGTGCGCGATTGAAAAGAGAAATTACGCTCCTGGACAGCATGGTCAGGCAAGAAAGAAAATGTCCGACTATGGTCTTCAGTTAAGAGAAAAGCAGAAAGCTAAGAGATTCTACGGAATGCAGGAAACTCAGTTCAGAAACTTATTCGACAAAGCTGCTAAGAAACAAGGTAAGACAGGTGAAAACCTCTTAATCTTACTTGAAACAAGACTGGACAACGTTGTATTCAGACTTGGATTCGCAGCTTCCAGAAAAGAAGCAAGACAGCTTGTAACTCACGGTCATTTCACAGTAAATGGCAAGAAGGCTAACATTCCTTCCATGGAAGTAAAAGCCGGAGATGTAATCGCTGTAAAAGCTAAGAGCCAGAGCTCACCTAAGTTCAAAGAAATCAAGGAAATGTCAATCACAGTTCCGAACTGGATGACAGTTGATGTTGATAAGTTAGAAGGTAAAGTGGTAACTCTGCCGACAAGAGAAGAAATCGATACTCCAATCGCAGAGCACTTAATCGTCGAATTGTATTCCAAGTAAGAACCTGTCAAGAGGCGGGTAGTATTTGCCCTGCAAATCTCCACCCTCAAGCTCTTGACAGAACCTTGTTACAGGTATCCGACAAGCGTATACCTGTAATAATGAACCTGCAAGATGCGGGTAGTATTTGCTTCACAAATCTCCACCCTCAAACTCTTGACAAAACCTTGTTACGTGTGTGCGCATAGCGTACACCCGTAATAACTGGGGAAATGGTACGATAAAACTTGGAATGAAAAGGAGGGTTTTTTAGTGATCGAAATCGAAAAACCAACAATCAATAAATATATTGATGAAGATGGAAACTACGGTAAATTCGTAGTAGAGCCTTTGGAAAGAGGCTATGGTACAACTCTTGGCAATGCGCTTAGAAGAATTCTTTTAAGCTCACTTCCGGGAGCAGCAGTCACATCAGTAAAAATCGACGGAGTACTTCACGAGTTTTCAACAATACCAGGAGTAAAAGAAGACGTTACAGAAATCATCCTCAACCTTAAAAAACTTGCGATTCGATTAAACGGTGAAAACACCAAGAGAGTTATCATTAACGCAGTTGGACCGAAAGAAGTTACTGCTGCCGACATCATCGGCGACAGTGATCTCGAAATTTTCAATCCGGATCTGCACATTGCAACTCTGGAAGAAAACGCAACGCTGGTAATGGAAATCAATATGGCAAGAGGCAGAGGATATGTTCCGGCAGAAATGAACAAAACGGAAAGCACACCAATTTCCGTCATTCCTGTGGACTCCATCTACACTCCTGTAAGAAAAGTTAATTTTACAGTAGAGAACACCAGAGTCGGACAGGTAACTGACTATGACAGACTGGTTCTTGAAATTTGGACAGACGGTTCAATCACGCCGGACGAAGGCGTTTCCATCGGAGCTAAGATTATGCAGGAGCACTTAAACCTGTTTATCCAGCTTACCGACGCAACCGGAGCGATGGAAATTATGGTTGAAAAGGAAGAAGACCAAAAAGAAAAAGCCCTCGAAATGACAATTGAAGAACTGGAACTTTCCGTTCGTTCCTTCAACTGCCTGAAGAGAGCAGCAATCAACACTGTAGAAGAACTTACACAGAAATCAGAAGAGGATATGATGAAGGTTCGTAACCTTGGTAAAAAATCCCTTGATGAAGTGAAAGCGAAACTTGAGGAACTGGGACTCGGTTTAAGACCGAGTGATGAATAGAACTTGCAATGAAAGGAGAATCTTAAAATGCCAGGATACAGAAAACTGGGCAGACCTTCCGCTCACAGAAAGTCCATGCTGAGAAACCTTGTAACTGATTTATTCAGAGAAGAAAGAATCCAGACAACGGACTGCAGAGCAAAGGAAGCCAGAAGAGAAGCAGAAAAGCTGATTACTTTGGCAAAACGCGGTGATCTTCACGCAAGAAGACAGGTATTAGCATATGTTTTCGATGAAGACGTTGTTACAAAGCTTTTTGATGAAATCGCACCAAAGTATGCAGACAGAAACGGCGGATATACAAGAATTCTTAAGTTAGGACCTCGTCAGGGCGACTGCGCTGAAGTTGTTTTCTTAGAATTAGTATAAGAGATATAAGCTGAAATAAAAGGGAGGCTGAACGATTAATTGTTCGGTCTCTTTTTTGTTAAGACAGAAGAGTAAGGTAAATGGAACGGGCATAAGCCCCAATACGAAAAAGGTTTAGGCAGGAAGATTAGTTATCTAATCCCAAAATCATTCCTTAAAGTGTATTGCAAAAAATCCTTCTGAATGCTAAAGTGGCGTCGATGAGGCGAGGCAGCCGTTACATAAAGCTGCGGACGAACGCAGGCTGCGGTCTCATTGAGAAATTATACCTTAATTAGCTTTTAGGAGGATTTATTATGGGCAGAAAAATTCCTATGTGGCAGACCATACTGGTTATGCTGGCTATGGTAGGTTTCCTCATGTGGTCTATTATTAAGGACAACGGTGGGGAACCTCACATTGCACTTATTTTAGCGGCAGGATTCGCAGGAATTGTCGCAGTTGCAAACGGATGGAAATGGGCTTACTTAGAGCAAGGAATTCTGGCTTCTATCAACCGCTCCATGCAGGCAATTTTAATTCTGGCTATTCTTGGTGCAATTATCGCGTCCTGGATGGCAGCAGGCACTATTCCGTCGATGATGTACTACGGAATTAAGATTATCAGTCCGAAGGTATTTTTGCTTACTGCTTGTATTCTTTGCTGTATCGTATCTTTGGCAACCGGCTCCTCGTGGTCTACGGCAGGCTCTATGGGAGTTGCATTAATGGGTGTCGGCGCGGCTCTTGGATTCCCTCAGGCAATGACGGCAGGTGCTGTAGTATCCGGTGCATACTTCGGCGACAAGATGTCACCATTATCCGATACGACAAACCTTGCTCCGGCAATGGCAGGCGCGACACTGTTCGGACACATCAAGCACATGGTTTATACTACAGGAACCTCGCTTGGAATCGCGTTAATCGCTTACGCAGTTATGGGATTTATGCATGCATCAAGCAACGAGCCGGATATGACGGTCATGATGGAGATCCTTCATTATATTGAAGGCGCATCCAATATCAGTCTTATTACCTTAATTCCGCCGCTGTTCGTAATCGTTGCAGTTGCTATGAAGCTTCCGGCAATTCCTTCGTTGGTAGGCGGCGCACTTTTAGGTGTTCCCCTTATGTTCTACAACCATGTTGCGATTGAGACAGTATTGGAAGATAAGGTTATCAATAATACATTCTCGATTCTGAACAATGGCATCACACTTGGTGTAGTACCGGAAGATGCTTCTCCGGTTATTGTTAAATTAGCAGACCTGTTATCATCCTCCGGTATGCAGGGCATGATGTGGACGATTTCCATCATCCTCGCTGCAATGTGCTTCGGCGGTATCGTTGATGTGACCGGCATGATGGCATCCGTTGCGGCAATCTTCCTCAAAGTGGCAAAGGGAAGAGGCGGACTGGTGCTTTCCACAGAGCTGATGTGCATTCTGACAAACGCAATCTGCTGCGACCAGTACTTATCCTTAGTACTTCCGGGCAGAATGTTCAAAGAATCCTTCGAAGATATGAGACTTCGTCCGGAAAACCTTTCCAGATGTCTGGAAGATGCCGGAACGATTACTTCCAACTTCTTCTCATGGAACACTTGCGGCGCTACGATGAGAAAGTTCCTGGGCGTAGATTCCAGCTACATTCCGTACGCAATTCTGAACTGGTTGAATCCGATTGTATCCGTATTCTACGGCTATGCGGGAATCACAATGACAAAGCTTACAGATGAAGAATATCAGAAAATCTTAGATGAGAGAGAAGCAGAAAAGGCTGCTGCATTGAAGGCTTTAGAGGCATAAACATCGGTAAGAAAGGTTAAGTCCTTCTTATAAATATTAAGTGAATGAATGAAGAGGCGAAGCGGGGTTGCTATTCTAACGGATTGTACCGTCGGGAAACAGCTCCGTTTTGCTGCTCTAATGATGAGGGTTTGTATCAAAGCTTATCGAAGGTGGTCAAATCGTGTCAAACTTTGTCGAAGTGTGCGCAGCGCAGGGCTAAAAATCCGTAAAAAAGCAGGCTAACAGGCTTTACTGCTGCATAAGATGTTTCTATAATAAAAGCAAATAAAGGAGGACGGAAAAATGGAAAGTGTGTTTGTTTTAATCAATATGTTTGCGATTCCTCTTATGACAGCGGTACTGGTGATTATTCTTTGGGAAATCAAAAAAATGCAGAGGGAATTTGTGCCGGATCGGAAAAGTATCTCAGAAGAAAAAGCAGAAGAGCCTGTGGATTTCACTCCTGCTTTTTCGGTTATTAAAAGAGAGTATGCTCTGACGGACAGAGAAATCGAGATTTTAAGAGAATTGCTCGATGGAAACGGAAACAGTGATATTGCGGGTAAATTGTTTATCAGTGAGAATACGGTCAAAACGCATATCCACAATTTGCTCCAAAAGATGGGCTCCGCAAGCCGTATTGAGGCGATTGATAAAGTGCAGTGTACAGCAGCGGAACTGATGCTTCATGCAGCGGGCAAATAAAAAGCGCATCCGGCTAATCAATGACTTTCCGCAGGCGGGTGACAAGAAGCACCGCGAATGCGATTTTAAACGCGTCAAACGGAATGAACGGAAAGACGCAGGAAATGAGTCCAACCCATAGAGATGTTTTCATCAAAAGCACATACCAAATCGTTCCGAAGGTGTAGCAGGTAGCTACACCAAGAGCCATGAAGGCGGCAAGTCTGAGAGACGGGTGCTTGGAGATTTTCGAAGCTGCAGATGAGGAAGCTCCAAGCCCTGCAACCGCCGCACACAGGACATAGCCTACGATATAGCCGCCCGTAGGACCGACAAGCGTGCCAAGTCCTGCACCAAATCCGGCAAAAACCGGAAGTCCGACGGCACCTAAAAGTACATAGATAATCAGGCTCAGTCCGCCATGCTTCCAGCCCAGACAGCCGCCAGCAAGCAGGACGCCCAGAATTGCGAGATTGATGGGAACCTGTGTGAACGGCAGAGGAATGGAAATCCAAGAGCAGACCGCAACAACTGCGGCGAAAATGCCTGTAAGAACCAGTTTATATAAATTTGTGTTTTTTTTATTCGAGTAATTGTTTGTAGCTGTTTTCATTTGTGTCTAAACCTTTCGTATGCTGATTTCTCCTGAAGTCAGCGTCTGCATCTGCCGCGAAAAACGCCCTTCAAGAAATTCGACGACCAGACCGCCGTTTTCGTCGATGTCAATTGCCCGTGCGCGGATGCCATCATGGAGGCGCTCATCTGGGCGGCCGATTTGACGGGCAATCGCAGGGTTAAAAATCAAAATCTGTTCACCGAGGATAAACGAACGACTCTTGTAGTCTCGTAAAATTTTGGAATGATCGAAATGCGTAATCATGTCAAAAAAGTAATTGCAGAATGCCGCGATTAAGCGATTGCGCGTAAAATCTTCGCCGGGATTTTCGAGACAGCCGGCAACATCGCGAATGCCTTCAGGAAGCTCGCAGGCGAAACAGTTGATACCGATGCCGACGATAATCTTCTGGATTTTACCGCTCTCGAAGTTGCTTTCGGCTTCCGTCAGTATTCCGGCAAGCTTCTTTCCGTCAAGGTAGATGTCGTTGACCCATTTGATTTTCGGATGAAGTCCGGTAACATCTTCAATTGCGTGACAGGCGGCAACCGCGGTAATCGTTGTAACGAACAGAGATTTATCCAAGTCAAAATCCGGCTCAAAGGCAATGCTCATGTAAATGCCTTTCTCAGCAGGTGAATAGAAGCTTCTGCCGAGCCTGCCGCGTCCCGCGGTCTGCTCAGATGCAATGACAAGATGAGTGCCGCTTGCCGTATCAAGCCCTTTCGCATAGTTATTTGTAGAATCGATTTTATCTAAAATATGTATGGTGCAAGGATATTTTATTTCATTCACTAAAAAATCCTTACTTATAATATCCCTTTTTTCCGCAAGTCGATAGCCTACGCTTGGCATGCTCTCAATTAAAAAGCCCTGTTCCTGCAGGGATTTGACTGCCTTCCAAACTGCATTCCTGGATACGCCTAAAGTCTCGGCAATTTCCTGACCGGACAAAAAACTGTCTCGCTGTTCATCCAATAACGACAGGAGTTCTGTTTTCGTTGACATTTTATTTACTTCCTTTCTCGAGAAAAATCGACATAAAAAAACTTATTTCGACAGAATCAGTATAACACAGAGCGAAAAGTATGTCAACCATAAATTTAAATTGGGTGACAAACGAAAAAACTATGCTAAATTCAAGCGTTTTTCCGCATTTTCACAAGGATTTCACTTTATATTAGCTCGGATAGATGATATAATTAGGGAAGTCTTTGAAAAAGGGCTGATTTTGTGATGTTTTAAAGGAGAAAGGAAAGAAATTTAAACATGTCTAAAATTATTGCGATTGTTATTTTGATTGCATTTTCTGCGTACTTCTCGGCTTCTGAAACAGCTTTCACATCCATCAACCGGATTCGAATCAAGAATCTTGCCAACGACGGAAACAAGCGGGCGCGCATGGTGCAGGAGCTTTCAGAACGATACGATGATTTACTGTCTACGATTTTGGTCGGAAATAACATTGTAAACATTGCAACCTCAGCGATTGCAACAGTGCTTTTCATGGAGATGTACCCGGTTTACGGTGCGACAATTTCAACCATTGTGGTTACCATTGTTGTACTTATTTTCGGGGAAATTTCGCCAAAGAGTCTGGCAAAGGAAAATCCGGAAAAGTTTGCGATGACCTCTGCACCGTTTCTTAAATTTTTGATGATTTTGCTGACACCGGTGAACTGGCTGTTTAAAGGATGGAAAAAGCTGCTTGCGCTGATTTTCCATACAGATGAGATAAAACCGATTACGGAAGATGAGCTTTTGACAATTGTGGAAGAAGCGGAAACCGAGGGCGGGATCGACGAAGAGCAGAGCGAACTGATTCAGAATGCAATCGAGTTTAATGAGCTGGAGGCATGGGATGTTCTGACGCCGAGAGTTGACATTAAAGCGGCGGAAATTGATGATTCTCAGCAGGAAATCGAGGAATTATTCCTGTCTACAGGTTTCTCAAGACTGCCGATTTATGAGGATGACTTAGACAGCATTGTGGGAGTGCTCAATCAAAAGGATTTCCACAATTTTATAAAGGGTACCGATACTCCGGTTTCCGAATATGTCAAGCCGGTTATTTTCGTGGCAGGCTCCATGAAGATTTCGCAGTTATTAAAAAGGCTGCAGATGGGAAAGACGCATATTGCGATTATCGTCGATGAATACGGCGGAACCTCGGGCCTTGTTACGATGGAGGATATTATTGAGGAGCTTGTCGGAGAAATCTATGACGAGCATGACGCGGTTGCGCTTCAGGATATTGTTCAGCAGCAGGATGGATCATACCGCGTGCTTTGCGGAACGAACCTGGACAAAATGTTCGACTTCTTCGATGTGGAAGAGGAAATCGACGCGACAACGGTCAACGGCTGGGTCGTGCTTCAGCTTGACAATCTGCCGAAGGTCGGAGACACTTTCGTGTATGAAGCGGATTACAAGCGCTTCGAGGTGAAGGTAACGAAAGCAGATGCCAGAAAGGCATTGGAAATAAATATGGTAGTGACAGAACTGCCGAAAGATGAATAAAAGAAAGGGGAAAACACCTGATGGGATTAATGGAAAAAATCTTTGGTGATTTGAATACCAAAGAAGTAAAAAAGATTGAAAAAATTGCAGATAAGGTCATGGAGCTGGACGGAGCGATGGCTGCGTTGACTGACGAAGAATTGAGAGGAAAGACTGCGGAGTTTCGCGAAAGACTGACAAAGGGCGAAACGATAGACGACCTTTTGCCGGAGGCTTTTGCGGTGTGCAGAGAGGCAGCGTGGAGAAGCGTCGGAATGAAGCACTTCAAGGTACAGGTTATCGGTGGTATCGCACTTCATCAGGGCAGAATCTCCGAAATGAAAACAGGTGAAGGTAAAACCTTGGTTGCTACTCTCCCGGCATATCTGAATGCGCTGGAAGGAAAAGGCGTTCATGTTATCACAGTTAATGACTACCTGGCAAAGCGTGACGCGGAATGGATGGGAAAAATCTACACCTTCCTCGGCATGACGGTTGGCTGCGTAATTCACGGAATCAGTGACAGGACAAGAAAAGCGGCATACAGAGCCGACATTACTTACGGAACAAACAACGAATTCGGTTTCGATTATCTGCGTGACAACATGGTTATCTACGCTGACCAGCTTACGCAGCGGGATCTGAACTATGCGATCATCGACGAAGTTGACTCCATCTTAATCGATGAAGCAAGAACACCGCTCATCATTTCCGGACAGGGAGACGACTCCACCGACCTTTATCGTATCGCGAACAAATTCGTGAACACTTTGCGCGAAGGCGAGGATGCGGATTATACGATTGAAGAAAAGGAAAAGAGAGTCAGCCTTACCGACGAAGGTGTTACCAAGGCGGAGAAATTCTTTGATATTGAAAACTTTGGTGACCCTGAAAACATGGAAATCAACCATCACGTTGTAGAAGCTTTGAAAGCAAAAGCAATCATGAAACGCGATGTGGACTATATCGTAAAAGACGGTGAAATCGTCATCGTTGATGAATTCACAGGTCGTCTGATGTTCGGAAGAAGATACAGCAACGGTCTGCATCAGGCAATCGAAGCCAAAGAAGGCGTTTTGGTTCGTTCCGAGTCAAAGACCCTTGCGACCATCACGCTTCAGAACTATTTCAGAATGTATAACAAGCTTGCCGGTATGACAGGTACCGCAAAGACAGAAGAAGACGAATTCCGTGAAATCTACAACATGGACGTAGTTGTGATTCCGACGAATAAGCCGGTAATCAGAGAAGACCTCGACGATGCGATTTTCGCGAAGGAGCCTGCGAAGTTCCATGCAATCGCGGACAGAATTGCGGAAGCGCATGCAACCGGACAGCCGGTGCTTGTCGGTACGATTTCGATTGAAAATTCCGAAAGAATCAGTGATATGCTGAAGAAGCGCGGCGTTAAGCACAATGTCCTCAACGCAAAGCAGCACGAAAAGGAAGCGGAAATCGTTGCAGAAGCAGGTCGTCTTGGCGCGGTAACCATCGCAACCAACATGGCAGGTCGTGGTACCGATATTATCCTCGGCGGCAACCCGGAATTTGAAGCAAAACGCGAAATGAAGAATCAGGGTTATACAGAGGAGCAGATTTCCTTTGCGACGAGCTTTGTGACAAGCGATGACGAGGAGCTTTTAAATGCAAGAAAGGTTTTCGGCGAGCTGCTTGAGAAATTCAAGGCGGAAAGAGCCGAAGAACAGCAGAAGGTAAGAGAGCTCGGCGGTCTTTGCATCATCGGTACGGAAAGACACGAATCCAGACGTATTGATAATCAGCTCAGAGGTCGTTCCGGCCGTCAGGGAGACCCGGGTCAGACGCAGTTCTTCATATCGCTGGAGGACGATTTGATGCGTCTTTTCGGCGGAGAGAGAATCCAGGGAGTTATGAATAAATTCGGAATGCAGGAGGAAGCTTTGGCTGCCGGAATGCTTTCCAAGACAATAGAGAGCGCACAGAAGAAGGTAGAAAGCCGCAACTTTGAAATTCGTAAATATGTTCTTCAGTATGACAATGTTATGAACAAACAGAGAGAGGTTATTTACGACCAGCGCCGCAAGGTACTTTTCGGCGACGACATCAAGTCCTACATCACGGAAATGATGGAAGACCTCATTCACAGCATCGTAGTGCCTATCACCGTAGGCAGTAAGTTTGCGGAAGAATGGGATTTTGATCTGATGAATAAGAACCTGAAGAGACTCACCGACAGATTCACAGGCATGAAGTATGATGAGGCGGGTATTCAGCAGCTCACCCCGGATAAGCTGGAGGAAGATGTCGTTGCGGAATTTAACAGACTCTATGATGAAAAGGAAGCGGAAATCGGACAGGAGCAGATGAGAGAAGTCGAGAAGATGATTCTTCTTCGTGTAGTTGATAACCGCTGGATGGATCACATCGACGCAATGGACGATTTGAAACAGGGCATCGGTCTCCGTTCCCTCGGCCACATCGACCCGGCAATTGCATATTCAAACGAAGGCTTCGACATGTTCGAAGAAATGATCGGCGACATCAAGGAAGAAACCGTAAGATACTGCTTCGGCGTTACGGTGAATACAAGAGCGCAGCGTAAACAGGTTATTTCCGGAGGCGAAAACAAGAAGGAAGATTTCGAGTCGTCAGAAATGAATGTCAGAAGAGGTCCGGCACTTGCTTCCGGTTCGGGACAGATGCCTCAGGCGGCTCCGAAGCCTGAGGATGCGCGCAAACCGGAAACTTTCAGAAGAGAGCAGCCGAAGGTTGGCAGAAACGATCCGTGTCCGTGCGGAAGCGGCAAGAAGTATAAAAACTGCTGCATGAATAAGGATTTGGAACAGTAAGCGTATAATAAAAAGCTCCTTTTAAGGAAAGTGGATTTGATTCCCTTCGCCTTAATCGGAGCTTTTTAAATTAGCCGTTCTTTGTTTTGCTATGTCTCAGAATTTGCTTTTCCTAAGACTTCTTTTTAGAAGTCCATATTCTGGTTGCATATTTACACTGCTTGAGTGCCGTTTGTGCAATCATTTTTCCATCCTTATTATAAACTGCGACGCGAAGTTTGTAATAATATCTGGTAGATTTTGTACCTTTTGTGTTGATATAATACTTTTTATTTTTCGCTGTCATAAATTTATAGCCGGATTTCATTTTTGTGGAACGATAATATTTATATTTTACCGTATATCCGGAAGGAAGCGCATCTGTGAAAGAAACAATCGCATTGACGCGGATATTTCCATTTGCAGTCTTCTTGGAACGCGCTTTTACAGTTAAATCCTTTAATGCAGCTTTTACTTTGCTGTCAAGGTTTTCGGCAGGAGGTTCTGCGGCTTGGTCTTTAAAAATAACCTCGACTTTATCACCCGTTTTTAAATCTTTGACTTCTGTAACTGCACCGAGATCCTTACCATTGACAAGAACCTTATCTATTTCCTTACCTTCGTCAGGTGTGATGGTAATGGTTGTTCCGTCCGTCGATAAATCTGTCTTGCCGCCGATTCCCGTTATAACTTCAGGTTTTTGTGCAGGGAGGAATCCACCGCCGCCTGAAGAGGAGCTTTTGGTAACTGTGATAGTAATCGTACCGGTTGTGCCACTGTATTCAGGAATACCATCGCCGTTTATATCCTTCGGTGCGACGGTGACTGTGACAGTGCATGTGCCGACCGCAGTTCCCGCGGTGAATGTGCCGGTGGAAGCATCAATCGAACATCCATCAAGCACAGTCTCAATCTGATAGGAGATTTCACCTTTTGCACCGGTTATATTTTTACTAAGGTCAATTTTGCTGCCTCTGTTGACTTTCGCTGTGTCTGTGATTACAGCCGGGTCGTTTATTGCGGTAATGCTCCAAGTGCAGTCAGGAACATTTGTTGATAATTCATAATTGTTATTATCGTATTTCAAAGCTGCTGTCGCGGTGTAACTTCCTGCATAAGTTTTTTCGTTATCCGTGTAGGTGACACCAGTTACAGTCTCAGGTAAACCTGTCAACGCAACCTGATGTGCAGTTCCGTCATAAGGGAAACTGCGGGTTTGCGTCCAAGCAATAGAACTCAGATCGATTGTCGCCGTATTGATAGTGAATGCTTCGGTTGCACTTACTGCATTGTAATTATCATTACCTGCCATAGTTGCTTTCACTTTTACGGTACCTGCCTTGGTCGGTTGAAGCTTACCGTCAACGATTGTTGCAGCTCCGGTACATGTACCGTCGGTAACGATTTCGTAAGTGATTTCGCCATTCGTGCTGCCGCCGCTTACGCTCAGTAGCAGATCTATGCCATAAGTCGTGGTTTTATTGCCGAGGAAGATCAGGGCTGACTGTCCGGCCTTGTTAATCGTGAAATTCTTGTTTGCAGTACCGGAATAGTTGCCTTTGCCGCTGATGGTAACCGTTCCGATACCCGCATTAGTATTTTCTCCGTAAGAGAAAGTAAAGTCTTCTCCTGCTGTCAGTATCGCATTGCCATCCTTAATTTCCGGTATCGGATTATGTGCCTTCGTATTATAGTCTACAGCCTCCATGTCGGCAATCATACCGGCAGTTACCGATTTTGTTTTAATTTCAAAATTCGCTGCAGCGGTATAAATAGTATCTTCAGTCTCACATCTTACCGTTATTGTGTAGCTGCCTGCTTCGGTTGGTTTTGCTGCTTGGGCAGTATAGCTGCCGCCTTTGGCAAGTGTACCGCTGTAAAGGACAGTATCTTCACCCGCAGTTTGCGGTCTGCCCTGCAAAGTATAGTCAGGCAATGTCTCGCCATAGGTGCATCCGGTCTGTGAAACGGTCATTGAGATGTTGTCCTTATCCTTGTCCTTGATAGTGACGGACACTGTAACAGTATAACCGTTATAGTTCTTCGATTCGGAGACAGGAATCGTGATTTCCGCCTTCGTGTCGTCCGGCTGCGCTGTAGTACTGAAAGTCAGAGTTGTTCCGGACACATTCATATTCGAAATGAATGATGCGGTCGTGGCAGGTGTATTGTACACTGCGCCGTCAGGCAGATCAGGAAGTGGTACGGTCACATTTGTATTGATGTTACCATTGCGCACGGTGACAGCGGCACTCTTGCTTCCGAGATATTCGTTACGGTCGATTGTGAATGTCGTACTGCCGCTGATAATGTAGTTGCCGCCTTCCTTATCTGTGATTTTTACGGTAGCTACACCTGCATTAATATTGTTTTCGTAAGAGATATTGTATTCGTCAGCAGATATTTCTTTGTCTCCGTCCTTAACAGTAACCTTCGGCGTCAGTTCCTTGCCGTAATTGTATTTGCTGCCGGCTTCAACCTCAATGGTCGGATTGGTAAGTTCTTTCGGTGCAATCGTGTAACTTACATTTGCAACAGCGTCTCCGACAGTAACAGAAGCGGTATAGTCACCGGCATCGGCTGGAACAGATTCTAAGTCGTTGCCATTCTTATCTGCATAGGATATGGTAAGTTTATCAACTGCCGTTCCTGCCCAGTCATTGCTTGCAGTTAAAACCGCATTAAGAGATTTTCCGTCGTTGTATATTTCACACTCCGGCTTGCTGATTGTCAATGTGCCCCCGCTTTGTCCGCACTCGCTGCATTTTTCCGTAATTGTACTGCCTGAAGCTTCATATACAGAGTAGTTATGTATCGAGTGATTTTTTAAAACAATGTCTTTCGATGTTTCGGTATATCGTGCTGCTATATAGTCTGAGCCTGCATCGCTTTTGAAAACATCATACAGTTTAACACCGCTTATATATTTCTCATCATCAAATGTTGCTATGGCTATACCGGAGTTGGTCAATGTTTTTACCGTAGTCACGCCCATTCGGATTGTGCCTGTAAGCGGAGCAGTGATATACATCATCTGACCGGTATTGGCATCCATGCCTGTAGTTTTCTTATAATACAGATAGACATTTTTTTCAGCTCCGGAGTCTTTTTTAGTATTGCCGGTGATTATAATATCAGTATCAGGATTTTTCTCAATACAGAAATATCCCGAAGTGTCAACATATACGCCTGCCCCGGTATCATAAGTTTTGCCGCCAGTCAAAGCATTAGCAGTGTTTCCGGTAATCCTGCCGCCGCGCATAATGAATTTCGACGAGCCCGCAGGGTAATTGTCCCATCCTCTGTGATATACGCCGCCGCCTGTGCCATCAGTGCTGTTATCTATGATTTCACCATTGTTCATTTCAAAGGTTCCAAAGGCATATACACCGCCGCCTTCACTGTTTGTTCCAAGCGTGTTGCGGCTGATTGTACCTCCATTCATGATAAAGTTTGTTTGATACGCAGCATACACACCGCCGCCTGAGCCATAGCTTTCTATAGAGTTCTCAGTAATGCAGCCGCCATTCATAGTGAATTTACCGCCTTCGATTCTGACGCCTGCACCATAACCATACTTAGGGTTGGCATTACCTGTAATAGCGCCGCCGTACATCGTAAATTCAGCGTTATTATTCAAACGGACACCGCTATTGGTGCTGCCTGTAATGGTGCCGCCGTACATTTCAAATGCACCGCTAATGCCAATACCGTTTTTGCCTGCCAGCTTGCCTCCGTATAAAATGAATGTGCCGCCCTCTGCAACGTCGGCTGCTTCAGCGGCTGCATCTATTGTTCCGATTTTCCATGATTTTTTCGCGCAGTCTGTGATTGTCACTTTGCCGCCTGTCAAATCAAGCACCTTACCCTCATATGTGATTGTCTTACCGTTAAGGCACAGAATGATATCTGCATCTGCCTGAGGCTGCCATGTTGCGTCAAGCGTTACATTCTTCGTAAGGTAATATGTGCCGCTTGTTTTAGGCAGGCTGTCACCGCTGACCCACTGTTCAAAGGATTTCGTTTCGTGGGTTTCATGCCCCTTAACACTTTCTTCACTGTTTGCATTACGTCCGCAGATGCAGTGTTCGTGTCCCTTAAATCTGCACAGGGCAAGACCCTCACCACTCACGCAGATTTCAAAAGAAACCGCATTATCTGCCGATATACAGTCGAGATTATCCGCACCGTTTGCAGATATGGATATCATTTCATCACCGGTCAGGTCTTCCTGTTTTTCCGCTGTAATACCGATGTCTGCTCTTTCATCAAGCTCACCGAAAGTTATGGTTTTGCCATCGGCAAGATACAGATTACTGTCAGTATTTCCGGTAATATTAGCCGCACCGGAAATCTTCATATTGCTGTTATTTATAACACCTTTTGTATTTCCGGTAATGCTGCCGCCGTTCATTTCAAATGTTCCATTGTTTGTAACTGCGGTATCTTTACCTGTAAGAGTACTGTCATTTATTACAAAAGCTCCATTGTTTATAACTTCAACATGAAAGGTGCCTTCATTTAAAGTACATGCGCCGCCGTTATCAACAGTTATTTTGCCGTCAAAAGAACCTTCCTTACAATCTGTCAGCGTAAATTTACCACCGTTCTGTACTGCAATTTCGCCTGTAATTGTGTGACCGTTCAGGCAAATCGATACATCTGTACTGATATTTTCGGAAGCAAATGCCATATCCTTAGTAAGGTAGTAAGTGCCCGCTTCGGTCGGCATAGAGTCTGTTTTGCTCCACGCAGTCAGCTCTGTATCTCCATGTTTGTGAGGAATAAGGCTGTAATAGGCATAGTTTCCCTCTGCTCCTTCACGATATACGCAGCCGTGCGTAGTGTCCGGCATAGGACCGCGGTCAGCATCCACTCCATCGTCATTGCCAGCAAGGTTTTGTCTCCATGCAGCCGCATCTCCGGTTCTGCCGTTGTTCAGAAGATAAGTTGCTTCACCGGATTCAAACTGCGCTGTGGTAAGGTATGTTCCCTCGCCTGTACCTTCAGCTTTATCTTTATAATTCCAAAAATAGCAGTTTGATACTGTACCGCTATTACTATATGTAATCCCCCAATCTATAAAGCAGGTTCTATAATTTCGGCTATAATAAAGATTTCCTAAGAAGCAGCTGTTTTCAATTTTACCGTTATTCTGATAAACCAGACCTCCGGCCTCACACAAACTGGTATCATCATCTTCCACATAGGACAGCGCTAGAGGACTTGCAAAATAGCAGTCTTTAACAGAACCACTGCTCTCATTTCGATTAACGATACCTGCTGCTTTAGGTCTGCCATATATCGCCACGCCAACATTTGGACTATATCCGACATCATCCAGTGCGCGGTTTATAGCGCCCCCCAGTGTTTTGTCATCATCCCATTCATAGACACTGCAGCTTGCAATCGTTCCGGCATTGGAATATGCAATCGCACCGCTTTCACCGGCGATGCTGCCCATCCTTACAGCAAGATTCTGTACAATGCCTGATTGTCCGATGTAGCCGAACAACCCGAACTTTTCCTTATTAGTGTTCATGCTAAAGTGCATGTGATGACCATTACCATCAAAACAGCCGTTATAATTGTACGTTTCTGTGCCGATAGCCTCGGAAGCGTCTTTCCACTCAGTGTCTCCTAAAATATCTTTCGTCAGCTTTGCACAGATTTTATTCTGCCCATCGTTGACTGCATCTCTGAATGTCTTCAGGTCTGCTACACTGGAAATTAAATAGGGGGAGTCAACTGTGCCGTTACCCGGTAAATCGACAGTACCCCCCCCCGCAGAATTTACAGCAAACGCCATGTTCGGAAACATTGTCAAACACATGGCAAATGCAAGTAAAATACTAAAGATTTTTTTCTTCACGAATGTTTTACCTCCTACTATTAATTATACTTACCATAATTTTACCTTATCTTGCTGTCCCTTGCAAGAAATTTCGCCTTAATGAATGCAAGTATTTTAGTGAGGTTATTACAATTATAGCGCTTGACAAAACGGCGTTACTCATGTATTGTGAAAGCAAGTTAAAGTCAATTTGCGCGAACGCGAATATGGAGGGGAATAGGATGAGAAATAAAAGAGGTCGAGGAAAATGCGCGTTGCTTTTGGCGGCGGTGCTGATTACAGCATTGCTTTTCTCCGGATGTGCAGAGGAGAAAGAGCCGGAAGCGGCATTAACGCCACAGCAAGAGGCGGAAAATTGGGTAAAGATAAATTATGAAGACTTTTATGACATTCGTAATTTGGAGAGCGCGCTTCTCAGTGAGGAAGAGGTGGACGGAGAACTGCGGTATACAGTCGCAATTCAATGCGAAATGAAGAACAAATTTGAGAGCGTTGAGGATATCCCGTTTGTCAAGGGTATACGGGATGAAATCAAAGATATGGAGCTGAGCGAAACACAGAGAAGCACCATCGAGGATTACATCAAGGAGATTGGTGAGGACGCAGATTTTGGTAATTACAGTGGATTTTCGGTTGATCTCGTAATCAAAGAAGCCAAGGACGATTCTTCCAAGCCGCATCAGATATATTTCTGCAATGATGGCGAAGAACTTGAACCAATCGACTCGCTTAAACTTGACGAAGATGCTTTGTATCGCGACGGGAAAAACGCGGTAAAACAGATTTTGAATCTTTCATAAGACAAGAGAAGGGCAGCCTGCATATCAATCGCAGACTGCCTTTTATATGCTATTTTTCCCGAATCGTGAAGATCGACCAGGCTGTAAAAAGCAGTGCAAATTTTGCAAAAAGAAAAAGCGCAAATCCGTTTGGACTTACGCTTTCGCTACACAACGTTTATTTTTTGCGTCGCTTTGCGGCGGCTTTCTGCGCCTTTGCGACTTCCTGTCTGTGAAGTATCTGCTGTTCACGGAGCTCCTGCTCCGTTTCGGTAATATCATCAATATAGATGTGCGGATTCATGCGCCGCGCAAGCTCCATGGCGCCCTTACAATCGGAAGGCTTCATCGTGAAAGTCCGTGTTACCACGTCCTTGCCGATATGAAGCATGACATTCGGTCTTGCACGCTTGTAATCCGGGTGCAGGGTCGTTATTTCATCCCATGCCCAATAATTGTGCTTGATGCAGACTTTGAACAGATTGTATTTAATATCTACCCCTTCTTCCGAGATAATGTGTTCCCTTTCAAAGAAGCAGGCGAGCATTACCATTAACGCAAGCGGAATATAAATGTACTGACCTGCGGCATATTCTCTGTAAAGCAGGTATGCGGCAATGATAAAGATTGTAATCGTCAGCCAAAGCTCACGCTGTTTGACTATTCCATGATATTTCATAGCAAAATCTTCCTTTAAATTCTATCAAATATTATTTAATGTCTTTCGCTTTGCCGGCACTTCTGAGTTCTGCAAGAGCGGCGAGTGCCTTTTCGTGAGCTTCCTTCGGGGCCCCTGCAACGGAGCCTTTGACAAGCTTACCGAAGATATTGGTTCTTGTTCCGTCAGCATAAAGAATATTGGAGCCGAAGGATGCGGTAACGATTGCGAAAATCGGGTTGATTAAGTTCATGAAGGTGAACGGCAGGTAGGATAATGTCGGAACACCTAAAATGTTTGAGTGGTAAGCACCGCAGGATGACCACGGAACCAGTGGTGACCAGAGTGTACCGCCGTCTTCCAGTGTTCTGGAAAGCATGTTTCTTGCAAGACCCATTTCATCAAATTTGTCTTTATACATACTTGCAGGAATAATCAGTCCGAGGTACTGGTCGCACATTGTCGTAATACAGAATACGGATGTAAGGATTGTAACGACGATGAGCTGGAACGGTGTACGAACCTTCTTGATTAAACCGCCGAGCAGGGATTCTACAGCACCAATTGTCTGGAGAATTCCGCCGAAAGCAACGGCTACGATTACGAGGTTGTTTGTCCAGAGCATTGCGTCCATACCACCTTTGTTAAGGAGTGTATCGCAAAGTTCGTTCCCTGTTTCTGCACTGTATCCGTAGTGCATCATTGTGATGCAGTCGGAGAAGCCTGCACCCTGGAAAATAACCGCAAAGATGCATCCGATAATCGAAACCAGAATTACGCCTGCCAGCGCCGGCATTTTGATAAGAGCAACAACTACGATTGCAACCAGAGGAAGCAGGAGTACAGGGCTCATATAGTCATAATGGTCGATGATTGCTTGAGATAAGCCGTTTGCAAGTTCAGGATCATATTGAGCACTGCCCTGAAGCGAAATAATTGCGTAAATGATGATTGCGATTACAAGGCTTGGGAAAGTTGTAGTAATCATCGCCCTTACATGGTCGAAAAGACCGGTCTGAGCGGAACCTGCGGCGAGGTTCGTGGAGTCGGAAAGTGGTGAAAATTTGTCTCCGCAGCAAGCACCGGAAAGAATCATGCCGGCAACGAGCGCAGGGTTGAGACCCATTGTCGTACCGATTGCCATGAACGCAATACCGAGTGTTGCAGTTACCGTCCAAGCAGAACCGATTGCAATACCTACAGCAGCGCATAAGATACATGCAAGCGGAAGGAAAAGCTTCGGGCTGATTAATTGCAGACCATAGTATACAACGGCAGGAATTGTACCTGTCCATTCAAAAGAACCGATCAGACATCCTACGCAGAGAATGATGATGATTGCTTCCAGTGACTGGCTGACAGCGTTGAGGCCGCCTGCCAGCATATCTGCATAGGAATGACCGCAGAGTTTGCCGACAAGCATTGCTACGCAGCAAGCAAGAAGTACCGGAATGTGAGGATCCTGTCCCCAACCGAAAACATAGTTTGAAATCATGATAGCGAGCAGGAATACAATCGGAATCAGAGCTTCGATTTTATTCGGCATGCGCGCGGTTTTTACTGTTTGTTCGTTCATTGTAAAAATATCCTCCTTGACTTAGATTTCCTCAATGTCTTCCAGCCTGTCCCGAATCGGTTTTGAAGGATCCAAAGGTGTGAGCTTAAATCCTGTCACGGCATAAACTGCCGAGATGAGGGGATTTAAGTAGGCCATGAAGCAAAACGGGAAATAAACGAATGCACTGACGCCTAAGACGGAGTAATACAAAGCACCGCAGGTCGACCAAGGAACAATGCCGGATGTCAAAGTTCCGGAATCTTCCAGAAGCCGAGACAAGTTTTCCGGTGCAAGGTTCAGCTTTTTATAGGTTTCTTTGAACATTTGTCCGGGGATTACGATGGACATATACTGGTCGGCAGCTAAAAAATTCATGCCGATGCAGAAAAAAATGTTTGCGATCATGATGGAAGCTCTGGTTCTGCAGCTCAGCAGGATCGTCTCGATGAAAACATCCAGACAGCCGATGCACTTAACCGCACCGCCAAATGCCAGTGCGCAGATAACCAAAGAAATTGTATACATCATGGACTGCATTCCGCCTCTGTTCAGAAGCTTGTCCACCGAATCACTGCCCGACGTGAGCTCAAAACCATAAAGCATTTGCTGCATAATATCTCCGAGACTGTTTCCCTGTACCAAGGCGAAGATAACGCCAATCGCTGTTCCGATTGCCATGCCCGGAATCGCCGGGACATGCAGAATCATAATCAAGATAATGGAAAGCGGCGCAAGCAGAATCCAAGGTGTAATATGGAAGTTTGCCTGCAATACATCGCAGATCATCTGAATCTGGCTGTCATCAACATTGCTGCCGCTGTAGCCTGCGCCGATAACGGCAAAACAGCCGACTGCGAGAACAAAACTCGGGATTGTGCTCCACAACATGTGTCTCACATGCGTAAAAAGGTTCGTGCCTGTAATTCCGGCAGCCAGATTCGTGCTGTCCGAAAGCGGCGAGAGCTTATCGCCGAACTGCGCTCCTGTAATGATTGCACCTGCGGCAATCGGAAAAGGTATTCCAAGTCCTGCTGCAACGCCCATCGCCGACACGCCGATTGTACCGGCGGTCGTCCACGCTGAGCCTGTTGAAATTGAAATAATTGCGCATAGAATCGGCAAAGCCGCCAAAAAGATGCCGGGCGTGAATAATTTCAAACCGTAGTAAATAAGTCCGGGAACAATGCCTCCCGACATCCAGACCCCCATGAGACAACCTACAAGCATAATGATAAAATTCGCCTGCATTGCCGCCGCATTGCTTTCAATCATCGCTGTTTCAATTTCGCTCCACGAATAGCCGAGAACGAAAATTCCGATGAAAGCAGTAATTCCGATACAGATAATCAGCGGAATCTGAGGGTCGGCACCCAAGATAATTACGCTTGGGAGCATAATCAATATTAAGCTTACAAAGGGAACAAGGGAAAGCCACAAAGGAGGCTTCCGCTTTACTTTTGAATGCAAGGTAATCTCCTTCCCTAGTCAGTGACTGCTCATTTATAGAGCAAAAATCGTGCCACCGACTATTGTGATGATTTTATGTTGGATTCTTGTTGAAATTTCAAAGACTGCGATAATAGCGGGAACGCCACGGAGGGCGACGGGTGAAGTTTTTTTCATGCATGAGTGAAAAAAACTTCACTAACGGATGTGAAAAAAACTTCACCGCTTGGTATTCTGCCAACACTTTGGATTATCAGTCGGTTAACGCTGAATTTTGTACTCTGCAATCTTGTTCCAAAGCTGCCGTTTCGTGATATCCAGAAGTTTCGCGGCGGCGGCAACATTGCCGCCCGTCACCGCCAGCGCATTTTCGATGTGTTCCTTCTCAAAAATGCCTCTGGCGGTGCGCAGGGGCAGCACTTCGCGCTGCTCCTGCGCCGTGCCGGCGGATGCCGGCACGGACGGGCTTTTCGCAAAGCCGCGGCTGCGCAGGATGCCGTCATCGCTCAGGGCAACCATGCGTTCAAGCAGGTTTTTCAGTTCGCGGATATTACCGGGATAATCGTATTGATACAGAAAGTCCAAAGTAAGAGGCTCAATATCGAGAATCTTCTTTTTTTGTTCCTTTTCGATTTTGCGGATGAAAAAATCAATCATATCCGGCAGGTCTTCCTTTCGCCTGCGCAACGGCGGAACAGTGACCGTCATGGTGTTAATACGGTATAAAAGGTCTTCGCGGAACAGTCCGCGTGAAATCTCATCTTCAAGCTCTTTGTTAGTCGCGGAAATCAGCCGGATGTCAAGCGCAATCGACTTATTGCTGCCGACCCTTTCAATTGTTCTGTTTTCAAGGACGCGGAGCAGTTTTCCCTGCAGGCTGAGCGGAATGTCTCCGATTTCATCGAGGAAAAGCGTGCCATGGTCGGCAGCCTCGAATCTGCCAATCCGCTTTTCGTTTGCGCCTGTAAAAGCACCTTTTTCGTGGCCGAAAAGCTCGGATTCCAAAGTACCTTCACCGAAAACCTGACAGTTTACCGGGATAAAATGCCGGTCTTTGCGCAAACTCAGGTCATGGATATACTTCGCAGCGACCTCTTTGCCGACGCCGGACTCGCCTAAGAGCAGAACATTAATGTCGGAGTTCGCAATCTGGCGGCAGGTTTCGAGAAGATCCCGATACGCAGGACTTTTGCTCTTTAAGAAAATATCGCTGTCCGGGCTGTTTTGTTCAGTCAGGATTTTGTTTTCCTTTTCGAGCATTTTAATTCTCGCGAGCCTGTCCACATCCGCTAAAAGAGCCTCCGGTTCACTGTTTTTTATGGAGTAGCCGCACGCCCCGTATTTCATCGCCTCGACTGCGCTTTCGATAGAGCCGAAGGCGGTGATTATCATAATATCAATGTCCTCGTACTCGGATTTTACCGCTTTTACAAGTTCCAGCCCGTCCATATCGGGCATTTTCAAATCCGTAATAATCAGATTGATTTCATTGCTTTCGAGGAGATTGAGAGCCTCACGCGCGCCCGAAGCCGTAACCACATCATAACCGTTCCGCTTGAGCAAATATGAAAAGACTCTCTGATATTCAATTTCGTCATCGACAACCAAAATTCTGTAATTTTTCTTTTCCATTTCATTTCTCCTCATTTTTTTCATCCGGAAGCAGGACGGTGAATGTAGTGCCTTCGGTAGGCGTACTTTTTACCGAAATTTGTCCGCCGACCTTTTCGACTTCCGTGCTGACGATGTAAAGTCCAAGTCCCGTGCCGGTATCTTTCGTCGTAAAGAAGGGGTCGAAAACTTTTTCCAGCCGGTTTTCATCCATACCCGGGCCGTTGTCCGAAAATATCATTTGTATCAGATTATTCTCCGCAAGGCGGGTTACGCTGATTTCAATTTTTCCGCTCTTTTGTCCGCTTTCCGCTATCGCCTCTACTGCATTGTTGATGAGATTAAAGGCGAGGATTTTAACGGTTTCTTCTCTAGTGCGGATGGAAAAATCCTGCGGGCAGGAAAGTGCGATTTCAATCTTTTCTGCATCGAGCTTTTTTCGCTCAAGGCTTAGAATGCTCTGCAGAAGCTTTTCAAGATTGAAGAATGCGGAGGTATCGTTACTCAGCCGCGAAAAGCGGAGAAGATTCTCAATAAGCGAATCAATTCGTCCGACAGAATCCTTGATAACATCCAGCGAATGCTGCGCCATGTCGTCTGCAGCGTAATCCTGCAAAATATATGAATAATTTTTTATCAGACCGAGTGGATTTCGGATTTCGTGTGCAAGTCCGGCAGAAAGCTGACCGACTGCAGCCATTTTATTTTCCTGCCGGAGCTTTCTCTCTGCAAGATTGCTTTCGGTACAGTCCTCAATCCGAATCAGCCGTGTTCCTTTTTCAGGGTTCAGCACGCGAACGGAGATGGCATATTCCCGCTGCCTGTAGGCGTAGTAAGGCGCATTCGGATCGGTAGAGTAGAGACGGTATAAATCGCCCAAAATCTCAACAGAGCCGATGCCGCAGCCTAAGAAAGAAGCGCGTTCGTCGCCAAGGAGCCATTTCCCGAAGGCATTGCACTGCGTGATAATGTCATCGCCGCTGATTACCGCAATTAAAGCGTCTATATTGTCAATAATCGTCTGCAGATTCTTCTTTTCAATGCGGAGTTCCAACGTTTTTTTCTCGATTCTGCGGTTGAGAACCGATTCCCAAAACATCAGAAGCTCAACAATCGCTACGCAGACGATGATGATCCACTCAGCCCACCTTACGCTGGCTGAGTTTGTAACCATGCTGGCCGAAGAGCCGAGCCACTGCTTTTGTGCGCTGTCGAAAGCGCCGTCTTTTTTCAGCTGTAGCAACGCTTTATTCAGAATATTGTAAAGTTTCGTATTGTATACGCTTACCGCAAGGGCAACATCTTCGGTGCAGATATTATCGCCGATCTGACGGAGCGCATTTTCCATGCCGAGCTGTTGTGCATAATAATTAATTGTAAGCTCTGTCCCGGCAACTGCGTCAACTTTGCCTTCCGCAAGCATGGAAAGCCCGGTTTTCATACTTGGCACATAGACGAAATTCGTCGTTTGCCCCTTCGGCATCGAGCCTGTCAGCGCTTTTTCCAAAAACTCATCCTTGAGCACGGCAATTTTTTTCGTATTTAAGTCCCTGATATAATTAATTTTTTTGTTTTCATACAGTGTTATGAGGACGCTATCGAGCTTGTAAATCGGCTGCGTCGAGGCATAGCTGCTGCTTCCCTTTGCGGCAGAAAAAAGATCCGTAATATCAATTTCCTGTTCGCGCAGTGCTTGCGGCTCATCGCCCGCTTCAACGACTTTTTCATAAATCGGTGTATTAAGCTTTTGGGATAAAATGTCGATGTAGTCGACGGTAAGTCCTTCGTCGTCACCTGTTTGTTCGTTTCTGGAAGTAAAAGGCGCGTTTTCAGCAACAATGCCGTAAGTCAGCGATTTCTTTTCCTTGAGAAACTGCTGCTCTTCACGGGTGAGCGGCTGCGAGTAAGCCAGATATTCATTGAAAGAGATGCTGTACTTCATTTGAATGATAAGGCTGGCACTGACTAAAATCAGCACGACAGCAAACAAAAGCTTGGCAAAACCCTTCAGCATGGCAGCATTTTCCTCCTTATACTTCGTATATTTCGTCAATAGATTATTATATCGTTTTCGACGCAAAAAGACAAGAGAAGGCGCGCAGGGGCTTGACTTTTAAAACGAAATGAAGTATGATTATTCATACAAATCATACTCGAACAAATATTAAACGAATATCAGAGGACAGAGGAAACGCATTTATTATGAAAACACATGACAATAAATACGCATGGATGGTAAAAATCGGAGAAAAGGGACAGTTTGTGATTCCGAAAGAAGCCAGGGAGCTGTTTGAACTCGCGCCGGGAGACGAAATCATCGTACTCGGCGATCCGGAAAAGGGAATTGCAATTCTTCCGAAGCGGATGCAGGGCGAATTGATTTCCCGTATTTTTTCCGAAATGAACGAAAAGGAAGAAGGAAAAGAAAATGAGTAAAATTGTATTTTTCTGCATTCCGGCGCAGGGACACACGAACCCGACGCTTGGCGTAGTCAGAGAGCTGGTATCCAGAGGGCATGAGGTCTATTACTATTCCTATAATATGCTCCGCGAGAGAATTGAAGAGGCAGGTGCAAAGTTTGTCTCCTGCGACGAATATGACATGGAGCAGAAGCTCAGCCCCGCAGATGGAGCAAGAATCGGAAAGGACATGGCTTTTTCAATTAAAATTCTGGTGGATACGACCTTAGCGCTTGATGAAAAAATCAAAGCAGACATGGAAAAGCTGAAACCCGACTGCATTGTCGCGGATTCCATGGCAGTATGGGGCAAAGCTGCGGCGCTCAAATACGGAATTCCGTTCGTTTCATCCACGACGACATTTGCCTTTAACAAAGAATCTGCGAAAATTATGAAGCATGGCGGCACGGGATTTTTTGAGCTCCTTCGCGCGCTTCCGAAGATGAGGCGTGATGTGAAGCGTCTGCAGGAAAAAGGGTACCCAATCAAGAGCTTTCTTGACATCATAGCGAATAATGAAAATACCGAGACAATTGTTTACACATCGCCCGAGTTTCAGCCTTGCGCGGAAACCTTTTCAGATAAATACAGCTTCGTGGGTCCGTCAATCAGGCCATGCACACAGGAAATTGAAAAAACGAAAGAAAATCTCATATATATTTCAATGGGGACGGTCAACAACGACATGATGCCGCTGTACAGGAGATTTATCGAGGCTTTTGCAGACACGCAATATCAGGTGATTCTCTCTGCAGGCGATGTGGTGAGGCTTTCGGACTTCGGACAGCTTCCGGCGAACATATCCGTCTACAGCAGTGTTGACCAGATTGCGGTTCTCAATAAAGCCGATGTGTTCTTTTCGCACTGCGGAATGAACAGCGTAAGTGAAAGCTTGTACTTCGGCGTGCCGATTGCCATGCTTCCGCAGACTTCGGAGCAGCTTGGCGTGGCGAGAAGAACGGCCGAGCTGGGTGCAGGAATTTTGCTCGAAAACACTGAGGCGCAGACGATAAGGCATGCCGCCGAAAAGCTGATGGCTGAGCCGTCATACAAGAAAAATGCAGAGATGATTTCAGAAGGTTTTCATAGATGCGGAGGGGCATCCGCCGCAGCCGATAAAATTTTGCAGGTCTGCGGAAAAGGTGAAAAAATACAGGAAAAGAAATAGTAGGAGGGGATTTGAGATGAAAGTAGTCATTGTAAACGGTCAGAATCATAAGGGAAGCACCCGCATGATTGCAAGGGAGCTTGCGGAAAAGATTACAACGCGGGAGAAAATTACGGAATTTTTCCTGCCGAGGGATTTTGATAAACCGTGCATCGGGTGCTGGACCTGTTTTCGGAGCGATATGACACATTGTCCGCATTATGCACAGTTAGAACCGCTGGCGACGGCGATGGATGAAGCGGATGTTATTTTGCTGACAAGTCCGGTCTATGTCTATCACGCAACCGGGCAGATGATGGCCTTCCTCGACCATTTTGGCACGCAGTGGATCGTTCACAGGCCGAAGGAAATTATGTTTAAGAAGCAGGCAGTCAGCATTTGCACCGCTGCCGGAGGCGGAATGAAAAGTACTTGCAAAGATATGGCAGACAGCCTGAACTTCTGGGGAATTCCAAAGGTGTACAAACTGGGATTGGGAGTTCGCGCTTCTGCGCCGGACGGGATTCCGGACAGTGTGATGAAAAAAATCCACCGAAAAACCGATGCCCTCGCACACAAGATAAAGGCGAATCAGAATCCAAAATCGCCGAGCTTCTTCGGCAGAAGGTGGTTCAGTCTGATTCGCTTCGGGCACAAGCATATGCCGCCCGTTGAACCGGATTATTCTTATTGGGAAGAACGCGGCTGGCATGGAAAGAACAGGCCATGGAAATGAAGAAAATCGACAAAACATTCACCGAAGCGGTCACAAGCTGGTTTCGTAAAAATAAACGTCAACTCCCGTGGAGGGAGGACAGACAGCCGTATCATATCTGGGTTTCAGAGATTATGCTCCAGCAGACGCGAGTGGAAGCCGTGCGGGAATATTACCGCAGATGGATGGAGGCGCTGCCGAACGTGCAGGATTTGGCAGAAACGGACGAAGAAAGTCTTTTAAAGCTCTGGCAGGGCCTTGGCTACTATAACCGCGTGCGGAATATGCAAAAAGCGGCGAAACAAATCCTAAAGGCGCATGACGGAGAGTTCCCGAGAACCTACGCAGATATTTTGACATTGCCCGGAATCGGGGAATATACAGCGGGCGCGATTGCCTCAAACTGCTTCGATGAGCCGACTCCCGCGGTGGATGGAAATGTGCTGCGAGTGATGAGCCGCCTGACAGAAGATGAGTCTGACATTACGAAGCAAAATACCAAGAAAAAATACGCAGAAATGCTGCGCGAGATTTATCCGGAGCAGAACTGCGGCGACTTCACGCAGGGCCTGATGGAAATCGGCGCAATTGTCTGCGTACCGAACGGAGCACCAAAATGCGATCTTTGCCCGGTACGGGACTATTGTGGTGCCCGCGAGCACGGCACGATGCGTAGTTACCCAGTCAAAGCAAAGAAAAAAGAAAGAAAAATTATGGAAATGACCGTTTTCCTTTTGGAATGTGAGGGCTGCAGAGCGGTGCAGAAGCGAAAGGAGAAAGGCGTTCTGCACGGGCTTTACCAGTACCCGAATGTGGCAGAGAAGCTTGCGCCGGATGAGGCACTGGCACTGGCCGCAGAGTGGGGGTGCAGCCCGGCGGGACTGAGCCGAAGCAGTGAGTACAAGCACATCTTTTCTCATGTGGAGTGGCACATGACCGGATACTATATTCCATGCGGCAGGCAGGGAAAAGGCACGGACGGTGACTTCCTCTGGGTGAATGAAAGCAAAATGGAAAAGGAAATTGCGCTGCCGTCGGCATTCCTGTATTTTTGAGAGCACGCACGGTCGCGACAGCCGATAAAAACTTGCAAATTATGTAAAAAGACAATATAATATAGGCATATATAGCTTTTGGAGGGTGTTGCATTTATGAAGAAATACATGCCGTCTCTTTTGATGTTTGTCATTTTTGAGACGATTGCGATTAGTCTTTGGCTGACCAAAGATAATATCTTTTATCTGTTTAACTTCAGCTACATAGGGGCGTCGATTGCGCTGGGCACTGCGCTCATTTCAGAAAAAAAGACCTATGCGCGTCATGTCGTGCAGTTTCTTGTGGGAAGTTACATGCTCGTGTATCTGGGGATTATCTGCGGTGAAAACATGCAGATTGAAGGATTCTGGTACTATCTTTTCCTCGGTGTGTTCGAAGCAGCGACGATTCATTATGCGGTTGCCAAGATTTTCGGGCCGCTTGTGTTCGGACGCGGCTGGTGCGGATACGCCTGCTGGACGGCGATGGTGCTTGACCTGCTGCCGTTTAAACAGCCGGAAGGAGATCGAAAGCAAAGACTCGACCTCTTGCGTTATTTGCTCTTCGCGTTATCGCTTGTCTTTGTGACCTCGCTTTTCTTGTTTGATGCAGAGAACAAAGAGCGGATTATGTGGTATGCTTTTTTGATCGGAAATGCGGTCTATTACGCAGCGGGAATTGCGCTCGCCTTTGCATTTAAGGACAACAGGGCATTTTGCAAATACCTTTGTCCGATTACCGTTTTTTTGAAGCCGGCGAGCAGTCTTTCGCTGATGCGTATCGAGGCGGATGCGGAAAAATGTGTTTCGTGCGGAAAGTGCCGCAGGGTATGCCCGATGAATGTGGAGCCGGACGTTCCATTTAAGGAACGACAGAATCGCACAGAGTGCATCCTTTGCCTTGCGTGCGTGCAGAACTGTCCGACCAAGGCGCTGGAACTTGGGATGAAAAGAAAAGAACAATAAGGATAAATTTTGCAAGGAGGAAAAAAATGGAGATACTTACCGGAAAAATTAACCGAGACGAGTTAAGCAGTTTGGATAGCGGTTATTTTGACGATATGATTAAGGCTGTAGTGGATATTGAGAAAGAGATAATTGCCATTGATGCTGAACTTCATGCAGACCTTGAAGGACTTTTGCTTGATGAGGGTTCACGACAAGCAGATTTATGGGGGATAAACTTTCTCACCGATGAAGATGAAATGGAAGAGTTCGTGGAGTTTGACTCGCTCATTAACATAAGACCGAAGCAGAATAACCGGTCACGCTATGTCGAGGATGAAAGTGTAAGAAATAAAATTTTAGAGGTTGTTGAAAAATGGGTAGAACTGTAGAAAATTACCAGCATAGAGATCTTGCGGCCGGAAGATGGCGGACGATGACACTTTCCGAGCAGCTTGCCAACATAGGAAGTGAGTTCGGCAGAGCTGCAAAACGGAAAGAAAAAGGCGATAGGGAGAAGGAAATGAAGGCATTCGAGAGAGGCCTTGAACTCCTTGACTTGTCAATTCAGGACGCTCCTGCTAAGAAAGCCGAGCATCCGGGTGTGTTTAGGGAGCTGCTTCGGCTGAGAGAGGTCATGTGCGATTATTTTGTCGGAGAGAATGAGTATAAAACCGACAGAGCGTTTATTGAGAAATACTTTTATGATTTCGCAGTATGCGCGAGAAGATAAGTACAGCAAGAGGCGTGCCGTCGGCACGCCTCACGTCTATCATAGTATTTATAATTCCTCTACTTCTTCGGCGGAAAGTCCGGTTGCTTTGATAATCTCAGCCGTTCCTACACCGAGGTCTTTCAGGTTTTTCGCAATTTCGCGCTTTTCCTTTGCGGCTCCAGCAACCTCTCCTTCGTCGTATCCATAGCGCCAACGAATTTTTAATTCTTCTTCTATCGTCATAATCTCTATCACCTCCGCGTCGCGGTTGACTTCCTCGACCTTTTCGTGGATGCGCTTAACGAAATCGTCATTTTCGTCGACTTCCTCGCGCTCCACATAGGTGAAGAAAGTTTCCAGTTCTTTCGGAATCTTGCCCTTCGGGCAATCGATTGCTAAGATTATTGTATAGGTTTCATCGTTTAATTGCAACTGTAAATTTTTATCAATCATTTGAAATTGGTAGATTGCTTCGTCCATTTCAAACGGATCTTTCATGCAGATGAAGATAACATAACTCGGCTTGAGGTCTTTGTAAGGTCTTCCTTTTTTCAGAAAGTACGTGTCCATGCTCGTGTGGTAATAGCGGGAGCGTTTTGGAAGTTCCGGCTCGGTTTCCACCTGCATTTCAATGTCGTACACTTCTTTTTCGCCCTTGAACAAAACATCCAGCCGCACGGACTTCGAGAGAACCCCGGTGACAATCGTTTTTTCGGGCGTGATTTTGATGTCGTTTGGGAAAGTGATAGATTTGACTTTCTTTCCCGGAAAGAGCCGCTGAATGAATTCCGCGCAAATCTCCTCGTCCTGCATAACGAGTGCAAACATCAGCTTGTTGCTGATCTTATATTTAGCCATATTTTTTCTCCATTTCCGAGCTTGCGCGCCTGCTCTGATTCATACAGATTCTGTAAGATAATAGTAGCATAATATGGAAATAAATACAATACATATACTGGAATTTCATTGCAAGAAAATTCCGACAAAATTCGACAGACGAGTCCGCAACAAGTCCTGCAGGCCAAAATGGAAGCAGAGAAATGCGAAAATCAGAATAACAAGAGAGGAAAGGAGATTGACCTAAAAATCCTCCCAAAGCACCTAAAAAGATTTCTCTTTACAAGTGTGAAGAATTCATGTAGAATGAAAGTAGATTTTGGAAATACGAGGAAATCACTTATGTACGCAAAACGATTTGAAAATTGCAAAAATGGTATGATTCTTGCAATCAATCAATCAATCAATCAATCAATCAATCAATCAATCAATCAATCAATCAATCAATCAATCAATCAATCAACCAACAGACATATAGCTCTGTAATTTTTGCGTGCGATAAAACAGAGTATTATAAAGAATCAGGACTTCTTTTGCTTTGCATTTAGCCGGGCAGGAGAGGTCTTTTTGTGTGCAAAAAATACATATAGGTAACGAGGATAACTAACGGAACGGGATGAGAAACCCACTGTATCAGCAACCGTGAAGCGCGAGGGCAGACCCAAAGCGACAAGCCGGGAGACGAGTTATCACTCGGATGTTAAAATCTCTGGGATAGTAGAAACGACATCACGACGAAAACCGTCAAGAAGTGAGAAACAGGCTGCCCCTTAAGATACAAAGAGGGCAGTTTTTTATTCGATAACTTTTCATCCTTTACCGGGCGGTGCCGAAGGCTGACATCGCCCGATGCGGCAAAGGAAATCCATAGATACGAGGAAGAAGCGAAGCATGAACCAGAGAGAACTGAAAGAGCGCATAAAAAGTGACCCGAATCTGACAGGCGGGGAGAAAGCAAGGAAACTGCATGAAGTGAGCGAGCCGTATCGAGCGTTGAGTGACGAAGAACTCCTGCAGCTTGTGCGGGACTTCGTGGCAGAGAATAACAGGCTTCCTGAGCGCAGCGATTTGATTTATGATACGGTACTCAAGGAACGCTTCGGCCCGTGGGGCAGAATGCTCGAAAAAGCTGGCGTGAAAGAAGTCGCCTACTCCTATTTGGAGAGACGGCGCAGACGACAGGAAAAGCGAGCGCGGCATAAGGAATACCGCAGGCAGATTCGCGAGCAGCAGGCAGCAGAAGCGTCGCAGGCTGGAGAAACTGTACAAGCAAACACCGCAGAATAATGGACCACTACACAAACAAAGTGTTTACATAAATACATCGCAGTAGTTTTCCTATAGCGGAAAAGCTCAAAGCGAAATATATGAAAAAGGAGAAGACAATACATATGAACACACAAGTAAGTTATTGCAAAAAAGCACTTGTTGTACTCATGGCAGTCATGATGGTGTTCACCATGATACCGAGCATGGCTTGGGCAGATGGAGGAACGGGTACATCTGCAGAGGAAGAATATGCACCTATTATTAAAACACAACCTGCGCCTGAGTCCGAAAATATAGAGTATAGTGAGTTCGGTGGAGCGTTCTTGGAAGTTGAAGCCGAAGCAACGGGTGACGGAGAACTCTCATATCATTGGTATCGGATCAGCACTCCGGAAGATGAAGAGTTGAGTGATGACTATGCAATGGACAGCATGTGCCTTGCACCAATAAACATTCTTGGGAAGAACCAATTCTATTGCGTTGTAACGAATACTGTCAATGGGAAAGAATATTCCGTAAAATCTAATGTAGTAACCATCTTTGTCTATAAATCTTATATAGCAAAATTGAATCTATATAAGGATGAAGAAAAGATTATTAATGGGCAGGGATACTGGCAAGGCAAAGAGTTTAATATGACCTTAGAGGATTCCGGCACCTATAAACTGGAAGTATTGCCAATAAATAAAGATATGATTGGAAAGTATTCCATGACGGTAAGCTACAATGGTGAAACTTCGGAAGTAACTGCATTTCAAAGCGATCTGACGATTGATACAAGCAAGTTTGAGGGCAGGGTAACCGGATGGTTTAGCGTTCAGGTTGGAGAGTATGATACCAGTAGTAAAACCTATGTATCCAGTGAACTTTATAAATTTAATGTAACAAGAGCGGGAAGCTATCCTACAATCAAAACACAACCACAGTCGGCAACAGCAGAATACGATTTGATTGAAAGCCAATTCTTAGAAGTTGAAGCAGAAGCTACAGATGGTGGAGAGCTATCTTATAAATGGTATAGGGTAGGTGAGGCAGAAGATACAGAACTTGGTGATGAGGATGGTGCGATGGAAAATATGTTTCTTGCACCTAAGAACATTCTTGGAACAAGCAAGTATTATTGCGTTGTAACGAATACGGTTGATGGTAAAGCGTACTCTATCAAAAGTGATGTGGCTGAGATAACAATATACAAGGCATATCTGAATGCTTTGACGGTTGTAGCGGATGATCAAATAGTTGTATCCAATCAGGGAAACTGGAAAGGTGGAACTTTTGATATTAAACTCAGTGATAGAGACGACTATGAGTTAAGACCAATTGCTCGAGATGTAATGGGAACGGCATCTTACTCCATGACAACGAGTTATAATGGGGAAAGCAGTGAACGCAGTACGTTCAGTTCTTCGTTTGCTTTCGATGTATCAAAGTTCCCATATGGAAGTGCCGGATACTTCACGATTGAAGTTGGCGAGTATGATACGACAAAAAAAGCATATAGTTCCAGTGAACTCTATCGTCTCAACATTACGAAGTTTCCGGGATTAAAGAGCCTTGCAGTTTCAGAAAACAGTAAAACAATTCCGCTGGATACGGATCTTTGTGCTGCTGGAAGCATAATGAAATATACGCAGACAAAAACCACGCAGGCTGCAGCAGGAAATGAAGTGAAAATTTCAGCTTTGCCGATTCAGAGCACTACGGAAGTATATATTGGAAATTCTACGAAAGCTGCAACGACAGCGATAGTTAATACAGGGGACTATCCGGTAATCTACGAAAAAAGCATTCCGTATGCGGCAGTACCTGTGAAACTCGTTGCGGCTAATGGTACGGCGCAGATTTATACTGTTATGGTGCAGATTACGGAATCGCATGTTAAAATTAACAGCCAGCCGACGGATATTACATGCTATGACGGAGATACTGTTACACTTAATGTTGTCGCAGAAGTACTGGATGGCGGAACCCTGTCCTATCAATGGTATAAAGTAGGAACAGCGGGTTACGAATTGATTTCCGGTGCTGATGGTGTAAACTATACTCCTGTGACAAATACGGTAGGAGAGACTTCCTATTATTGCATCGTGACAAGCACAAAAGACGGAAAGAGTTATACTGTAAAGTCGGATATTGCAATGGTGACGGTTAAGGATAGCAGTAATTTAACTCCGGTCATTGTTTCACAGACAGATGATAGAGTATATTGCAATCAAGGAGACGAGATAACCCTTTCCGTTGAAGCAATGAATCCGCCAAAGGGGAAATTAAGTTATCAATGGTATCAGCGTGGGATAAAAACTATTCCAGTTGCGACGACAAAAGATTATAAACCATCTACGGAATTTAACGGAACCCAAAGTTATTATTGCGTGATTACGAATACCGTAGGTGAGAACACTTATACAGCAACATCCAAAACAATGATGGTGCGTACGGCATTGACACAAAAGATTCATGCAGCAACTGTAACGAATCAGCCGGGGAGCTACATCTTTGATAAAAATCAAGGTGTTGTTGAAGGTGCATACAATCCGGTAAGTAAAGGAAATTCGAAACCGGCACCGTTTTATGTGCGATTCACGCATGCTGACTATGATATAGAAGCAAGTCTTTCTTTATATCATGCAACAACAAATTCGTATGACGATGCAGAACTTGTAGATGATGCGATTATAAGCGGAAATCGACAAGGCTACAATGAAACTGGCTATTACATGGATTATAAGATTGATCCGAATACCGCATATCCGACAGGTGAACATTATTTCTATGTTGTGATTACATTGTCACCAAGTGACAAGGATTCAAAAGTTGCGTCGGTATCCACCAAGTCCGACATTTTGAAAATCGACTTTGTGGAAAGAACAACAAGTCTCGAAGGAAAAGGAACGCAGGGAAATCCATACTTAATCAAGACAGACGCGGATCTCACAGAAATTCAGCAGTTTGTAGCAGAAGGTGACTCTTTTGCGGGTGCATACTTTAAGATTGTAAATGATATTACACTCCCTGCAAATTGGAGTCCAATCGGTACAAATGAGAGTGCTTTTTCCGGCAATATTGACGGCAAGATAGACGACAATAAAAATGCAACCATTACTGTACCTGCAGGCGGTCTGCCGCTGCTTGGCTACATAAAGAATGCTTATGTCAAGAATCTGAACATCTATGGTGAGCAGATTGAGGGCGCAGGACTTGTCAACAACTATACAGGTGTAGGACTGGATGGCAATGCCATTACAATTGAAAATGTATGCTTAAAGAGCGGATCGAAAACATTAAAATCCGGTCTGGTTGCATCCAGTAACGGAAATGGATACGCACATGCCAGCGCGGGCTTTGTTGTTACCATCCACAACTGTACGATTGAAGAAAATGTTGTAGTCGGCTACAAAGGAGACGAAAGCCAGATTGGTTCGATTGCAGGACGCATCAACGGCACGATTGAAAGCTGCACCAGTGCGGCAACCGTCAAAGGTGTAAGCTATGTCGGCGGTATCCTCGGAACGAGAGACAATGCCTTGAGCCAGTGCGTCGTGAAAAACTGTACTTTCAGCGGCAGCGTAGAAGCAAGCGGAAACTATGCAGGCGGCATCGTTGGCGGCGGCTATGACAATCAGACTGCACCGAACGGCGCAAGCCCTACGATCGTCGCTTGTACCGTAACAGGCAATGTAAAAGGTAACGAAGCCGTCGGCGGCATCTTCGGCGGTGACGGTTATGTCGCACAGACGTGGGACAATGTTGTCGGCTCCATCAGTGCAAACCGCTTCTCCGGGAAAGTCAGCGGCAATAAATATGTCGGTGCGCTCATCGGCTATCGCAACAGTTTGAATCGCTATGACACGATTGAAAACAATTTCTATACGAAAGGCTGCGGCACAGAAAATGCCATCGGATTCGTAAAATATCTGGATACAAGCTATAAGAATCCGACAACACCGGAGGGAACCATCGTTTTCAGTACTGAAAGCGGTACAAAAGACTGCCCAACTGTTGAGGGCTGTGCATGGAAAGCAAAGCATAACCGTACCGATGACCCGCTGGGCAAGGACATGGAAAAACTTGCAAAGATGGTTGATTCACTTCCAACCGAAGCAATCTGCTATGAGCTTGTTCTGAAGGAAGAAAATGTAAAGACGGAATACTATCTTGGAGAGGACTTCAGCTTCGGAAATGCGAAGTTTACAGCAAAGTGGACAGATGGAAGTGAAACGGAAGTTGCTGCGAAAGACATCACCGTAAGCGGATATAATAAGAACAGCCACTCCATTCAGACCGTTACCCTGACTTACGGCTATGGACAGCTGACCGTTCAGGTTGCGGTAAAGCAAAAAGAATCCGGGGATGTCAAAAAAGACACCCTGACTGTCAGCTTCACGCTGCTTGGCGACAGCGTGCATGACGAAGCAGATCAGAAAGGCGGTCCGCATGGCTTGGCTATGGGCGGACTGAGCACTTGGATGAGCGGAAGCTATGAAGTGAAAATCAATTCCACAGTTTGGGATTTAATGCAGCAGATCCAGAGAGATAACAGCAAAGTGAAATTCCTCGCAAGAGACAGCCAGTACGGCACTTATGTCGAGGGTGTAACTTATGACAGAACAACCCTGCGCGAATTTGACAACGGTAATCTCTCCGGCTGGATGTACACCTTAAACGGCAGACATCCGGAAGTAGGCGTAGCGGCACAGTTCTTAAGTGACAGAGACGCAGTCGTCTTCCACTATACAGACGATTATACCAAAGAAGAAGGCTCCGAAAAATGGAACACGCCGGGCGGCGTAGTGGAAGAAGTCAAGGATGTCACAACTGACACCAAGACCGGAACAACAACCGCACCAACCGATGTCAAGGTAAGCGAAAAGACAAACGCTGACGGCACGAAGACGAAGGTTGCCGAAGTCAAAGTTTCCGCCGACAATCAGAAAGAAATTCTGAAACAGGCGAAGGAAAAGAAGTCAAACGAAATCATCTTGGTAGTTTCCAGCAAAGCTGTTGGCGATGCGACAAAAGCAGATGTAACGCTTGATAAGAGCTTCATCGACTCCATCGTAAAAGATACGAATGCAAAACTGACAATTAAGACACCGTTTGGCGACAAGACTTACACGCAGGATGAGCTGAAAGCGATGTCCGAAGCAGCAACCGGATCTACCGTAACCGTTGCAATCGAAAAGGCAGCGGAAGAACCGGCAGACGATGCTGCAGCGAAGATGAAAAAAGCAAAATCCATCGTAAAAGATATGAAGCTTGTAGCACGCTCCAGCAAGACTGCAAAGAAGAATGTCAAGGCAGTCCTGAAGAACGATGCAAAGACAAAAGAATCCATTCAGGAACTCAAAGATCTTGGCTTCACCGTGAAGTATCGCTTCTATCGCTCCACGAAGAAAGCTTCTTTCTACAAATCAACCGTAACGAAGAAAGTTGCTTCCTACACGAATACAAGCGGCAAGAAGGGAACGAAATACTTCTATAAAGTTCAGGTAAGAGTTTACGACGAAAACGGTAAACTCGTTGCAAAGACAGCACTCAAGCAGTGTAAGTATGCAACCAGAACATGGTCAAAGGCAAAATAACGAATCTTCCGATTTCTATGCGGCTTTGCCGCGAACGCCGTTGGCGCAAGGATGATTCGATATAATTTCCTCGACTACGCTCGGAAATTATAGCTTGTATGTAAACACGCGAAGGCTCATCGGGAAAATTCCCCGATGGGTTTTCGCATATCTAAAAGGAGCTAACGCATATGAACAAAACAAAGAAAAAATACCTCAGCCTGCTGCTGAGCTTTGCGGTCGGATTCACGATGATCTTCGGCTCTGCAGGTTTTGCACAGGCAGCGTCTTATGATAAAACCAAAGCCATCTTTGAAAAGTGCGGAGACTATATCTATACCACAGTCAAAGAGCCGACCGTCGGCACATTGGGCGGAGAGTGGGTCATGTACGGACTAAGCCATGCAGGCTATGATATCAGCGACAGCTATCGGGACACCTACCTTGCCAATGTTGAAAAAGAACTGAAAGAAAAAGACGGCATTCTTCATGCCAAAGCCTTCACGCAGTATTCCCGCGTGATCATCGGCGTGACCTCTGCGGGAGCTGATGCGACGAATATCGCAGGATATAACATCGTTGAGCCGCTTGCGGATTTTGTTAATGTGAAGTGGCTGGGGATGAATAGTGTAATGTGGGCGCTGATTGCTCTTGACAGCGGAAACTACGAAATGCCGCAGCTGACGGAAAGCTATCGCTACGGCACGCTGACTCCGAAGGAAACCGACAGGCAGAACTCCCGCCAGAGAATGGTGGACTATCTACTCGCAAACCAGTATGATGACGGCGGCTGGAATATCCTGACCAAAGCCGAAGAAAAAAGCGGCTACAACGCCGTCTCCAGCGTGGACATGACTGCAATGGGCATGATTGCCCTTGCACCGTACAGCAAACAGGCGAAGGTAAAGAAAGCCCTCGACCGTGCGATTTCCTACTTGTCTGAGCAGCAGAATGAAACCGGAGGCTTTACGTTCTGGGGCACCGATAACTCCGAAAGCTGCGCACAGGCTATCTGCGGACTGCTTGCCTGCGGGGTGAACCCGAATACGGACAAGCGTTTTGTGAAGAACGGCAAGAGCATTGTGGATGCCCTTTTAACTTTCCACGATGAAAAGACCGGGGGATTCCGTCATGTGAACAAAGCAAGCGGCGGTTTCCAGCCTGTGGTCGACCAGATGGCGACCGAGCAGGCATACTATGCACTAGCATTCTTCTATCAGGATGTCCCTGCCAAGACGACGCTAAGTAAGACAGCAAAGAGCGGAAGCGGCAAGCTGAAGACAACTTGGAAAAAGGCCGCCATCAACACCGACTATGTGACGAAGCAGAGCGGCAAGACAGCTGCAGCCAGCGGCTATCAGATTGTCTGCGCGACCGATAAGAAGTTTACCAAGAATGTGGTCAAAACTACCGTCAGCGGCAAGAGCCTTACCAAGACCGTAACCGGGCTCAAGAAAGGCAAGACCTATTATGTGAAAGTCCGCGCGTACAAGACCGTAAATGGAAAGAAAATCTACGGACTGTACAGCAGCGTAAAGGCACAGAAAGTATAAGGCGGGCAAACATTTTGGATAAGAAAGTTTTGCAAGCATATGATGCTTGCGATTTTTGGAATGAACGAGGCGTGCCGTCGGCACGCCTCTGCTCTCTTGCGAACATCTTAGATTTTAAACCTGTCAATGGAAATGTCGGCGAATTCGATTTCAGTTTCTTCAAGGAACATCAGCATATAGATCGGCAGATAGATTATCTTGCCATTTCGCTCGACATTGGAATTGGAAAAGACTACGGCTTCGTTAAGATTGTAATTTTCGTTTTGCATTACCTGCGCCAAAGCAGAATGCTTTTTATAATCCTTGCCGCTTTTCACCTCAATCGGCAAAACCTCACCGTCATGCTCAATGACAAAATCAAGCTCGCCGAATTTTTTATTATTGTAATAATAGCAGTTATATCCGTGGGCAGTTAATTCCTGCGCCGCAATATTTTCGTACACGGCACCCTTATTGATGTCCTTTTCCTGATTTACGATTTTCAGTTTAAGCGCTTTGCCGTAAAGCGTGGTAAGCATTCCGACATCGGACAGAAAGAGCTTGAACAGCGTACTTTTCTGATTAAGCAAAAGCGGAATCTTCGGCTCGGTTACATTAAAAACAGGAAGGGCTACGCCCGCTTTCCACAGCCATGTGAAACTGTCGTTCATTTTCTCAAAGCGTAAATTTTTTTCAATGTCTGCAATTTTAAAGCGCTTATTTTGCTCGTTTAATTCCGCAGGAATCAATTCGTAAATGCTCGTTAAAAGAAGCTTCTTGTTTTCGGTTTCGTACTGTGTAAAATCCAGCTTATACTGCTGCAGAATTGCTTCGTGCTCGTCCATGACCGCGTCAATGTTTTCCGTCTGGCGGTATTTTTCAACCGCAGCAGGCATTCCTCCGATAATCAGATACAGATGAAAAAGCTGCAGCATTTTTTTATGAATTATTTCGTCGACGGCTTCTTTATTCCGATACGCTTTTTTCAAGGCTTCAAAGGCAGCATCGCTTATCTCGAAAAGCTGAAGAAACTCCTCAAAGTCAAGCGGATACATTTGAAGCGATTTCAAATAACCGACAGGGGCGGATTTTAGATTTACGATTTCAACGCCGAGCAGGGAACCGCTGAGGATGTAGCGATACCTTTTGTCCTCAACGAGAAATTTTATTTTTGTTACAATTTCTTTGTATTTTTGTATTTCGTCGAAAAACAGAATGGTTTCTCCCGGAGTAATTTTTTTATCACTGTACAAAGAAAGCTTGAGAATCAAGTCGTCAACATCCGTCGCGCTTTTCAGAATCGCAACAATGTCGGGCTCGCGGATAAGATTGAATTCCACATAGCTGCAGCCTTCAGATTCCAAGCAGTGGCGGATAATATAGGTTTTTCCTGCTTGTCTGACTCCGTATAAAAGAAGAGCTCGCTCATCATTCCTAATCCAGTCGTATATTTTCTTTTCAATTTTTCGTTTCAGCATTCGCTACCTCCGTTCAGTACGTTTTCCAACCATAATTCATGGTATTTTTGACATTTTTCCAACCATATTATATGCCGATTTTGACATTTTTACAACCATATTTTAAAAAATCTTGACAAAACCATACTACAGTTGTAGTATATAGAAAGGATACTACAACTGTAGGAGGATGAGATATGAAGTTATCGGAACGAGAATGGACGGTACTGCAGGCTCTTTGGAAAGCAGACGGCGCAGAGCTTGGAACAATCGTGCAGCTTTTGCAGCCGGAGACCGGATGGAGCCGCAATACGGTGCTGACCTATCTGACGCGCATGGAAGCGAAGGGTTTGGTGGCGATTGACAAAGAGGCTTCGCCGCACCTTTACCGTGCAGTACCGGATGAAGAAAGCTGCCGCAAAGAAGAGCGCAGAAGCTTCGTGGAGCGGGTATACAGCGGCTCGGCGGGGGATTTGATTGCCGCTTTCCTGAAGGAAGAAACGATTACGGCAGAAGAACGGGAGCGCCTGCGGAAATTGCTGGATGAGATGGAGGTGTAGTCATGTCTGATTTGTGGGCTTTTTTGCTTCAAACACTGACTGCATCGGGTGTGGCGGCCCTGCTTGTGCTTATCAAAGCATTGTTTCAGGATAAACTGACGCCGAGGTGGCAGTTTCTGGTGTGGAGCGTCCTCGGCATAGCGCTTCTGGTGCCTGCAGGGTATCACGGTCGGTATGTGTTTTTTCGCTGGCAGATTCCGATTGAAATGCTGAAAGCCCTCTGTGGCGATTTCGGCTTCACTCATGTATACGCGCCGATTCCTCTGATTAAGTCGATACCGACAAATGCTGCTGAATGGATTTTTGCACTTTATGCTGCGGGGGTCGTTTTCTTTGCGGGAAGGTACCTTGCTTCCTATTGCAGGCTGCGGGGCATTCTCAGGAAAGGGACGGTTTTGCAGGGAGAGAGGCTTGTGAGAATTGAGCAGATTGCAGAAAAATATAATCTGAAGCTTTGTCCTGTTGTGGAGGCTGAGGGTCTGCCGAGCGCATTTGTGTGCGGGGTTTTCCGCCCAATCTTGGCGGTACCGATGGGAAAAGAGCAGGACGAAAAGGTGATACTTCACGAACTTTATCACTTGAAGCAGAAGGATACCTTTTGGAGTATAGTCATTTGCCTGCTGCGTTGCATTCACTGGTGCAATCCGCTGCTCGTTTCCTGTGCGAACCGCGCGCTAAACGATATGGAAGCGCGCTGCGACCAAGCGGTTTTGGAAAGCCTTGCGGGCGAGGAAAGACGGGATTACGGACGGATTCTGCTTTCGATGGCAAACGAAAAATTTGCGAAAACACCGGGAAGTACCTGCATTAACAACGGCGGAAAAAACGTTCGCAGGCGTATTGAAGCGATTGCAAGGTTTCGCAGGTATCCGCAGGGAATGCGTCTGGTTTCTGCATGCATTATTATAGTGCTTGCATTTTCCGTGCTTGTCGGCATACAGCCGGAGAAAGTTTATGCCGAGAGCCGTTTCCCACGGGCAGCGCTTGCGGCTGCTAAGAGCACGCCATGCATGACTTACGCGGGGGCATTGGATGCCTACGCAAAATCCGTGTTGGAGGACAGCAGTACCTACCGCTATATGTGCGCACCTGCAGCCATGCAGGAAAAAATCTGGCAGGCGGTTAGTGAAGACGGAGAATATAGCTGGCAGCCGGAAGATGGATTCGGTTTGTATGCATGGTTTGACAGAAGCGCAGGCTATTATATCTATAACCTTGTGCCATGTGGACAGGATGCATACGAAGGTTTGCTGGTTCTGAAATTTGACGGTATGCGTAAAAACGGATTGGGGCCGAAAAACGGAAAAATGTTCGCTGCGGTTCAAAATTTGCGCATTAAAAAAGAAAATGAGCGCTGGGTCGTGCAGACATTGGATGAAATCACCCTTGCAGAAGTGTCGGAGGGCTCACTTGTCTGGGGATGCATGGAACTTCCGGGAATCAGCTATACAGCGGAGTCGCAGGATATTCGCGTCGAAATCAAACATCAGACGGTTTCCACTGTGGAAAACTATGCCGCACAAACCGAGTTCGGCTATAACGATGAGCCACAGCCTAATGCACCGTTCAGCAGAGTGTTCGCGGGACGAGACATCAGCTACACCTATCTTGGAGCGGAAGAAAACGGCAAAAAAATAAAAAGCATCGGAATTTCTGCAATGCCTCTCTATGGCTCGGAGACAGCAGAGAAAATAACGCTTCCGAAGCTGAGCGGGAACGCCAGCGAGGGCGGAAGCAGCACGAACGGCGAGATATGGGAAACCCAAATCCTGCAAAACGGCCTCGTCGGAACATTAAATGCCGGCGGCGGGGGCGGTGACATAGACGCAGAGGCGGAGCCTGAGATGCCGCGGTGCTATGCAGCAGATTTTTATCTCAACGGAGAGTTTATAGAGCATTTGACGATGAATCCGCAAAAGGAGGCTGAAGAATGATGACGAATATCGAAAAAATGCGAAGCGGAATTTTCCGCATCGCATGGGGGTATATTTTCATATATTTCAACATCAACATCAATGCAGTCAGCCTGCTTCCCGCTTTCGTGGGATATGGCCTGTTTCTGTCAGCCATAGGACTTTTGCAGGACGAAGAGCGGGAGCTGAGTCTGCTTAAGCCGCTGGTCGGTATTTTGTTGGTTTGGAATGCGGCGGACTGGGTGCTGAGCTGGATGGGGAGCGAAATCATCGAAACATGGTTTTTGCTCGACTTGCTCACAGGTCTTATAAACCTGTATTTTCAGTTCCAGTTTCTGACGAATTTGGCGTCGATTGCCGCTAAATATCAGGAGCCTGACAGGGATTGCGACACGAAGCTCCTCACTTATCGTACATGGCAGACGATTATGCTTACAATCGTCATACTGATTGGAATTCTGCAACTATGGCTTTCCGAAATCTGGGGTTATGTCTCCATTGGAATCGGCATCGTGTATATTTTGTTCGGCATCTGTCTGATCAAAACATTGTTCGAGCTTCGAAATGCGCTTAGAACGGATGAATCCGGCCTGTGATAATCATAAAAAGCGCGATTACGGCAAGCACAACTAAAGCGATTGCAATAACTGTTTCATAAGGACGTTCGAAGACCGGGCGTCCTTTTTCTTTTTTGCCAAGCGCAAAGACGATAATCCCCGGTGCATATAGGATGCAGGCGATGAAGGTCAGCTCAAGTCCCGACGAATACAGCATCCAGATGCCGTAAAGGGTTCCCACGAACGCAAAGAAGCGAGCCGCGCCGAGGGAGCCGCCTCTGCCGCCGCTGTTTGAAAAACCTTCGCCGCGGGCCGCAACCTTCATGTAGTACAAGGCACTGAGAAAATACGGAATCATAATCATCGTCGTGCTGAACGTGTAGAAAACCTGATAGGTGGATGCGCTGAAGTAGATGACAATCAGGAAAAGCTGCACGAGGCCGTTCGTAAGGTAGAGAGAAAACGACGGCGAGCCGTTTTCGTTTGCGCGCGTGAAGGCATGCATGAATACGCCTTGCTTAGCTGCGGAATACGGGCAGTCAGCGGCAAGAATTGTCCAGCCGAGAAGCGCACCCGCAAGCGACAGGATGACACCGATGTTTACGAGAGCGGCGCCCCATGGGCCAACGACCGCTTCCAAAATTCCCGCCATCTGCGGATTCTTCAGCGCGGCGAGTTCTTCTGTCGTGAGAACGCCCATGCTCAGAACCGCAACGAGCACATAGATGATGAAGATACCCAGAAAGCCCGTCAGCGAGGCTTTGCCGACATCGGAGGAACGCTTGGCGCGCGCGGAAAGAACCACAGCGCCTTCAACGCCGATGAAAGACCAGACCGTGGCCGAGGTAGTCGCTTTGACTTGGTCGGCGATGGCGGGAGCACCTGCAGTTTCGCTGCCCCAGAAATTATTCATAAAAATTTTCGGGTCAAAAGCTCCGATGAAGATAATCGCAATCACAAAGACTAAAAGCGGAATCAGTTTGGCAATGGTCGTAATTACATTCAGAGCGGCGGCCTCCTGCACACCGCGGAGTATCAGCCAGTTCAAAAGCCAGATGACGACGGAGGCGCAGATGATGGCAAGCAGGTTGTTGCCGTCGCCGAAAATCGGAAAGAAATGCCCGAGTGCGCCGAAGAGCAGCGTCGTGTAGGAAACATTGCAGAGCAGGGCGCTCAGCCAGTAGCCCCACGCCGAGTTAAAGCCGACGAACTCGCCGAAGCCTTCCTTTGCGTAGCTGTAAATGCCGTTGGTAAGGTCGGGGCGGACTTTGTTCAGCCCGAAGAAGCACATCATCAGACAGAACATGCCCACGCCGCAGATTGCCCAGCCGACAAGCACGCTGCCCGTGTGAGCGCCGAGAGCCGCCATGTCGCCTGCGGTTGTGAAAATTCCGCCGCCGATGGTCGAGCCGATAATCATGGCGGTCAGTTTGGTGAAAGACAGGGACTGATCGCTGCCCTGCGAAGTTGAGAGATTTGATTCATTCATGATTTTTCCTCCTAAAAGAAAGCAAAGCGCGAAAAGTTTTGCTTTTTTTCGTTTTGTGTATTGACAAAATTGTATGAATGTACTATTATATTAAATAGATAATACAATTTTGTTTTCGGTCAATATGCCGTATGTAATATAGTATGAACCGAAGATTGGAAATTTATGAGTGAAGAGGGAGGTAGGCTCATGGACAAAAATTTGCAGGAGAATATGCCGATTTACATGCAGATTATGAACAACGTCAGAGAGGCAATTGCCTCGGGGGAACTGACGCCGGGCGAGCGCGTGGCATCTGTGAGGGAGCTTGCAGGGGAATTTGAAGTGAATCCCAACACGATGCAGCGAGCGCTGAATGAACTGGAAAGAGAAGGGCTTTTGGTTTCGGAGCGAACAAGCGGCAGGTTCGTTACGAAGGACGCCGCGCTGATAGGGGAGCTCAAGAAGAGAATGGCCTCGGAGGCGGTGGACAAATTTCGAAGAGAGATGGCAGTGCTCGGCTACAGCGAGCAGGAAATGATGGATTTTTTTCTGAAGAGGTGTGAGTCCGCACCGGAGAAACAAATGGCGTATGAAAGGATTGGATGATTATGGCAAGTGAATTGAAACTGGTTAGCAAACCGATAGTCGAGATAAAAAATCTGACGAAAGAGTTTGACTTCGTGCGCGCGCTGGATGATGTCAGTCTGGAAATCCCGGAAGGACATATCATCGGTCTGCTCGGACCGAACGGCAGCGGCAAGACGACGCTGCTCAAAATTCTGGCGGGCATGTATGCGGAGTACCGCGGTGAAGTGCTCATTGACGGAGTGAAGCCGGGCGCGGAAACGAAGGCGCATGTGGCCTATCTGCCTGACCGGAGCGGAATTCCGGCGGACATGGCGGTCAGCGACATCGTGAAGATTTACAGGACCTTTTTTGACGATTTCGATGAAGAAAAATGCAAAAGGCTTTTGGAGACTTTTGATATAAAAATGCAGCAGATGCCGAAGGAAATGTCCAAGGGCATGATTGACAAGCTGCAGATCTGCCTCGTAATGTCGCGAAACGCAAGGCTTTACCTTCTCGATGAGCCGATTGGCGGCGTAGACGTCGAGGCGAGGGATCATATTTTGGATTTAATCATTGAGAATTTTAATCCGAAGGGGACGATGCTCATCGTGACGCATCTGGTGCGAGACATTGAAAGGCTTTTCGACTCGGTCATTGTTTTGAAGAGGGGAAAGGTAGAAAAGTTTACGGATTCCGACCGTTTGCGGAGCGAGTACGGCATGTCGCTGGAAGGGGCTTTAAAGGAGATTTTTAGAGATGATGAGACAGGGAACTTGGAAAATCATTAAACTGAATATGTGGCTTGCAAGGGAGGAAGTGCCGGCAACAGTTGTGATGATGCTTCTGGCGGCGGTATCGCTCTTTTGTATCAGCAGGATGCTCCTGCTTTGCTTATTTGGATTTATCTGCATGATTATCGGATTTTACTTTTTGGAAAGGACGATGTATAAGATCTTTGGGGAAAACCGATACGGAAACTCCGCTATTCTCGTGAACATGCTGCCCGTTGACGAAAAGACGCTTCGAGGGGGCGGATACCTTGTGGCAGCAGGCGTGGTTCTGATATGCGTTTTGAGCCTGCCGCTCGGTTTTTTCGGAGGTTACTTCAGCTTGACACGCTATCATGCCGCCGATGCCATCCCAAGCTTTCTTCGCTGGCTCTATTGCGGAAGCAATGCGGGCATCTCGGACGGGGCAGTTTATGCGATGCTTCCTTTGGAGATTATTTTTGTGATACTGCTCGCGCTCTGCATTACAACAGGATACGAGCGTGTGCTTGTAAATGCGTGCCGAAAGAACGACGGCAGCCTGCCGGAGCGCAGTGCTATTCGCTCCGACATTCCATGGCTGTTTTTCCTGGGAGGAGTCCTGCTTCCGCGCTTGGCATTTTTAGCGGGAGACCGGGTGCCGCCGCTGCTTGTACTGCTTGTAAAGATTCTCATTGTGGGAACAGCAGCTTACTTCTTAATGAAACACATGCCGGAGCTGACTGCGACGAAGGTGAAGACTCGCAGAACATGGGAGTTTGAGTCAAAGGACGGAAATAAGGCGAAGGCATATGAAAAACTCGTAGGCGGCAAAGGGAAAATGATGGACTGGAAGTCGGTTATCTGCATTGTTTTGGTGATTTGCGTTTTTATCAGAAACGCAGGTGTAAGCAGCAGTCTGATAATTGTTTTTCTGGCTGCGTTGTTTTCTACTTTTGGAACGGTGGTGCAGTCATGGAATACGGCGATTCTGCTCGACGAAAATGCTCCGTTTTACTACAGCCTGCCGGTTCGCACGGAAGATATCGTGAAGGTACACATGAAAAGCGGATTCAAGTGCATGGCACTTCTTCCGCTGCTTTGCCTCGCACTGATACCGGTGACTGCCGTGTTTGAAGAGGGGCGCGAAAAGATTGTGGCTGTGATGACGGAGCTGATAGGAACGGCTGACGGCGGCCTTGAAACGACAATTCTCTTCCTGATCTGGGTGCTGATTATTACGGTGCTTATGCTTACCTTCAGCGGATGGGGGCTCTTCAACAGTGCTTTTTCGGGAAGGTGGCGCGATCCTTTGACCCATAAGACAAGCCGCTTGGCGGGAGGTCTGTGCCTTTCGCTTGAAACAATCGTGCACATGCTGCTTCTTGTATTCATACTGCCGTTTAAAATCATAAATCCGATTGCGGGAAGCGTGCTGATTCTGACCGTTTGTGCGGCGGAATGCGTCTTTGTATATAGACTCTGCATATCGGAGCTTAGAGATATGTACAGCGCATGAAGCGAAAGGGGGAATGAAAATGAAGAGTTTTGGAAAATGTCTGAAGATGGATTTGCAGAGTGTTGGGGGCGAAGTTTCGGCGGCTTACATGACGCTGTTTCTCTTCACGCTTTTCGGGGCAAATCCACTGCTGGTTCCCAGCAGAATTTATATGGCGGATTATTCTTTCGCCATACCCGCGGCCGCGATTATTTTCTACTGCTTCTTCCGGATATTTAAAAGGCTTCTTTATATTGCCATGTTCACAGACGGGGCGATTTTATACCGAACACTTCCGATTTCTGAGAAGAGTGCCGCAATCTCAAAAATCACCGCGGCAGGGGGAATCCTCACGATACTGCAATATATTCTGCTTGCCATGCAATGGTATGTGTTGCATCGCAGATTGACGGAATTTTCAAGCCACGAATTTCAAATGCGGACATTGAATGAGTACAATGCATTCATGGATGCGCTGGGAGGCGTGATCTTGGAAACAGCAGCCGCATCCTTTGCGCTTGCGGCCATGATTTTCGCGGCGATTGCAATCTATCAAACCGCAGGAAATAAATACGGCGGCAGGAAATTTTTAGCGGTTCTTGTGATTGCAGGAATGAGCTTCGCCGCAGCAGGGCTAACCGAAGTGATTAGCGATGTGTTTGACCTCGGGGCGGGTGCAGCCGGTGCGGCCGGCGCAGTGATACGGACAATCGTAATGCTGTGCTGCATGCGAATCGTTTTGCGGCGGGTATCGAGAGAATAGACATAGAATTACGGGACGATGACGACCTCGGAAACGAGGTCGTTTTTCCTTGCGAAGAAAGGCGGAATATAATATAATGTAGGAATACATGAAGCAAACGGGAGGGGGAGATATTATGAGGAAGACAACAAGAACGAAAAAAGGATTTACAATCATGGAAATGCTGATTGTCGTGGCGATTATCGCTGTGCTTGCGGCGATTTTGATTCCGACCTTTAACGGAGCACTTCACAAAGCAAAGGCTGCTGCGGATATCGCAAATGTACGCGCCTATTATGCGGAGCTGCAGACGGAGTATCTATTGACGGGAAAATATAGAGATGAGTATACGGATAATATGACTTTTATTAAGAAAATTGTTTTTAGTGACGGAAGCGAATATAATATTCAAGTAGGGTGGTGCGGCATTCTACGTATTACCACAGCCTTGCCGGAAGGTAAATCCGGAAAAGAGGGATATTCTATAACCTATGAATGTGATAAGGGCGATCATACACTTACACTTTAAGAACTTCGAGGAAAATGAGAAAACAGGAAGAGACAAATTATGAGGTTATAATCGTCGGTGCGGGACCGTCGGGGCTGGCGGCGGCATTGACACTGCTTGAGGAAGGAATTTCAGATCTAATCGTAATTGAGCGATTTAAATTTCCGCGATACAAATGCTGCGCCGGATATATTACAGGAAAGACGAAAGCGGTCTATGAGACCTTCGGATTAAATATTGAAGAGGCGCATTACAGTCTGATAAGGGATTTCAACATTTTTTACAGACTGAAAAAACGGCAGACGATTCTTAATAAATTTCTATACACAAACCGCACGATTGACCGGGTGGAACTGGATAACGCTTTTTCAGAGCTTGCGAAATCAAAGGGCATCCAAATAAAAGAGAATACGACGATTTCGGAACATGACGCAGACAAGAAGGAACTGAAACTTTCAAACGGCGAAATTCTTACATATGAAAAGCTTATTTTTGCAGATGGAACGAGCGGATTCGGAAGCCGCCTGCAGCCTGCGCGTAAAAAGAATATTGCCATGCAGCTTGTTTTCCCGAACTCTGCGGCAGAGGAAATTCAGATTCATTTCGGCATTACGAAACGTGGGTACGGCTGGGTCAGCTCTTACGGTGGCTTTACGAATGTCGGACTGACGGATGTTTTCGATAAGTCGGTAAACTATCACGAGGTTTTCGCAGGATTTTTGAAGCAGCTTGGCTTGCAGGCCGATATGAGTGAGCTTCGAGGTGCTTTTACTCCGATGAAAGTGGGCGAAGGGAAAGCCTGCGAAGATATTTACTTCGTCGGCGATGCAGTCGGTGCCTGCGACCCCATGACGCTATCGGGACTCCGATATGGTCTTGACAGCGGAAGACTTTGCGCGGAGGCGATTGCAAAGAAAGACGATCGCCTGTATTTTGCGTGCATTCGCAAAATGAAGAAGAAGTTTGCACTGATGCGTACCTTGCAAAAGATTTTTTATCTGAAGGCATGTCAGGTTTGTGTATTCGATATCGGCTGCAGGTGCTTTCACCGAGCGATTGCGTATGTATTTAATCATTTTTTTGTGAATAAGAAATAGAACAGCATTTTATGTCCTTAAAAATGTTGACGCAATTTTGAAACATAGGTAAAATAAATACAGAATTTAAGAAAAGGAGTGAGACGATGATACAGCTTGATGGTATCAAAACAGCGATTCCGAAGCTTCGTGAGACGCTGATTGAAGTCGGTGACTCTCTTTGACCTGGCAAAGGTAAGAGACGAACTGGAAAGAACGAACCGGGAGATTGAACAGCCTGATTTTTGGGAGAAGCTCGAATATGCCCAGAAAGTGATGAAGGAAAAGAAATCCATGGAGCAGACCGTGGAAAACTACGAGAAGCTGGAAAAGGCTCTCGATGACATGGAAGAAATGATTGAGATTACCGAGATGGAGGAAGAAGCCGGAGCGGATGCGGAAAGTCTGACGGAAACCGCAGAGAGCATCGAGACGGATTTTGAGTCTGTGCAGGAAGAACTGGAAGAACTCAGGCTCAAGACGCTTTTGACGGGAAAATACGACCACTGCGGAGCAATCCTTTCCATTCATGCGGGAACCGGCGGCGTGGACGCGATGGACTGGGCTTCCATGCTGCTCAGAATGTATACAAGATGGTGCGACAAGAAGGGCTACACCGTAAAAATGCTCGATTTGCAGGATGATACGGAGGCCGGAATCAAAAGCGCAACTCTGCTTGTCGAAGGCGAAAATGCCTACGGCTATCTGAAAAACGAAAAAGGTGTGCACAGGCTTGTCAGAATTTCGCCGTTTAATGCGGCAGGAAAACGGCAGACCTCTTTTGCGATGCTCGAAGTCACGCCGGAAATCGACGATGAAATTACAATTGAGATTGACCCGGAAGATTTGCGAATCGATACCTATCGAAGCAGCGGCGCGGGCGGACAGCATGTCAACAAGACGGATTCGGCGATTCGTATTACGCACCTGCCGACGAACATCGTTGTAACCTGCCAAAATGAACGAAGCCAGCACCAGAACAAAGAAATGGCGATGAAGATTTTGACAGCGCGGCTGACTGAGCTTGCAGAGCAGGAGCACAAGGAAAACCTCAAAGAACTCAAAGGCGACTATTCGATGGGCACCTGGGGCGCGCAGATCCGCTCCTATGTTTTCCAGCCGTACACGATGGTAAAAGACCATCGAACCGGCGCGGAAACAGCGAATGTGAACGCCGTTATGGACGGCGACATCGATTACTTTATAAATGAAAAGCTGAAATGGAAGGAAAGTGAATAAATGGATATTATCGCAAAATTGGCAGCAGAGTTTAAAATCAAGACGGCTCAGGTAGAGCACACCGTGGAACTCATCGATGAAGGAAACACCATCCCGTTTATCGCCAGATACAGAAAGGAAGTTACGGGCGGCCTCAGTGACGTCGTGCTTCGTGATCTCGACGAAAGACTGAAATATTTGAGAAACCTCGAGGAAAGAAAAGAAGAGGTTATCCGCCTGATTGACGAGCAGGGCAAGCTCACGGACGAGCTCAAGGCGGAAATCGAAAAAGCCGAGGTTCTCCAGAGAGTCGAAGACCTTTACAAGCCTTTCAAGCAAAAAAAGGCAACACGCGCTTCTAAGGCAAAGGAAAGAGGACTGGAGCCTTTGGCAATGATCCTCTTCGCGCAGCTTAAGACCGACGGCAGGCCGGAAGAGGCGGCAGAGCCGTTTATCAACCCGGAAAAGGAAGTGAATACAGCTGCAGAGGCACTCGCGGGGGCATGTGACATTATCGCGGAAATGATTGCCGACGACCCGGAAATCACCAAGGATGTCAGAGAAAAGACCTTTGCTTCGGCGACGGTTTTGACAGAAGCTGTGGACTCTGAGGAAAAGACTGTTTACGAGATGTACTACGATCACGCGGAGGCTCTCGCAAAGATTCCGAACCACAGAGTGCTTGCAATCAACAGAGGCGAAAAGGAAAAGAAACTGAAAGTAAAGATTTCTGTGGACGCAGAGACCATGCATGAGGTAATCGGAAAATCCGTTTTGAAGAACGAAAAGTCGATTTTTTACGGTCTGATGACGGACACGATTGCGGACGCATACAAGAGACTCATGGCACCTTCCATCGAGCGTGAGATGCGAAACCTTCTGACGGAAAGAGCAGAGGCGGAGGCTGTGAAGATTTTTGCGAAGAACACCGAAAATCTCCTGATGAGCCCACCGGTCCGCGGCAAAAAAATCATCGCAATCGACCCGGGCTATCGTACTGGGTGCAAGGTTGCGGTGCTTGACGAAACGGGAAAACTCAAAGCATACACGACGATTTACCCAACGGAACCGAAGAACGACATCGCAGGAACCGAAGCAGTGCTGAAGAAGATCATCGACAAATTCCACACGGATATTATTGTAATCGGAAACGGAACGGCTTCGAGAGAAACCGAAGAAGTCGTTGCGAACTTTTTGAAGAAAAACGAATATGACATTCAGTATACAATTGTAAACGAGGCGGGCGCATCCGTTTACTCCGCATCGAAGCTTGCGACGGAGGAATACCCGGACCTCGATGTGACGACCAGAGGCGCGATGTCGCTGGGCAGAAGGCTGCAGGACCCGCTTGCGGAGCTTGTAAAAATTGACCCAAAGAGCATCGGTGTGGGTCAGTACCAGCATGACATCAACCAGAAGCTTTTGGAAGGCGCACTGACAAATGTTGTCGAAGACTGCGTAAACAGAGTCGGCGTTGACTTGAACACGGCTTCCCCGTCCCTGCTTTCGTACATCGCGGGCGTGAACATGGGAATCGCCAAGAACATCGTAAAATACAGAGAAGAAAACGGCAAGTTCTCCGACAGAAAGCAGCTCATGAAAGTCCCGAAACTCGGTGAAAAAGCGTTTAACCAGTGCGCGGGCTTCATGCGTATTTCGGACGGAACGAATCCGCTTGACGCGACTTCCGTTCATCCGGAATCCTATGCCGCGGCACAGGCAATGATGGAAAAACTCGGCGTTGAGCCTGAGGCAATCCGCGCGGGCGGCGATAAAGACATGGAGAAGAAGATTAAGAAGGCTTACCCGGCACAGTCGCTTGCAAAGAGCATGAGCGCGATGGCGGGCGACATCGGAATCGGTGAAATGACCCTTGCCGACATCATCGAGGAAATGAAAAAACCTGCAAGAGACCCGCGTGAGGACGCGCCCCCTGTGGTTTTCCGAAACGATGTCAAGCAGTTTGAGGATCTTAAAATTGACATGGAAATGACCGGAACCGTGCGAAATGTCGTGGACTTTGGCGCTTTCGTGGACATCGGTGTAAAGAATGACGGTCTGGTACACATATCGCAGTTAAGCGATAAGTATATCAAGCACCCGATGGATGTCGTTTCGGTCGGCGACACGGTCAAGGTAAAGATTATTTCCATCGACTACGACAAGAAACGCGTCGGACTGACAATGAAAGGAATAAAATAAAAGGCGGACGGCACGCATACCCCGTTTGTGGGGCATGCGTGCAGCGAGGGCGGCTCGCTGCACGCGGCGCGTTGCGTGCACAGCACCGGACTTGACCGGGTGCGCCGCAGCCGCGCGCCGTCCGGCCTTTTTAGAGAGGATTGAGATGATAAACACTGTACTTTTTGATTTTGACGGAACTTTAGTAAATACAAACGATGTGATTATCGCATCGTGGCAGCATACATACAGGCATTATTTAGGCAGGGAGGAAAGCATCGAGAAGATTACCTCCTGCTTCGGTGAGCCGCTTCTGATTACGATGGAGCGCGAATTTCCCGGCGTAGATCCGGAGGAAGCGGCGAATGTCTACCGCGATTTCCAGAAGCTCAAAGCGGACGAGCTGGTCAAGGTTTTCGATGGCATTCCGGAGCTGCTTGCGGCGCTTACGCCTGCGGGCTACCGCATTGCAATCGTTACTTCCAGAACGCGCGAATCGGCGGAACGCTACCTTGATATGCTGGGGCTTCGCGATTATTTCGAGGATATGGTTTCCTGCGATGATACGCAAGTCCACAAGCCGAATCCGGAGCCGATTCTGCTCTGCCTTGAGAAGCTTGGAATCGCAAAAGACGAGGCAATCATGGTCGGCGACAGTCCGTTCGACATCAAGTGCGCCAACAATGCGGGCGTGAAGTCCGTGCTGGTGGACTGGCGCATCACTTCGGACAGTGCCGCCCTGATTACGGACGCAAAGGCAGATTACGAAATCGCAAAGCCGCTGGATTTGATGGCGGTGCTGGCAGAAGCATAGCGGCCGGGCGCGGTGCGCGGTGCGAAAACACCTGAGTTTTGATGAGGTGAGATATGCTGAACATTTTTTACGGTCGGGAGAACCTCGACAAAGAGAAGTTCATATATGACAATATCGGAGGTCGGGCGCTGTTGGTGGTTCCCGACCAGTTTACATTGGAGGCGGAGCGCGAACTGATTGCGCATTCCGGCGCCAAGGCACTGATGGACGTTGAGGTGCTTTCCCTGTCGAGGCTCGGCTATCGGCTGCTCGAGGAGCTGGGAGGAAGCAAGCGGACTTTTATAGACAAATACGGCAGGCATATGATTTTGTCGTCGATTGCGGCAGAAGAGCGCGAGAAGCTCCAAGTCTTCAAAGGACTCGAGGAAAAAAACTCCTTCATCGAACTTGTGAACAATTTCATTTCCGAGATGAAGCAGTTCAACTGCGGTGCGGACGAGCTTGCGGAGATTGCGAGGAGCGTTCCGGACGGGTCGTATACGCAGAGGAAACTGGAAGATTTGTATTTGCTTTACAGCGAATATGAGGCGGCAATCCGCGGAAAATACACGGATTCGGAGGACTACATCGATCTCTTTCTCGGCAAAATCAGCCGCTCTGAGCTTGTTGCGGGAAATCACATCTGGATTTACGGGTTTGACAGTTTTGCGCCGAAAGCACTTTCGGTCATCGGTGAATTGATGCAGTACGCCGCCGATGTCAACCTTGTGCTTACCTATGATGATAAGCGTGAGGCACGCGATGCGGATTTGTTTGCGCTTGCGGAGACGGTGATACGGAATTTTGAGAATTTGGCGGAACGGCGCGGCATCGAAGTGAGAAAGCGTGCGATTCCGAAGACTTATACAGCGGAGCGGGCGGACAAGATTCAGTTTATCGAACAGGAACTGTACGCACTTCCGGCGAGAAAATACGCCCGTGGCGGACAGAGCACAAATCCAGCCGAGGGCGGCGCGAGTGAGGCGGCCGCCGCCGGCACAGATTCGCTTACGCTGGTGGCGGCGGCAAACTTATATAATGAAGCCGAAAGCGCGGCTTGCTATGTGCTTGAGCTGGTGCGCGATTTCGGCTATCGGTTTAGCGACATCAAGGTAATCTGTAACGACCAGGAGACGAGAGGGCCGATTCTGAAGCGTGTTTTCAAGGAGTACGGCATCGACCTCGTTTCGGATACGAGCAAAGACATCCTGCAAAGCAGCATCGTGCAGTACATAACGGCACTGATGGATGTGGTTGTTGAAAAATACAGGACGGATCTCATGATTAAAATGCTCAAATCGGGTTTTGGCGATTTGACGAACGACGAGATTACGGATCTTGAAAACTATGCGATAAAATACAAAATTCGAGGCACGATGTGGAAGCGTCCTTTTGTGCGCGGAGAGAGCGAGTACGGAGCCGAGGCGCTTGTGCGCATGAACGCCGTTCGAGAAAAGGCACTGGCGTTCATGCCGGATCTTGAGGCAATTTTCGAGGCAGAAACCTGCGGTGAGTTTATCAGCGGGCTGTATGGTTTTTTGTACGAGAAGGTGAAGCTGCCGGAGAAAATTGCCGACCTTACAGTGCTGCAGACGGAGCAGGGCCGTCCTGACCTTGCCGAGGAAACGGCACAGATCTGGGGCAAGGTCATCGGAATTTTTGACCAGATGAGCGAGATTATGGGTGAGCAAAAATTCCGCGCGGCGGCGTTTCGGGATTTGTTTGAGGTTGGTATTTCGCAGGTGGAAATCGGGATTCTGCCGCCGACGAAGGACGGCCTGATGATGGGAACGATGCAGCGTACCCGAACCGGCGAGATGAAGGCACTTGTGGTTGTAGGCGCAAACGAGGGAGTGCTGCCGAATGAGAAGCCCGGTTCGGGCCTGTTCGGAAGCGACGAGAAGAACCTGTTCAAGGAGAACGGGATTGAGCTTTGCAAGGTGGATGATGTGCGGTTCCTCGAGGAGCGGATGGGTATCTATCGGAACTTATCCAAGCCGCGTGAGCGGCTGTGGATAAGTTACAGTTTGTCGGACGCCGAAGGCGGCCCGGCAAGGCCGTCCGGCGTGTTCACCAAGCTGACCGGGCTGTTTGGTGACACGCCGGTGGCCCGCGACGCCCTCAACCGGCAGTCGGACGCGGAGCTGGTCGGCGCGGGCCCTGCAGGGCTCCGGCATCTGACGGAGGCCCTGCAGGCGGCCTGCGAGGGAAGGCCCCTCGCACCGCACTGGCGCGAAGCCCTCGCATGGTTCAAGCAGAACAAACCTGAGGCGCTTGAACCGATTCGCGCGGGCATCGCTTTTACGAATAAGCAGGAACAACTTGGAAGGAGAACTGCAGAAGCACTCTACACAGGCAATTACCAAGACATTCGTCTGTCACTAGATGCCATCAGCAGAGACGCAGGGTATACAGATGCTCCCCCGAATATAGGAAATGACACAAGTTCAGCCTGTGATGCAGCTAAAGGATCGACATGCGACGCAGACTCGAACACTCTCGCGGCCGATGGCACGGAACTTGCGATCAAGAGCGCACTCATTTCAACTGAAGATACGGAAGCCGCGACCGAGAACATAATGCAGCTTGCCGACCCCCCAGCGTATGCGGCCGATGGCACGGAACTTGCAACCAAGGGCACACTCGCTTCAACCGAAGCTGTGGAACTTGCGACCAAGAACCCAGAACAGCAGCCTGCCGGGAGCGCATCTGCCCCACCCACCACCCTTTCCCTCAGCCCGTCAAGGCTGGAGTGCTTTTCGCGCTGTCCGTTCTCCCACTTCGTCCTTTACGGACTGAAGCCGGAAGAACGCCGCATTTTTGAAGTGGCGCCGAGAGAAATCGGTGACATCTACCACGAATGCCTGATGAAAATGACCCGTCACCTGACCCGAAACGGAATAGAGGTGACGGCTCCGGAATCTCCATGGATGACCGTCAGCAGGCAGGAATGCCGAGCCTTCGTGGAAGATGTGATTGCTACGGAGACTGCGAGCTATCGCGAAGGAATTTTTGAGGCGGGCAACGAAGAAAAATATCGCGGAAAGCGAATCACGGATATTTGCGAAAAGGTTTGCTGGGCGTTGATTGAACAGGTACGCGCAGGAGAAATTAAGCACTGTGATTTTGAGGTTTCATTCGGACGCGGCAGGAAGATTAAGCCAATTGCCGTCGAACTCGATGGAGGCGGGAAGGCATATATTGAAGGAAAAATCGACCGCGTGGATTATTTGCCGGGCGATCGTGTTAAGATTATCGACTACAAGACGGGAAACGAAAATTTCAGCTTGTCGGAGGTCGAGGAAGGGTATCGTCTTCAGCTCATGCTTTATCTGGAAGCGGCGCTCGAACAGGAGCGCAGGCCGGCAGGCGTTTTCTACTTCAAGATAAATGAACCGATGATCGATATGTCGGGCAAAGCCGTTGACCCCGATGAGGTTTCTGATAAGGTTCAAAAATCCTATAAGCTCAACGGTGTTATCGTGGACGACCCGAGTGTCATCCGTAATGTGGCGGGCGACTTTTCAGGAATATCGGACATCGTGCCGATTCGAATCAATAAAGACGGTGTTGTTTCAGGAACGGGCAAAGACAATTTGCTCAGTGACGAAGAATTTGCAAAGCTGCGCGAAGTGGTCGGCGAAAAGGTTGGCGAGCTTTGCGGCAGCTTGGCGGACGGCAGCATAGAGATTCACCCGATGAAGACGCACGACACTTCGGCGTGTGCTTATTGTCAGTACAAAGGAATCTGCCGCTTTGACACGATTTTCGAGGGCTGCGGATATAATATCATAAAATAGGAGAAGGCTGCGGGCATGGTGCTCGCAGTTTTCTGTTCGAGTGCACGCGCACGGCTGCAGTGTTCCACGCGTGCGCATATATGCGCGTGTGAGCGCGGTACGATGTGCATGAGTGTAGGAGGCTGAAATGTATATTTACATTCCAAAACTATTTTTTAGAGGCATTGGTATGTAAAAAATTACAGATAAAGGAAGCCAAAGCGTAACAAGAAATCCTATTAAATTCAGTGTCGAAAGTCAAATACGCCGTATCGTTGAAATTTCAACAGTTATAAAACATTGAGAATATCTATTGCAATGAAGCTCGAGTGGAGATACGGTGCGTTATAGAAAAATATGTAAAAAAATACACGCGGATATCCTTGAATTTTTAAGTTGGTATGTAAATATACATTTTACCAATAAATGGAAGTGTATTCAAAGTCAGAAAAGCACATTCAAAGTCAGAAAAGCACATTCAAAGTTAGAAAAGCACGTTCAAAGTTAGAAAAGTGCGTTCAAAGTTAGAAAAGTGCGTTCAAAGTCAGAAAAGCGCGTTCAAAGTTAGAAAAGCGCATTCAAAGTCAGAAAAGCGCGTTCAAAGTCAGAAAAGTGCGCCCCGGGCAGAAAAACGCACCAGGTCACAGGCTCGGTGCCTCGGGCAGCGGCACCGGATCCCGGCAAACCGCCTCGGGTGGCTTGCTGAGCCCACAAGTGGGTCGTCTGCCGTGCCAAGCCGCCCGGTGCGCCCCGAGCAGAAAAACGCGCCCGGAAACAGGAACGGCGTTCAGGGGCCCGGCGCGCCCAAACAAAAAAGAACAATCGCCGAGCCCCTACACGGTAAGGTCGATTGTTCTTTCTGCTATTTTTGCGGCGAGATGCTTGTTGTGCGTGACGGCAATGACGGCCATGCTGCGCTTTTCGGCTTCGGATAGGACGAGGTCCCAGATTTGCGCCTGCGTAATCACATCCAGCATCGTGCTGATTTCGTCGCAAATCAGATAGTCCGCGCCGCTCATCAGGGCCCGCGCCACGCAGAATCTTTGCAGTTCGCCGCCGGAAAGCTCGCGGGGAAAACGCGAAAGCCACGCCGGTTCAATTCCGAACGCATCCAGCAGCTCCGGGTTCAGCGAGCCGCTTTCCTCAAGCACGCGTTTTAAACGCCAGCGGGGATTAATTGCTTTTTCAGGGTGCTGGTAAATGAGCTGAACAGGGCAGATTCCTTTATCGGGCAGTGGCTTTCTATCTAAGAGAATCTCGCCGCTGCTTGGTTTCAGATAGCCGGAAAGCAGCAGAGCAAGAGTGGTTTTGCCGTATCCGCTCGGAGCGAATATCGCCAGGCGTTCTCCTTTTTCGATTCGCAGACTGCGATTCTCGAAAATCCAAGGATCCTTGTGGGTATATCGAAAAGAAATATTTTTTGCTTCAAGTGGCATGATAACACCTCACTTCTCCGCCTCTAAGACTGCGTACGGGCGGGATTTCTTCTTCACATTCGGCTGTTTTGCATGAGCAGCGGGGCGCGAACACACAGCCGCAGGGGAGCGCCCCTGCATAGGGCTGAAAACCGGGAATCGGCTGAAAATCATTTTGCGGAAGCGCCCGCCACAATGCTTTGGAATAAGGGTGGCGGAGGCAGTCAGGGCCCGCTTTGAAATCAGATGCTGGTGCGGTCTCAACCGTCGTTCCTGCGTAGAACACGGCGACGCGGTCCGCAAACTCAAAGGCAAGGTCGATGTCATGCGTAATCAGAATGACGGCTTTGCCCTCATCCGCAAGCTCACGAAACATTTGCAGGGCTTCGAGCGCCTGCTCCAGGCTCATGCCCGGTGTCGGCTCGTCGGCGATAATCAGCTCCGCGTCTGTAGTCAATGCCGTGGATACCAGTACGCGCCTTGCCATTCCGCCCGAAAGCTGGAACGGATAAAGCTGCGCAGTCTGCTCAGGAAGCTGAAATCTTTCAAAGAGTTTTTTCCTTTTGTCGCTTAACTTCGGCTTGTAATGTCCATCGACCTGCGCGCCGACTTTCATCAGTGGGTCAAGATAGGAAACCGACTGGGGGACGAGCGCAATCTCCGTTCCGCGAAGCTGTCTTTGCCGTTCAGGCGTAAGCGACTCTCCTTTATAGAGCAATTTTCCCTGATAAGCTGCATTGGAGGGCAGTATGCCTAAAACCGCAGAGGCAAGCAGGCTTTTTCCGGAGCCGGAGGAACCTGCAATCGCAAGGATTTCCCCTGGATACGCCGTCAGATGCAAATCCGAAATCACCTTTAAATCCTGCTGTTTCAGTCCGCGCTCATACATACGGAAAGAAACAGATAAATTTTGTATTTCAAGCAGAGGGCTTTTCTTTTCTTCCATCGGGACTCCTTTCGTTTAATCCTGCGCGCTGTATGGGTCTAAAATCATGCGCAGATAATCTCCGAATTTATCGACGAGCAAAACCAGCAGAACGAGCGTCAAGCCCGGAAGCACTGCGCTCCACCACATCCCCGCCGACAGATAACGCATGCTTTCCGACAAAATAATGCCGATGGCGGGCTGTTCCGGCGAAAGTCCGAAGCCTAAAAACGAGATTGAAGCTTCGTGCAAAATCGCATGCGGAAACAGCAAAACCAGACCGACGATAAACTGCGGCAGCAGATGTGGCAAAAGATGATTTTTCAGAATCCATCCCGTCGATTTTCCAAGTTTACGCGATACCGCAACATATTGCTGCGAGCGAAGCTGCAAAACTTCTCCGCGAATCAGACGCGCCAGGCTGCACCAGTGCGTTGCAGCGATGCCTGCGAGCAGTCCCCTAAGACCGCGTCCGAGGACAAACGAAATCAGAATAATTAAAATCGTATGCGGTACGCTCATCACGAGGTCGATACACCAGTTGACTGTCGCATCGAGCCGTTTGGAACCCGAAGCGGCGGCGATGCCGACGAAGACTGCGATTACAGCGCTGATGACGGAAGCCGAAATGCCGATTGTAATGCTCAGCGAAAGTCCCTTCAGTGTTCGCAGGAACAAATCTCTTCCCAACGCATCTGTCCCGAACAAGTGTGAAAAAGAGGGCGCAAGATTCGCGCTTAAAAAATCGCCTTCCACAGCCTCTTCGGGAATCAGAATGCCGCAGGCATAAACTGCGAGCAGTGCGATAAGAATGATTGCTGCGAGAATGACAATTTTGGTTCGCTGATTTACTCTTATTTGCAAGGTTTTCATACAGCCACCTCCTGAATCTGCGGGTCGACAACCCCGTAAAGAAGGTTGGCAATCATATTGCCGGTGCAGACGAAAAGCGCAGAAAACAGCGTAATTCCAAGCAAAAGAGGAACATCACCCGCAAGTCCGGCTGCGACTGCAGCACTTCCGAGGCCGGGATAGCTGAACACATTTTCAGCCATGACCGAACCGCCGAACAACTCGGCGAAAGACGCAAACTGCAAAGTCAGTGCCGGAAGCAGTATATTGCGAAGTCCGTGGCGGCACAAAATCGTCCGAGGGCTTTCGCCTCTGGCTTTTGCGAATAAAACATAGTCGCTGCTCAGCACATCGATTAGTTTTTGGCGGGTATGAAGTGCGATATTGGCAAAGGACATCAGGCTTAAAGTCACCGCAGGCAAAATCAAATGATAGATTTTCTGCCACAGCGTCACTTCTTCGCTGAGAACCCCGATTGGCGAGAAAAATCCAATCGGAAACCAGCCGAGCTGGACGCTGAAAATCAGTAAAAACAAAAGCCCGAGCCAAAAGGTGGGTACCGAGCTGAGAATGTAGCAGACTTTTTTCAGAAGCTTGTCCTGCCACTTATCCTTATGCATTCCCATCACGCATCCGAGCATAAAACCGATAAGGCCCGCGAGGAGCCACGCACAAAGCATCAGAGCAAGAGAATTACCAAAGCGCTCTTTGATAATATCAAGAGCCGGTCTGCGGTAGATGGCGGACTCGCCTAAATTTCCCTGCAAAACCTCGGAAAGCCATGTGAAATAGCGCTGCACGGGAGGTTCATCAACACCCCAGTACTCTTCAATCTGCGTGCGCTGTTCCGGCGAAACCGCTGTGTCAAGGCCCAAGATATACTGCTGAACAGGGTCAACCGGCGATGCGCTGATGAGTGCAAATGAAAGGATGCTCACCGCAAATAAAAGCGATACTATTTTTGCGCTGCTTAATACAAAGATGCGGCATAGTCGTTTCAATGTGTCTCTCATGCCGACGCCTCACTCCAGGACCATTCGCTGAGGTTCTGGATCAGGGAGAAGCCGTGTCCATGACCGTGAATCGGCTGCTTTCCGATGGAAAGTCCGTCGCGGACATAGGTTACATGGTCGAGGTTGACAATCCAGACCCAGGGGCATGCGCCCTGCATCGCGGTGCCTGATGTGCCGTCCCACTGTACTTTTTTCCAGTTTTCATTGGCTTCCTCCGGGCTCAGCGCCGTCATTGCAGCGTCCAGATATTTGTCTGTGGTTTCACTTGCATAGCCCTCAGGATTGTAGAAGTCGTCCAAAAGCGCGCCGCCCGAGCGGTACAGGTAGTAGGTTTCGTTCGGGTTCGCAGAGCCCCAGCCCATCAGCACCGCTTCGGAAAACATGAACTTCGTAATTTCATCCCAGCTTTTGCCTTCCACATTTACTTTAATTCCAATCGCTTCAAGCTGCTGTGCGGCCGCCATGCCAACCGCCTGCCGCGCAGAATCGCCTGCCGGGTACAAGCAGCGGAATTCCGCTTTTAACCCGTTCTTCTCAACGATTCCATCGCCGTCAGTGTCAGCCCAGCCTGCACCTGAGAGCAGCTTTTTCACATATTCCAAATCCGTTTCAAGTTTTACATCCGGGTTATTCCAAGGCATACCGTCATTTTCGGAATAGGCGGGCCTGCCGAACCCGTTCAAAACCGTATCGGCAATCTGCCGGCGGTCAATCGCATAGGCGACTGCCTGCCGAATTTCCAAATTGCAGGTTACATTATTGCCGATTTTTGCGCCGCTATCCGTGGTTTTGCCCTCGTCGGGAAGCATCGGAAGGGTGAAGCCGCGATTATCGGCAGAGGTGATTGCTTCGACATGGTAACCGCTTATTTCTGTCGTTCCGAGCGTGGCACTGGAGTAGGCGGCATCGACTTCGCCTGCCTGTACCGCAGCCAAGGCTGCGTCTTCGGACATGAAGACAACCGTTACATTTTTAATTGCAGGCACTTTGCCGTAGTAATTTTCGTTTGCCGTGAAGAGAAGCTGCTCCTGTTCTTTCCACTCGACCAGCTTGTAGGGACCGGAACCGATGGGGTTTCTGCCGTAATCTTCCCCGTAAGCATGCTCGGGCACTATGCCGACAGAAGCAAGGGTGTTGAGGAAGATTGAGGTCGGCTTGGAAAGTTTGATGACAACCGTCGCATCGTCCTTTGCAGAGGCACTTTCCATATAGGTAAGGTCGACTGCGCTTTGTGCGGCTTTAGCCGTTTCCAGTGTAAATGCGACATCGGATGCCTTTACCTTCTCACCATCCGTGAAATAAGCGTCGTCCCGCAGCGTAAAGGTCCATGTCAGACCGTCTGCAGACAGTTCGTAACCCGAAGCGAGATCATTTTCAAAATCCAAATCGGCAGTATATTTCACCAGCGTGCTTTGCACAATCGGCGAATTGCCGTGTCCCCATCCCTGCGTCGGGTCAAGAGTTTCCGGCTCGGAGCCGACTGCGATTACCACGCTGTCCGTTTTTATAGGATTGTCTGTTTTGCTTCCGCACCCGCTCGTGCCGAGCAGCAGGAGAAGGGCAAGGAACAACGAAAGAAATTTTTTCCTGTTCATAAGTAACTCCTTTCATTTTGCTTTTATATTCGTCAAAACCGTCTCAATCGAGAGGTCGTTTTCCTTTGCGATACGCGCAAGGTCGTCGTATTCGTATTTTTTGTGCTGCGTGCCGTAGCCTGAGGAAATTTTGCACCGTACAAGGCCGTAAACAGTTTCCTCCGTTTCCGTGCGGCGGGTAAGGGTATAGCGGCGGAGAATATTTTCGCGAATGCCAATCGTTGTCGTATGCTTGAAAATGGTTTCAAGGATGGTTTCTTTGTCGCTTTCGCGGCACATTACATGAATCATCACGGCAGGACGGGATTTTTTCATACCAATCGGGACTGTGTATACATCCAGTGCGCCCACTTCAAAAAGTCTATCCATCGCAAAACCGACAGCTTCTCCGCTCATGTCATCCACATTGCAGGAAAGTTCGCAGATTACATCGACCGCATCTTCGGTTTCACCCAAAATCGCGCGAACGCAGTTTGCCGCTTCGAAATCCTTTTTCCCCATTCCGTAGCCGATGCTGTGCGGTTTCAGCACAGGCATGCTGCCGAAACGATTCGCGAAATGACGAAGCAGTGCAGCTCCCGTAGGCGTGCAAAGCTCGTCGCTGACAGCACCGCCGTAAATCGGGATGTCTTTCAAGATATATGCTGTTGCAGGGGCGGGAACCGGAAGGATTCCGTGTGCACATTTGACCTGCCCGCTGCCGACATGGACAGGGGAGACCACGACTTCATCAACAGCCAGCCGTTCCATCAGCATACAAACGGCGGTAATGTCGGCAACTGCATCCATCGTGCCGACTTCATGAAAGTGGATTTGCGTTACGGGAAGTCCGTGCGCATGGCTTTCCGCCTCCGCAATCAGGCCGTACACCGCCATGACATCTTCCTTGACTTTCGGGGAAAGAGCAAGGTGGTCGCATACGATGTGCTCGATGTCGTGCAGTCCGCTGTGGGTGTGGTGGTTTTCATGACTGTGCTCATGGTGGTGCTTGTGCGCTTGGTGGTGATGGTGTTCGTGATGATGGCGGTCATGACTTTCTTCCTCTTTTCCATTTACGGTCACGACCATCCGCGTTCCGGTAATGCCGCATTTTACGGACGGCTCGGCTTTGAAAACGACACCGGGAATGCCGAGCGCATTCAGCTCTTTTATAAATTCATCGGGATTTGGGAGCAGCTCGAGCAAAGCCGCCGAAAGCATGTCGCCCGCAGCTCCCATTCCGCAGTCAAGGTACAAAGTCTTCATATTTAACCTTCTTTCTTCAAATTCATATGGTTGATCATGTTGGCAAGGTAGCCTGCGCCGAAGCCGTTGTCGATGTTTACCACCGATACGCCGCTTGCGCAGGAATTCAGCATGGATAATAGCGCGGAAAGTCCGTGAAAGGACGCTCCGTAGCCCACACTGGTCGGAACCGCAATCACCGGGCAGTCCGCAAGACCGCCGAGTACGCTTGCAAGCGCGCCCTCCATGCCTGCAATCGCAATGATAACGCTTGCGTCCATAATATCGTCGAGGTGAGAGAGCGTGCGGTGCAGACCGGCAACTCCCACATCGTAAAGGCGCACGACCTCGTTGCCGAGGACAGAAGCTGTCAGCGCGGCTTCTTCCGCGACGGGAATGTCGCAGGTGCCTCCTGTCGCAATAACGATCTTTCCGATTCCGTCCGTCTCAGGCACGGAGCCGATAACGCCGCAGTGAGCTTCCGAATGATAATTCAGAGGGTGAATTCTGCCAACCTCAGCCGCGGCTTCCGGGGAAAGGCGGGTAATCAGAATCGTATCTTGTCCGCCCCGCAACATGGTGTCGGCGATTCCGATAATCTGCTCCGGCGTTTTTTCCGCGCCGTAGATGACCTCCGCCGTGCCCTGTCTGAGCTTTCGGTGCATATCTACCTTCGCATAACCGATATCTTCAAAAGGCTTCACCTTCAGTTTCAAAAGCGCGTCGTCAACGGAAACCGAGCCGCTGCTGACCGCTTCCAATAATTTTCGTATATCTGTGTTCATCCTCTTACCTCCAAATCAAGAACAACGGATTTATAATAGGAAGATAATTTTTCTAAGATTAGCCGGCGATGCTGCAAAAGCAATGGGAAATCTTTTTCCGTCAGCTGAATTTTCGCGTTACCATCCTGCGTGCGAACTCGAAAGTCTGTAAATCCAAGGCTGTGCAGGAAGGCCTCCGACGCTTCGGTCGCCGCAAGCTTCTCAGGTGTTATCTGCTCATCGGTTGCAATTCTCGTAGCGAGACAGGCATAAGCAGGCTTATCCCATGTAAACAGGTTCGCTTCACGGGAAAGTTTTCGGATTGACTCCTTCGTCAATTCGCAGTCGCGCAGAGGGGAGAGGATGGACAGCTCCTGAAGTGCCTTTGTTCCCGGACGGGAAGCGGTGTCATCGGAGGCGTTGGTGCCGTCCAGAAGTACCGAAAAGCCGTCCTTTAATGCCGCATTTGTGATTGCCGTAAAAATAGCTCTTTTGCAGTAGTAGCAGCGGTTGGAAGGATTATCACTGACATGGGGAACTTCCAAAATATTTAATTCCAAAATTTCCAGTCTGACATCCAATTCTTTTGCTAAGCGGACAGCGTCCTCAAGCTCGAAAGCAGGCTGAAACTCCGCATTTGCATAGTAAGCGCAGACCTCCTTGGCATATTGCTTCGCCGCATAAAGCAGATAGGAGGAGTCCACACCGCCGGAAAATGCGATTGCGACCTTCGGATTCTGTGCAAAAAATTCTTGTAAAGTCATAAAAATCACCTCAATTTCAAAAAAAGCAAAGCACACATATCCCCTTCAGAGGATGTGTGTGCCTTCTAAGCATACGATTCTCAAAATATTCAGTAAAAATTCTTATTTTGTTTTGATTTATTTTTGTTTATGTTTTGTTTTAAACTCCGATGCTTCTGCATCGGCAGGAACGGCTTTCTGCCGTCCCGAATCTCTGATACAGTATAACATATTTTTTTTGCGAAAACAATATGTAATTATGCGAGAGCTTTTCCGAGCGCTTTGCATGCTGCGGCAGCGTCATCGTCCGGAGCTTCGTTGCAGATTACGAAGTCGCAGGCCATAACTGCGCCGTCGTTTTTGCAGGTTTCTTCCCAGTTGCGCATCCATTCGCCGTCTCCCCAGCCATAGGAACCGAAGAGTGCGATTTTCTTGCCGGAAAGCTTTGCTTCGCATGCCTTAAACATCGGTGCGAATTCATCTTCTTCGAGTTCTTCCGCGCCCATGGAAGGACAGCCGAATGCGATTGCATCGTAGGAATCCATCATGGAAGCGTCAAATTCCGCGGCTTTCAGCATAACTGCCTCTGCGCCTGCATCTTTTGCGCCTTCTGCAACGGATGCTGCCATTGCTTCTGTGTTGCCTGTACCGCTCCAATATACGACTGCTATTTTACTCATTGTCAAAATCCAACCTTTCTTTTAGTTTAATTATAAAGATGCGAGAAGGTTAGCATATGCTAACTACGCGCCAAGAAAATAGCGTCGGCGTTGGTTAGCCGACGCTAACTATGACCATAGTATAATATAAAGTCTTCCGCTTTGTCAAGTGATTTTTTATGCTTTATATGCTGATTTCTCCGCGCAGATTCTGTGTCATCAAATCCTTAATCATTTCTTTCGGGTAGCCGCAGCTGAAGAGGTAATAGAGCTTGGCAACGGCGGCTTCTGTAGTCATGTCATAGCAGCCGACAGCGCCCGATTCCTTGAGTGCATTGCTGGTTGCATAGATGCCAAGGCGTGTGCTCCCGCTGTAACACTGCGAGCAGACAGAAACGATGGCACCGTTTTGGGATGCTCGGCGGATGCTGTTCACAAGAGTGTGATTGTTGCTCGGGATATTGCCCTCACCGAAGGTTTCGAGAACGACGCCGTCCAGTTTTTCGGCAACAATCTGCTCGAAGAGTTCAAATTGAATGCCCGGGAAAATTTTGAGAACGCCGATCGGAACCTGTTTCATCTCCGTAAGCGAAAATTCCCTTGCCTGTTTCGGCATCATCAGTGCCTGTCGGTTGTACATGATATCGATTCCGACATTGGCCAGAGCCGGGTAGTTCGGAGATGCGAAAGCCATCAGTTCATCAGCGGAAACTTTCGTCGAGCGGTTGCCGCGGAGAAGTTTTCCCGCAAAATACAGACACACCTCATTCGCAACACCATCCGCCGCGATAAGCATCGAATTGATAAGATTGTCTCTTCCATCGCTTCGAAGCTCGCAAAGCGGAATTTGGGAACCGGTGAAAACGACCGGTTTGTTCAGACCCTCAAGCATGAAGGAAAGCGCCGATGCGGTGTAGGACATGGTGTCCGTGCCGTGAAGAACGACAAAACCGTCATAATTGTTGTATCGGTCCCGAATTTCCCTGCCGATGTTTACCCACTGCTCTACCGCAACGTTTGCGGAGTCCAGCAGTGGATCAAACTCCACAACATCCCAGTTTGGCATATCTTTATTTTTGAGCTGGGAGATTTCATCCAGCAAGCTCGAAAAATATTTCTGCTTGGGTGCATATCCAAGCTCTGTGGGAACCATACCGATTGTTCCGCCCGTATATAAGATACATACTCTTTTTTTCATCATTAGACTCATTAACTCCTTGAAAAATCATTGATTTGTGATAATATAAGTATATCATAAAAAACAAGGGAGGGCAAATTTATGTCAAACATACCTACACCTCATATCGAAGCGAAAGCGGGCGATTTTGCAAAGACCGTTCTGATGCCGGGAGATCCGCTCCGTGCCAAATTTATCGCGGAAACTTTTCTCACGGATGCCAAACTGATTAACAATGTCAGAGGCGTTCAAGGCTACACCGGAACATACAAAGGTAAACGGGTGTCCGTAATGGCATCGGGCATGGGAATGCCGTCCATCGGTATCTATTCTTACGAACTTTTTAATTTTTATGACGTGGAAAACATTATTCGCGTGGGAACCGCGGGAGTCATCCGTCCGGATCTGAAAGTCAGGGACATCGTAATCGGACAGGGTGCATGCACGAATTCCTCCTACAGCCGTCAGTTCGATCTGCCGGGGGATTTTGCACCGATCTGCTCGTTTGAGCTGCTTCAGAAGGCGGTTAAGGCCGCAGAAGATATGGGAATAAAGCCGGTTGTCGGCAACCTTTATTCCTCAGATACTTTCTATGATGATTCCATGGAACTTTCCAAATGGCAGAAGATGGGCGTGCTCGCAGTCGAGATGGAGGCAGCAGCACTTTACATGAATGCTGCGAGAGCCGGCAAAAATGCGCTTGCAATCTGCACGATTTCCGATAATCCTTTCACCGGAGAAGCGACGACTTCCGAGGAAAGACAGCTCAACTTCACAAAAATGATGGAAATTGCACTGGAAATTGCATAAAGCGGCGAATTTTGGTTGATAAAAAATACCAAAAATGATAGAATAATTAGATATAATATACAAAAACAAAACGGAGGGCGTTAAAATGGCAGAAGAATTGCTGTTGACCCAAGAGGGGTATGACAAAATTGTAGCGGAGCATGAAGAACTCGTATCCGTAAGACGAAAGGAAATTTCCGAAAAATTAAAAGAAGCGATTTCTTACGGCGACCTTTCGGAAAACGCTGAGTATGACGCAGCGAAAAACGAGCAGGCAGAGCTTGAGGAAAGAATTTTCAAGCTTGAAGATATGATGAAGAAAGCCAGGATTATCAACGAAGAAGAAATGACAAACGACTTCGTTGGAGTAGGATCCAAGGTGCTTGTCAAAGATCTTGACAACGGAGACGAAATGGAATTTACCATCGTGGGCTCCACTGAGGCTGATCCGTTCGCCCTTAAGATTTCAAACGAATCTTTGGTGGGACAGCACCTCATCGGCAGAAAGAGGGGAGACCTTGTCGAAATTATTGTTCCTGACGGAACCCTTCACTACCAGATCGAAAAGATCAGCAGATAAAACGAGAGAGGAAGAAAACAGAAAATGAGTACAGAAGATGTAAGAGTAAACCAGAATCCGGAAGTGGAAACTGAAGAGGTTTCCGAAGAAGTCTTAAGCGAGCAGAGGCAGGTCAGAAGAGAAAAACTCAAGAATTTACAGGAAGCCGGCAGAAATCCGTTTCTTGTTGAAAAATGGGATGTGACGGCGCACAGCCAGGATATTAAAGACAATTTCGAAGCGATGGAAGATCAGGAAGTTTCGATTGCCGGACGTATCATGGCATTCCGTAATATGGGAAAGGCATCTTTCATTAACATTCAGGATAAGCAGGGCAGAATCCAGGTGTATGTAAAGAGAGATGACATCGGAGCAGAAGAGTATCAATGGTTTAAGAAATATGATATCGGCGATATTCTCGGTATCGAAGGAAAAGTTTTCAAGACTAAGACAGGAGAAGTTTCCGTTCATGCAACGAAAGTGGTTCTTCTTTCCAAGTCTATTCAGGTTCTTCCTAACAAATGGTCAGGCCTTAAAGACCAGGACATTCGTTACCGCCAGAGATATGTTGACCTGATTATGAATCCGGAAGTGCAGGGAATGTTCTACAAGCGCTCAAGAATCATTAAGGAAATCAAGAGAGTTCTGGAAGAAGACTACGGATATTTGGAAGTAGATACTCCAATCCTCACAACAATCGCAGGCGGAGCAAACGCAAGACCTTTCAATACACATCACAACACGCTGGACATCGACATGAAGCTTCGTATTTCCAACGAGCTTTTCCTGAAGAGGCTCATCGTCGGAGGACTCGACAGAGTATACGAAATGGGCAAGATGTTCAGAAACGAAGGTATGGACAGAAACCATAATCCTGAGTTCACATCCATGGAATGTTATGCGGCTTACGGTGATATGGAACTCGTAATCGAAGTAACCGAGCAGGTTGTATACAAGGCAGCGATGGCAGTAAACGGTTCACCGATTATCAAATACCAGGGCAAGGAATTCGATGTAACTCCACCTTGGAAGAGAATCGACATGACCGACTTCGTATGTGAAGTTACCGGAATTGATTTCCACCACATCGCAGACGATGAAACTGCAAGAGCAGAAGCCATCAAATACGGAATGGACAAGGACGAAGTTAAAAACTGGACAAGAGGCAAAATCATTGCTGAGATGTTCGAAGAATACTGTGAAGACCTTCCGGGAGTTCTTGACGGACCGGTTCCGGTATTCGTAACAGGACATCCGGTTGAAATTTCACCTCTTGCAAAGAGAAGTGAGGCTGATCCGAGAATCACCCGTCGTTTTGAAGGCTATATCAACGGCTGGGAAATCTGCAACGGATTCTCGGAATTAAACGACCCAATCGACCAGTACGAAAGATTCGCAGAGCAGCAGGCACAGCTTGACGCAGGCCTTGACGAAGAAGCTCATCCGATGGATATGGACTTCGTAAATGCTTTGGAAGTAGGTCTTCCGCCGACAGGTGGTCTGGGAATCGGCATTGACCGTGTTATCATGCTGATTGCAGATGCACCATCCATCCGTGACATCATCCTCTTCCCGACGATGAAGCCGATCGGAGCAGAGAAGAAGGATGATGCAGAATCGAAGAGAGTCAGAGTTCTTGACAAAACAAAGATCGAAGTAGAGCCTTTGTTTGAGGAATATGTAGATTTTGATTCTTTCGCAGCCTGCGATTTCAGAGCTGTAAAGATCAAAGAATGCACGGCAGTTGCAAAGAGCAAGAAGCTTCTGAAGTTCGTTCTTAACGACGGAAGCGGCACCGACAGAATCATTCTTTCGGGTATTCACGAATATTATGAACCGGAAGAACTGGTTGGAAAGACCGCGGTTGCGATTACAAATCTTCCGCCGAGAAAGATGATGGGTGAAGAAAGCAACGGCATGCTTCTGTCCTGTGTCAACAAATACGACGGCGAAGAAATGCTGAACTTCATCCTTTTGGATGATCAGATTCCGGCAGGCGCAAAGGTGTACTAAAAAATTCGGAACTTGGGCATGATGCTCAAGTTCCTTTTTTGAAGTGAAAACTCAAGGAGCGATAGCTATGGAGAATAAATTAGAAAAACTCGGTCAAAATAGTCTTATGGATAATTTTGTTAAAACCGATGATTTGCTGAAAGATATGTGCGGGATTATTGAATCCTCGCAAAGAACTGTATATCAGGCAGTTAATATTGCACTGGTCCAAAGAAATTGGTTAATCGGATACCGAATTGCAGAAGAAGAACTGAAAGGTGAAACTCGTTCTGAATATGGTGCAAGCGTCATAAAAAGATTGTCAAAAAGCTTGACTGAAAAGTATGGTAAAGGATTTACAAAAACAAATCTATACAGCTTTTATTCTTTTTATAAGTGCTTCCCTGAGATTTTCCACTCAGCGAGTGGAAAATCCGGAATATATCTTTCGTGGACACATTATCGTATTCTTTTGCAGGTAAATGATAAAACAGCCCGTGACTGGTATGAGCAAGAAGCCGCAGAACAGACTTGGAGTGTCCGTACTTTGCAGAGGAACATTTCTTCTCAGTATTATTATCGTATGCTCAAGACACAGAATGAAGAGGCGGTCCAAAATGAGATGAAAGAACGAACCGCATCATATCAAAACGATAAGCTGGAGTTTATCAAAAACCCGGTAGTTGCAGAGTTCTTAGGATTTCCTCAGGATACGGATTTTACAGAGAGCGACCTTGAGAAAAGCATTCTTTCTAATTTGCAAAAGTTTTTGATGGAACTGGGAAAAGGATATGCTTTCGTGGCAAGACAGCAGCATATTCACACGGAGAAGCAGGATTATTACATTGATCTTGTGTTTTACAATTACATACTGAAATGCTTTGTCCTCATTGATCTGAAAACGGAGAAAATCACGCATCAAGATGTAGGACAGATGGACATGTATATTCGTATGTATGATGAATTAAAACGCAGCGAGGGTGATAACCCGACAATCGGTATTGTACTTTGCTCCGATACCGACGATGATATTGCTCGTTATTCTGTTATGCATGGCAATGAACAGTTATTTGCCTCAAAGTACAAATTATACCTGCCGACGGAAGAAGAACTGAAAGCAGAGATTGAAACTCAAAAGGCAATGTTTTATCTGCAGCAAAATCGCGAAGTGGCGCAATAGTTATTGGCGCCTCTTTTTACTTGAAAATCAGAGCTATAAAGTATATAATAATGAATAAGGAAGCCTTTATGGGCGAAAATTTTCAATAAAACGGAGCGGACTTTATGGAAATTAAGAGAGATTCTTATCTTCAGCAGTTGATTTCATACCGTTTTGACGGTTTGGTAAAAGTCATTACAGGCATTAGAAGATGCGGGAAATCATACCTCCTAAAAAAGATATACAGAGATTATTTGCTTCAAAACGGTGTAAAAGAGGAACAAATTATTACGATTGAGCTTGACCTTGCGAAAGACATTCAATATCGGAATCCGCTTACACTTTCGTCGTATGTCAGAGAGAAAGTGGAGGGAAGCAAGGAAGAATATTATCTTTTTGTTGATGAGATACAAATGTCCGATGAGGTAAAAAACCCATTCAACGCAGACGGCAGAAAGATTACCTTTTATGACGCCTTGAATGATTTGAGAAGTTTATCCAATTTAGATGTTTATGTGACCGGAAGCAATTCCAGAATGCTTTCGAGTGATATTCTTACCGAGTTCAGGGGGCGGAGTGATGAAATCAGGGTGCATCCGCTTAGCTTTGCTGAGTATTATTCCGCCGTGGGCTGTGATAAAAACGAAGCGTTTGATGAATATGCCTTTTATGGGGGCATGCCGCTTATTTTGTCGAGACCAAACGATGCGGCAAAAATGAATTATCTCAAGTCGCTTTTTTCAGAGGTGTATATTAAAGATATTGTGGAGCGCAAGAAAATAGAAAGGCAGGATGTGTTGGAGCAGATTTTAGACTTACTTTGCTCATCCATTGGGTCATTAACCAATCCTTCCAAAATTGCCAATACTTTGAACTCCAAGCAGGGCTGTGCGGTATCAGGCAATACGATTCGTGCGTATATCGGGCATTTGGAAGATGCCTTCCTTTTTTCTGAAAGCAAGCGTTATGATGTAAAGGGGAAATCCTATTTTGATTCTCCAAATAAATATTACAGCGAGGATATAGGGCTTAGAAATGCGCGAATCGGCTTCCGCCAACAGGAAATGACACACATAATGGAAAACATCATATATAATGAGCTTGCCATCCGGCAGCTTTCGGTTGATGTGGGGGTTGTTTATGCGAGAACGCTCAATGATAACGGCAGTTCGGTCCGCGTGCCGAGAGAAATTGATTTCGTGGTAAATTCGGGGGGAAAGAGAACTTATATACAATCGGCATATCCCATGCCTACGGAAGAAAAGGCAGAAACAGAAATCAGACCATTTACTCTTATCGGTGATTCCTTTCCTAAAATTGTAGTGCGGCGGAATATTGGCAAGCGCTGGTATGATGATAATGGTATTTTGCATATAAATTTAATTGATTTTCTTCTGGATAAGGAGCTTATTTGAGACTGTGATTTTAAGATAAGGAGGAATTATATGGAGCAATTGAGAGCAAAAAAAGGGTTTATCTGTGATATGGACGGTGTAATCTACCGCGGCGGCAATTTATTGCCGGGAGTCAGGGAATTCGTAGACTGGCTTAGCAGAGAAGACAAGAAATTCTTGTTTCTGACCAACAACAGCGGACAGACACCGCTCGAGCTGAAACTGAAACTGCAGAATATGGGAATGGACATTGACGAAAGTCATTTTTATACAAGTGCGATGGCAACCGCAAAGTTTGTGAGCGAGCAGACACATCACTGCAATGCCTATGTAATCGGAGAACCGGGATTGGTCGGAGCACTTTATCAGTGCGGAGTTGCCATTACGGACAAGGATCCCGATTATGTAATCGTGGGCGAGAGCCAAAGCTATAATTATGAGACGATTTGCAAGGCTGTGTCCCTGGTCCGCGGCGGAGCGAAGCTGATTGGAACCAATTTCGATATGACGGGACCTTCGACCAGAGGAATTATTCCGGCATGCAGGGCACTCATCTCGCCGATTGAGATGGCGACCGGAAAGCAGGCATATTTCGTGGGAAAACCGAATCCTCTTATGATGAGAACCGGACTGAAGATGCTGGGCGTGCATTCTGAGGAAGCTGCAATGATCGGTGATCGTATGGATACAGACATCATAGGCGGAGTGGAAAGCGGACTGGATCCGATTCTTGTTTTGTCGGGCGTGACAAGCAGAGAAGAAGTCGACCTCTTCCCGTACAGACCGCGTCTGATTCTAAACGGAGTCGGAGATATTCCGGAATAAAACAGCTATCGGTCAGTTGAACTGATATTTATGCCTTTTGGAAAAGGAAAAATCTTCTTTCCAAAGGGCTTTTTTGTCGGGTTTTGTCGAAAAATTTATTTTGGCGATTTGGCGAAGGCAATTCCAAGACACCCGTTTATGTGTTATACTAAGAAGAACAGTAATCAACGAGGAGAAATTTATTTATGAACTTAGACCACTTAAATCCGCAGCAGCAAGAAGCAGTCAGACATATCGACGGACCGCTTTTGATTTTAGCAGGAGCGGGAAGCGGGAAAACCGCAACAATGACGCATAGAATTGCATATTTGATTGAAAACGGGATAAGTCCGTATGAGATTTTAGCGGTTACCTTTACGAATAAGGCGGCGGGCGAGATGCGCGAGCGTGTCGAGAAGCTGGTCGGAAGATGCCCGGGAATGTGGATTCTGACCTTTCACGCGATGAGTCTTAGGATTCTGCGCGAGCATTTTGATGTGGTTGGCTATGAGAAAAATTTCGTCATTTATGATACCGTGGACCAGAAAACGCTGATAAAAAACATTATGAAGGAGCAAAATATAGACGCAAAGCTCTTCCCGCAGGCATATCTTTTGTCGGTTATCAGCAAGCAGAAGGAGGCAGACATCGACCCGGAAGCTTTTTTGGAAATCAACGGCGGCGAGTTTAAAAATAAGGTTGTTTACAATGTTTACAGTGCTTATCAGGCGCAGCTTAGAAAAAATAATGCGATGGATTTTGACGACCTTTTGGTCAATGCACTGCATGTGCTGAAGGAAAGTCCGGCGGCGCTGCGCGAGTACCAAAGCCGCTTTCATTATATTATGGTGGACGAGTATCAGGACACGAATCGCCTGCAGTATGAAATCATCCGTCTGCTGGCGAGCGCAAACCGCAACCTCTGCGTGGTCGGTGATGATGACCAGTGCATTTATCAGTGGAGGGGCGCGGATATTCAGAATATTCTGGATTTCGAAAAGGATTTTCCGGATGCGAAAGTCATTAAGCTTGAACAGAATTATCGCTCGTACGGAAATATTTTGGCGGCGGCGCACTCGGTGATTCGGAATAACCGAGGCAGAAAACAAAAGAAACTTTGGACCTCAAAAGAGGCAGGAGATAAAATTGTATATAGACGATGCGATACCGATAAGGAAGAAGCCTATTACATAGCGCAGGAAATTGATTTGCTGAAGGGTCGCAATCGCTCTTATGATGACTTTGCGATTCTCTACCGGACGAATGCGCAGTCGCGGCTTTTTGAAGATGCGCTCAAGCGACGCGGGATTCCGTATCAGATTTTGTCGGGTTTCAGTTTTTATGACCGAAAAGAGACCAAGGACATGATCTGCTATATGCGTCTGGTTGCAAACCCGGCAGACGATTTGGCACTGAAAAGAATTATCAACGAGCCGAAGCGCGGAATCGGCGCGACCACGCTTGGAAAGCTGGAGGCTTTGGCGCGTGTCAGAGGGCAGTCGCTGTTTGATGCATTGACCGATGAAGAAGTGCTCTACAGTCTGCCGCCGCGGGCAGTGGGCCCGGTGAAGGCGATGATGGATGTGCTTCTGCTTTGCAGGCAGGAACGGGAGAATCTGCGCGTTTCGGACATCTACGATAATCTGCTTGTGCGGACGGGCTATATGAAAGCTTTGGAAGATGAGAATACAGTGGAAGCCGAAGGCAGAATTGAGAATCTCATGGACTTCAAATCGTTTATATACGATTATGAAGAAGAAAAGAAAAATGCGGACGAATCGGCAAGTCTGGAAGAATTTTTGGAAAGAGTTGCGACGAATAGTGACGCAGATAAATACGACGAGGCGGCGGGCAAAGTCACGCTGATGACGATGCACAGTGCGAAGGGGCTGGAATTTCCGATTGTCTTTCTTCCGGGCATGGAGGATGGGCTCTTCCCGGGACATCGGGCGCTGGACTCCGACTCCGGAATGGAAGAGGAACGCAGGCTTTGCTATGTTGGCATGACGAGAGCTGAGGAAAAGCTGATTCTTACCGGGGCAGCCTACAGGGTGATGTACGGACATGGCGACTATATGCGCGAATCCGTATTTTTGCGCGAACTGGATCATTCCCTGCTGGATGAGGCGGGCGACACGGTATTTGTCGCGGGACGAAGAACCGAAAATCGTGTGGGCGTCAGCACAGGAAGCCCGGATGGCTTCGCACAGCCTGCTTACAGACCGTATGGACAGTCAGCCGCAAGAGGCGGCAGCGGCAGCAGCTATGATCCGCTGAAATACGCGAAGCAGTCCGTCAAGGAAACGACGAGAGGCATCGGTGCGCAAGCATTCGCAGTCGGCGACCGCGTTTCACATGCGAAATTCGGAAGCGGCATGGTCATAGAGACGGATGACAAAACGGTTACAATCCTGTTTGATGAAGCGGGACGCAAGAAGATGGCAAAGGGAATCGCCCCTTTGAAAAAGATATAACGGAGAACGAAGAATGGAAAGAATGAAAGAGCTGATTCGTCTGTTGAACGAGGCGGCGAAAGCATATTATCAGGAAAGCAGAGAAATCATACCTAATTACGAGTATGACAGGCTCTACGATGAGCTGGAGGAACTCGAACGAAAGACGGGAATTACGCTTTCGAACAGCCCGACGATTCGTGTCGGCTATGAGGTTCTTTCGGACCTTCCGAAGGAAAAACACCCGAAGAAAATGCTTTCCCTGGATAAGACCAAGGATGTCGGCGCGCTTGCTGCATGGCTTGGCTCGCAGGAGGGCGTGCTTTCATGGAAACTCGACGGGCTGACAATCGTGCTGACCTATGGAGAGGGAAAACTAGCGAAGGCGGTAACGCGTGGAAATGGCGAAATCGGTGAGGTGATTACTTCAAATGCGAAAACTTTTGAGAATCTTCCGCTTGCAATCGACTTCAAGGGGCAGCTCGTGCTCAGAGGCGAGGCGGTTATTTCCTATGCGGATTTTGAGAAGATAAACGATGAAATTACGGATGAAGGCGCGAAGTACAAAAACCCGAGGAATCTCTGTTCCGGTTCGGTGCGTCAGCTGAATAATGAAATTACCGCGCAGAGGCATGTGCAGTTTTTCGCCTTTTCGCTTGTGTCTGCGGACGGAGTGGAATTTAAGACAAGAAACGAGCAGTTTGACTGGCTGGCGGAACGAGGTTTTCAGGTTGTGGAGCATGTCAGCGTAACGACAGAGAAGATTTCGGATGCGGTTGGCGCCTTTGAGGCAAAGATTGCGGACAACCCGGTGCCTTCGGACGGTCTTGTCCTGAGCTATAATGACATAGAATACGGACGGTCGCTAGGGGAAACCGCAAAGTTTCCGCGCGACTCGATTGCTTTTAAATGGCAGGACGAAATCAAAGAAACCACGCTCAGCGAAATCGAGTGGAGCGCTTCGCGGACGGGACTTATCAATCCGGTTGCGATTTTTGAGCCTGTGGAGCTTGAAGGCACGACGGTGAGCCGTGCTTCGGTGCACAATATCAGCGTTATGCGTGAGCTTGCGCTCGGAATCGGCGATACGATAACGGTGTATAAGGCAAACATGATTATTCCGCAGATTGCCGAGAATCTTACAAGATCGAATAATGTTGAAGTTCCGGAAAACTGCCCCGTATGCGGTGCACACACGGCAATAAAGGCAGAGAACGGGGTGGAAACCCTCGTGTGCCCGAATCCCGCGTGTCTGGCGAAACAGATTAAAAGCTTTACGCATTTTGTTTCGAGAGATGCGATGAACATTGAGGGACTTTCGGAGATGACGATAGAAAAACTCATCGCGCGCGGATTTATCAAGGAACTTTCGGATCTCTTCCATGTTGAGGAATATAAGCAGGAAATTGTGAAAATGGAGGGCTTCGGTGAGAAATCCTTCCGCAATCTCAAGAGCTCCGTCGAGAAGGCAAGAAATACCGATTTGGCGCGGTTTTTGTACAGTCTCGGAATTCCGAACATCGGTACGGCAAACGCCCGTCTGATTGCGCGTTTTTGCGAGAATAAATGGGAGCGCGTCGAGAACCTTACGAGGGAAGAACTGCTTACAGTTGACGGAATCGGTGAAATTATGGCGGATGCTTTTCTTGCATTTTTTGCCGACCCTGATAAGAGGAAGATGGTTGACGACCTTTTGAAAGAGGTACATCTTGACGAAAACTTCGAGGAGCAGGGAACGGCTCTTGCGGGGAAGACCTTTGTCATCACGGGCTCGCTTGCACATTACGAGAACCGCGATGCGCTCAAAACCGAGATAGAGAAGGCAGGGGGAAAGGTGGCAGGCTCGGTAAGTGCCAAAACTTCCTACTTAATCAACAATGACATCAACTCGACCTCGGGCAAGAACAAGAAGGCCCGCGAACTCGGGATTGAAATCATAGATGAAAACACGATAATGGAATGGCTTTCCGGAGGTGAAGAATGAACACGAACCCAAACAGAACAATCCGAAAACTGACCGTTGCGGATGTAGACGGCTACCTTGATGTCTATCTCAACGCATATCCGGCGTACAAGGATCTCGACGATGAGTGCCGCGAGAAGTACAGAAAAAAGGCAACTCTTGAGATAACGCAAAACAAAGAGGTCATTCACATGGGCATGCTTGAGGGGGATAAAATAATTGCAATTATGAAGGTCGTGCATTTTTCGCTGAATCTCTTTGGCAAAATGCATCCGGCTTGCGGTCTGATGGCTCTCGGCGTGCACCCGCTGTATAAGAAACAGGGCGTTGCACTTGCCATGATACGCGAGTTTGAAAAAATTGCCTATGAAGAGGGGGCTGCGGTTACGATGCTGCTTCCGTTTAACATTCCGTTCTACAGAAGGATGGGATACGGCTTCGGTGGCAGGATTGAGGAGTATCATATTCCAACGACGGGGCTTCCGAAGGCGGACGGAGCTGGAGCGGAGCATCTGCGCTTCCTGTGCCTTGAAGATCTTCCTGCTGTTTTGGAGTGCCACAGAGAGTTTGTAAGGGCAAACCACGGCATGGTGGATAAGTTTGAAGAGGAAATCCGCGGAATGCAGGACGACTCTCAGGTTTTCCGAATCGGATATGAAGAGGACGGCCGTCTGCGAGGCTATCTTGCGTGGCGCTATCGCGAGGCGAGCGATGTGAACTATACGCAGATGTGCATGTCGGTTGAAGAAATGGTTTATGAGAACGGCAAAATCTTAAGAGAGATGCTCGGATTTATCCGAAATCAGGCGGACCTGTGTCAGACGGTGCTTCTGCGCAGCGGTGAACCGGATTTCGTGCATCTTCTTGAGGATCCGCAGGACATTTCCAAGAATTACATCGATTTCGGCTTCCTTCAGACGAATGTTGCGGCGGTTGGAACCATGTTTAAGATTATAAACCCGGAAAAGTTTATCGCAGATACGCGATACAGAGAATTCCCTGCGGAAAGCGGCGATAAATTTACGGTGAAATTCCAATATGAGAAGGAACTGGAGCATGAGGAAGAAACGGTCAATGTTGCCTTTGAAAACGGCGCATGGAGGACTGCAGGCAGCGAGGAAGCGGATGTCACCGTAAAACTCAGACAGGGAACCTTTGCGTCTGTTTTGATGGGGTCTGCGGATATTTCGGCGATGGTGCGGCTTGGCGGAGCGGAGATAAGCAATGCAGACAGCCTTGCGAAACTGGAAAGCCTGTTTTCCTATCATCAAAAGCCTTGGTGCAATTCCGACTATTGACCTACACGCTGTTTTGTGTTAAAATAATCAGAAGAATGAAAAATTGCCTTTAAAGAGCTTCGCCTGGCATGGTTTGGGTCCTGCGCAATGGGATGCCGTGAACCTTGTCAGGTCCGGAAGGAAGCAGCAATAAGCGGAAGTTCTTATGTGCCGCAGATTAGCCTTCTCCAACGCCTCGCGCGGCTCTTTAAGGGCAATTTTTTTCAAGTTTAAATACCAGAAACGGAGAAATTATGTACACCGCGCTTTACCGGGCAGAAAGACCCGAAGTGTTCGATGAAATTCTCGGACAGGAACACATCGTAAAGATTTTGAGACATCAGATAGCAGAAGACACCGTCGGTCATGCCTATCTTTTTTGTGGTACGCGTGGAACCGGAAAAACGACGACGGCGCGGATTTTAGCCAAGGGCGTCAATTGTACCGATTCGAATGCAGCAGGAAGACCGTGCGGCAAATGCGCAAACTGCAAGGCAATCAGCGAGGGAAACTTCATGGATGTCATCGAGATTGACGCAGCTTCCAACAATGGTGTAGAAAACATCCGCGAACTGCGGGAAAGTGTCAAGTACCCTCCGGCAGTCGGCAGGAAAAAAGTGTACATTATAGACGAAGTTCACATGCTTTCGACAGGCGCGTTCAACGCTTTGCTGAAAACGCTGGAAGAACCACCGGAAAATGTAATGTTTATTCTGGCAACGACGGAACCCCAGAAACTCCCAGCAACGATTCTTTCCAGATGTCTGAAATTTGACTTTAAGCGTGTGCCGCTGAATCTGATTATGGACGGTATGAAACGCATTTGTGAAGAAAAGGGCGTTGAAATTTCCGAAAATGCGCTGAAGCTTCTGGCAAACTGTGCAGACGGTTCAGTCAGAGACGGACTGAGCGTGCTCGACCAGGTTCTGGCGTCAGGGGAAAAGAAGATTGAAAGAGACGACGTGCTGGAGTACATCGGCACGGCGGGCGAGGACTTCTTCATAGAGCTGACCGAGAAAGTTTCCCTGCAAAACGTTGCAGACGCGCTGGTTTTGCTCGATGAGGTTTTAGCGGACGGAAAAGATGTGCGCAGCATTATGAAGGACTGGACGGCATATTACCGCAATCTGATGATAACGAAGTTTATCCGAAATCCGGAAGATTTGCTGAATATGTCCACGGAGAATATACAGAAAATAAAGGCGCAGAGCGACCACATTTCGCTGGATGAAATCAATGACGCGATTATCAAGCTTTCAAAGGCGATAAACGATGCGAGATGGTCCACACAGCCGCGGATTCTTTTGGAACTGGCGATTGTCAACATCGCTACGAATTTTATTGACGAGTCGCCGGGCGTAAAGGAGAGAAGCCGAAGAAGCGTGCCGATACAGCCACCGATGATGCCGCCGATGCCGCAGTCACAGGCGCAGCAGATGCCACAGCAGCCGCAGGCGAGCACGAATCCGAAGCCGCAAACGGCAGCGGCAGCACCGCAAATGCAGGCGCATGCAGAACTGCACAGCAGTGCGCATCGTGAGGAAAACGACAGGCTTTGGCACAGAGTTTTCGAAGAGGGTGAGGATGAAGCGGGAAGCTTTAACCTGATTCGAAGCGGAACGATGCTGTACCATGTGGGTGAAAAGAATTTTACGGTTGTGGCAAATAACGATTTTACGAAAAAGTATACCGAGCAGAAACGTGATTTAATTGAGAAAATCATGGCAGATAAACTCGGACATCCTGTGCAGATGGTCTGCTGTCTGGAGTCCGAGATTGCGAAGCAGACGCAGATGCTCGAAGAAAAGGCTGAAGAACCGAAAGCGGACGACCGGAAACTGGCCGAAGAAGCCAGCCGGATTCTGGGCGTTGATATAGAAATCGATTAAATTTAACTTATGTGCGGAAAAACCGCGGAAGAAAACGGAGGAAAAGAAATAAAATGGGAAAAGGAATGAGAGCGGGCAAGAAGCCATCAAAAGCACAAGGCATGGGAGGCGGCGGAATGCAGAAGCAGCTTCAGCAGATGCAGGCAATGCAGAGACAGATGGAAGCCCTTCAGGCTGAAATTGAAGAAAAAGAGGTTACCACAACCGCAGGCGGCGGTGCGGTTACCGCAGTGATAAACGGAAAGAAAGAAGTTGTAAGCCTTGAAATCAAACCGGAAGTTGTTGACCCGGATGATGTGGAAATGCTGCAGGATTTAATCATCGTAGCAGTGAATGAGGGGCTCAGACAGATTGACGAAATCTCAAACAACGAGATGGGCAAGCTGACAGGCGGACTTGGAATTCCGGGACTGTAAAAACGAGAGGCGGAGACTGAAATGAGACAATATCCGAAGCCTTTAGCCAGACTAATCAATGAAATGTCGAAGCTTCCGGGAATCGGCAGCAAAACCGCGCAGAGACTGGCCTTTTACATCTTGTCTTTGGAAGATAAAGAGGCAGAACAGCTTGCACAGTCGATTCTGACCGCGAAACGGGAAATGCGCTACTGCTCGGTGTGCGGAAATCTGACGGATACGGATCCTTGCAGCATTTGCAGTGACCCTTCCAGAGACGAAACGGAAATCTGCGTGGTCGAAAGTCCGAAGGATGTGATGGCGATGGAGCGCATACGCGAATTTAACGGACTTTATCATGTTTTGCACGGGGTTATTTCGCCGATGGACGGTGTCGGACCGGAAGACATCAACTTGATGTCTTTGCTGAAAAGACTGCAGAGCTCCGATGTGAAGGAGCTGATTATCGCCACGAATCCGAATATCGAAGGCGAGGCGACTGCGATGTACATCGCGCGGCTGATTAAGCCGAGCGGCATCAAGGTTACCCGAATCGCGCACGGGATTCCGGTGGGAGGAGACCTCGAATATGCGGACGAGGTAACCTTGCTGAAAGCCATGGAGGGACGCAGAGAACTGTAGATGCAGCCGGACTGCAGGCATAATAGATGTATTGCTAAAGCGAAAGATTTTTTGATTTCGCAAGCTGCAGCAGATAGGAATACCTGGCTCGGGCGGCTAAAATGTTATACGAGGCATAGTCGACGGCGGTATTGTCCGTAAGCTCATTGAACATACCGACAGCCCGGTCCAGCTCGGAACGGGCGCTTTTTATTGAGAGGTAAAGCATTTCATCCTCGGAATGGGGACGTTCGGACAGTTTGAGTTTCATGTGGCAGCACCTTTTAAACCTTTCAAAGTTATTTATAACTATTATAGGAAATTTTATTCTATTTTATTCCAAAGCAGCATATTTATTATGCATCAGAGCCTTAGAAAGTTCGGAAGAAAATGGAAGAAATCACAGGGGGAATAAGAATGGGGATGCAGATAGGAGTGCTTCTGACCTATGCAGGAGCGATTATATTGATTTTTTTAATCGGAAAAATTTTTCTTTGGCCGATAAAGCTCGTTCTGAAGCTGGCACTTAACAGCGTCATCGGAGGAGCGGCGATTTTGATGATTAATGTTCTGGCAGCGGGGTTTGGAGTTTTCATACCGCTGAACATTCTGAATGCTCTGATTGTGGGAGTTTTAGGCCTGCCCGGAGCTGTGCTGCTATTAATCTTTACACTTTAAATTTGAAAATAACCATAAAAAGGCGCTCTTTTCAGAGCGCCAAATTTTATCTATTTCATATCTACACTTTCACACCGTTATAATTATTTCTTTTGCGCATCTTTACTTCCCGAATTAGCGACGATGAAGAAAACAACAAGCACGACTGCGGCGATGATATAGCCGATGTATTCTGCTGTCAGAACGCCGATTTCCGCTTTCGTAAAGAAGCCAGAAATGGAGCCGGCGAAGATAAATGCCATCGCTACCGGAGTGATGAATTTCATGCAAAGTGTATAGAATTTATCGAAAGCAGAGCTTTTTTTGCTTCCTGTATCGATTTCTTCCAGAATTGGATTAACTTTTAATTCCCAGCCAACCATAAGAGCCATCAGCATAGCACCGAGCGGCATTGCGATGCCTTCGGACCAGCAGTCCATAAAGTCGAGGAAGTTGTCGTTCCATGCATCGGTACCCCAGAATGTGAAGATGCCGGAAGCACCTAAGCCGTCGATTGCCACAAGAAGCGCCTCAACGGAGATTGCAAGGCATACGCGGCGTGTAATCTTCGGGCGATTGACTTTCTTTCCTTTCATGGCGGCTCTGTCTGCAAAGAACATCGTAACAACTTCGATTAAGGAAATTGCAGACGAAATCGCGGCGATTAAGACCAAAAGATAGAAGATAATGCCGAAGAAAGGTCCGATTGCTCCCATTTCTGCGAATACATCCTGCAATGTTACGAATAACAGCTTCGGTCCACTGAGAGAAATTTCACCGTACGGAATTCCGTTTGCGATTCCGTTTGCAACTGCAGCAGGAATAACAGCGATACCCGCCATCAGAGCGATGGTCGTGTCAGCAACAACGATAACAACGGAGTTCTTTTTCAGATTTTCGTATTTGCTGAGATAAGAACCGTAAGTGATCATGGCACCCATAGCCAGTGAAAGTGAGAAGAACATCTGGCCTCCGGCAGTTGCGAGTACGTTTAAGAGCGATGGAGCCTCTTCAATAAATCCCGCTTCTACCGCATATCCCGGTTTAAACATGAATTTTAATCCTTCTTCCGCACCCGGCAAAGTAAGCGCACGGATGATTACGATTACCAACATAACAAACAATGCCGGCATTCCGATTTTATTGAATTTTTCGATACCATCCGAAACTTCACCTTTATTGATTAAATAGCAGATGATTAAGAAAAGCAAGGTAAAGGCTGCGCAACCGAACGGATTCGTGAGCATAGAACCAAAGGTCGCTCCCCCGTCAAGGCTGATGCCGAATAAATCCTGGAGTCCAAAGCTGAGTTCTGCCAGATTTAACGAAAGGTACTGCATGCAGTAGCCGCCCAGAACGGTATAAAAACTCATGATAAGGAAAGGCGCAAGCACAGCAAGCCAGCCAATCCATTTGAATTTCTTTGAAATTTGATGATAGGCACCTACCGGTCCGAGCTTTGTTTTACGTCCTAAAGCAAGTTCAGATGCCATGATAACGAAGCCTACGAATACCGCCAATAGTAAATAAGCGATTAAAAATGCAAATCCACCGGATCTGCCCATTTTGTAGGGAAATCCCCAAATATTTCCCAGTCCTACTGCAGAGCCGATTGCTGCCATGAGGAAACCGAGATTGCTGCCCCAAGAGCCGCGATTGTGTTCCATTATAAGTCCTCCTAAATAAATTATGTGAATGAAATAATAATAACATAGAACAGTTTAGCAAAATAAACGAAAAATGTCAATATAAAGAAAAAAAGTAAAAATCTTTTGTTGAAAACAACAAAATAATTGACTGAAACAGGAAGGAATTTGTTGAGTGTGTGAAATTTTCAGTAAAAAATCCTCACAAAACTGTTTTTGGCGAGAGGGTTTGACTAAAAAACATAAAATGTTATAATAACTTTATTGACTGTTTTGCGGCGAAGAACGCTTCGGAACATCCGCAAAGAAAAGACAAAGAGAGGAAACAATTATGGCAATCGAGAAAGTCAGAGAATATTTTAAACAATTCGGAATTGAAGATAAAATCAAGGAATTTGAGGTCTCCAGCGCAACCGTCGAGCTGGCGGCGCAGGCTGTCGGCGTGGAGGGGGCTAGAATCTGCAAAACACTTTCGTTTAAGGACAACGACGGCGGATGCATTTTGATTCAGACAGCGGGAGATACGAAGATCGACAACAGAAAATTTAAGGATACTTTCGGTTTTAAAGCGAAGATGCTCACGCCGGACGAGGTTGTCGAATTTACGGGTCACGCAGTCGGGGGAGTATGTGCTTTCGCGGTTGAAAATCCGAGCGTAAAGATTTATTGCGACGAATCCATGAAACGCTTTGAGACGGTTTTTCCGGCTTGCGGCAGCTCAAACAGCGCAATTGAATTTACCTGTGACGAGCTGTATCGCTATTCAAATGCAATCGGCTGGATTGATGTATGCAAGCTGCCCGAGCAGCAGGCATAGCCGCAGGTGGTATTGTATACGAAGCAGATACGAAAGAGAGTGGAAAATGAAACAGGAAAGAAATAAAAGAGTCAAAAGCGAAATTGTCATGTTTATAAGCCTTACGCTTGCGTCGGCGCTTATCGCCTTTAACCTGAAAAGCTTCGTGCGGACGGGCGGACTGTTTCCGGGCGGCTTCAGTGGACTGGCGCTGCTGATTCAGCAGATTTTGAGCAGTTTTTTACATATAACGGTACCGTATTCGGCTATTTACATGCCGGTTAACCTGATACCGGCATATATCGGCTTTAAATATATAGGCAAGAAATTCACAATTTACTCCTTTTATTTGGTGTTTTTATCGAGTTTTCTGACGGATGTATTTCCGGCGGTTACGATTACATATGATGTACTTCTTATTGCGGTTTTCGGCGGAATTGTTCAGGGAATTGCGGTCAGCATAGCGCTCATCAGCGGCGCAAGCGGCGGCGGAACGGATTTCATCGCTATCTATTTTTCCGAGAAAAAAGGGGTGGACGTATGGAATTATGTGCTGCTGGGAAATGCGATTATTTTGACGACTGCGGGAATCCTGTTCGGATTTGACAAAGCCTTGTACTCGATTATTTTCCAGTACACGACAACACAAGTCATATCCATTATGTTTAAGCGCTACCAGAAGGATACTTTGTTCATAATCACGGATCAGCCGATGGCTGTATACGGCAAAATACGCGAGCTCACGCATCACGATGCGACGCTGATTGAAGGGAACGGCTGCTACGAGGGTGCGGAGAGACACATTCTGTACTCCGTAATCGGCAGAGAACAGGTCGATAAGGTAATCAGCGCAATCAAAGAAATCGACGAGCATGCATTTATAAACGTAATAAAAACAGAGCAGATAAACGGCAGATTTTACAGGACGCCGACGAAATAAAACAGGAGAAGAACTTTTGGAAAGAATTGATAAAATTATTGCCTCTCAGGGGCAATATTCGCGAAAAGAAGTCAAAGCACTGATTGCAAAAGGGCGAATCGCTGTGGACGGCAGGATTGTATCTTCCTCGTCGGAAAAAGCCGATCCGATGACCATGCTGCTTACGGTCGACGGAAAACCTTTGGAATTTAAACGGAATCTGTATTTGGTACTGAATAAACCAAAGGGCTATATATCGGCGACTGAGGACAGAGACCATCCAATCGTTCTGGAGCTGGTGCCGCAGGAATACCGCGGGCGGGATCTTTTTCCGGCAGGCAGACTGGATCGCGATACGACGGGTTTGATGATAATTACAGATGATGGCGCACTGGCGCATAATATCCTGGCACCGAAAAAACATGTGCCGAAGCTTTATCATGTCGAGCTCGATATTCCGGTCACGGAGGAAATGCGTCTTGGATTCTCAGAAGGTGTGATGCTGAATGATGGCGTGAGCAAAGCCGCTGATTTGATAAAGACAGGAGAAAAAACAGCGGAGGTTACGCTGCGGGAAGGACGCTATCATCAGATTAAGCGTATGTTCGGCTGCTTCGGTGCCGAAGTGCTGGAACTGAAGCGCCTCGGAATGGGCAGACTCACGCTTCCTGCGGACCTCGCGGAGGGCGAATGCCGGGAGATGAGTGAGGAGGAGCTTGCGTTGCTGCAGGAAAGATAATCCGCTAACAATGTCGGCAACACATTTTCTGCGAAGGTCATCGCAGATTATCGAAAATTCGTTAAAAAAGTAGAAAAACATGTTGACTCTATGTGTTTTTTGTGATAAACTTTGCATAACTTTATAAAAAAAGAAAAACAGCAACAAGGGTAGCTAACGGATGTGAGGTGAAAGTCCTCCCTGTTTCTCAGCAACTGTAATGCCTGCACAGACAGGACAAGTCAGGAGACGAGCTATCGCTTGGATGTAAACAATTTCTCTGAGGCAGAAGGATACATCGTTGCGAAAAGGTAAGCGGACAAAAGGATTTTCCTGTTACAACGGCAGGAGGATTGCTCGGCGGCACTTTTCGGCTGATACGTGCAAAGCAGCATGGGGAAAATCTCACGCGGGAGAGCTATGTGCGGAAACAGAATGTATGTGATGGATGCGGACTGCCAAAGAGACGGCAGTCTTTTTTTGTATCTTTTCATCCTTTTCGGGCGGTGCCGCATTAGGAAGGCATCGCCCATGGGGCTTCAGATAAAAAATGTGTATAAGAGAGGAAAACATGGAGCAGGCACAGCAGCAGGAAATAAAACGCAAAATTAAGGAAAATCCGGAAATGACGGAAGGCGAAAAAGGAAGGGAATTAAAACGGCTGAGCGAGCCATATAAGAAAATGAGCGACGAAGAATTGCTGCAGCTTGTGCGGGACTTCGTCCGGGAATGCGGTAGAGAGCCCACCCGAAAAGACGTGCTGTATGATCGGGAGCTGAAATACCGGTTCGGTCCATGGCCGAGAATGCTCGAAAAAGCAGGCACCAGACCGGTCGCGGAACATTATTTGGAAGGCAAGAAACGGCGGCGTGAAAAACGCGAGCGTCATAAGGAATACCGCCGGCAGCTTCGCGAGCAGCAGGCGGCAGAAGCTGCAAGGCTTAAAGAAGGGGTGGAATAGAATAAATATACGACGGAGAAACGGCAGGCTTTCCATGCCACAAGGGAAAGAAACTATTCTCCGCCTGTAGATACGGCAGGCAGTTGCCGAAAGATAATCACAAACAGATAGGTGCGTTTCGAGTTACTTGTACTGCCATGAGTAGTGAGAAATGCTGAGGGATTTTATTCAGGAGGTATACGCATGAATAAAAGAACAATGAAAAAGGGACTTGCCATAGTCCTCGCACTGGTGATGGTATTCGCCATGAGTAGTGTTGCATTTGCAACAACGAATCTTACTGCGGCATCAAACGCAATGTACCATAACTTTGCGACAATCGTGACAGCAGAGGATGGCTCAGTAAGTTATACGAATGCATCTGGCACAGCAATTACGAGTTTTACTGTTGCCGCATCCAAAGCTGGAAACTATTGGCAAGCGATTGGCTTTAACAGCCAAGCAGATGCGCAGGCTGTATCCTGGACAAGTTCAGATACAAGTATTGCGACTGTTGCATCAACGGGAACGGCTGTAGATAGTGTTTCTGGGACAGCAGGAACCTATGATAGTCAGGTTGTAGTTACGTTAGTCGGTACTGAAGCTGGGTCATGCACAATTCAGGCAAACTATGATGGTGGAAGCGTAAACTTCACAATCGTTCTTGAGAAAAGTGCATCTGCCTACGCATCAGTCGGAAATGTGAGGGTGATTGTCGAGGATAAAGTGAGCAATGGAAGCTTGGGTGATAAAAGCAATTTAACTGTTACAAAGGCAAATACAGGTTCAGCGTTTTATAATCAGGCACAAGCAGCACAGACTTTTGCAACAGCAGGTACAGCATTAGAAATGTTTACGACTACTGAGGGATACAGTTTATCGGTAGGCTATGCTGGTAGTTATGTCGAGTCAATCGATGGGATTGGTCCAGACAGCACATACACAAATGGATGGAACTATTGTGTAATGCGGAAAAATGCATCTAATACATGGGAAATAGCTTCAGATTCTCTTTTAATTGGTGCAGGAGAATACAGCGTCAAATCAGGAGATGTTGTTTATTGGGTATATGGAGCATATGCAGACATTGCAGGCTATAATACTGCAAAACTGAATCAATTAAATGGGCAAAACTGATTAGTTGGATGTGGGCGTATTGAAAAAAATGATACGCCCATATGCATTGAAAGAAGAGGAGACAATGAATAGTATTATAAAAAAGCGTTTTGGAAAGTTAATGAGTTTACTTCTGTCTTTATTTATCATCACGACTATGCTTCCAACAAGTGCATATGGGGGAATCCTCTCGAGCGAAAGTGGGAAAGAATTTTTAATAAAGACAGGCGAATTCTCAATCTCGATTACTGACAGTTCGGGAAATGCGGTATCAATGTTATCTGGTATTGATGGTGAGTATAATGTAAACTCTATTCCGTATCAAAAAGGAACCTATTATTATGCAGCTCATGCAAAGGATGGAACGGATATAGGCAAAGGGAAATTCGATGTAGATGGGTCACATCCGGAAATTGTTCTGCGCCAAATTGTTTTCAGTAAAAACGAGATAGAAGATAATGGAATTGGGTACTCAATTGAGGTTAAAAACAGCAGTGATGAATTTTCTTATTCCCCAGGTGCAGCAGGAAATTCGTTTGTACTGCCAGCCTTAGAGGGAAGAGATTATTACAAGTACAACTTCCTTTCTGACGCGACAGAGACTTATTGGGGCAGCAGTGGAATTATGTATGTCTATGCGTCCGCAAAGGCGGATACTTTTCAAGCATTGAATCTCTCGGACAGTGGGAAGTTCCTAGTGGCGAAAAAGAAGCAAATAAAGATTCAAACCCCAGAAGGAGCCGAACTTAAGATTTACCATCGGGTTAAATTCTATAGACCTTTAGAGAAAATAGAATGTGGAGCAGGGACAACAGAAAATGGAATAACAACTTATATATGTGAAGTACCAGACAATACAAAACTTCACTACGAAGTTAGGCAACAAGATAAGATAACAAAAGCGTCTACATTTAATACAATGCACTATGACGCTGGGGCAAATCCACTTGTTATTAGCGGATTAAAGGATAGAACAAATGCTGACGAAATAAGAGATGAATCCCAGTCGTTTTATGAAGCAAACCTGTATATGAACCTTCCGGACAGCAGGTATCTGCAGCTTAAAGAAGGAGAAAGCTTTGATATCACGACTTTTAGATCGTGGCAAGCTGTCGAAACAGGAACCGGGAACTACTATGTAGAGCCGGATTATCACTATGAGGTGATGGAATACAATGGTAGTTCAGCATCTGTTACTGTGGACGACAGTGGTAGAATAAAAGCGACAAGCCCCGGCATCAGCGTTGTAAAAGTAACATATGATCCGCTGGATTATTTAGCGGTAAAGAAAGAACTTGTTTACAGCGGAATTTGGAGAGAAAACACAGGAATTATAGTGGTTGATGTTGACAGTGATAGCAAGGATACATTCAAGACAGGTATAGGGCTATCCGAGTATGATACGGTTTACTATATTAAGTCCGAGAATGGGAAAGACAAAGACTCTTACGCTGAGTATACTTTTTCTCCAAAAACGGACGGAAATGTCGCGGTTAGGGTACAAAAACCGTTGGCTACTGACTGGAGCGCGGAATGGATCGATGGAACAATGAATGCTGACGCAACTTGGACTGTTAAACTTCAGGAAGGTCCAAATATTGTTGAAGTAAAATCCGGAGACAAGGCGCAGTATCATGTGGTTTACGCAAAAGGTCTTGATCTTACCATATCTAATCTTACACATCCTGACAAGGCAATTGTGAGTGGAGACAAAGTGCGGATCACATTCGACGGATTGAAAATGCCAGTCCCGAAGCTCGCAGCAATCTATAACCCAGGTTATCCTAACGAAACATGGGTCGAATATGACTTTGGTGACAGTACGGTAAAAAGCGAGGGAGTACAGTATACTGTTACGAAGGACAACGCGATTGAGTTTTATGCTGATGAAGCAGGGACAACAGTTTTAAGTAACGGTCGGATTCATACCACATCAATCGGAGAGAATGAAAGTGCACATCGAAAAATAAATAAGGCAAGCATGAACTCGAGTTACATAGGGGGGGATTCCGCAGAGAATATTAACGGATATTATTCTGTTTTGCCGGATATTGAAGTTAGGGTTACAGATGCTGAGGAAAATGAAGAATATGAGAGACAAAACTATTCTAATTTGACTGAATTAAAATTTGGTATGAACTTTAATGCAGACCGGGGCAAAGGATATACATTGTATGAGGGAATAGTCCCACAAGCATTCTTTATGGTCTATGAAAAATCAGGGTTTTTCATAGAAGCAAAGCCAATCCATTCTGACTGTACGGTCAAGGTCTATGCCGATGATAAAGAAGAAATATTAGAAGCGAAAAAGAAATTTTCAGGTGAAATCTCTACAATCAAAATCGTGGTAACACCAAATAATCCGGAGAAAGGCTATCCAAAAACATACACAATAAATTGTATTCCAACTAACGAAGGAACAAATACCGGTGCCTATGGTCATTATGAGGTTAAAGTTAAAGCCGACGAGGAAGACTTGACTGACCGCCTTGCGCTTTCAGATAATTCGGAAAAAGAAATATACGGTGCTGGCTTTCTTTCTTGTTTTGATTCATATGACATAACGGTACCATACAATATACAAAATATGAATCTTTCAGTTATGGCAAGTATCACGGGAGGAACAATCACAAACGCTAAAAAGTACAGTGGAAAATTGACAACAATAATCACGCTTGGAGGCTTAGTAGAAAAAAGTGAAAAAGTATATACTGGCAGTGTAACAAGCACACAGAACATTGCACTGAGCGGAAATAATGATACTGCCATTGATTTTTCTATAAAACACATATCGTACAATAAAAAAGATGAACAGCAAGGCGAAAGACTTTCAAATTATAAGTTGAACATAAAGCAAGAAGCTGCGCCGAATGAAGTAAAATTTGATAATCTACAGAATGAAGCTTCTGTAATCATTAAAAACAGCAAAGGGAATGTCATCAATCCGAAATCGGACGGTACTTATGAATTATCCAATGGGACATATAAGTATTATGTAACGAAAGAGGGCTATGAAACAATTGTGAGGACTCATGCTGTCACATCGGACGAGAGTACACATCTGATCAGATTAGCGGATATGGTTAAAATTCCCAAACAATCCGGTGAGGTTACCGTAAGTGTTACGAGTGCCGATTCCTACATAAAAGTGCCGACTGCGCTTACAATCCGTGAGCCAGAAGATTTAGCTAAGTTAAAGTATGTGGAATATAATCATGGCGGCTATACTGCATTGCACGCAATTATCGATGCGATGCAAAATGGCGTAAGCAAGAAGAGCTTCTCTTGTAGGAAAGGGATTTTGACACCGAAGAATGTTGTAAAACTATCTGACAAGGGTCAGAATGCAGGCTGGGTTTGTGAAATTAACGGTAAAGTCTGCAGCGACCCTGCGAATACACTTGTAAATGGTGGCGACATTGTGGAATATTACTACAATGCAGATTATGAGGGTATGCAGCATGCTGCGTTTGAAGAAAATGTAAAACAGACATTGACGGCAGGAAGTCCTTTGAATTTAACCTTACTATCGAAAGATGTTGGTACAGATGGAGAAAAGACCGCTTGCGCAGGCGCGGATATTTTGCTTAACGGAAAGTCAATCAACATAATAACAGATGAGAAAGGCAAGGTTGCGATTCCTGCAGAAAAAATCAGTGAACCGGGGCAATATACAATTAGTGCAGTTAAAAAGAATGGAAGCGGACAGAACATTCTGACATATACAGCCTGCATCTTGACAGTTAAAAAGACTGATACACAGCAGCCGACAGGAAAGACTACCGTTACCTTCCGCTTGATTGGTGATGCCGTTCATAGTGCTGGAAGTTCTAATCACAGTAAGTATGTGACTTGGATTGCAACAAGAAGCTATACTTTCAACAAAGAAAGTGTATCCGTTTATGAACTGTTCACTAAGGCATTACGAGATGCCGGGTTGAGTCATATCGGTGCGGAAAACAACTATGTATCCGCAATTCAAGCACCAAAAGGATATGGCGGATACTGGCTAAGGGAATTTACGAATGGTAAGAATTCTGGCTGGATGTACACCGTAAACGGAGAGCATCCGTTATTCGGATTGAAAGATTACTATGTAACAAATGGTGATTCTATCGTATGGCATTATGTCGACGATTACCAGTTAGAAACATCGTTTGAAGGAAGTGTTCCAGCATATCCAAACCGCTGGTTGGAAGCAGAGGACACAGACCCGCCGACAGATAAAGTAATTGATATGAGTGGAAAGGGCGAAGCCAAAGACGTCACTACTTCCGGTGCTTCCGGCTCCGCAACGACAACTTCTCCAACCGAGGTCAAGGTCAGCGGCAGTACCGCGGCAGCGACTGTCAAGGCAGAGAACCAAAGCGAGATTCTCAAACAGGCTACGGAGAAGAAGTCCGCAGAAATTATCCTCGAGGTCAGCAAGGCAGACAGCAAGGGCGCGGACAGCGTACAGCTTTCACTTGATGTAAAATTCGTGAAGAATGTCGCAGACAAGACCAATGCCGATCTGACGGTGAACACCGAAAACGGCAAGGTGACGCTCGATCAGGAAACGCTCAAGACGATTATCGGCGAAGCCAAAGGTAATACGGTTATTATCGAGATTACGAAAGTAACCAAACCGACCGAGGCACAGAAGAAGGCTGCCGGCGCAAACGGTCACTTGCTCAAGCTGACGATCAAATCCGGCGATAAAGTCATTTCTGACTTCAACAAGGGTAAGGTCAAAGTGGTTGCAGAAATTGTTTCCAAGCTGCTTGACAAGAAGGTTGCAGCAATTCACATCGCAGATGACGGCAAGATCGAACAGCTGGCGGGCAAAGTCCTGACCATCGGCGGCAAGAAATACTACGAATTTACCACACCGCACTTCTCGACCTTTGCGCTCGTTGACGCGGACGAACTGGGACTGGAAGTCGAAGAACCGCAGGTTGATGCCAAGGCGTTGACTGCGAAGCTGACACTGGTCGCTCGCTCCGCGAAGACCGCGAAGAAGAACATCAAAGTCACCGTCAGCCTCGACAAGCAGGATAAGGCGATGATAAAAGAGCTCAAAGACGCGGGCTATACCGTAAAATACCGCTTCTATCGCTCAACGAAGAAGGCGGCAGGCTACAAGGCAGCCGTCACGAAAAAGACCGCTTCTTACACCAATACCGGCGGTAAGAAGGGAACAAAGTACTTCTACAAGGTTCAGATCAGAGTTTACGATGAAAACGGCAAGCTCACCGCAAAAACCGCACTCAAGCAGTGCAAGTACGCGAGCAGAACCTGGACGAAATAAGACACATAATGAAAACGCGAAAACCCGTCGGATACCCGTCGGGCTTTCGCATATTCAAAATGGAACATCAATTTTCTGAAAGTGTGTGAACAGAAATGAAAGAAACGAAGGCTTGGCTGCTGCGAAAAGGGCTGGCGTACTTTTCTCGGTATCCATGAGCCTAAACGAATCCGTTATTTATTTCAAGTTTAGGGAAAAATGGCGGAGAAGCGAGAAAACCTAAATAAGCTGCAAATTGCTTTTGCCAGTCTGACAGATGAGGAAAAAGAATTGGTTTGGTTTTTATATTTGTGCAAGGAACCGCTGACGGAAACACAGGTCGCAAGCGTGCTGCATATCTCACAGCAAGCCGTCAATAAACGCAAACAAAAAATATTGGAAAAAATGAAAGCCTTTTGGTTGTAAAACGCATATCCTTGCTGCGTTCATGCTGAACGCAGCAAGGATAAACGATGCAAAACTATTTTTTGTATCTTGTGATATTCT
>CAKQGQ010000005.1 GCA_934233735.1 uncultured Clostridia bacterium | reverse complement strand
CCCTCACCAAACTCCACATCAATGTGGATATAACTGTCGGCTTTTTTGTGGGACAAAAGAACTACCGTCTCCACATGCCCGGTCCAAGGGAACATATCGCATGGGGTGGCTTCGCGGAATTCATAGCCGTGCTCGCCGAGCCACTTGATGTCGCGTGCCAGGGTCGCGGGGTCACAGGAAACATACACGATTCGCTCCGGAGCAGCCTTTACGACTGCCTCCAGCAGCGGCTGCTCGCAGCCGGCGCGCGGTGGGTCGAGTATTACGACATCCGCATGCGTAATACGAAGTGCTTCGTCTTTTAACAATTCTTGTTTCGCTGCCTCTTCGCCGCACTTCTTGACGACCTCGCGCACAGCCTGTTCTTCCTGCGCCTTGGTACGTACCATCTTTGGCAGCTCTTCTTCCGCCTTGCCGCAGACATATCGTGCATTTACGATGCCGTTAATCGTAGCGTTGCGGTTTGCGTCGAGGACTGCACCTTTGACGGATTCAATACCGATGACGCGGCCCGGCGACTTGTCCGCTGCAGCCGGTCCTGAGGCAGTAGTGCCGCTCAAAGCTGCCGCTGCAGCCTGTCCTGAGGCAGCATTCTCGACAGCCTGCCCCGAAGCTGCCGCTGCGTTAAGCTCGGCAGTCTTTCTGTTCATTTCCGCAGCTGCGAACAGCCCGATGGTTCCGACACCGCAGTACAAGTCCAGAACCGTTTCATCGCCTTTCAGCGATGCGTATTCCAGAGCCTTCTCATACAGGCGCACCATCTGTTCGCGATTCACCTGATAGAATGACAGCGGCGAAATCTCGAAGGAAAGCCCGCCGACTTCTTCCGTGATGGTCGGCTTTCCCGCAATCGTTATGCACTCCTCGCCCAAAATCTGCCCTTCCAGATTTTTCGACTTATTTATATTTACAATAACGCTTTCCAAATTAAATTCCACGCCCGCAAGCGGTCCGTCCTCATAAACAGGCACATTGTAAATTGCCTCGTCGAGCATTTCAATCAGCTTCGGTGCGTTGGGAATAGCTTTTCCGTTGATGACAAGGATGACCATAACCTCACCGGTTCCCGCAGCGGTACGGACAATCATGTGGCGCATGAGGCCTTTTTCCCAGCGCGGATCGTATGACGTGATATGGTCTTCTTCCATAAACTTGCGAAGCGCAGCCGCAGCCGCCATTGCAGGCTCAGATTGAAGCAGGCAGTCTTCGCAGTCCACAACATCGTGACTCTTCGGACGATAAAAGCCCACCCTCGGCTCGTGAACCGGTTTTACGATTCCGCCTTTCTGCGTAATCAGGCCGCCCGTGCTGACCGGCATGCTCGCCTTATTCCGATAGCGGAAAGGCACTTCATTCACATCTTCGCCGCCCATACCGATAATCGGCATAATGACAGGATCGGTCAAGCCGCCCAGGCGTACCAGCTTCTCACGCACCTGCTTTTCTTTCAGCGCAAGCTGCGCCTCATAGCTGAGCTGAGAATAAACGCATCCGCCGCACAATCCGCTGTGCGGGCAAAAGCTCTCCTGTCTGTCCTGCGAAAGCGCAAGCATCTCCGAAACATGCCCGAATGCGTAGTTTTTCTTTACTTTCGTAAGTTCGACCTTTGCGCGGTCGCCCACAACCGTGTCCTGCACGAAAACCGCAAAACCACGCTCGTCGTCATAGATTTTGCCGATTCCGCGTCCCTCCGCGCTCATATCTTCAATCGTCAGTTCTACAATCTGTCCTTTTTCCATCGTTTCTGTCTTTCCTTCCTAAAAAACCTTTATCAAAAGCAGCCTTCCGTCTGCGACACTCACCGCCGCACGCTCTCCTGCCAAAACTTCATTGCTGACGCCGTATTGATAGTCGCAGGAAATGACTGCGTCCTTAAGCGGATATTTTGCGCCTTCAATCGTCACGCCTTCCGCCTTGCCGCTGATATTCAAAACCGAAAAATACGAAAAGCTTCCATTTATATATACCGGTGTCTGCCCCACCAGGCTCATTTCCGAATAGTCATCGACAATCATGCCGCGCCTGCCCGCTTTATCAAGCATGAGCAGAATCGAAACATTTCCGAGCGTATGGTCAAGTCTCTGCCCGATAGCTCCCAATAAAAGAAATTCCGAAAAGCCTCGCCGCATTCCCTCCTTAACCGCAAAAACCGTATCGGTATCGTCTTTTTCGCACGGCAGCACAATCGTCTCAATGCCTTGCTTGAGTGCCTCTTCCTTCGAGTAGGAATCAAAATCCCCAATGATTAAGTCAGGCTTCATTCCAAGTGCCTCAGTGTGCTTAAGTCCCGCATCGCAAAATATATAGAAATCATCCTTCCGCAAGTAATTTTTCGCCCTTGCGTAGTCTTTGATGTCGGCCGCTCCGATAATCACACATTTTCCCATTTTGTCACCTCTCTGCAAAAATTGTAACATAAAGCGGATGAAAAACCAAGCCTGTGTTCTATTTTAAGCGTTTTTGTTTTTTTCTATTTTTTGCTTGACAAATGCAGGGTATAATAGGGTATAATAGGGTATACAAACTTGAAGGAGGTGTGTCATCGTGATGGATCGATTTTCAAATTATGCGGATTATAAAGATTTGCTTCTTCGTATTTCAGAAATCGAAGAAGCGCTTGCTCTGCTTCCGGCGGGCTCGATCGGAAAGAAAACCGTCAACGGAAAAATATACTATTATCATCGTTTTTATGAAAACGGGAAGCGAAAAGAAAAATATATTCCACAAGACAGGCTTGCCGATATGCAGACCGCTGTCGAAAAACGCAAGGCTTTAGAAGAAGAACTGAAAGAATTAAATGCCCGAAAAGCGCGTTTTTCTGCAGACACTCCTTCCTCTTCAGTTCCCGCACAGGCGGCAGCATGGTCGTATAACGGTATTCCGCTGACTTTTGAGTCAACGCGTGTGTCCGAAGAGGTCTTTCGCTATCATTCCAATGTCATAAAAGGAGATGCCCTGCGATTTTTCGCAAATCAGTCTTCCGGTTTCGGAAGGCGTGAATGCTTCCATCTTCTGCAGGATTATATCGCAGGTGCCTTTCCGGATAAGGTTCTGATTCTTTACGGACTGCGCCGCACAGGAAAAACGACGATGATGCGTCAGGCGATTTCGGAAATGCCGAATGAGTGCCTCGCGAAGACGGCATTTATTCAGGTCGTGCCCGGCGTCACACTGGCAGATATCAATACCGATTTAAAAATTCTTGCATCACAAGGGTTTAAATATATCTTCATAGATGAGGCAACTTTGCTTGCGGATTTCATTGAAGGAGCTGCACTTTTTTCGGATATCTTTGCATCCTGCGGCATGAAAATTATCCTATCGGGAACGGATTCGCTCGGCTTCCTTTTCTCGGAGGATTCTCAGCTGTATGACCGGTGCGTTATGCTGCATACTACATTTATCCCTTATCGCGAATTCGAGCGGCTGCTTGGAATTCACGGGATTGATGAATATATTCGCTATGGCGGGACGCTGAGTCTGGGCGGCAGCCACTATAACGAGCATTCAACCTTTTCCACAGCGAAAAGCACCGATGAATATGTGGACAGTGCAATCGCCAAGAACATACAGCATTCGCTGAAATGCTATCAGGACGGCGATCATTTTCGAAATCTGCGCGTCCTTTATGAACAGGGAGAACTCACCGGTGCCGTCAATCGCGTCGTCGAAGACATCAATCACCGTTTCGCGCTGGATGTGCTTACGCGTGATTTTCGTTCGGGAATTCTTTCACTGTCTGCACGGAATCTGCGCCGCGACCGTATACATGCAAACGATGCGCTCGACCGCATTGACCTTGCGGCTGTTACCGGACGTCTGCGCCGGAAACTCAAAATTTTAAACGCTTCGGAGCGAAAAATTATGCTTACCGATGAGCACTGCGCCGAAATCAAGGAATATCTTGATTTGCTGGATTTGACCTTTGACTTCGACATCGTATCGCTCCCGAATCTATCGCATAAGGAAACGAAAACCGTTGTCTCACAGCCCGGTCTTCGTTACTCGCAGGTTGAAGCGGTTATTTCCTCTCTTCTCGAGGATGAAGAGTTTTCCGACCTCTCGCTTGCAGAGCGAAAATATGTACTTGCGCGGATCGAAAGCGAGGTATGCGGCAGACTTATGGAAGATTTGATTATGCTCGAAACGAAGATGGCATATCCACATAAGAGAGTCTTTAAACTGCAGTTTGCGGTCGGCGAATTCGACATGGTTGCCTTCGACCCGAAGACGGCTTCATGTGAAATTTACGAAATCAAACACAGCAGCGAGCGGACGCCTGAGCAGTACCGACACCTGATTGACGAAGACAAGTGTGAGCGGACGGAATTCCGCTACGGTTCCATCACCGGTAAATATGTAATCTACCGCGGCGAGTCGCATCATGACGCAGGCAGCGGCATTCGTTACCTAAATGTTGAGGAATATCTGAAAGGACTTCACGGGGCGGCAGACGGCAGGTGCTAAAGCGTGTTTGAAGCGGGAGAATTATCTCTCCGCTCCACGCTCTTTTTCAAACAAATATTTGAGGTAGCCGTAACCCTCCGCTTCCATCTTTTCGTACGGTACAAAGCGCAGCGCGGCGCTGTTGATGCAATACCGCACGCCGTTTGGAGATTCAGAATCTCCGCTAAACACATGCCCCAGATGAGAATTCCCCGCCCTGCTTCTCACTTCGGTTCTGTGCATGCCGTGGCTGTTATCTTCCAGCTTTGTTATCGCCGGTTCCTCGATTGGTTTGGAGAAGGCCGGCCAGCCGCAGCTGCTCTCGAATTTGTCGGCAGAGGAAAACAACGGTTCGCCCGTCACGACATCCACATAGATTCCTTTTTCGAACTTATTCCAAAATTCGCCCGTAAACGCTCTCTCTGTGCCGCTTTCCTGCGTAATGTGATATTGCTCTTTGGTCAGCTTTTGCCGAATCACCTCCGCAGCCGGCCGTTTGTAATCGCCCGGATCGACGCGAAGCTCCGAAAAAAGCTTCATTTCTTCCTTCGGAATATGGCAGTAGCCGTTCGGATTCTTTTTTAAGTAATCCTGATGATATGCTTCCGCCGGATAGTAGTTTCTTAGAGGCGCGATCTCTACAAAAAATTTCTCGCTGCGTTGGCGCTCGATTTCCGCGATGCGTTCTACCGTTTCTTTTACCTTGTCATTGGTGTAATAGATGCCGGTCTGATACTGGCTTCCGCGATCATTACCCTGGCGGTCCTTCACCGTAGGATCAATGACATAGAAGTACGCGAGAAGCAAGGCATCAAGGCTTACTTTTTGCGGATCATACGCAACCCGCACCGTTTCACGAAATCCGGTGTTTCCTGCGCAGACACTGCGATAATTCGCGTCTGCTTCGCAGGTGCCGTTCGCGTATCCGCTTTCCGCGTCGATGACGCCCGGAATGGACTGCATCAGCGCTTCCAGTCCCCAAAAGCATCCACCCGCCAAATATACAACGTCTTTTGATGGGTCCTGATACATTTCTTCTCCCTCCTGCGTGACAGTGTCCTGCCCTGTCGTTTCTATTTCTCTGCTGTTGCTGACTTTTTTGCTCTCTTTATCCGCGGATAAAAGATTCCACGCGAAGCAGCTTGTCAGCAGTGCGCAAAGGATAAGCGTAATTATAAGAAAAAGTAAAGCTCTCTTTGACATGGTGTCTCTCCCTTTCTGCGGCAATCTGCCTTTTAGTTAGAAAATGCTTTTACATATTATATCAGGAAGACTATAAAATTGATGTTAAGAAAAAATTGTCCGTTTCCATCGGTTTCCCATGGAACGGACAATTTTGAATCTTACATAATATTAATCGGTTTTCTTGAATGCTTGATTGCGTGTTTTACCGCCGCATTATAAGCCTCTTCATCCGCATCGTGCTTTTCCTTAATTGCTTCTTTGAGCACCATATCCTTGACCTTCATCAGTCTCGTCTGGTTGCCTCGCTCATTTTCGTCAAGCCGCATGCGAATATACTTAATTGTCATTTCGAGCTGCGGTATCTTTACATATTCAAGCGCGTTAACCCTGCGCCGCGTCCGCTCAAGCTCGGCAGCCAGCATTTGTGCTTCTTTTTCCTTATCGGCAAGCTCCAGCATCAGCGGAAATACATCCGCCAGACTTGCAATTGCAGAGTCCAGTTCACCGGAAGTATTGGCATAACCGTAAGGGTAGATATTTGAAGCGTCTTCGGCCGTTGTAGTAAAGTCAAACACCGGAACGTCCACGCTCATGACATTCCTGCCTGAGACTTCTAAGTTCACACCCTGCTTCGGAAACATCAGAGCCTCCTCCATGGCAGCGCGGCTCATAACTGCCTGCGCCACACCGAAAGCTGCATAAACATCCGCAAGGCGAGCCTCCACCTTGTCTCGGAGCTCCTTATTTTCACGGGCAAGTTCAAGGAAACCTTTCATCAGTTCATCCCGCTTATCTTTTAAAAGTTTGTGACCCCGCACGGAAGTCGCATGACGCTTTTTGAGCGTTGTGAGCATCATACGGGTGGGATTTACATTGAGTCTTTCCACTTTTCCTGCCTCCTTCCTTTTTTAATCAAATCATGAATTAACCGGCGCATCGCCGTTTACAAATACTTTTCGATATATTCGTCTTTGATACGCTTCAGTTCGCTCTTTGGAAGAAGTCGGAGCAGTTCCCATCCCAGATTCAGCGTTTCCTCAATCGTACGGTCGGCATCGTAGCCCTGTGAAACATAGCGTCTCTCAAATTCCTGCGAGAACTTCGCATACATCAGGTCGACCTCGGAAAGCGCCGCTTCACCTAAGATTGCAACAAGTTCCAGGTTTTCTTTACCCTTCGCATAAGCAGCAAATAGCTGGTTCATCGTGTCCGCGTGGTCTTCACGGGTTTTGCCTTTGCCGATACCTTTGTCCTTCAGACGCGAAAGCGATGGAAGAACATCGATTGGCGGTTTAATGCCCTTGCGGAACAGCTCATTGGAAAGAATAATCTGTCCTTCGGTGATGTAGCCGGTAAGGTCAGGAATCGGGTGCGTCTTGTCGTTTTCCGGCATCGTCAGAATCGGAATCATCGTAATCGAGCCCGCGCAGCCTTTCTTTCTGCCCGCGCGTTCATACATCGTCGCAAGGTCGGTATATAAATAGCCCGGGTAGCCTCTGCGGCCAGGCACCTCTTTACGAGCAGCCGAAACCTCACGCAGAGCCTCCGCGTAGTTTGTAATATCCGTCAAAATAACCAGCACATGCATTCCCATGTCGAATGCAAGATATTCCGCAGCCGTCAGTGCCATACGCGGTGTAGCGATACGCTCAACCGCAGGGTCGTTGGCAAGGTTCATAAACATAACCGTTCTGTCAATCGCGCCGGTTCTTCTGAAGTCGGAAGCGAAGAAATCCGCTTCTTCGTGCGTAATACCGATTGCTGCAAATACAACGGCGAAGTTTCCGGCATCGTCACCGATTACCTTTGCCTGACGCGCAATCTGCGCTGCTAAGTTGGAATGCGGAAGACCTGCGCCTGAGAAAATCGGAAGCTTCTGTCCGCGAACTAGCGTGTTCAGTCCGTCAATTGCCGAAACGCCTGTCTGAATAAACTCAGCCGGATAGTCACGAGCCGCCGGGTTCATTGGAAGTCCGTTGATGTCGAGCATCTTTTCCGCAATAATGTCCGGCCCGCCGTCCTTTGGTCTTCCCATACCGTCGAATACACGACCGAGCATATCCGGCGATACCGCAAGCTGCGTACCGTGTCCGAGGAAGCGCACCGTGCTCTGCTTCAGGTTGATGCCCTGAGACGCCTCGAAAAGCTGAACCAGCGCGTTATGTCCGTTGACTTCGAGGACTTTGCAAAGTCTTTTTTCCCCGCTCGGAAGCAGGATTTCGCCAAGTTCATCGTAGGTAACATCGTCAACATCCTTGACCAGCATCAGAGGTCCTACAACTTCACTGATTGTCTTATATTCTCTAATCATCCGCTTCAGCCTCCTCTACTACAAGCGCATTGATCGCAGCGCGTATATCATTCATCAATTTTTCGTATCTTTCGTCAATCTGCTCTTCTTCGATATATTTGAATCTGCCGATTTCTTCACGCTGAGGGATTGCCGCAACCTTTGCAAAGGAAGCACCTTTGTGAATACCCTCAAGCCCTTCCTTATAGAAGCCGAGAATCAGCTTCAGAAGCTTAAACTGCTTGTTCAGCGAAGAATAGGTGTCCACATCGTGGAACGCGTTCTGGTGCAGATAGTCCTCACGAATGGATTTGCAGACTTCGAGCTTCATGCGGTCTTCCGCCGAAAGGGAATCAACGCCGACGAGCTGTACGATTTCGTTGAGCTCTGCTTCCTGCTGCAAAAGCGCAAGCGTTTCTTCTCGCATCTTCGGAAATTCTTTGTCAACATTCTCCGCATACCATTTTTCCAGTCTTTCCACATAGAGGGAATAGGACTGAAGCCAGTTGATTGCCGGGAAGTGTCTTGCATACGCCAGTGCCGAATCCAGACACCAGAATACCTTTACGATACGCAGCGTTGCCTGCGATACCGGCTCGGAAATGTCACCGCCCGGAGGAGATACCGCACCGATTGCGGAAAGTGCTCCTACGCGGCCCGCTTTTCCGAGAGATACGGTTCTTCCGGCTCTTTCATAGAACTGCGCGAGTCTGGATGCCAGATAAGCAGGATAGCCTTCTTCCCCCGGCATTTCTTCGAGACGGCCGGACATTTCACGAAGAGCTTCCGCCCATCTGGAAGTAGAGTCAGCCATCAGTGCTACCGAGTAGCCCATGTCTCTGAAATATTCCGCTATGGTAATGCCTGTATAAATCGACGCTTCACGCGCCGCAACCGGCATGTCCGAAGTATTTGCGATTAAAACGGTTCTCTTCATCAAAGACTCTCCCGAACGAGGGTCTTTCAGTTCCGGGAACTCCATCAGTACATCGGTCATCTCGTTTCCACGTTCGCCGCAGCCGATGTATACAACGATGTCTGCATCCGCCCACTTTGCAAGCTGGTGCTGTACAACGGTTTTGCCTGAACCGAACGGTCCGGGAACCGCAGCCACGCCGCCCTTGGCGATTGGGAACATCGTGTCGATAACCCTTTGTCCGGTGATAAGCGGCATCTCCGGAACCAGTTTTTCCTTATATGGACGACCGCGTCTTACCGGCCATTTCTGCATCATGCTGAGCGATTTGATGTCGCCTGCCTTTAAATGCTCTGCGCCGTAGTCCTCCGTCAGCCTGATCTTACAGATTGTGTGATCAACTGTGTAGTTTCCGGATTCAATCGAATCGATTACGCCCTTGATTCCTGCGGGAACCATGATTTTCTGCGTAACCAGAACGGTTTCCTCCACTTCACCGATGATGTCGCCGCCTTCGACTTCGTCTCCGGTTTTTAGCAATGGTTTGAATTCCCATTTTTTCTCGCGATTCAGCGACGGAACCTTGATTCCACGCGTGATGTTCGGTCCCGCAACCTGCACCATTTCCTCGAGAGGACGCTGAATACCATCATACATGGTCTCGATGAGTCCGGGTCCCAGTTCTACCGAAAGCGGCGCTCCCGTAGATACAACCGGAGCACCCGGTCCGATTCCCGCAGTCTCTTCGTATACCTGAATGGAAGCCCTGTCGCCTCTCATTTCTATAATTTCTCCGATCAGGCCTTGGCTGCCAACATGCACGACATCGAACATATTGGCTTGATCCATGCCCGACGCAACGACCAACGGCCCGGATACTTTCAATACTTTGCCTTCTGCCATTTTAATTTCCTCCAAATAATATATCGGCTCCGACGGCTCTTTCCACCGATTTCTTTACGGATGTCATTCCGATGCCCAAACTTCCGTCCTTTCCGGGAATCGGAATCACAGCCGGAAGCCTGCTGTCTGTGTACTCCTCGACTTCCTTCATCATATATTGATAAAACTGTTCTGTAATATAGATGATGGCGAAGTCTTCCTTAGCAAGCCGCTTCAGCGTTTTCTTTGCCTCCTCGGCATCGTCCGCAGGAAATACATCCAACCCGACCGCTTGAAAGCCTAAAACGCTTTCTCTGTCGCCGATTACGCCTATCTTATACATAAGTTTCCCTTAACCTTTCCGCTACAATTTCCGCAGCTGTTCCGGCAATCTTGCCCGCAAAGATAATTCTGAGGTTCTTAACCTCCATCTCTTTGGCAATCAGATAAGCCGCAGCGGTTTCCAATCCGAACGGCTGATATTTGCACTCTGCCGCAAAACGGATTTTCAAATTGTCGAGAATTTTTTCAAGCTCACTGTAGCTTCCCTTTTCGGTAACCGCCTTCGCTCCCTCCGCAAAAACTTCGTAATAGCCAAACGGCTGCAACTTGTCTGCAATCGAGCTGTACGCCTCTTCACAGGAGCCTTCAAAGAAACGCTCCTCGAGGTTTCCGCCCGTAAGGAAAATCTTTTCGAAGAAATTCTTGGATTTTCCGATTTTGCGAAGTCTGATAAACGCGCTCATGTTCAGGCTGTCAATTAAGAGCTTCACATAGCCCGTCACAAAAGCATTATCAAGCTTTTCCGCTTCTTCAAGCATATCGCGGTAACATGCGCGGTCTAAAATAATGTCGATTTCCTGCGGGTCACGGCTCTTGGCGAAGACCTCTGCCGCCTCGGTAATCGCCTGCTTCATGGAAACGGAAAACAGCGCAAAATCTCTTTTGCGAATCATTTCCTGCATTTCCTGAGGCGGTATCGCCGCGGACTCCAGCAAAAGCGGTGCCGGGTCTGTCTTAAGCGCCTCCGCCTTCAAAAGAACCTTTACATTATGATAATCGCTTGGGTACAGGAAAAGTTTCATCTGCGGTTCGTCCGAAAGCACAGAAAATACAAGCTCATAGCTTTCAGCAAGACCTGCGTCGAGAGCCTTCTCGAAGGCACGCGCATCCTCGCTGTCCTTACCGTCGCCATATCCGAACTCGCTTAAAACTTTCATTGCGCCCTGCACGTCTTTCTGCTCCATGACTTTTTCCATGTCAGCGCGTTTCAGAAGCGAAGTTTCTTTGCTGCGAATCAGTACCGAAGGGAATATATAATCATATTCGCTTTTCTTTGCCATTGTATCCCCCTTTAGGTAAATAAAATTTTCGCTGCTTCACCGGCAAGATCCATGCGGTGCTCCTTTACCAGAGACTCGATGGTACAGTCTGCGAACGTCGAACGATAGGTGACAATATAACCACCTTTCATATTTCCCACTTCTTCATCCAAAGTGAAACGCTCCGCATACTGGATTTCGTCTCCGTATCTGTCTCTTCTCTTTGAAGCAACCGCGCGATTCAGCGCGTCGCAGACCTTCTGCCCGATTCTTTCCTTTTCATCAGCGTTGAACAAGAGCTTGCCGCCGTACATGTCGGCCGCATCTCCAAGCTCCACCAAAAGTTCTATATAGCGATATTCTTCAATTCCGATAATGTAATCTACCATCCCTGCAAAACAATCCGAGAGGAGTTCCTGTTTTTTCTTCAGGATAATTTTTCCCGCATCGATGTCCGCCGCTGATTTTCCATATTTTACTGCTTTTTCTTTTTCAGTGCGTCCGCTCTCTTCGGCATCCGCCAAAATTTTCTCCGCCGCAGCCTTTGCGTCTGCGAGGATTGACCGAGCCTCCTGCTTGGCACTGCCCACTACCGCATCATAATCGGCCTTAGCCTCGGCAGCGATTCTATCGGTAATTTTTTCAATGCCCATATTGTCGTCCTTTCTAAACCGGTATTCTCAGCCAGATCAGTACCGAAACAAGCAGTGCGAAAATCGCGTAAGTTTCTACCATTGCGGTATAGATGATACCTTTAACCATCTGATCCGGTCTCTTAGCTGTAAGCTGAAGTGCAGCAGCTGCTGCCTTTCCCTGTGCAATACCGGACCAAATACCAACTGCTCCGATTGGAATGCCTGCGCACATGAAATAGAATCCCTGAGCTGCAGTGAGGTCAACCATGTTTCCGCTGAGCAGGCCGATTTTTACCATGATCAGGAATGCGATAATCAGACCGTAAATACCCTGCGTACCCGGGAGTGCCTGCAAAATGATTGTTTTACCGAATTTTTTCGGGTCTTCCGCTACAACAGCCGAAGCCGCCTGACCTGCGATACCCACGCCCATTGCAGAGCCGATACCTGCCAGCGCCGCGATTGCAGCACCTAAAATTGCTAAACTGTTTCCGTCAATATATTCAAAAAACATCTTATATTCCTCCTGTTTTTCTGTTTTTTATTCTTCATCAACACGGATATATTTCGTCTTTCTGCGCAGCGGGTCGAAAGGTTCTCCGCCGTCCACATAGAATTTGCCAAAAAACTCTACATACTGCAGTCTTGCCGAGTGAATAAACGCGCCCAGCAGGTTGATTGCAAAGTTCACAGCGTGTCCCACCACAAAGATAAGCAGGAACAGGATCAGTCCGGCAATTCCTCCGCCGAACAGCGAGCCCATCGTATTTACTACCTGTGCGATAACGCCGGTCGCAAGTCCCAGTGCCAAAAGTCTGGCATAAGACAAAATATCCGAAATCCAGCTTGTGATGTTATACAGATTTGAAAAGCCTCCGACGATTTTGCCGATGCCTTTCCTGCCTCGTCCTCCTGCAATCAGAAGACCGGCCGCACCTGCGATGCTCATCCACATACCTGCGGCAGAAAGCACCGCCGAGTCGAATGCCGCAGAACCGCAAAGCCATGCCGCAAGGCCCAGAATCGTCAGATACCAGAAGCCCTCGTCACAGACTGCATCCACAAATTTTCCATCTTTGATCTGCATATATGCCTGGATTCCCATTCCGATAAAGAGATGAATCACGCCGAGTATCAGCGAGAAAATCAAAAGCTTCATCGGGTCTTCCAGCGGATTGAACCAAACTGCGTTAAAGGCAATTTGTTTTCCGAGGAAGGTGTTTGAAAAGACGCCGATCAAGTCCCCAAAGAATCCCCCGAAAAGTACGCCCCATACCGTGGTCGAAATACCACAGTAGAAGAAAAGTTTTATCATTTTAAAGGTCGTACCCTCAAGGTCAAATTTTCTCAAAATGACTCCGCATCCGACTGCCAGAAGCAATCCGTATCCCGCATCACTGAACATCATTCCGAAGAAAATGATATAGAACAGCGAGTAGATGGAAGTCGGATCAAATCCCCAATAACTCGGCAGCGAGTACATTTCCGTAATCGCCTCCGTCGGTTGGAAAAAGCTCTTGTTCTCAAGCAGAACCGGAACTTCTTCTCCTTCTTCCGGATCACGGAATTGATAGCAGGTGTTGTTTTCGTCTAAGATCTGCGTTACCCGCACCTTCGTCCGTACCGGAAGCCACCCCTCAAGGAGGAAAGTCTTCGAAGTCCTAAGAAGTTTTTCTCTGCTTCTTTCTTTGTCTGCCTCGACCGTAAAGTAGTCTGCATAGTCTTCGACAGGCTCTTTCCAAGCTTTCAGAGTTTTAATTTCCTCTTTTAATTTTTGCAAAGTTTCCTCTGCCTCTTGTTTTTCCTTATTCAATTGTTTCAAGTTTTCATCCGCAGTTCCTGCAAATGCAGATAAGTTCAGCTCTGAGAAACCAATTTCCCGAAGCTGCGCCGTAACTGCTTTCGTTTCTTCTTTTCCTGTGACAAAGGCTGCGTACATATAATCCTTATCTTCCGATACCTGTTTGATCATACAATACTGCATCGCCTCAGCATTTTCGCCTTCAGCAGATGCTCTCTGCAGTTTTTCTGTCACTTCGGAAAAACTCCGAAAATCAGTCTTTGGAATCACTCCAAGCGTGATGTCTGTCGTCTGCGTTCCCCTCTCCGCAAGCGAAAGGTCAAAGCTTTTCCACGGGGTCAGCATCGCCGTATCGCTTTCAATCCGGTTGATTCGGTCACTTGCATTTTTGATTTTCTCCGCAAGGTTTAAAAGCTTGTCGATTTTTGCCCGTGTCTGTTCTTCACTTTCACCGATTCCTTTGAACTGAGGCTTTTTTACCCGGCGCCGTGTGTGGAAAAGCGGTTCTTTGATTTCTCCGTATTTTTCCAAAACTTCCAGCGCCTGTGCCGCATCAAAGACCTTCTTTTCGAAAAACTCGACCGTCTCCGGCACGCCATCCTGCGTCAGATTCGCGTTACGAAAATCCTCCCCGGACATTGCCGAGCAATCCGTAAGTTCAACGACGCCTAAGTCCATCAGCTCTGACATCAGTCTCTTTTTATCTGCATCCAGTCCCAAAACCGCAACCTTTTGCATTCTAATGATTGACACTGATTTCTATAATCCTTTCCGCTATCGTTTCAATAGCTTGTTTTTTCCGAGCCTCCGCATCTTTTACCAGAGATTCGGCAGTTTCCCGGGCTTGATTCATGGCAGCTTCATAATCTGCTTCTGCCTGTTTCTCGCCCTCCTTCAGATACGCGGCTGCATGCTCTTTTGCCTGCGCCTGTGCCCGCTCTGTTGTTTTTTTTGCCTCGGATTTCGCAGCTTCAATCATCTGCCTGGCATCCGTCTTTGCGTTTCTGCGCATAGCATCCGCCGCCTCCTCGGCCTCGCGAATTTTGTTTATTTCTTCCGTAAACACTTACTCGCCTCCTTGTCCTAAAAATAATCACCTATACGCCTTTTATTATTTTTACCACAATTTCAAACATACTAAAACCACATTTTAGCAAAAGCTGAGCAATTTTGAACATTTCCGAAAAATTGTCCAAAAATTTAGACATTATCTAAATTATATGCAAAAAACCGCGAAAACACTTTATAGTTTCGCGGCTATTTCTTCCAATTTTTTGATTCGATTGTTGATTCCCGATTTTTTCAGCGGCGGATCACATAATTCGCCGAGTGATGCTATTGAAATATCGGGGTTTTCAAGACGGAGTTCCGCAACTTCCCGAAGCTTATCCGGAAGCGCGGATATTCCGATTTTTTCGTCTATTTTTTTGATTGCGGCAGCCTGCTTGATGGAGGCTTCAATCGTTCTGTCCATGTTTGCGTTGTCGCAGTTGACACTTCGCTTCGCGGAATTGACCATTGCTTTCTTGATTCTGGTTTCTTCCATGCTGAACACCTGATTGCTTGCGCCCATAATCGCCAGAGTGTCGCTGATATAGTCGGCTTTTTTCATGTATACAACATATTTTTTCCCGCGCTTAACCACCTTGCAGCTGAGGTCGACAAAGGAATTGATCAGTCTCCGGAGGTCCTGTGCCATCGTCTCCGAGTTCAGCACAAACTCAAGGTCGTAGCTTTTTTCCGGGTCGCTCATTGTGCCTGCACCCATGAACACGCCACGCAGATAAGCTTTCTTGCAGCACTTGGTTCGCACGATGCCGCTGTAAATCCCGTCCGAAAAATAGTTGTTCCCTTCTTTAATCAGAAGCATTCCCGTTTCACGGAGAATCTGCTCACTGAGATTATCTGCATCGATCGTGATGCTGTACGCGTATTTTTTCCCCGTGCGAGCTTTTCCGACAGCCTTGCCTTCACCGATTTCGAGCTTGGTTTCGATTCCGAAGTAATCCTGCAAAAGCTTCTTGTAGTGTCTTGCGACTGCCGGATTTTCGGTGGTAATTTTGATGCGGAATTTACCCAAGCCGACAAGTCCGATGCTTCCCGCCACGCGAAGAAAGCCCGAAATTTCCGCGAGCATGCAGCATTTCTTTTCGGGTTCGATTCTTGATAATTCGTTTTTCGTGTCAGATGCGAATGACATAGTATTTCGATTCCTTTACTTTTGCATTTTGTTCTATGTGCCGCTGATTAACGCGCAATTTTCAAAAAAGGAGCGACATCCGCCGCTCCTTCACAAGTTGCCTATGTATTTTCTGTTCGATTATTTCAGTGGAGCTAATCCTAAGATTTCTCTTGCTTCAGCAGGAGTAGCAACTTCTCTGTTGAGCAGCTTAGCCATCTGAACAACTCTTTCTACCATTTCGCCGTTGGATTTAGCGAGTACGCCCTTGGACATGTATACATTGTCTTCGAAACCAACACGAACGTGTCCGCCCATAGCGATTGTAGCAGCAGCGATGCCCCATGCGTTCTTACCGATACCTGTAGCAGTCCAAGTGGAGTCTGCAGGGATGGAAGTAGCCATGATAACGAGGTCGCGAACTGTAGCTGTCATCTGAACGCCAAGTACAAAGTCGAAGTGGATTGGGTATTTAATGTGACCCTTCTTAGCAGCCTTAAGAGCTAAGTCGATCATGCCCTTATCGAATACTTCGCATTCAGGCTTAATGCCTCTTTCCTGCATGATGTCGCCGAAGTTGTTGATTGTGTTATCTGTATTTACGAAAATATCGTCTCCGCCGAAGTTGCAAGTACCGCAGTCTAATGTTGCCATTTCAGGGGTTGGAGTGATTTCTGTTGACTGTAATCTTTCAAGGTCAGTCATACCAACTGCTCCACCTGTGGAAGGCTGGATAATAACATCCGGACATTCTTTTCTGATAGCGTCAACCATTTCCTGGAATCTGCCCTTGTCCTGTGTCGGAGTACCGTCGTCCCATCTTACGTGAAGGTGGATAAGAGCTGCACCTGCATCATAAGCAGATTTTGCTTCTCTTACAACTTCTTCTACAGTATAAGGAACTGCAGGGTTGTTTTCCTTAGTTACTTCCGCACCGCAAATACATGCACTGATAATTAATTTGTCCATTTTCATCGATCTCCTTTTTATTTCATTCTTTCAAACAAAATAATTACTAATAGTTGTGCCTAAAATCCGCACTCATATAAATATTATATCATCACACGAAATGATATTCAAGTGGTTAAAACTTTTTTCACAGTTTCTTCTGCTTTATAGGTCTCTGTGCTCAATCGTCACCCTGCGGTCCTCTTCCGAAAAAATCCGGTAAACCTCATTGGCAACCGCAACCGAGCGGTGATGCCCTCCCGTGCAGCCCAGTGCCACCGTCAGGCTGTACTTACCTTCTTTGATATAGCATGGAATCAGACGCTTGATGATTTCCACAAGTCTGTTGATAAATTCCTTTGTGATGTCGTGCTTGAGTACATACTGGGAAACTTTTTTGTTGTTTCCGGTCAAAGGCTTCAAGCTCGGCACATAATACGGATTCGGAATAAAACGCACATCCAGCACCCAGTCGGCTTCGAGCGGAATCCCGTGCTTATAGCCAAACGACATGAAATTCAGAATAAAGGAATCATTTGCCTGGCCCTTTGTGAACACTCTGTCCAGTTCTGCATTGAATTCAGCGACTTTGAGGGAAGATGTATCGATGATGTAGGTCGCGTGCGTGCGAAGCTCCGATAATTTCTGCCGTTCCTCTTCAATGACTTCCGCCGTAATCGCCGCCGTGGAAAGCGGGTGAATTCGCCGCGTTTCGTTGTAGCGCCTTATCAAAGCCTCATTGGAAGCCTCTACGAACAAAATCTTAAAATCCACATTTTCGTCGTTTTCGAGTGCTGCAATGCTGTTTTTCAAATCATGGAAAAATAAACCTCCTCGCACATCGACGACAAAAGCCGCCTTCGTGACCTGCCTGACTCCCGAAAGGGTAAGCTCGATAAAGTTTTTGATCAGAGCCGGCGGCATATTGTCGATGCAGTAATAGCCCTTGTCCTCAAACCAGTCCGCCGCCTTCGTTTTTCCGGCTCCCGATAAGCCTGTGATAATTACAACTTCCATCTTTTCCTTCGTATCTCCTTTCAGAGTTTGTGAACTACTCGGCAATAAATTACCGAGCTTCTTGCTTCAATGATCGCGGTTATTCTCACATCTTTCCGCAGAAAGCAGTTTTCCCACAATCTCCACAAGCGTTAGGTTTCGATAGTTCCTACCGTACCATATGTCATTATGAAGGTTTACGCTCCGAATTCCAGGATGCGCAGACCTTCTTTTTTTATGTTGATGGCGGCATTTTGGTCGCGGCTTATGCAAATACCGCAAGAACATGCCATCTTGCGAATGCGTAAGTCTTTCATCTCCGGATGCAGCGTGCCGCAGCGATGGCAAATTTGACTCGAAGGAAACCATTTATCGACCTTGACAAAATACTTTCCTCGGTCAGAAAGTTTGTATTCAAGCATATTTTGAAGCAAGCCGTATCCGTTATCCATGGTCGCTTTGCCGTTGCCAAAGCCTTTGTTTGCCATGGCACGCATATTTAGATTTTCTACGCAGACAACATCATACTGATTGGCTATCTCAGAAGATATTTTGTGCAGATTGTCGAGGCGTTGGTTTGCGATATGCCTTTGCATTTTATTGACTTTACGAAGCTGCTTGATATAGTTATTTGATTTCGCCTCGCCTTTTTTTGAGCCTTGCATACGAGAAAGCCTGCGTTGCTGTTTTGCAAGTTTGGTTTGGCTTTCACGGTAATATTTGTGATTCGTGCCGGTCTTGCCGTTGCTATCCACATATAAACCATTCGAGGCATAGTCAAGCCCAATGGCGTTCGTTGACACGGGAACTTTATTTATGGTTCTCTCAAACGCAAAGAGCAAAGACACATAGTATTTCTCGTCGGACTCAATGGAAACCGTGGCAGACTTGAGGTTCCAGTCTACCTTACTTTTCTTGTGTATTTTAGCCTTAAGTATACCAACCTTTGGTAAGTGTACATAGTTATCACCGATTGATATATTGTTGGTGTTTTTTATGCGTTTTGAGGTATACGAACCCGAAAATTTCTTCTTGTGGAAATTGGGGAAACCCGTCTTTCCCGCGAAGAAGCCTTTGAAAGCGTTTGCCAGGTTATCATTGGCAGCAGTAAGGGCAGTAGAGTCAACTTCATACAGCCACTCGTATTCTTTCTTTAGTTTAGTGAGGCGATAGTTGAATGCGTTGCGGGAAGCGAGCTTCTCACCATTCGCATAGGCTTCCTTATTCAGTTCAAGCATCTTGTTATATACGAAACGAGAAGCACCGATTGTTTTGGCGATAAGTATGCGTTGCTGCTCATTTGGGTATACTCGGTATTTAATTGTTCGAAGTGTCGTCTCCGTCATACTTTCGCTCCTTCCCTCGTTGGTCGTCTATGTACTTAGCAACAGCATCCGCATTGGTCGTGCCTATGGACTCGACGAAATAGCTTGGCGACCATATATGAGGATTCGTCTTCTTCCAGTAAAATTGTTTTAGCTCAGGATGCAAGCGAAACAACCGAAAGGAGCTGATGCCTTTGAGATATTTTACAATAACTGTAACAGAAAGTTTGGGTGGTGCAGTCACTAAAAGATGTATGTGATCGTCTAAACCGATTTCTATGTGGTCGATACAAAACCCCTTCTCTTTGGCAATGTCAATGAGAATTTGCTTGATTTCATCTTCAAGTGCGGCAGTCATCCACTTGTTGCGATATTTTGTTCCCCAAATGATATGGTAGTTAATGTTGTAGACACAAGTTCTACTATATGTATGCTTAGAATTATTGCGTTTCATAGGTTTATTATATCATATATGCTTACCTTATGCAATGTATTACTTACCAACAGGAGGCGAGAAAACTCGGCTTTGCAAAACCGAGTTTTCTCGCCCCTAAATTAAAAATAGTTTTCCGATTTCATATACTGCAGTACGCGGTTTGCGACCGGTCCTGCCACGGAGGAACCGTACCCGCCGTTTTCCACACAGACGATAAACGCGTAATTACCGGAAAATCCGCAAAACCAGCTATGCGGCGCTTTTCCCGTGCCGACTTCAGCGGTTCCCGACTTCGCATGAAGCGAAAGCCCCGGATAATTGCCGTCGCCATAGGTGATTTTTACATTATTGCGCATCATATCGGAAATCTCTTTTGCGGTCTGCGTTTCGAGCAGCCGTACAGTGCCGTTTTTCGCAGTCTGTGATTCCTTTCCGATGATTTCCGCGCCCTTTTCCAAAAGCGAAGCGTCGCGCAGAAGAACAGGTCTTGCCGCTTTTCCTTCGCCCGCAATCGCTCCCATATATACCATCATGGACAGCGGATTAACCTGGTCCTCAAACTGACCGATGCCCGCCCATCCGATGTTGACATTCGCACTGTCGAAATTAAAGCTTCCCGCCGCCGTTGAAATGCCGTCGATGTCATAAGAGGATTCCAAACCCAGAGCTTTCGCGTACTCGCTCAGCGTTTCGCCGCCTAAATCCATCGCAAGCGTTGCATAAGCGCAGTTGCAGGAATTCGCCAGCGCCCCGTAGATGTCCATCGTGCCGTGAACCTTCGGACAGGTAATTTTATCGGCGCCTACGGTCAGGCTTCCGGTGCATTGGTAGCTCCAGGTGTCAAGATCCGCCTTGTTTTCGATGGCAGCTGCCGTCGTCACCAGTTTAAAGGTGGAGCCCGGCGTCAGCGTGCCGGAGAGGAGCTTATTCATGTAAGTCCCCGGAAGCGGGTTGGAAAGCGTGTTTTCACCTTTCTCTCCCGGATCATAGGTCGGGGTGCTTGCCATGCAGATAATTTCCCCGGTCTTGTAATTGTAAACGCCCACGAGCCCGTTTCGCCCTCCCAGTGCCTCATAAGCCTCGCGGCAGACCTTTGCGTCAATCGTCAGCGCGACCTTGCTTCCTGAGGTATTGAACAAGCCTCCGGTACCCGTCACGAAGTTGTAGCCGATCATTTTGCTCCGAAATGCGACATTCGCTCCCGAAGCAATGTTTCCCGAAGGGTCTCCCACCGCATGAAGCGTTGCCCTGCGGATTTCTTCGTCGGAATTGTATTTGAGACCGTTCTTTGTATTTTTTAAAAGCCTTTTGCCGTTTCGGTCATAAACCGATCCGACCGCAAGCTTTCCGTTCTTGTAAATATGACTGTTCCCGTAGAAAGAAGCCCATGTACTTCCGTTTATTTCCAGTTTGACTACGAAAAGAATCAGTCCCGCGACCAGTGCCGCGACCAGTGCCAGACAGAGCAACGCTCTTCCTTCCAGCTTTTTCATCTGCGCCTTCCCCCTTTCACCGCCAAACTTGCTTTTTCACGCGTATCCGCCGACTTCAGAAAGGCCAGCAGTGCCCATGAGGCAATCATGCTCGTGCCGCCGTTGGAAACGAACGGGAAGGTAACGCCTGTGAACGGCAAAATGTCCGTACAGCCGAAGATGTTCAGCATCGTCTGAAAGACGAACATGCTCATCGCGCCGCACGCCGCAATCGTGTAATAGGTCGAGCGCCCCGACATAATTGAGCGCACCGCGAAAATCGCAAGCGTCACGATGGAAAGTACCGCTAAAACCGCAATAATCAGCCCCCATTCTTCAATCAGAATGCCGAAAACCATGTCGGTGTCCGCCGCCGGAAGCGTGTCAAGCCAGCCGTTTCCCGGCCCGACTCCCACCAGTCCCCCGCTGGCTGCCGCCGTCAGGGTTCTGCTCTGCTGATAGCCCGCCGCATCAACGACTGCCGGATCCCAGATATGTCCCCAGGTCTGAAATCGCGTGGCGATGTACGGTTTAAACTGTAGTATCATAAACCCGCCCGCAGCGGCCGCACCCACCATGAGGATGAGCTTGGAAAAGTCGCCGCTTCGCAGGAAGGAAATAATCAAAAATGTTACGAAAAAGATGATGGCGGTCCCGAAATCGCCCATCAGTCCCAGACATCCAAAGCAGAATGCCGAGAAAATCATGAAAACCAAAAGGTTTTTCTTATCAAAAAGCTCGTCCAGCGTCGCTGCCCCAATCCAGATAAATGCAATTTTTACAAATTCCGACGGTTGGAACGAAAAACCTCCGATCTGAATCCAGTTTTTTGCACCGAAGCCGATGGAGCCGATGACAAGATTTGCCACAAGAAGCAAAGCCGCCCCGATGAGCATCGCCCATTTCAAAGCCTTCGTCCGCTCTAAATTCCGCAGCAAAAAACACATCACAAACAATACCGCCACGCCGATGCCAATGGCAATGAACTGCTTCAGCAGCTTGTCCGGCGCGGATGTCGCAACAACCGCCAGATTCAGCGTGGATAAAAAGAAGGCGATGGTTTCCATCTCAACCGCGGTTTTTCCCGCGGTTTTAAGAATGCCCATGTACAGCCACATCAGTGCGCACAGACCGCCGAATGCCGTCAGAATCGCGCCCAAATGCTCCGTTCCCACCGAAAGCCAGAGCTGAAAAACCGTCAAAATCTGAAACAGCGTAAGCGCCGCCAGACTCGGTCCTGCGCTCATAATCTTCGTGTCGGATTTTCGCATGGCGAGGTTATTGTTTTTTTCTTCCAGACTAATCGGAATCAGCGTAAATTCCGTAAAGCCCGCGCGAATCACATCTCCGTATTCGAGCTTGATTTCAGGTCCCGTTTCCCCCTCGCGGTCTCCCTGCCTGCTGATTAGAATGTCGTTCAGATATGTACCGTTTTTTGAGCCTAAATCCTGATAGCTCCAGATTCCGTCCGAATCAGCGGTGTCTCTCATCAAAATCCCGTGATTCCTTGAAATTGCCGGATCGTCCGCTGTAATATCGCAGCTCTTTGCCCTGCCGATGACATTTTCCCAATGTGTAATCGGTACGCTTTCCTCCGCCGCGATTTCCCAGTTTCCGTATGCGTCCTGCCGATAGGTTCGCGTGTTCATGTATGCCCAGACCTCCGCCGGGTTTTTTGCCCGTATCAGCGAGATAATGGAGCGCACCAAAATATACAAAGCCAGCGCGACGAATATCCATCGCGCCAGCCCAGTAAAAGCCGTCCCTAAGCTGAAATTTTCAAAAATCTCTTCCATAGTCTCATATCCCCCCTTGGGTGACCGCGGCGTGCCGATCGCGTCGGCTTGGCGCGGCGTGTGTCTTAACCGGCGCGTGTCGAGCGCACAACTTGATGTTGATCGCGTGTCGAATTTTGTCGAACGCTGTCGAACCGCGTCGGCGCACCGCCGTAAACACTTTCCGGCGTGCCCGTGCTATTTTCTAAGTGTCAAAACGCCCTTGACGATGTCGTCCTTCGTCATGCCGTATTTTTTCTTGAGTTCATCAGGCTTTCCGGATTCGCCGAAAGTATCCTGCTGGCCCACCATGTACATCTTAACCGGGCAGTGGGTCGTCACCACTTCCGCAACTGCTGAGCCGAGCCCGCCGATTACCGAGTGTTCCTCTGCCGTCACGATTGCACCGGTCTCTTCTGCTGCCTTGACGATTGCTTCTGCGTCAAGCGGCTTGATGGTGTGCATATCGATTACGCGGACCTCGATGCCGTGCTCTGCCGCAAGCGCTTCTGCTGCCTGCATCGCCTCGCTCACCATGATTCCGGTCGCGATGATTGTGATGTCCGCGTGTCCGCCGTCAGCTTTCGCGCCCTCTCTGAGCGTTGCCGCCTTTCCGATGCGGATTTCTTTTGCCGCTTCTTTCGTATAGAAAGTCGGAACCGCCGCACGGCCCAGTCTCACATATGCCGGGCCCTCAAAAGCCGTCGCCTGCCGGATGAGCTCTGCTGCGCTCGCGCCGTCGGACGGATTGATTACCGTCATTCCCGGAATCGTTCTCATCAGCGCAATGTCCTCGAAAGTCTGGTGGCTCGCGCCGTCTTCTCCTACCGTGATTCCCGCGTGAGTCGCGCAGATTTTCACATTCGCATGCGTGTATCCAATGGAGTTTCTGATAATTTCAAAAGCTCTTCCCGCCGCAAACATCGCAAACGTGCTGGCGCATACGACTTTTCCCGAGAGAGCCAGACCGCATGCCGCCGCATAGAGGTTTTGTTCTGCGATTCCCATGTTGAAGAATCTATCCGGGTATGCCTTCGCAAAATCCGCTGTCATCGTGGATTTTGAAAGGTCTGCGTCCATAACCACGAGGTTCGGGTTTTCCGCACCGAGCTCTACCAAAGTTTTGCCGTATGCCTGGCGCGTTGCCATTTTTTCCGCTGCCGCTTCGATTGCTGTTCTGAGTGCCATTACCATTCACCTCCGAGTTCTGCTACTGCCTGTTTTGCTTCGTCTTCTTTCGGCGCTTTGCCGTGCCAGCCCGGGTTGTCCTGCATGAAGGAAACCCCTCTGCCCTTGTTGGTTTTTGCGATAATCACGGTCGGCTTGCCCTTGCATGCAGCTGCCTTGTCGAATGCTTCGAAAATCTCTCCGAAGTCGTGTCCGTCTATCATCAAAACATGAAAACCGAACGCCTTGAACTTCTCGTCAATCGGCGTTACCGTCATAACGTCTTCATTTTTGCCGTCAATCTGCAGGCCGTTCCAGTCTACGATCGCGCAAAGATTGTCCAGCTTGTAGTGAGCCGCCGCCATTGCAGCTTCCCACACGAGGCCTTCCTGAAGCTCGCCGTCTCCGAGGAGCACATACACTCTGCCCGACTTCTTGCCGGCTTTTTCGTCCATTTTGCCAGCCATCGCCATTCCCACGGAAACCGCAAAGCCCTGACCGAGCGATCCTGTGGACATCTCGATTCCTGCGACTTTATCTCTGTTCGGATGGCCCTGAAACGGGCTGCCGAGCTTACGCAGACTCATCATATCCTCAACATCGTAGTAGCCTCTTTCCGCCAGTGCCGCATACTGCACCGGACCCGCATGGCCTTTCGAGAGAATAAACTTGTCTCTGCCTTCCATCTTAGGATTTTTCGGGTCGATGTTCATCACTTTAAAGTATAAAGCGGTCACGATGTCCGCTGCCGAAAGCGAACCGCCCGGATGTCCCGAGCCTGCTTTATGTACTGCCTTCACAATGTCGATTCGAATCCGGGACGCAATGTCCTCGTACTTCTTAAAATTCATTTTTTTCCTCCCGGTATGTATGGTAAATATATTTTAATTTCGAGCAGACGGCGCGGCGGATTTGGTGCGCCCGTGCCGCCCTGCTCAAAAATAACTGACATAACTATTTTAATTGTTTTCTGTCAAATTGGCAATGCCTAACTTGCACTTAATGATTTTCGGTTAAATTTGCGATTCCCAAGCTCACGCTTAACGCCTCGTCAACCGAAGGAATTTGTGCATCGCTGAGCGAGCCAATTCGTTCTTTCAGCCTTTGTTTATCGATGGTTCTAAGCTGTTCAAGCAAAACCACCGAGTTCTTGCTGAGTCCGCCCTGTGTGGCTGCAAGCTCTACATGGGTCGGTAATTTGGATTTTCCTGTCTGCGAAGTAACAGCCGCCACGATGATTGTCGGGCTGTATTTGTTTCCTACATCGTTCTGTACCACCAGTACAGGTCTTACTCCCCCTTGTTCTGAGCCTACCACCGGACTTAAGTCAGCAAAATAAAGATCCCCTTTTTTCACTATCAAAGTCCAACACTCCTTTTCACGAAGTTTTCGCTTACGCGCTCTGCGCCTTGCGAAAACCTCCACATAGGCTTTCACCTACTTCTCAAAATCCGGGTATCCAAAATTAGTTGTGGGATGTGTTGTGTGCCGAGCGCACTGCGCTGCGGCACTGCAGTTTGCAGATCAGTGCGCTTCCAGTTTCTTGTGTTTTATCTGTTGATCGATTGCTTGGGTGCGCTTCCAGTTTCTGTAAAAATGTATATTTACACGCCAATTGCCAAAAAATGACCCCAAATTCGTGTATTTTCAAATGTTTCACGGATGTTTCACGGAAACTTCGAGCCTTGTTGAAAATTTACATTTTTTTGAAGGTTGAAATTTCAACGGTTTCGGAGCTGTAGCTTTTTTCCATTTTCTTCGTGCAAGATGCCAATTCCAATATCTGTAATTTTATACACGAAATCACCCCTAAAAATGGCATTTTTTCGTGTAACTATACATTTCGCACGCACAAGTCTTGGATTTTTCTGCCACAACTAATTTTGGATACCCTTATCTTCTTTTGTGTTTTTACTTCGCGTTCAAAATATTTTTTATCGCATACGCTGTATACAGTGCCAGGTCTCCCGCAGTCACCCCATATTCGCCGAGTTCGCGCGCCGCCAGATCGCCTGCCAGTCCGTGGATATACACGCCTGCTAAAGCCGCATCGAAAGCCCCTATGCGCGCAGGCTCTGGGTCTTGAACCGCAGTCACCTCAGTGCCGTATGCCGCGGTTCGGTCAGGCGCAAGTCCTGCGCCAAGTTTTACCGCTTGCGCCGCATCCTCGGTTCGATTGGCCTGCCCGATTGGCATTTCAGGCGCAAGATCCGTGGCAAGTTGGCTGCGCTGGCCCGCCAGGCTTGTGATGATTCCGGAAAGCACATCTCCTGATCCTCCGGTGGCCATGCCGGGATTCCCTGTAGTATTAGTATATGTCTGCCGTCCCTCTGCGGCTACTATAGTGCCTGCCCCTTTCAGCACAATGATTGCCCGGGTTTTCCGAACGAGCGCATCTGCGATGCGCTCCCGCGCCGAAGCGGAAGCGGAGGCGCTAAAGTCGAAAGCATCGGGTTCGGACGCCGCAAGCAGCCGACGCGCTTCTCCCATGTGCGGCGTCAGGATTGTGCGCTCCGGGTAAAGCTCCGCTCGTCTGTGCAGGAGCGGAAACAGATTTTGGTGCGCGATGATGTTGAGGCCGTCGGCGTCCACAATCAAAGTCTTTTCATATGCCTGCAAAATTTCTTTCACGAAGTCGATGCTTTCTTCCTCTTCCCCCAGTCCCGGACCTACGCAAACCGCATCGTAAGCTGCGAGGTTCTGTATTGGAAGGTTTCGTCTCATGCAGGTGGCTTCCGGAACGCCAACCTGAACGATGGGAAATAGTTCCGCAGGAATGACCGTCCGGACGAGTCCGGAGCCGGCGCGCAGCGCCGACCGCGCCGCGAGAATCGCGGCGCCGGCCATTCCCGGCGAGCCTGCGGCTATCAGAATCCGCCCGCAGTCGCCCTTATGTATTTCCCTTTTCCGCCTTCCGATTATATTTTGGACAGTTTTTTCCGTAATAATACTTGTCATTTCAAAAACCTCTCATTTTGCTTTAAGTCATTCACTCAGCACACAAAACAAGTCAACCTGCTCTAAGTCATTCGCTCAGCACACGAAGCAGATCGCCGAAAATTCCGTATGCCGTCTGCTCAATTTCCGGCTCGTGCTCAACAATCGAAATTTTCTTCATTAAATCCGTCGTAACAGACACGACAGAAGTGGTGCTGTTGACGGAAGCAAGCATATCCGTGAGCGGAATTTCCTGCGGCATAACGCTTGCTTTGACGGTTCCGTCTGCACTGCGGCTTCCTTTGCAAATAAGCTTGATGACACAGCCTTTGCCCCGTGCCGCCTCAATGTCTCCCAATGTGATGTCCTCGATGCCTTTTCGCGCCACTTTGTCCGGTGTAATTCCGGCATCCATCAACACATTTAGGAGGGCTGTAATTTTTGCTGCCGCGTCATAGCCCTCAATATCCATCGCCGGGTCCGCCTCGATGAAACCGATTTCCTGACCTTTGCGAATGATTTCGTCGTATTCTTTGCCCGCCGCCATTTCCTCAAGGATGTAATTTGTTGTGCTGTTCAAAATCCCCGAAACCTCTGTAACTTCAGCCATTTGCAGCGTTTTCTCCACAAAATTAAAGACCGGTGTGCCGTCCATGACCGTCGTTTCGTAAAAGAATCGACATCCGTTTTGCGCCGCCATGTCACGAAGCGCTGCGAATTTCCACGCAATCGGTCCTTTGTTCGCAGTTATCACATCCCTGCCCCGCGCAAAAGCCGTCTCAATATGCGTGATTGCAGGCTCGCCCGTGAAAATATTCAGCGGTGTCATTTCAACCAGAACATCGTAGTCCGCCTGTTCTGCGATTTGCATGGTCGTTAAATCCGTCAGCGGAAGCCGCGTCGAAAACTTTCCGAGTGTTTCAATATCCTCAATCGCTGCTGCAAGGTCAATTGCCTCAGCACTCGTCGGCACTGCCAGATTGCCGCGCGTACCTGTGGCGATTGCTGTAACGACTACATTATATCCGTATTTTTCTTTTATCTGCTCGTGCTTCTCCATCAAAAGCTTCGCAAAAGCTTTGCCGGCGTTTCCAAAACCCAGCAAAGCGAGTTTCTTTGTCTGCATAGTTCCCATTGTCACCTCACTTGCAAGCTCTGCATTTGTATTCTCCGCATTTTCTATCTGCGTTTTTTCAATGATCCCTTTTGTATTTTCTGCCATTATAATTTCTCCTTATCCCTTCTTGCCAGTGCTTACTTTCCTGTCTTGCTTACGGTTTCCTTTCTTCTCCCCCTTACTTTTTTGTGTTTCCTTGTCTTTCCGCGCTCTCTCTACACCTCTCCGCGCTCCCTCTACACCCCTCCGCGCTCTCCAAAATTTCTAAAATGTATAAATACATTCCAAAATGAAAAATAAAAGACAACAGAATGTATTTTTTCACATTTTCTTCCTTTTTTACTTTTCCAGCTGCATCATTATGCATCAGGTAAATTTTGTAATTTTTCAGGCGCATTGAAATTTCAACATTTTTAGAGTCTCAATTTGAAGCTCTGTTTTTATCTGTTGAAACTTGAGTCCTCCCATTTCCTTTATCTGTAATTTTTTACACGCCAAGTGATGATATAATGCGATTTGGAGTGCATTTATACATTTTCGACAAATTTCGACACCGTGCCCAAACCGCCCACCGACACATTCGACAAATTTCGACACCGTGCCCAAACCGCCGCCGACATATTCGACAAATTTCGACACTGCGCACGGGGCAGTGCATGCCGTCCGTTCAATCGACACCGCGCCCAGACTGCCAGCTAACACATTCGACAAATTTCGACACCGCGCACGGGGAGGCACGCATGCCGGCCGTTCATTCGACACTGCCCGGCCGCGGCGGTGCTGCGAAAAGCAGCACCGCCACCGCGCCCCAACGAAAAAGCCATTAAACTGCCGGCATCCTGTTTCGGCAGCCCGGTAAGCTTAATGGCTCTATATGATTTGACTACAGTCCTAAGAACAGGCTTGCCATCGCAAAGTAGATGCTGAGTGCCACAGCATCCGAAATCGACGAAATGGCAGGGTTGGCAATGAGCGCCGGGTCGAGTTTTGCCTTCTTAACGATAAGCGGTACCATGCTTCCGAGGATCTTTGCGAAGATTACAATCAAAAGCATCGCACTGCATACGGTAAGAGCAATCGGCAGCGAGTAGCCATCTAAAAAGCAGATGCGCACAAGGTTGAAAGCGCTCAGAATTGCGCCGATTACCACACCGATTCTGACCTCTTTCCACAGAATCCGCAAAGTATCCGAAGTATCAACTTCGCCGGTTGCAAGACCGCGGATAATCAGCGTCGCCGCCTGCGAGCCGGTGTTTCCGCCGGTTCCCATCAGCATCGGCATGTAGGCAACCAGACAGATAATCTCTGAAAGCCTGTTTTCAAAATTCGTAATAATCATACCTGTGAAGATATATGCCACCATCAGAATCAGCAGCCATGGAAGCCTGCTGAGCGCGTGCTTCCAGACGGAAATGTCCAGATAGTCTTTGTCCGGCGCATCGAAACTGATAACACCGTTCATTCTCTCGATGTCTTCCGTTGCCTCTTCTTCCATGACATCCAGAATATCGTCGAATGTGATGATGCCGACCAGACGGTGCTCCTTGTCTACGACAGGCATCGCGAGGAAGCCATACTTTTTAAATTCTTCGGCAACCTCTTCCTGGTCATCGTAAACATTCAGCCATACATAATCGGTATGCATAATATCTTTGATTTTCACGCTGTCATCGGTAATTACCAGCGTGCTCAGCGACACGATGCCAATCAGCTTTCTTCCTGCGTCTTTTACATAGCAGGTGTAAATGGTCTCTGCATCCATGCCTTCTTTTTTAATATGCGCCAAAGCTTCGCCAACCGTCATGTCTTTTTGGAGACTGATGTACTCCGGCGTCATCAGACTTCCGGCACAGGTGTCCGGATAATTCAAAAAGTTGTTGATGAGCTGTCTTTCATTTTTCGGCGTTTTTTCCAGAATCTTGTCTACCAGATTCGCCGGCAGCTCTTCCAAAATATCGATTTTATCGTCGAAGTCGAGTTCATCAACGATATAGCTAAGTTCCTTATCGGTAATGCCGTCAACAATTTTCAGCTGGTCGTCGGACGGCAGATAGGAAAAGACCTCAACCGAAACATCCTTCGGAAGCAGGCGGTAAACCACGACAACCCTTTCAATGTCGTCGGGGTCTTCCAAAAGTTCCTCGAACATTTCCGCGATGTCTGCGTCGTTGAACTTCAAAAGTTCATCTTTGACCATGAAGTACTTCTTTTCTTCCAGGAGCTGGTAAATCCGCTCCAAAGATTCCTTCATTGCGTCATCCGGATCTCTCAAAATGTTCTGATCCATTGGAATCATCTCCTCTCTCATCTGTATGCCATACCGCTGCATTGTTTCCTCGGGAGAGAGAGTTCCCTTTCAAAGTCCGCGCGTCCAAAGCTTCTGCCGCTGTCTGTTCAGGCAGTCTGCATCAGCGCGCCCGCCTTTCTGTCCAAGCAAAAAGAGCAGCAATATGGCTATTTCGTTTTAAAATTTTGTTTTTCCCATCGGGGACGCTATCCATATCTTTGCTCCTTTCTTTTTCATTTCCTTAACAGTTTATTATATCGCTTTTTGCCCACTTTTTGCAAGCAAAATACGCATCTGTTTCCAGCAAATTTTTCAATTCCAGCGATTTCTATTTCAGCCGATTTTCTCAATATTGACAATCCGCGCAGGGTCAAGTCCCGCTTCCAGCGCCCTTGCCAGTGGGCCTTCAAACGAGCCGACTTTTTCCGGCACATGCGCATCGCTTCCGATTACGAATTTTACATCGTATCCGGCAGCAAGTTTGATTTCCGATACCGTCAAATGTGCGTGTTTATCGTTGATTTCCACGAGCGTTCCCGTGTCCGCGCAGGCTTTGACAATATCTTCGATGTCAAACGGTCCCTTGTCACCCGGGTGCGTGAGGATGTCAATGTGATTGCCGTGCTCCTCGTTATAGTAAAGACTGTCCAGAATCATCGCCGTGTTTTTCACCAGCAGCGACGAACTTTCTCCATGAAACAGTCCTGTATGCTTGTATATATAGTTTGGAATCATTCCCGCGTGACGGATTCCGTAGTGATAGCCCGCCAGCAAAATATCATAGTCCGGGCGTTCCTCCGCCGCAACATCCAAGAAAGGCTCTATTCGCAAAGTGTTCGCTTCCACTCCCAGCAAAATCTCAATCTGCGGATATTTTTCCCGCAAAGCCGCAATTTCCGCGCGCATCTGCGGAATTTTTGCGCGGTCGATGCCGTAGGTCATGTGCCCCGGTCCGTGGTCGGTAATCGCAATTGAGCGAAGACCTTTAGAAACAGCAGCCTTCACATTGTCCTCAATGCTGCCTTTGCCGTGCGAATAAGTCGTGTGCGTATGATGGTCGTAGACCATTCTGTACTGTTTTATAATATCGTCAAATTTTCCCATATATCTATCCTATCTATCCTGTTATAATCCGAACCTCCGGCTCAAGCTTCACGCCGAACTTATCGTATACCGTATTCTGAATCAAAGCCATAAGCTGCAAAATATCCGTGGCCGTCGCGCCGCCGCGGTTGATGACAAACCCGCTGTGAAGCGTCGAAACCTGCGCGCCGCCGACACTGACGCCTTTCAGTCCTGCATCTTCAATCAGTTTTCCTGCGAAATAGCCTTCCGGGCGTTTGAAAGTGCTGCCCGCAGACGGATACTGCACCGGCTGCTTGGAATTTCGCTTTTGTGCCAGCTCACGCATTCTTTCTGCGATTTTCGCCGGTTCATCCTTCGCAAGCGTCAGGCTTGCCGCCACTGCAATATAGCCGTTTTCCTGCAAAATACTGTGCCGATAAGCAAACTGCATTTCCTCATTCGTAAAGACACGCGTGCAGCTTCCGTCCGGAGATACCGCCAGCACGCCTTTCACGATATCCTTCAGCTCACCGCCGTAAGCACCAGCATTCATAAACAGTCCGCCGCCGAGGCTGCCGGGGATTCCGCTTGCGAATTCGAAGCCTGAAAGGCCCGCATTCATGAGCTGTTTTGCTAAAGTTGACATGTAAATTCCTGCCTCGCACATCACCGTGTCTTCCGCCCTGCTCTCCTCTGCGCTCAGTCCCGGGAAGATTTCCCCGGTAAAAGACTCTTCCGGCTGCAGATACAGCTTTCCGAAGTCCGCCATTTTGATAACTGCGCCGTCATATCCTTCGTCACGAAAAAGCATGTTTGAGCCGTTTCCTAAGAAGATATGCGGAACTTCAAGCTTTGCCATAATCTGCAGCACCGCTTTCAAGGCTACAACAGACCTTACCGTCACCAACGCCGCCGCACGTCCGCCTGCTTTAAATGAAGTGTGCTGCGCCATGTCCGCATTTTCCTCAATCTCTATTTGCATCGGAGTTATCCCGCATTGGCTCGTACTGCTTGCGAAGCGCTTCGCCGCGCCGGCTATCTCCGTTTTCATTAACTCTGTTTTCACCGAAAACATCCTCCTTATTGACATTATATTTGCTGAAATCCTCATACATAAGCGTACTTGTAACCATCTGTTTTTCCTTCAGGCGATTGTTTACGCCCCTGCTTATATATGTATATAAAATTGCGAATACCGGAACTCCCAGTATCATACCCGGGAAGCCGAACAGTCCGCCGCCCACAATGATGGCGAACATAACCCAAAAGCTTGCCAGCTTCGTGGTCTTTCCGAGAATTTTCGGCCCGATGATATTGCCGTCCAACTGCTGCAGGATTAAAACCATGATGCCGAATTTAATCGCCGCAATCGGCTCTACAATGAGCAAAATGATAATCGACGGAATTGCCCCGATAAACGGTCCGAAAAACGGTATAATATTCGTCACTCCAATCACCACGCTGATGAGCATCGTCATCGGAATTTTCAGCATCGTCATTGCGATAAAGCAAAGAACTCCTATGATAGCCGAATCGATAATCTTCCCGTTGATAAAACCACCGAAGGTCTGGTTACTGATTCTTCCGAGTTCAAAAATTTTCTCAGCGCGTTCCTTTTTAAATACCGCCAAAATGAGTTTGCGGCTTTGTGCGACGAAAATTTCTTTGCTGTTTAAAATATAGACGCAGATAACCAGCGCGACGAAGATATCCACCATCGTTCCCAGCGTTCCCATTACGCCCGTCAAAATTGCCTCTGCGCCCGGCAGAACCTTATCCTGCGCCCACAGAATAATATTATCGGAAATATTTGCAAGTTTTCCTTGTAGAATCATCGATACTTCTGGGTTTTCATCCACATGCTCCTGAAGCCATTCCTGCGCCCTTGCCGCCATTTCAGGTGCACTCATCGCCAGCCCCATGATGCTGTCCCAAAGGTCCGGAATAACCAGGACGAGCAGCCCTGCAATAACGAGAATTAAAAATGCCAATGCAATCAGCGTGCCGAAAAATCTGGCAAACTGAAAATCCCTCCGAGGCTTCCGAAAACGGCCCTTGTTCAGTCTGTACGCAAGTCTTACCGAAGCATTGTAAATCGGACACAGCAGATAAGCCATGATAATTCCAATGTAAAACGGCATTAAAATATCATTTAGTTTTGCCAGTTCTGCTCTGACTACAGGCATATGATTTACCACATAATATGCTAATATTAATGTGACTCCCACCAAAATCATCATCACTGCCTGCTGAATATGTTTATTTTTCAGTTTAATCTTCTTCTCGTTCATCTCTTCATACCCCGCTTTTGCTTACGCCCGGCATTTTGCAATTTTTATTCTACAAATCTTTCTTTTTTTGTGTTATACTTATTATATTATACAACAAATAGAGGAATTGTAAAATGAGAATTTTAGTAATCAGCGATACACACGGAAAAATTGAACGCGCCATAGATGTATACAGAAAACTGGCGTCCGAATCGCCAATTGACTTTATCGTTCACTGCGGCGATTATTACAGTGACGCGCAGGAAATCCGGGCTCGTCTGGGCGTTCCGGTTGCAGCTGTGAAGGGAAATTGCGACGACTGTTTCGATGCTGACGCCTTTTCCGTTTTAGAGACTGAATACGGCAATTTTTTGATTACACATGGGCATATGGAAAATGTCGGCTACAGCATGCAGAACCTTTATTATAAGGTTCTGGAAAACGGCTGCGCTGGCGCTTTCTTCGGTCATACGCACAGAAGCGCATTCGTACAGCTTGATGATGTTTATCTGATGAATCCGGGCAGCCTTTCCAAGCCGCGCGACGGCTCAGGCGGAAGCTTCGGTCTGGTTGTGACTTCCGAGGACAGCCTCTGGGGCAAAATTTATTCTTACGAGGATTTCATGCTTCCTGCAGACGCACAAGCCGCACATCCCGCGCATTCCGGCGTCATTTCTCAGTCATCCCGACCGCCGCGTCCGCAGCAGTCTTCAAAGCCTAAGGTGAAGGGTGGACATCTTCGTGATCTTTTAAACTACAGCGACCGCTTTTAAAAAGCATATTATCGGAGGAAAATATTATGGATATTAAGAAGCTTATGACAGACTGCCCTGTCGTTTCTCAAATGGCAGATTATGAAGAAATCTTCTGGCTGAATCCAAGCAGCGGAAAAAAGAGCGAGCTTCCTTTCGGCATGAAAGACATTGACGATGCGGAAGCCCGTCTGGCACGCTTCGCACCTTATCTGGCGAAGGCATTCTCGGAAACCGCCAAATCCGGCGGCATCATCGAATCGGATTTGGTGGAAATCGCTCGCATGAAAACCGCGCTTGTGCACATGACCGGGGCGATTCCCGGCAGATTATTCTTAAAGTGCGACAGCCATCTGCCGGTTTCCGGCTCCATCAAGGCCAGAGGCGGCATCTACGAAGTCTTGAAATTCGCAGAAAAGGTTGCTATGGAAGCAGGCATGCTGACGGAAACGGATGACTATAGCATGCTTTTGGAAGACCGCTTTAAAGAGCTCTTTGCGAAATACTCGGTAGCGGTAGGCTCTACCGGAAACCTCGGTCTTTCCATCGGCATCATCAGCGCTAAGCTCGGCTTTAAGGTAACCGTTCACATGTCGGCAGATGCCCGCCAGTGGAAGAAAGACCTGCTCCGCTCGAAAGGCGTAACCGTAGTCGAATATCCGAACGATTATCAGGTGGCGGTTGCTCAGGGACGCCGCGAAGCGGCTGGCGACCCGATGTGCCATTTCGTGGACGACGAAGGTTCTTCGGATTTGTTCCTGGGCTATGCAGTCGCTGCAAAACGAATCGGAGCGCAATTCGAGAAGAACGGAATTATCGTCGATGAAGAACATCCGCTCTTTGTATACATTCCTTGCGGCGTAGGCGGCGCTCCGGGCGGAGTTGCGTTTGGACTGAAAGAAATTTACGGCTCCAATGTGCATATCTTCTTCGCAGAGCCGACCCATGCACCTTGCATGACGCTCGGTCTTGCAACAGGTCTGCATGATGGAATCTGCTGCGCTGACATCGGCGTTGACGGCATTACAGATGCGGACGGCCTTGCTGTCGGCAGAGCTTCCCGTCTGGTCGGAACTGTTATGGAAACTTTGCTGGACGGCTGCTATACAATTTCGGACGAAAAGCTCTATCCTTTCTTGACGCAGCTTGCGGACAGAGAAAAAATTTATATCGAACCGTCCTCCTGCGCTTCCTTTACAGGTCCTGCGCTGGTTTCCTCCGCGAAGGCATATCTTGAGGCAAACGGCCTTGCGGATAAAATGGAAAATGCAAACCATATTTTATGGGCGACCGGCGGAAGCATGGTGCCGGACGGCGAAATGAAATCTTATTATGAAAAAGGAAAGTAAAGCCGGCATCTTGGCTTTACTTTTCAGTAAGGAAAATCGATGAATCATATTTCAAAAAAACTCATAGGAAGCGCCGCTGCTTTTTTCAAAGTGCTCGGCGACGAAACAAGAATGAAAATACTTTGCACGATAGCTGATAATGAAGTCTGCGTCAACGACATCGCCGAGGCGGTCAATATGACAAAATCCGCGGTTTCGCACCAGCTCAAGCTGCTCAAAGATGATGACCTCGTAAAAAGCCGCCGTGAGGGCAAAAATATCTTCTACTCTCTCGACGACCAGCATGTCATGGATATTCTCGATATTGCTTTCGTGCACATCACTCATAAAAACCACGCGGCGGGATGCACCTGCTCCTGCTGCCACGATACGCAAAAAAATCAAGATTCCGAAGGTTAATCCTTCGGAATCTTTTTTCTTTCTAAAGCCTACAGAACTTCAGCTTTTGTCTGTATGTTATATTTTTCCTTAATCTTTCCAAGCTCAGCGAAATGTGGAAGCCCGCTGTGTTCCTTCTGGGACTCCTGGCTCTCCCACTTTTCCACAAGTAAAATTTCATTTTCCTTATCAGCAGAGAAGAAATAATCATATCTCAGGTTTCCTGCTTCCTCTCTGGACTTTTCAATAATTCCGGCTGCTTTCACCTCTTCATAGAACCTGCGAAGCATTTCGCCGTTTTCTGCTTTGTAAAATACAAGAATATTATACATCTTTTACCACCTTTCTTTTTCCTTGCGGCAACGCCGTGGACATGATCGATAGAATCATTATACCACAGCCCTGCCTGCATTGTCGAGCGTTTGCACTTTTAATAAAAATCTCCGCAAAACGCTGCCGGACGTACTGACATAAAAATTGGCTTTTTCAGAACATTCTTCTAAAAAAGCCAACTTTTCTTCTTTATATGATTGTCAAACAGTCCTATATGATGTGGATTTTGTCCAAGTTTGGACAAAATCTTCATATCCGTTGAAAAAGCCAAAAAACATGTGCAAAAAGTTATGTTTTTTTGGCTTTTTTCGCATCACACGTCGAAAAATCCAACTTTCGACACGATTCGACACGATTCGACAGATTTTGCAGTTCGAATCCGCTCGGTTTTTGGCTTTTTTTCGCCGACGGCGCAAAAAGTCCAATTTCGATTGCCGGCATCGTACTCAGCCAATGTTCCACCTTCGATTGCCGGCATCGTACTCAGCTGCCGATTGAGTCTGCCATCGTGCGCCGTCCGTGTCGACTGTGCCGGATGGCAAGAAGTGCCGCCCACTATTCAACCTTCAGCGCGCGCATCGCGTTGAGGATGGCAATTACCGATACACCGACATCTGCGAATACCGCGGCCCACATGTCTACAAGACCGATTGCACTGAGTACCAATACGATTAATTTAACCGCAAGTGCAAATACCACATTCTGTTTTGCGATGCCAAGCGTTTTTCTTGCGATATCCATCAGGCTCAGGAGCTTCGATGGTTCGTCCGTCATGATGACAACATCCGCCGCTTCAATGGCTGCATCCGAGCCAAGGCCGCCCATTGCAGCCCCGACATCCGCTCTGGCAAGAACCGGAGCATCGTTTATGCCGTCGCCGACGAACATAAGCTTTCCTTTCGGCGATTTCGCCGCAAGCAGTTTTTCGACTTCTTCAACCTTATTTTCCGGCAGAAGTTCTGCATGGATTTCATCGATTCCGAGTTTTGCACCGACACTTTCCGCAACCGCTCTGCTGTCCCCTGTCAGCATAACCGTCTTGATTCCCCTTGCCTTCAAGCCGCGGATTGCCTCTGCCGCATCGTCCTTAATCTGGTCGGCAATCGTGATATAGCCTTCATATTTTCCGTCTACCGCGATGTGTACCACGGTTCCTGCAGCGGACGCCTCTTCATAAGCAATCTGCTCACGCTTCATCAGCTTGGCATTTCCCGCCAGAACCATATGGCCTTCGATCACAGCCTGCACGCCGTGACCTGCGATTTCCTTTACATCGCCAATTTGCGATTTATCGACTTTTTCCCCGCTTTTCTCCTCAAAATCCTCTCTCAAGGATACTGAAATCGGATGGCTGGAGTTTGCCTCTGCATAAGCCGCATAACGCAGCAGTTTGTCTTCCGTAAGCTCTCCGCAGGTGTGAACCTCTTCCACCTTGAAAACGCCTTTTGTCAGGGTTCCGGTTTTGTCCATAACCACGCATTCGGTATGCGCTGCGGCTTCCAGATAGTTGCTGCCTTTTACGAGCAAGCCGATTTTCGATGCGCCGCCGATTCCGCCGAAGAAACTCAGAGGAACCGAAATTACCAAAGCGCACGGACACGATACTACAAGGAAGTTCAGTGCTCTGTAAACCCAGTCCTTAAACAAAGCCCCGGTGAAGCCCGGCGCGCTGCCGACAATTCCTCCGCCGATTAAAAGCGGTGGAACGAGTGCCAGAACCACAGCCGCTCCTACAACTGCCGGTGTGTAAACAGCCGCAAATCTTGTGATGAAGTTTTCCATCTTTGCCTTCTGGCTGGTCGCATTCTCTACCAGTTCCAGAATTTTGCTGACCGTGGATTCGCCGAATTCCTTGGTTACCTCAACTTCCAAAAGTCCGCTTTCGTTGATGCAGCCGCTGAGGATCTCACTTCCCGCCTCTACATTGCGCGGAACCGATTCTCCGGTCAGTGCCGCAGTATCCAGCATCGAAGTGCCGCTCAAAACTTTTCCGTCAAGCGGAACCTTTTCTCCCGGCTTAATCACGATGACATCACCGATTTTGACCTCTTCGGGATCGACCTTTTTCGTGTCGCCGCCTTCAAGCTTTAAGTTCGCATAGTCCGGGCGGATATTCATAAGCTCCGTAATGGATTTTCTGGATTTACCGACTGCATAATCCTCGAAAAGCTCGCCGACCTGATAGAAAAGCATAACCGCAACCGCTTCCGGAAGTTCGCCCGTTGCGAAGGCCCCGACCGAAGCAACCGCCATCAGGAAGTTTTCGTCGAACACCTTGCCTCGGCTGATATTGCGAATCGCTTTCCATAAAACCTTATATCCAATTTCCAGATAAGCTGCGAGATATACCGCAAGCTTCAAAAGATACGGCTCCGCCGGAACCATAATCGCAATCACGAACAAAACCGCTCCGATCGCAAGTCTGATTATCGTCTTCTTCATCTCAAGCCACTCCCTTCCGAAAATTTCTAGAGCTCCTTGATTATTACATCAGGTTCTGTTTTCTTTACTGTCTTTGCAATCTTCTTATAGGTTTCATCAAAGCCTTCTTCTTCCACATCCAGAACCATCTTCAAAGTAAGGAAGTTTACGGAAGCGCTGTTTACGCCGTCAAGCTTTGCTACGTTTCTTTCAACCTCTGCTGCACAGTTTGCACAATCAAGTCCTTCAAGCAAATATGTCTTTTTCATTTTATTTTCCTCCCGGTTTGTATCATTTTTATTATTCTCATAGAGTTGAGCAATTATTCAACTGTTGTCTTTATTATAGTTGAATGGTTATTCAATTGTCAATACCTTTTTTGAAAAAATTTTTGCTTTTTCCCCGGCCTGTGATATAATTCTTGTAGAAAGAAAGGATCGCTTATGAAATACGAAATTTTAACTGTTAAACAATTCCAAATTGCCTATCCCGGGATTTACAAAAGATGTTTTTCGTACAACAGCATCCGTCACCCGTTCTGCAAGGCAGAGGTGACCGGCGACGCCCTTGCGGGTACTTTTGCTGTCCCGAAAAAGCCCGAAGTTACACTGAAAAAGCAAATTTTCGGCTACTGTATCATCGAAAGCCGTCTCCTCTTTATCGACGATACGGACTATGTTTCGACACTCCTTGCCGCACTTGAAACCGCAGAGCCGCACGCAGGCGATTCGCCGATTCTGCTTCTCTATGATCTCATGGAGTACATGATTAAAGACGATATGCTTTTCCTGCAGGGTTATGAGGACGAACTTGAAGACCTCGAGGATATCATAACCGGCGAAAAAGAGGATAGCGATGTGGATTTTGAAAAGACAATCCTTGCAATACGAAAAAATCTTTCGGCGCTCGGCATGTACTATGACCGGCTTTCCGACGCAAGCGACACGATTCAGCAGTGGGCGGCGGAGCAGCACATGAAGGCGAAGCCGCTCCCGGAAATTTACGACAACAAGATAAAGAGACTCGGCGCACTGGTTGCAAGCCTCAAAGAATATTCGATCCAGCTGCGCGAATTGCGCCAGTCCCGCATTGACATCCGGCAGAATCAGATCATGCAGCTTCTGACGATTATCACGACGATTTTCATGCCGCTGACGCTGATTACAGGCTGGTACGGAATGAACTTCCGCAATATGCCTGAACTTTCGCACCCGTATGCCTACGGCTGCGTGGCGGTTTTTTCCGCCGTTGTGGTGCTCATCGAAATCCTGCTCTTCAAGAGGAAAAAATGGTTCAAATAAAAAAATCCCAAGCGGTGCGCCGCCGAGTGCACCCAAAAAAGCCCCGAAAGGCGGGATTTCCTTTCGGGGCTTTTCAGATAATTTTTATGTAATCCTTCCGGATTTATCTGCTCTTTATGTAATTTTCGATAATGCGGATGCATTCCTCCTGCGACAACTTGGAAGTGTCCAGCGACAAGTCGTAATTGCGGACATCCGTCCACTCCGTTCCGGTGTAGTGCTTGTGGTAATCGGCACGGTTTTTGTCCGTTTTCTCGCGCAGAGCCGTCGCTTCTGCCTTGTCAATTCCGTATCGCTGCATGAGTTTTTCGATGCAGTAATCTCTGTCAGCGTGAATGAACACGCGCACAAGGTTTGGATGGTCACGCAGAATATACTGTCCGCATCTTCCGATGATGATGCAGGATTCGTCCTGATCCGCCACTCTGCGGATAATCTCGGACTGGAACTTAAAAAGCTCTTCTTTCGTCAGTTTGTTTTCAGGATGCGGCTGTGAAACCAGCGCCCCTTTGGAGATTCCGTGTTTACGCAGGAATTTATCTTCGAGTTTTTCGTCGGTAAGATTGAATAAAGCTTCGCTGATTCCGCTGTCCTCAGACGCCATGCGAATCAGCTCCTTGTCATAATATCTTATGCCTAGAGCCTCTGCCAGACGATGTGCGATTCCTCTTCCGCCGCTTCCGTATTCACGGGCGATTGTAATTACATATTTCTCCATATCATTCTCCTAACTTTTACTCGCCTAAGTAAGCTTTCTTTACTGCTTCGTCATTCATCAAATCCTTTGCATCCCCACTGAGGACGATTTTCCCTGTTTCCAGTACGTAAGCCCGATCCGCAACTTCCAGCGCCTTCTTCGCATTCTGCTCAACCAGCAAAACGGTCGTTCCGCTCTTCTTAATCTCCCGGATGATTTTGAAAACCTCACCCACAAAAAGAGGCGACAGACCCATCGAAGGTTCATCCATCAGAATGATTTTCGGGCTGGACATCAGTGCCCTGCCCATCGCAAGCATCTGCTGCTCGCCGCCTGACAAAGTTCCCGCAATCTGACTTTTTCTTTCTTCAAGCCTCGGAAATTTCTCATAAACCATTTCCAGATTCTTCGCATATTCCTGCTTGTCTTTGCGCGTATATGCACCCAAATCCAGATTTTTATATACCGAAAGCTGCTGAAAAATTCTTCTGCCTTCCGGTACATGCGCCATACCCATCTCTACGATTTTATGCGGCGGCATCTTCGTTAATTCCCTGCCCTCAAACTTCACACTGCCGGATTTAGCCTTGAGAAGGCCTGTAATCGTGTGCAGCGTCGTCGTCTTGCCGGCACCGTTTGCGCCAATCAGAGCGATAACTTCGCCCTCGTTGACATCGAATGAAATCTTTTTGATAGCGTTGATGGCGCCATAATTGACTTCTAAATCTCTTATTTCTAACATTGCCATATGCGCGCCCTCCTTATTCGCCTAAATATGCCTTGATAACTTCCGGATTGTTCAAAACATCCTTCGTCTTGCCCTGTGCCAGAACCGTTCCAAAGTTCAGAACCGTAAGTTCTTCGCAAATTCCCGCAACCAGTCTCATGTCATGTTCAATCAGCAGTACGGTCATGTCGAAGTTTGCTCTTACAAACTCAATGGTGTCCATCAGTTCCTGTGTTTCGTTCGGGTTCATGCCGGCAGCCGGTTCGTCCAGCAGAAGCAGCTTCGGAGATGTCGCAAGCGCTCTTGCAATCTCGAGTTTTCTCTGTTTGCCGTAAGGCAGATTGGCCGAAATATAGTCCTTTTCATCCGCAAGTCCGAAAACTTCCAAAAGTTCCTCCGCCCTTTCATTCATCGCCTTTTCGGTTTTGTAGTAGGACGGAAGACGGAAGATTCCGCCTATCGTTGAGTACTTATAATCATTATGAAGCCCCAGCTTGACATTGTCAAGTACCGAGAGTTGTTTAAACAGACGGATATTCTGGAAGGTTCTGGCGATTCCTTTTTTGTTAATTTCGATTGTGCTGCTGCCTGTCAGCTTTTCGCCGTTGAGGAAAAAGTTTCCCTCGGTCGGTTTGTATACACCGGTGAGCAGGTTGAACGCGGTCGTTTTTCCTGCGCCGTTTGGCCCGATTAATCCGTATAACTGTCCCTTTTGGATCGTCATCGTGAGCTCATCAACTGCCTTCAGCCCGCCGAAAGAGATTCCTAAGTTTTTCGTTTCAAGCATAGCTGTCATGCGCTCACCTCCTGACTTTCCTCAGCATCGGCTTTCTTTCCGCCTTTACCGATATGCAGATATGATTTGAATCTGTCTTTATACATTTTCATATTTTCGTTGTTGTTTACCAGCATCATTACAATCAAAAGGATTGCGTAAATCAGCATTCTGTAGTCACTGAACGAGCCTCTGAGAAGTTCCGGAAGCGCCGTCAGTATGATTGCAGCGATAATCGAGCCTCTCATGCTTCCGATACCGCCCAGTACGACGAATACCAATACCAAAATGGACAGGTTGTAGTCGAATTTTACTGCAACCAAGCTGGAAAGGTTGTGTCCGTAAAGTACGCCCGCCATGCCTGCAAACATTGCGGAAACCGAGAATGCGATTAATTTATACTTCGTAATATTTATTCCCACGGATTCCGCTGCGATGCGGTTGTCTCTGATTGCCATGATAGCTCTTCCTGTTCTGGACTGCACCAGATTCAAGATTACGATTAATGTAATCAGCACCAGTATGAATCCGACGATATAATTGGAGTCTCTTGGCGCACCTGTGATGCCCATGGCGCCGTTGATGATGTTTTCAGCCGTCATGTCATCGAGTTCCATATTGTTGTAAGCGTCTACACCCAGCGCGAAATGTACGCCGTTGATATCCTTTACAAGGTAAATATTGTTTACGATGTTCTTAATGATTTCACCGAACGCCAATGTAACGATTGCCAGATAGTCGCCCTTCAGTCTCAAAACCGGAATGCCGATTAAAATGCCTGCGACTGCAGCTACCGCGCCGCCCAGCAAAATCGCCAGTGGAAAGCGCACCCATACAGAGGTCAGGCTTTCCTGTGTCAGCATACTGAAAGTGCTTCCCACGAAAGCACCCAGACACATGAAGCCCGCGTGTCCAAGGCTCAGTTCACCGAGGATTCCTACGGTAAGGTTCAGGGAAATCGCCATAATTACATAAGCACAAATCGGAACGAACAAACCTTTAATTAGGCTGGAAGCTGAAGGCAGTCCGCTGTATATGATGCAGAATACGAAACACGCGAAAACGATTGCATAGGTGATTGCATTCTGCTTTGTTGTCTTGTTTAAAGTCGTTGTCATTTTCTTCATCCCGTCCACCTACACTTTCTCACGCATTGCTTTGCCTAAAATGCCTGTCGGTTTTACTAACAGAACGATAATCAGCACGCCGAATACGATTGCATCCGAAAGCTGCGTGGAGATGTACGCTTTGCTCAGGTTCTCGATAACGCCGAGCAGGATTCCACCGATCATAGCGCCCGGAATGGAGCCGATTCCGCCGAATACCGCGGCTACGAAAGCTTTGATTCCCGGCATTGCTCCGGTATATGGACCGATAAGCGGATAGGAAGAGCAGAGCAGAAGGCTTGCAACGGCTGCAAGCGCAGAGCCGATGGCGAAGGTAATACTGATGGTGCTGTTCACATTTACGCCCATGAGCTGAGCCGCTCCGCGATCCTCGGAAACCGCCTGCATGGCAGCACCGATTCTCGTATGGTTGATGAAGGTTGTCAATGCGACCATGATAATAATTGTCGCTAAAATTGTTACAATTGTCTCACCGGTAATCGTGAGACCGTCTGCCACATGCCAGTCATCAAGTTTCAGTACATCCGGAAAGTTTCTGGATGCTGAGCCGAAAATCAGCAGTGCGACATTCTGAAGGAAATAGCTGACGCCGATTGCCGTGATTAAAACAGCCAGAGGCGATGCATTTCTCAAAGGCTTGTATGCGATTTTTTCAATCGAAACGCCCAGTACCGTACATACGATAATTGCTGCGATGATTGCAACCGCAGGCGAAGTATGCGCAGAGGAAACCGCTGTGAAAATTACAAAACCCCCGATCATGATTACATCACCATGAGCGAAGTTTAACATTTTTGCAATTCCGTATACCATTGTATACCCAAGTGCGATCAGCGCATATACGCTTCCCAGGCTGATGCCGCTGATCAAATACGATAAAAAGTTCATAAAAATTACCTCGTTCAAAATTTGGAATCGGGGACGGCAATGCCGTCCCCTTAATTATCTTTCTATTTTACATTTTCAAAATCTGTAAAAAATTACATAGCCTTGTATGCGCCATCCTTGATTACCATAGCCATCGGTGTCTTGGTCGGTTCACCGTCTGCAGACCATGTCATTGTGCCGGTTGCACCTGTGAATTCGATTTCTGTCATAGCTGTCTTCATAGCGTCGCAGATGTCGGAAACGCTCATATCAGGGGTTACACCTGCCTTTTCTGCTGCTGCCTTGATGATGTACATTGCATCGTAAGCGTCTGCTGCAAACTGGTTCGGAACTTCTCCGTTATATTTTGCTTTGTAAGCTTCCGTGAATTTCTTTGATTCCGGGTTATCGGAGTCAGCTGCATAAGGTGTCAAAAGCATTACGCCTTCTGCTAATTGTGCGTTGGATCCGAGCTGGTCGATTACGCCGTCAAGACCATCACATCCGAAGAACTGTACATCAAGTCCCGCTTTGTCTGCCTGAGTCAGGAACAAGGATGCTTCCTGTGCATAGAATGGAAGGAATACTAAGTCAGCACCTGCTTCTTTCATCTTCTGGATCTGTACTGTGAAATCCTGTGCGGAATCCTTTGTAAAAGCTTCTGTTGCAACAACATTGACGCCCTTAGCCGCGGCTTCTTTCTTGAATGTCTTGAAGATGCCGTTTGAATATACATCGGATGAGTTGTATACTACGCCAACCTTAGCGTTCGGGAAGTTTTCTGCGAAATAGTCCGCAGAACCTACGCCCTGGTTCGGGTCGGAGAAGCAAACTCTGAACGCATTGTCGCCTTTGATGGATTCAACAGCCGATCCTGACGGTGTAAGCTGGAACATATTATCCTCTTCCGTAAGTGCAACAACTGCTGTGCATGGTGCGGAAGTAACGGTACCCATTAACATCTGCATGCCGTCATCTTTCAAAGAGTTGTATGCGTTTACTGCCTTTTCTGTGTCGTGTTCATCATCCTGCCACTTGAATTCGATCTGATAGCCGTTGATGCCGCCTGCAGCGTTGATTTCTTCTGCTGCCATTTCAGCTGCGTTCTTAACTGCCTGACCGTAAACTGCCGCACCGCCCGTTGTAGGTCCGATACCGCCGATTACGAATTTTGCAGCAGAGTCACTGCCTTCTGTGCCTGTGCCGGAATCGCCGCATCCTGCGAATGCTACCGTCATGACTGCCGCCATAGAGACAGCTGCAAATTTCTTCATAAATTTCTTCATGTTCATTTTCTTTTCCTCCGTTTTTAATCTTTAATTATTTTTCATTTTTGATGTTTTCCAAAAGCCGATTTTTCGTTCGGCCTCTGTCCTGCTGTCGCAGCAAAAAAGCCCGCCGGCTCATTGCCTGCAGGCTGCAAAGTTCTTTCTTAGGGTTTCAATCTGCTTCATCAAGCATGAAAAGCAAATCTTTCGGAGAAACCACACGAACTCGTTTCATTACCCGCAACGCAATAAGCACTATTCATAATTAGGCTGCTAATGACGAGGACCAGTAAAATAATGCTAATGACTATAATGCTGTTAATGAGTACCATGAAGTTCATTGTTTTTCTCCTTTCCTTAAGTGATATACGAAGTGTACCATAGTTCGAAAAGGATGTCAATAGGTTTTTTGTGTTTTTTTGAATATTTTTTCAAAAAAATTTGTTTTTTGCCACAATTATCATTTCATGGAACTCCACAGCCTGCTTCGGAAAAAATCCGTCGTTGACTTTCCTCCTTTTACGGGTTAGAATTTCCATACATCCACATCTTCACGCTGCGGATGGACAAGCTATTCTTATATAAAAGGAAACGGAATCTTCTTATGGATATCTTTATTTTAGTTTTGGAACTGATCGGCGCCGCTGCATTTGCGGTTTCGGGCGCGATGACAGGGATACGCAAGCATATGGATATTTTCGGGGCTTTTGTGCTCGCCCTCACCGTCGCGGTCGGCGGCGGAATCATCCGCGATATCATCCTCGGCGCATTTCCGCCTGCAATGTTCCAAAATCCGATTTACGCACTGACGGCATTTATCACCTGTCTCATCGTCTTCATCCCGCAGGTGCGTGGCCTTTTGGAGCGCAGCAGCCGCATCATGCTGCTTGCCGACTCCATTGGCCTTGGCATCTTTACGGTTTCCGGCGCAATGCGCGCCTTCGAGGTTTCCGACCACCCAACGGTCTTTCTTGCTGTATTCGTCGGCGTGATTACCGGCGTGGGCGGGGGACTTCTCCGCGATGTGATGGCCGGCGATATGCCATATATCTTCGTAAAGCATATCTATGCGACCGCCTCGATTATCGGCGCACTGCTTTTTTGTGCGCTCCTGCCGTTCACAAAGGAGTACATCGCCATGCTTTCCGGCGCGGTTGTCATCGTTGTCATCCGCCTGCTCGCTTCTCACTACAGATGGAGCCTGCCGAAGCCCGGAAGCCGGAGCTGAAACTCACGGCTTGCACTGTCCGCACGGCTCATAGCCCGCTTTCACAACCTGACTGCGCTTCCTAAGGTGTTCGAACTGCCTGCGCTACCGGTGCTGCCCGCCGCATGGCTGTCTCCGGTCTTGTAGTCGATTACAATTCCCGGCTGAGAATTATACGCAAAAATGTTGAACGAAATCTCATCATCTTCCAGCGACTGCGCTTCCATCTGCACCCCGCTGCAAACCAGATTATTTCCTTTGAAAATCGGTGTAACCCTGTAAAGCACATGATTTCCGGTCTTTTTCACATACTCCGCCACCTCATCCTCAAAAGGCAGCATTCCCGTAACATTCAGATATCGCGTTCCCGTAACCAGGTTCTGCTTATTGGCGTTTTGCCCTGTGAGCTGATAGCCGATTAAATGGCAGCGGTTATATAGATATTTGTCGGAAATCAAATCATCGTAACGCACGGTATGCCAGCCCGACGGTTTAATCATCCCGATACTGCCGCGCTTTTCCGTCGGCATCATGCTCTTGTCGATGCAGGCATAGGTAATCCCACACCTTCCGAGTTTATCCAGCGCCGCATACTCCTCAAAACCTCTTCTCTTCTTTTCAAAGCTCGAAAATGTTGGCTTGCCGCCGTTGACTTCCGTGTAGGCGCTGCCTTCTTTCTGCTTTGGAATTTTCGCAAGAGAAACCGTTGTCTTAATCTTTCCGGATTTTTTCGCACTCTGCGCTGCTCCGTCCACAGCTGGCTTTATTTTATAATAGTAAGTTTTATTTTGCTTTATCTTCGCGTCGCTGTAGCTTTCGCCGCTTACGGTCGCAATCTTCTTATAAGTCCCCGACGCTTTGTCCGCTCGATAAACCTGATACTTCTTTATGTTTTCGACTTTCTTCCATTTTATATTCAGCGATTCATACTTGACCTGCTTCACGCTGATAATGCTTGTCGATGTTTTGGCGCCGCCCTGCTCCGCCGCATATGCCACCCCGGCTGCGGCTGCTGTACCCGTTTGACTGCCGGCCCCTGCGCCGCCTGCTTCGATTGCGCTGCCTGTACTGCCGGCGCTTCCCACACCGCTGATTCCGTTCGCACCGCAGCCCGCCGCTAAAACGCAAAACGCCGCCATCAATGCAATTAACTTCCTGCATAACTTTTTCTTCACTTCTTCTGTCCTCCCGGTTGTCTCAAAAGTTTAGCCTATGCTATCAGTTTATAACAAATGCGGCCTTTCGGCAATTCTTTCATGGCGAAATTTGTCGAAAAATGTCGGCGGCGGCCGGGCTGCTGAGCGGCGCGGGCGGATTCGGGTGACGTGGGCGGCTTCGGGCTCAAAAATGTATAAATGCACGAAAAAGCAGCAAAAAAAGCAAGATTTTCGTGTAAATCCACCTTTTTCGGAGCGGTATTTTTATCCGCGGCATTTCGTAAGTTTTTTACATTTTTAAGCTATTCTCTTAAACCGTTGAAATTTCAACAGTTTTATAAATTGCCTTTTCAGTCCGAGTTTTCTTTTTGGTTTTCTGTTACTCCTTTACCCCGTATTTCACACACTTTTTTGGCACAATGCCGCCTCTCGTACACGAAACTACTTCAAAAAAAGCAAGTTTTTCGTGTAAATATACATTTAAATACCCCCGAGGGGTATTCGCCAAGTCAGACATGCACACCAAACCCAGCGAGCCCTCAATCCTCGCCGAGCCATCCACCACCCCAAGCGCATAAAAAACCACACCTTTGGCGCCTGCCGCAGGTGTGGTCTGTCAACTTTTATTCGTCGTCCTCTTCGTACTCCGAATAGATATTAAATTCCAAGCCGCCTGCAGCGTCTTCGCCCGGCGCCTCCTCTGCACCTGCGGCAATCCAGACTTCTGCCCGCTCGCCTTCCTCTTCCGAGCCGTACTTTAAGATATAGCTGCCATCCTCCTGTTTCTGCATCTGTCCGGACACATCCTTCCCGTCAATATAAATTTTGACTGCAGTCACGGGATTTGCCGTTTCCCCGTCGGTTGCCGCATAGGAAATTGCCGACATCATGCACAAAAGCGCCGCAAGCAGCATACAGGTAAATGCCATGCGGCCAACCCGAATTCGTTTCGTTCCGCTGTTTTTCATATAAAAAGCCTCCCTTTTGAGCTTTGCAGAAGCATGGAGCCCCGAAAACGCTGCTCGATATAGGTTTTGCTCCGCGCGCTTAGTTTCTTCGTTCCGATTTGCGTCATACATCCGAAAGCACCTCCTTCAAAATTTTACGACCACGCGCAAGTCTGGTCCGCACCGTCGCTTCCTTCATTTTTAAAATCCCCGCGATTTCCTTCGTGTCATAATCCTCATAATAGTAGAGGTGAATAATCAGCCGATATTTCTTCGGCAGCCCCAAAATTTCCTGCAAAATCTCTCTTCGGCATGCAGCTTCTTCCGGCATGCTCTCTGCGTCTTCAGCGCAGGCAACAGCCTGAATGCTCAAAAGATAATCTTCCAGCGAAACATTCCGCCGATGCCAGGCAGAGAGCGAAATCTTCTTGCATTGGTTGACAGCAACCCGCAGCAGCCAGTGCCTGAGATGTGCTTCGCTCTCGAAGCCAATCTCCCTGCGATACAGCTTCATCAGCACATCCTGCACGATGTCGTCCGCATCATATGGATTTTTAAAATAGTTAAAAGCAACTGCGTAAATGCGGTCTGCATATCGCTCCGCCGCTGCCTCGAATTCCGCGCCCTTCAAACTTCGCCGGCCTCCCTTTTGAAATGCATTTCATCTATTATACCTCGCAGCCCAGCAAAAAGTTTCATTTTGTTGCAAAATTTTTGATAGCAGTACAGTTTGCTGCGATGTGGTGCACCATGAGGGACCTGACCGCCTGCTGCGCTTTGCTTGCAGGCTGCCTCCTCGGCTCCCCGCTCGGTCCCGTATTCAAATCGGTCGCGTTCTCAAATGTATAATTACATACCAAATCGCAAAATGAACCTTATTCGCGTGTATTTTTTCCCATATATACCCAGTCGCTTTCTTTTCCGTGTGTGCGTATTGCGGATTAGTATTTTATCACAGAACTAAAGCGTTGAAATTCTAACATTTCCAAATCTATGTTCAATCCCCTGCATTCTATCCTGTCTTTCTCTTTTTTGCGTTTTCCCATTATCTGACACTTTTTACACGCGACCGGCTTCAAAATCTCCATTTGGTATGTTTTTATACATTTCGGTCGCCTTCGGACCATTCGCTAGTCGAATGTTCGCAGGACATTCGAATTACGCTCATGCCCTCACGGGTTCGAGTCCCTTCTATTTTCGTATAAAATCAAAAAAACACCCACACGGGTGTCTTTTTGATTTGGTGCGCCATAAGGGACTCGAACCCCTAACCTTCGCATTCGTAGTGCGCGACTCTATCCAATTGAGCTAATGGCGCATATCGAAATGCAGGGAATGTATTGTGTACATATGCCTTGCATTTCGTACCTTGTTATTATACAAAACTTTTTCCCTTTTGTAAAGGGCAAATTTGCGAATTTTTTTCTAATATAAATGTCAAGGGAAAGTTAGAAAAAATGTTTGACTTTCTTTGTTTGTGCATTTGATTGTGTTTTGTAGTACCAAAACAAATGTTTATTTTACGCAAAACTGTAGCTTGGTAAAGTGCAAACCACATGCGAATTAGCAATAAACCATGTTTTGAAACACGCTAAAATCTGCCTTTTTTTCAAAACAACTTTGTTATATGCATAACCCATTTTTAAAAAAAGACAATCTTATAATAACAAATATTCTAACAGAATTTAGAGTTTTCTCTATCAGAGAAGCGCATTTGCTTCCATGCATTCCCGGAAAATCTCGCTGGCTGTTTGCCATCCAAGGAGTTTCCGGGGCATATCATTCATCCATGCTTGCGTCCTTTTCACATCCTTCTTATTTACAATTTTATCAAAATCCGCTCCTTTCGGGAATCGTCGTCGAATCAGTTTGTTATTCACTTCATTGCTGCCGCGTTCATATGAGCAGTACGCATGACAATAGTAGATCTTTGTACGTTTTCCGACACGGTACAAGGCCTTCTCCATTCCTTCGTAATTCGAAAACTCGGTGCCGTTATCTACGGTTATTGATTTGAACAGCTTATAGAATGTGCTGCCATAGATTTTCTCAAGTCGATTGAGTGCGCGTACAACTTCTATCGTAGTATTTGCTTTCAGCGGCTCGATAATCTCGTTTCTGCTTACTCGCTCAGTCAGCACCAAAAGGCATTTTCGATTCGTTTGTTTTCCGTGAACCGTATCCATTTCCCAGTGACCGAATTCTTCTCTTTTGTCAATCTCTTCCGGGCGCATTTCAATCGAAGTTCCTTTTGCTCCTTTCTTTGCTTGCTGAACTTTCCGCTTTTCTTGCTTTTTATGCCTGCCACCGTCCGGCAATTTCTCCAAAATGAGATTTTCAAAATACCCTTTCTCAATTCCTTTGTATACGGTATTGACCGAAACAATCGGATATTTGAAGTCGTATTCTTTATCTTTCCTCTTCCTTTTGAGATATTTCAGTGCTACTGCCGGAGAATAGTTCTTTTCCAGGATCAGCTTTTCGATTGCGTTCCTTTGATTTACATCTTCCAATAGAACTGGTTTTTTCCCTTTCAACTTTAAGCTTTGACGGTATCTGTTATACGCCGTTTCGGGAGCATACATCGTCACATCTCGGTAATCTTTTGTATGCTTATAGGTAAATCGTTTCTTTTCGTTATAAACGGTCGCGACGCAGCAGCCAATCGCTACTGCAATCTCTGCAGCGCGAAAACCGCCTTTGAGCATACGTTCAATCGTGTACCTCTTCTCGAGTGATAAATGTTTATACTTGTCTTTTCTTTTTCTCATAAGCCAGCCCGCCTTTTTTTCTTTATTATACTTGCAGACACCTATGCAAAGCAAGTTTAAAGCACACTTTTTCCATATGCCTCAAGCCACCGCTGAATTATGTTCTCGTACTGCTCTCCAAAAATGCATTCTGCAATAAAAGCTGCCTTTCTTGGATTCTTTGTTTTGTTTAGATAAAAATTAAGACAGGTGATGATACCAGTCTCCTTGCATTCTTTCGTATTCAATTTCTCCTCCTCCGATTTCACGCTGAAGTCTTTCATATTCTTGCTGATTTAATATTTTTTCGGTTGTATTATCCAGGCTGTGCTTTAGGGCTGCAAGGATACTTCTGATAGAATCTTTTCCGGTTCTCTTTCTTCTTGCCGGTCTGTAGGAAGGCTCGGTTATTTTCTTTGCTTTCGTGCTGTATGTTTTTTCCTTTCGTTTCTGCCCGGCCGACATTTCTGCAGAAGCATAGCTTTCATATTCTCCATCCGTTTCAAGCTGCAGCTTTTTATCGTACATACGCATAGAAAACAAAATTGCATTTCCCATGCGATGATATAACTCTTTTATTTGCTTTTCTGCATAATGGTTTGTCTCCCCGCCATATGCCTTTTGATATTCTTCTTCTTTTTTTCTTAGATTTACAGAAAACATTTCAAATTCATCCGTGCAATATTTTTTGATGTAAGCCTCGGAAAGTGCGTCAATTTCCGTTCGCAGCGGATTCATTTTCTGATAGCCGTACTTCCATGTGCGTTTGTCAGAGGGAAGTTTCTCATAGATGGCTTCGTAAAGCGTCCGAAAATCTTCATCTTCATAAAGTGCATATGCTTTCAGACTTCCTACGATATTTTCCCGGATTCTTTGATTGACTTTGTTGATTTCGCTGTGGGAAGCCTTATCCATTTGTAAAAAGCTCATCATCTCTGCCTTCGCATTTTTCAAACTTTGCAGCTTAAATTTTCCGATATATTCTTCGCTCTCCAGCTGCCTTCCGCTTGCATCGACGACAGGAACCTTTTCCATCTTCCCGGTAGTTGGATTCTTTTGTCTTTTATACTGCCACTTACCATCTTTTTGTATAATCTCCCATTGTTTAAACTTCTTCTTTTTCCGCATCGGCTCCGGCTCTACAATGCCCACATGGATATGAATGTTATCTGTATTATAATGAACGGCAGCTGTCCAAATCGCATTTTTTAGGTTTTCGCTTTCCAGCATTTTTCCGATGGCTGCTCTTGCACATGTTTGAAATCTTTTTTCATCAAGCCCTGTATCTTTGTAGATGCCCATTTCTTTTAACCAGTCATTATCAAAGCTTAAAACGGTCTGCCACATAAGACTTCCTTTTGCCTGCGCCGTCCTAAATGCCGATTTCAGCGATTTTATTTCTTCTTTTGATAAGTTATCCCGATTTGCGGTAAAAAGTCCTGAAATCTTCTCAGGCTTATCCTGGGCATGTGCTTTTTCAGGGTTTCCCATATAGTCCATATATCCGGAGAAAAGGTCAAAGTTTTCAGCGGCAAATAGGTCAAAATCCGATAAATGTTCTTTCTTCACCGCTTCTTCTCGATCCATATAGTTGATATAATTTGCAAAAAACTTTGAGGCAGGGCGGCAAAACGTGTTCATAAGTGTGATCCCTACATTACTTGCCATGTGTTTCCTCCATCAGCTCCTGCATCATCTCCTGTGATGTTTGCAGCATAAGCGCAAGTTCTTCTGTTAAGTTTTTCAAATTAGCAAAATCAAGTGCCAAGACTTCCTGCACTTCATCCACGAAAACACGATACTTATGGTCAATTGCGACAAGCGCAGGAGCCGCTGCATAATTCGCAAGTACTCTTCGCGCAAGCTCCGGCAAACTCAATTCCATCTTTTCCGCTTGTTCTGAAAGTGTTAGGTATAGAGTTTCATCCATTCCTCGGATATATAATGACTTCATTTTTTATTTCCCCTTTGTCTGTTCATAATTTTTTCGTATTTGTAATTCTGTGATTTTATCTTCACGATGTTTCCTTGCCTGGATCAAAATTGGCGCTGGATTCTTGTCATAAGCCTCCAAGCGGCCGACGGCAAAATGAATCAGTTGGGAATTCATGCCGTCAAGGAGCAGGTCTATTTTCTCTTCCTCCGCCCGGCTCATTTTTATTAAGGCTTTGATTTCACTACCCAATTTTTCTTCTAGGATTTTTTCAAGGAGACTTTCAAATGCTTGCCCTTTGCAATAGTCTTTCAGGACAAATTCGACCGCTGCTGTTTCTGTCCTCAGATGATTATCTTCTTGGATTTTTTTGATACATGCCACTGCTTCTTCTGACAGACGAAATGTTTTTTTACTCATATCTTCGCATTTCCTTTCATATGTTTTTCCATTTTTCGTATGGCTTTTTGACGGCAAGGACGAAAAAAGGACGAATTTCAGGACGATTTGTATGGCTTTATGCTGGCAAACCGATATTTTGTTGTTACACAAAAAGCAAAGAAAGAAAGCGCAGGAAATCAATCGGCACTGCCGATTTCACACAGCATGTGTGACAGATTTCCCTTATGCTCTTCCAAAACCCGCATGGCATAGAATTACTGGAAACAGATTTGCCATGCATAGGACGAAAGAAAGAGGACGAATTTCGGACGGCTTTCTTTCCTTTTCCCGGTGTTTTTCCGTCTTCGTTAGTAGAAGTTAAAGGAAAAACGACTGCTTCCCTGACGAAACTCGACGGACACAATCGTCCGCGCCGGATCGTTTAACTTAAATTCCATATAGATTTCTTTCGTAAGATAATTCTTTGTAACTTCCTGTGTGCAGCTTGCTTTTGTCACATCCATGTAAAAATCATTTTCAACAAGAAAGTTTTCCATTTCTCTTGTGAGTTTTTCTTCCTGCTCCGGTAAGCAGTCTTTTACAATTTCATCGGAAATGACAACCTCAAGATTCATGATTTTTTTCGCTATGTCCGGATTCACATCTTCTGCATCGTTTCCGTTTAGGTTAAGGTCTTCGATGAGAAGATTGCGTTCTGTCTCTGTGAGATTATTCTCCGTCTTAGGCTCATCCTCCGCCATTTCATTTCCAAGTACAATACTTCGTATCAGAAAAATAACGATTAACGCTGCCAGCACTATCAAAATGAGCCCGGCAATTCTTTTTTTGTCATCTTTCAGCCATGTTATAATTTTTTTCATTACAGTCCCCTCATTAAAAAATTTAAGAGCGGCTGTTCAAAAACAAGTTCGCGTTTAAACAACGGCCTGTATATCATTTCCCACTTGCCACCCTCTTCTACAGCAATAACCCCAATGTGTTTGGCGTCATCAAGATAATTTCTGTATCGCTCCAGGATTACTTTCTTTTTTTCCCCCGGAACGACAATCCAGGATTTGTTGCAATAAGGGATATTGCCCTTTGCCTGGAGCAGTACCTTTTTTATATCATCCAATTTAAACTCAAAAGCGTTAATCTGATAGTTCTCTTGGAATTTTTCGACTGTCACAAGGTCAATGTTGCCTTGCCGCAGTGGGCATTCAAATTGATATTTGATTGCCCGATTATTGTAGTTATAATTTGTCCAAAAGGTATCTCTTAAGTCTTGCTCTGTTAAAAACACTGTCTACCTCCCTAAAAAATCTTATCGCAAAAAACCTCGGAAACGATGCTCCGAGGTTTTCTTTTTTGCAGATGTTTAATATTGATAATCGGCTAAAGACATCTTGCATTATTCCAAGCCCAATTTAGTCAATATTTATTATGTTATTGCGAAAGACCGCTCTATGCCTGCTTTGCAATAGCAAAGATACTTCCGCTTGTTGCAGTATCAATATTTTTGATTTTTGCGTAATAATTATTTGCTGTGCTAAGATTTGTGAATGAAATATAAGTAGTAGAGCCACCTATTGGATTCACTTGTGGTAAAGAAATTGTCGTTTCTGCAACACTGGTGCCATTTTTTTTGTAAAGGACTACTTTGATGTGGCTTGATGGTCGCGCGATACTCTGAAGACCAATCTTAAGAGTGGTTTTCGTAATTTTATATGTATCTGTTGTATACGACTTATTTGCATCCAATGCTCCAACCGTAAAATGACTTGGGCCCTCTGATAAATCAACTGTAGTACGCTTTGCAAGTGTTGGCATATTGCTGTAATTGTAAGATGAAATTAAATCTTCCGCTACGGTTTCAACGAGTACACCAACGGGAGCAACACTATTTTCTTTTACCCCTTGTGCCGGTTCAGCTGCAAAAGCTGACATAGGGAAAACACAGGCAAGTGCAAGTGTACACACAATCAATCTTAACATTTTCTTCCTCCCTTTTTGTCTTTATCCAACATTTCAAAAGTATAAAATTCTCTGCGTTTTTCCCTGTTTTGTTACACAACAGGGAAACTTATTTCGTTCACATCAGAAACACCTCCTTTCGTGATTCCTTGTTGATATCCTCTGAGCTCAACTTACTTCTCAATAGCACGATTCGAACAATCACAGGACATAATGTTATATTCAATACAAACTCAAACTGAAAGTTCGCACCAGCAAGACCAAAGAGCAAACTCCTTATCTTTGCGCCGCTTCCTGTCGTTTTACATCAGATGAAAAAGAAATCATTCCATGCTATGCGCAGGGCTTGTGTAAAAGGAATCTTTTCACTGACCGTAATCGTACCTTTTTGAATACCTTCCACGCGGATACAATATTGATTTTCTGTGGACAAATGCGTAAAGACACACCATTTTTTGCTATCGTCAATATCTGCTTCCATAATCGAGTTATCTGCATTCTGTTCTCCTTTGCTTTCTATTTTGTACAGCACAACTTTTCCTGTCAACTCAGATTCTGCCTGCACACAGACGTATAGTCGAGATGATTCGCTATACAACCGGTATCTATCGATTTCACAGACATCTGTTTCGAGATCTCCGGTCGTCAAATTCCAAGTTCCGGCTTCTATCGTAGCATTCAACTCGGTATTTGGATAGTCCATAAGCTTAACTGCCTGCCATGTTACTGACAGAAGCAAGGTCAGCAGAAGAATCGCAATAGGTGTTAGAATACGGAAAGTGATTCTGTGGCGACGTATCTTTTTAGCATAAGCGGCGATGTGAAACGTTTGCTCTGTACCTGCTTCTGCTGATTTTGAGATATAATCACTTCTTTTCATGCGTTCATATTTTTCTCGGCAGGCTTGACACTCGACCAAATGCTCCTCAAGGAGCATCCTACTATCATCCGAACAGCAATTATCGACATATAAAGGTAGTAAATCCTCTACCACATTACAACTAATTTTCATTTTCGCCCTCCAATTTATATATCAATTTTTCTTTTGCCCGATAATAGGTAACTCTTGCCCATGAATCCGTCTTCGAAAATATCATTGCAATTTCCTTGAAGCTTAAATTTCCTAAAACTCTTAAGGTAAATACTTCCTTATACGGCTCATTTAAGTTCTGTACCGCTCGGACAATCTCTGCTACCTGTTCTTTTTCACACAGCTTGTCCAGAAAGTGCTCGGGATCTTTTATTTCTAAAACATCTTCTAAGGAATCATGCTTCTTTCTTCTCTTCTGTTCTTTGTAATATATGTTCTTAGCGATTTGACACATCCAAGTTGCAACATTACATTCTCCTCGAAAGCGGTCAATATGCAGGAAAGCACGATAAAATGTTTCTGCCGTCAGTTCCTCGGACAAATGTTCATCGTGACAAAGTGATAGAAGATATCGATATATAATGTCTTTATACTGGTGACAAAGATATTCAAATTCCTCCATATGTGATCTCCCTTCATCTGAATTATTCGGGCTTCATATATTAGAGTCAAAAAGAATGAAAATGTTACAAAAATTTTTCATTTTTTAATTATATTCTCTACACCACTTAAACATTATAGCTTATTTCAAACATACTTGCTACATATTGCCTTGCCGCAGTGGACATTCAAATTGATATTTGATTGCCCGATTATTGTAGTTATAATTTGTCCAAAAGGTATCTCTTAAGTCTTGCTCTGTTAAAAACATGATGATTCTCCTTAAAAACGGATACGGAGGGTTTGTATGCCCTCCGTATCCGCTGAATATTTTTTCGGTTTATTCCTCATTTTCTTCCGCTGCTTCCCTTGTTACTTTTTCAAATTTGAAAATCGTTACGGTAACATAAAGTTTTTTCGTTTCCTTATTGTAAAAGTTATCGACAAGCCCGGATCGAATCACAATTTTATCTTTGTCATTGAGCTTCAAAGCGTCTTCGTAGGCTTCTCCTACGAATTTCGTTTTCCAAGAAGAATACCTTGCTTTATCATCTTGGTCTTTTCCTTCGTATACACTGATGTCAGCAATCACGGTTCTTTTTCTTTTTTCATCAATTCTTGCTTCAAATACATTTGCCTGTGTTCCGTTTTCAATGTTCATAGTTTCCTCTTCCTTTCTACATTTCTCTTGTGATTGAATCAATCATGTCGACCATTTTGTTTGCTTCCCCGCTGCCTACCAGCGCATGAATATCATAAACAAGCTGGATAAGCTTATCATATGCCTCTAATCCTTCTTCCGTAAAGGCAATCACGCATTCTTCTTCGTTATCGCAGTCCGTACTTCCAATAAACGGCTTTTCGCAGCCGAAATACTCTTGTAAGAGCTCTTCTAACGTTTTCACTTTTTCCTCCCTTTCTCCGCCGGATATACCGCCGACGGTCGGTATGGTAATTCTTGATTTTTTTAATTGTCCTTATTGCCTAAATATTCTTCAATAGAAAAGGCACAGCTAACCCATTCTTCACTATATACCTTAAGAGCAAGGTATCCATTTCCTCTTGTCATCATATCGGTATTTGGCAGTAAAATTACAGGTGTATAGTTCTTGCCGTGAACGCGAAGCAGCTTGTCAAGCAAGATAAGATAGGTGCTGCCTTTGTCGTTGATTAAAATATCACCGTATTCTGTCCACTCCGGTTTTAGATAATCGGGTATTTCCACTTCCATTTTTAACGCGTTCCCACCATCAAAGCTTTTTATAAGCTGAAGGTTGTATTTTGTAATTTTTCCGCTAAACTTATCTTGATAGCCATAAACCGTGATTTTCATTTTTCTTACCTCCTATTTTTAATCGTTTTTCAAATTCGGACACAGCCCCAAACCCCCATCAATCTCCGGCACCCTGCGGTATGCACCATAGTGTATGCAGTCTTTTTTCTTTTCGCATTCCTGACAGCAGCAAGCTGCATATTCCTCGTAGGACATCTTCCAAGCTGTTCTTTTAAATTCTTCTCTTGTAAACATCTTTGCTTTCCTTTCTATCTCGTGAGCACGAATTTTTGTTGTTCACTTGATAGTGGTGAAAGAAAGCCGCAGGCGGCCGATGAGACGCGAAAGACAAGGTGGCAGACCTGCCCGTGGAGAAAAATATTTATTTTTACAACGGCTCGCACCTTGTCTGTAGCGTCGAATCGTTTAAAATGAGCCACCAAGTGAACAAGGAAAATCAAAAAGAGATTTCTTGCGGTTGATTGGTACAAGTAGCCGGAAAAATCCCACCATTGACATTTCTCAAATCTCTCGTAAATGGATTTGAGAAATTCAAATCATCGAGAGCGCCAGCTTCGGTTGATGGAATCTATCGACCGGAGCGGCAGCTGTCTTCCGATTTTTTCCTTGCCGCAGAGTCTTTTTCTCTGCGGCAAGGAAACTTTCACGGAGATGCTTTCGCATCTCCGCGTCGTACCTTTCTACCGTTTGAGCCTGTCATAGTGCAGGCAAATTACCATTGACCAACACCAACGAAGATACTTCCGTCGTCTTCCGGATGAAGACCGGCTACTTTCCAGTCTAAGAACCTGTGTACCGAAGATAGCGAATCGTTATCTTCGGGGGCGATATCAATATCATCAGGTTTCTTGTAAGTAAATCTCATATCAACCGGGCGTCCGTTTTCAATGCGATTTGCGACAAAATGCACCTCACAGTCTTGATTCAATAAATCAAAGAATTTTGATAATGTCATAAGTTCCCTCACTTTCTACCGTTTAAGTCCGGCTCATCGTGCCTTTTTCGTTTCAGCGTGTAATCATTTTCAGCTTCTTTGTTTTTCTACTGTAATGATAGATGTTATTTGACAAGAATTCTTCTGTACTTACCGCTACTCTATTTGCATCTCTGACTATTTCGAGCAATTCTTCCTCGGTAAAGAGGCTTGCTCTGACAAAAAGAAGTTCGTGGATGGATGACGGAATGATATAGATATCATCGTGAGCGCATTCAGCCATTTTTTCAAACTTCTCTTCAAATAGGAATGCGTTTGCTCCGTACAGATACTCTTTATTAGAAACTGCGTAAAATGTTTCAAAAATCTGTAAGGTGAAAAGCGGATAGCGTTCGGATATATTTTCCTTTGCCAATTTGTAAAGCTCCGGCTCGCTCGTGTTGAGTGTTTCCATCAGAGCGTCGTCCACGATAATACTCCCATTGGAAAATTCAATTCGGTAAATGACCGATAAGTCGAAGAGGCTTCGATATGGAAGCTCTAAGAGCAATTCTTCGTTGACTTTTGTGTTGATAACCTCTGCAATCAGTTTTTGCCGCCATCCGCTTCCTTTAAGGAGTTCAGCAAGCTTGCTACCTTTAAATACAGTACGCTTTACCGCATTTTCTTTTATCATTTCTGCAATCTCTGTAAGGCTTTGCCCTGCCTGGTAGTCTTGAAAAAGATTTTGCAGATAAAAGACGGATTGCACACCTTCTTTCGGATTTCCAAAGCCGATTCCATCCAGCTCCTGATTGACTTTAAATACTTTTTTCACTTCGAAATCCATTCCTTGCGACTTCAGTTCTTGTTTCAGCATTTCTTTGAATGCTTCGTAAGTTTCTTTTTTCATTTTCTTATCCCTTCCTATCTCGTGAACATGAATTTTTGTTGTTCACTTGATAGTGGTGAAAGAAAAGCCGCAGGCGGCCGATGAGAAGCGAAAGACAAGGTGGCAGACCTGCCCGTGGAGAAAAATATTTATTTTTACAACGGCTCGCACCTTGTCTGTAGCTTCGAATCGTTTAAAATGAACCACCAAGTGAACAAGGAAAATCAAAAAGGGATTTCTTGCGGCTGATTGGTACAATCGGCACTGTGAAATCCCCTCTGCTGCCATTTCTCAAATCTCTCGGAAATGGATTTGAGAAATAAGAAAACGCAGAATGCTCTTGCTTTCTGCCTCCTTATCCTTGCTGCCTACTAAAAATATTCTCAAGTTCTTCTGATAGCTGACTTGCCTTTTCTTTTAGCTGCTTTTGGAAATTGTTCTCCGAAATTTTTCCGGATGCTGCATCATCTGCAAGCTGCCACAGGAATGTCATAATAGAAAAGGAAAAAGCCTCCGGTTTTACCGGAAAATTATCAAAAAAGCTTTTTCCTTCTCCATTTATTAAAAAGTAGCCGGATTCCGTAATCAGCCAAGGGGACTGCGCCCGGTTAAAAAGTGCATCGAAAATGCGTAAAATCTCATAAGTGTCACCGCAGCAAAAGAGTTTTAAAGATTTACACAAGCTCGAAAAACTAGCAAGTTCGCACTTTGCAGCCGGCATCTGCTCAATCTTTACAATCTCAAATTTCATATCCTGAAATATCTCAAAAGGAATTTCTTCACTTTCTCCGTATGCTTTCTTCCAGCCGGGGCTTATAAGAATGTCCTTCGTTCCGATAAGCCTAATGCTTTCGCATTCTGCTTCATAGGTAAGTCTTTCGGTATTAGCTTCCGGTAGGTATACTGCAAATTGTCTGCAAATTAAGAGTTCCAGCAATTCTTTGTCCTTATCTTCTGCACAGTCATAAATCGAAAAGAAAGAAGCCTTTTCTGAATGCCTTAGACAAAGACCATTTGCTTCTTTTTTTTCGGCAAAACATCCTTCCGGAAGTGATAGATTTTTCGTTAAGCCGTGCAAATACTGAAAAAAATCATTTGTCGGAAATGCAATTGCAGCAATGTCCATGACAGAATCTTTTAAGCCTGGAGTAATTTCACATCCATCTGTCAGATAGTAAGGTATCAGACCACTTCGATATAGCATTTCAAGCATTGTCACTACTTGGTGATAAGAAATTCCTTTTTCCTCGGCATCCTGCAAAAAATCAAGGGTGTTATAAAATTTAGGCGGCATCAAGATTCTTTTCTGCTTGTCAGCCTTCGTAATCGTGATTTCCTTGCCTTCGGCTGTAAGGATTTTTTCATCTAAGCTATGCAGCGTGATGCGCTTTTGCCTATCCTCTTTATTTTGTGCATGGATGACATATTCTGTTTGGTACGCTTCTGCAGTCCCTGCGGCTTTCTGCCTTTGATAGATTTCCATCAGCAGCGGAAATGTGCGATAGTTATAATTTATATTCTGACCTCTGCTTTGAAGCTTCCGATTGACTTCTCGATTGATTTCTTCTTCTGCTTGTTTTCGCATAGCGGAAAGAGTAATCGCTGCTTCTTGTGGCTTCTTGAAAATCGTTTTGCAGAGTTCGTTGTTCTTTGTATCCAGCTCCTCATAATCTGCCTCTCCGAAGTTTTTTACGAAAATGGCTTTTTCTGCTTCCCCATCTTCACTGGGCTCGAAAGCCAAAACAATCTTTTCAAATAGATACGCTTCGCTTTTTAGATTCCGAAAGCCTCTCTGCTCACGCAGAGTTCCGTCCGTAAACGCCGCTTTGGGAATATAAAATATGCTGTACTTTATCCCATTTTGACTATTTTCCTCACCGCCGTAAAGAGCCTGCAAAGCACTATTTAAAAGATTGCTGCTTGTAACGATTGCCATCAGTTCCTTTGTGTTCCAAAGTGACATAATCAGCCTCCTAAATGAACAAATCCCAGTACATCAGAAAGAGCTGCCAAAAGTTCAGATCGAATATCCGGATAACTGACTGCAAAGACGCCGATTCCTGCCAAAATCCAAAATAGAATGGATAGTAGCACTTTAACAGTATCTTTCAGATACCGAAGCACAAACTTCCCAAAAAAAGTTTTTTCTTTAACGACAACATTTTCCTCAATTTCATATTTCTTGCGTAGCGCTTCTTGCTCTTTTACCTCTTCTGCAATACGCACTCGATTTTCATATAGGCTCACTTTTTCCTCCCCTTTCCGAAAAGTGAAAATTTTGCTTTTTCCTCTTCTATTTTTGTTCCCGGCTTGATATCCACACCAAGCATTTCTTCGATCGCGGAATCATCCAAAAGAAGAAATGGGTCTGTAACATGACTTAAAAAGCTGATTTTTCTCTCCTGCATACCGGATGCCGTACAGAGAGTATGTAAGGTCTTCAAAACATCCTCCCGGTCTGCCTTATCCGTAAAAGTCAGAAAAAGCATGGCATCTCGGTATGCTGCAAGAGTCAGCGCACGAAGGGTCGTATCAAACTCTACCGGACTTGCACCCCCTACGATAATTTTTACATCGTCTTTGATAAAAGCGTTACGGTCAAAGGTTGCAAGGAACATATTTCCGTAATCAAAGACAAAGTAATCATATCCTTTATTTTGCGCTTCTGTCAGGTCTTTTCCGCGGTACATATCAATGTCTTTATAGCGAACGTTCACTTTTTCTTCCTGCTGCGTCCAAATGGCATATTTCGCAACAAAACTAACGGAGCGTTTTGCACCGTCCCGCGCGGTCATATCAAAATACTGCGCCTCGTTAAGTTCCACATAACAAGCGGTATAGCCTTTCTTCTGCAGGTATTTTACAATTTGCAGTGCGCAGCTCGTACAGCCGCAGCGATTCATTGTTCCTGCTACACCAATGGACTGAAAAGCATTTACCTTGGCTCGCATTTCTTCCTGGGCTTTTAAGACTTCTTCAATTTCTTGTCTTTGGTTTGCTTCATAGTATCCGGTCATATTTTTTTCGAGCTGGTCAATCAAATCGCCGGTGCTGCCATAGTAAACAAAGCGTTTGATATCGTGGTCTAAAAACTCTTTTGCCATTTCACTTTCCGGGCTATAGGACTTCAAGTAGATAATTGGCGTCACACCCAGTGCTTTTGAAAGTTTTGTGATTTCATCTGCAATGACATAGGCTTCATCATTGAATCCCTCCGGACAAATAACCGCATACTCCGGCTTTCCGGCTTGCTCCTGTAGATACCACATAACATTATTGACGATTTCTCTCACAGAGCTTCCGCTCTCGTAGGATAAAAATTTTAAATTGCGTGTGCGTGCTACTTCCTGCACGAAATATCCGGAGAATTTGTCTCCAATATATAAAATATCTGCCATTATTTTTCCTCACCTGCTTTCTCTTTCAGTTCTTCCTGAAGCTGAATCTGCTTTCGCATCTCCGCTATCTCATCCTGCAGCGTCTCCATGCTGCTTTGTGCGCTTGCTCTTTCCTGCATAAGTTTTTCAGCATTTTGCAGTGACTCTTCGCGCTCCTCATATGTCTTGTACTCTGCTTTTTCTATGAGATTTTCCGCAGCCTCCTTTGCATTGTTCATTGTTTGTCTTTGCTTTTCAATTTCTTCTGATTTTTCTGCAATCTCTGATTCAATCTTTCGAATTCGAATATCACAAATTTCTCTTCGATACGCTTCCGGTGTTTTCTCCTGTAAGGGCTCTTCTATCTCAATGCTTTTTTTAGTTGTATAAAACTTCATGGTACTAAGCTCATCTGCCGGATCCTTTGCACTTATCCGAAACGAAAGTTCTGACCAGCGCCTGCTGAGAGTTGCCCGAAGTACGATAAAATCTGTAGTGTTTATGGTCTGTCTTATTTCTTGCGCTCCTGTGCCGCGGTCAAAAAGTGTAAATCTATATTCGTTAATTCCATCACTTGAAAGATTTTCGATTTCTAAAATGATTTCCATTTCGCGGCTTTCCGGACTGTATGCCCATTTATCAATGCGTATTTTTCGATTCTGCACTTCAATTTCCTCGCCAAGGGGCGTTACCGTGACATCGTTATAGGTATTCGGAAGCCATAATTTTGAAGAAAAAAATATGAGATAACCGCTGAAAAAAATAATCAGAAACGAAACTAAGAATCGATTTGTATTTCGTTTCAGTTTTTCATTCTTTTCCTTCAAAATCTGCTCGCTTAATTTCTCATCAATATTCAAATGCGTTCTCCTTTCCCTCTACTCTAAACTTGCCTCAAGATTTTTCTGCGTATTTTTATGGATTTTTTCCTTTTTCTCCATTTCATTTTCCAGTCGGATAATATTTTCCCGCTTCAAAATCCTTACTTTCATCCCGCTGCTTTTTGCCCGGAACAAGTCGGAAAACTGTTCGGACGGAAGTTTGATTTTACCGTCTGTTTCAAGCAGCAGATAGTCTGCATCATTTAAGTCATCCACAAAAATAATCCGGTTTTGCAGAGCTTTTTTCTTCATAATCCAATCCTTTGTCTGCTTACTTGCAGATAAATATACTTTTTCTTTCATCTTATTCTCCCTTTACTCCCTATGTAAATATCTTAATGGGTCTTGCGCTTTTCCATTGATATAGATACGGAAATCAAGATGCGTTCCGGACGAAACTCCGGTGGAACCCATTTTTCCGATGTGTTGTCCGCGCGTAACGCTTTGTCCTTTGCGAACCAATACGCCATCGGATCGAAGATGCATATAGCTGGTTTTCACTCCGCTGCCATGGTCGATATAAATCGCATATCCGGCTGCATCATTTAGATAGCCTGCAAAGGTTACGGTTCCGCCGTCTACTGCATAAATCGGCGCGCCGGATGCGTTTCCATACACGCCAATGTCAATTCCCTGATGGTAAGTGGACGCGCCTGCAATCCCGGTATTTCTCTGCCCAAAATAGGATGTAATCACGCTGTTTGTAACCGTTGGCCATAAATAATCTCCGGTTGCGATTCCGTCTCCATCTTGATAACCGCCCGCGTCAAATGATGCAAGGTCATATTCCAAAACAGTCGCAATGCAGTTTTCCATTTCTTCATCGCTAAAAAAATAGCCGCCTTTTCGCATTGCCTTGATATAGGAAACGCTGTCCGTTGCTTTTTGGGTGTGTTTTTTATATTTTTTTTTGGTAATCAGCTTGCAAAAATCGTCCATGCTTTCCGCATAATTTCGGTATTTTCGGTATCGTCCGTTTAGGATTCTTGTTTTTTCCGAAATGACATTTCCTTCATCATCCGTTTCGATTTCATAAACTTCCGTGTAATTCGAATAGCGCTTGCTGCCTTTCGTTCCGGTTCCCTTCATTTGAAAATAATTGTTGATTTCCGCTGCAAGTACGCCCTTGCCTCCTTCTTCAAGCCCGCGTCCTCTCTCATATAAGACGGCCAGAATCACGGAAGCCTTCACACCGTAGTTTCGCTCACAGGTCATAGCAGCATCCACAATCTCATACGAAAGCGGCAGCGGAAGGCGCATGACAGTTTCCATATCTGCTTTTCCATTACCTCCGGTCGCAAGCATCTGATACACGGAAGCGACGGCCGTAAGGATGATCATTAAAATCACAAGTGTCGGTATCAGGAAAAAGATTAGTATCTTTTTCATCGCTTATGCACCACCCGCAAACAGATTTTTCTCATAGCGTTCCGAAATCCATACCTTAAAGAAAAGATTGCGGTCTCCGGAAATAACAAGTACCGTTTCTCCCATGCTTAGATATGGAATTTTATCTCTCTGCCATGGTGTAACAATCTTTCCAAACAGTTTATCAATAAGCGGAAGCACAGAGGTATCCTGCTTGAAGATAAACTTATACTGTGTCAGTTCGAAAATAACTTTGAGCTGCTCTATCGCCTGGTCGCTGGTTCCATCCGGCGCATAGTCGCGGAACGACTGTGACGCCAAAGTAATACCTCCAAAATATTTTCTTGCTTCTCGCATTAGGATAGCAACTCGTTCTAATATGAATGGGAACTGGGTATTTACCCATCGATGCGATTCATCAATTAAAATCAGGAATCGCTCAACATCTTCAAATGCAAGTTCTCCTTTTTCATATAATTCTTTCATCATCTGTCCGTTTCCAATGCAGTTATCCCAGCAGAAGTACATCATGTTGAAAAGCTGCGCCGCAAAAATACGCTTATCCATGTCCTTGATACTTGATATATTAAAGGTTACAATTTTTTCATCAACAAGATTACTGATAGTGGTATGTCCGTCGAATATTTGCCCATAGTCTTTAATCATCGAAGAAAGGGTATCATAAATTTGTTGTTCCTGCTCGATTACTTTGATCAGAAGCACGCGCTTTACTTCATTTTCGCCAAGTGCACTCTCCTCTTTTTTCCTGATGTCATTTTCAAGGAATGTGCAAAATTCTGTGAATGTCGGATACCTGCCTGCAGGAAGTCCTATCACGCTGCGTCCTGGTTTTGGGGTCAAGTCCAGGGAATCATAAAAATCGTGCAAAAGATTCTGATACTTAGTCATCAAATCATCGGTAACGCTTGGAATCAGGCATTGGTAAAATGTTCGAAGTTTTGAAATATGAATGGAAAAACTTGTTCGTTCGTCATCCGATGATTTCATGATTTCAAGTGGATTTAACATGCTGCTATCGGAATCGCATTTGATTACGCGTCCGCCAAACTCTTTTGTCAGTCCGGTAAATTCTCCGGATACATCAAAGCAGCGGATATAGTTTCCAAGTGCGGCATGGTATGCAAACCGCTTTTTCAGCAGCGTCGATTTTCCGCTTCCCATATCCCCGATGACAACGCTGTTATAGTGCTTTCTTTTTTCTGTTTTCGTAAATTCATTGAACACGACCACCCCGTTATTATTGGTAAAGCCGAGAAGATCCCCGCCATCATCTTTCAGATAGGAAAAGTTGAAAGGGTAGCCGCCGGCAATCTGCTCACTCATCAGTGTCAGCCCTTTCATGGTAAACGGTTCCCTTGCCTGAATTTCATACGGCTGAAACAGTGCTTTCCACTCACGCTCTCCTTCATTTAAAAGTACGGTTGGCTTAAATTCGTTTCCCTCAAGAAATTTCATGATTTGCCCGACCTTTTCTTCGAGCATCACAAGGCTTCTTCCGGATACATAAAGGCGGATATGTACCATTTTCACGACTTCTCCCATTGAGGTAATTTCATCATATAAACTTTGCAGCATGATTTGTCTTTGCTGGCTGCTGTAAATCGTCTGATAATCACCGCCTGCAGACAGTTCTCTTCCGCGTTCTTCTTTGATGGCGCTATTGATGTTTTTCTGAACCTCCGCAGTATCACGGGTCATAATATCAAGTGTGGTAATGCAGTCCGTCTGCTGCGTCAGGCTGCTAAGCCAGTAGTCCTTTATTTTTGTCGGCAGTCCATAAATATGGATAATCTTCGCATAGCCGTCTCCTGTGATGATATAATTCGGTTCTTTAAATGTAATGCCGCCCTGCGGCTGCAAGGCGGCAAAAAGAGGAAGATCAAAGAATACATCTTCTTTTTTTGTACTGCTTTTTTTCTTTTTTCTCATGCTTCGTCCTCCCTGATTATAATTGAATTTGAGTTTGCCATTTTAAATAGGATTTGACACTTTTTCTGAAAACTCATCGGTACAAGCCCGCCTTCCATAATAGAAATCTCCCTCATATGTTTTTGGTGGGATTCTATGGTTTTACTGAAAATAAAGAAATACGATTCCTTTAGGTGAGTTCCCTTGTCTGCTCTCTCAAGCTCCGATATTTTTCGCTCAAGCCACTTCCGTCGCACCGGGTCGCTTGTTTTTTCCAGCCTGCGTTTTAGATGGTTTTGCTGCCCTGTTGTATTCGTTGGAAAATTCATAAAGACAAGCTTTATATCATCCTTGTACAGCTTCAGGAATTTTGCGAAAAGAATCATCTTATACTCAATTTCATCCGGAAGCATGTTACCGACATCCTCCGGAGTTTTTTCAACAATATCAAGATAAGTGCCGTTTGCAAGAACAAAACAAGACATTTGCTCATCGTAGCTGCGAATCGGAAAAATCTCTGCATTGGTTTTCAGATAGCTGCCTTTTCCTTTTTGCTCATTTTTCTTCTGTTTTTTCCACACTTCTGTTTTCCTCTCTCTCATAAATTGGACGGTATCCGTAGATACCGTCGCTAAAGAACCGACTGGTTAAAATATACAGGCTCTCGTAATTTCGTCTCCGTTTGTTGTAATAACTTTTCATGGTCAAAAACCCTGCCATGAGAGCCGAGAAAATTAGATACGGAATTTCAAGACTGTCATGTACGAGATTTTTAAATGCAAATGCAATCGTGATATAGCCAAGAAAGAAAAACATATCCTTAACTTCTATATGTTTGGTCGCTTTTGCAGGGCTCTCAATGTCTTGCGTAATCAGATATTTCATTCGTCATACCGTCCTTTCTTCTTTTTCGATAAGGTCAAGCTGCTGTCATCCTTTCGCTTATTCAGAAAACTGCTGCGCCGCTCCGGCTGTGTTTCCTTATCGTCCATGAAGTTCCATCTTCGATCATCCGCGTCGCGCATGCGCCTTGTGGACGTTCTTTCCTTTGATAGCTTTTTCTCCTTTTCCGAGGAATGATGCGTTTCGTTATTCATCAGATTCTCTTCTTTATCATGCATCATGTCCTGTGGTTTTCCGCTGCCGCTACCGGACAGAACCTCACTTTCTGCATCTGGTGTCGTAAAAGATTGTGGCTCTTGCTCCATGAACGAGCTTGGGCTTTGCGGAGAGGTATCATGTAAAGGTGTATCCGTGCCGCTTTCATCCATAAAGCCTGTATCTTGCGTGCCATAGTCTTGCCTTTGATTTGGATTTGCGCCTTGATTTGCATACTCTCCTGTGCCGGATGAGCTACCGCTGCTCGAATCATTTGCGCTGTTTGAACCGTTTGTGCCGGTTCCATCGTTTCCGCCCATGCCCGGGGAATTTCCATTTCCACCATTTTCATCAAAATTATTTGTATTATTTGAACCATCACTGCTTCCGTTCATAAAATCTGTGCTTTGATTTGATGAATTTTGATTGATGCCGCCTCCCGGAGGGGTCTTGCCACCGCTTTTGCCGCCAAGAAGCCCGGAAAACAACCCCATTCCATGCTTTGCAAGGGATGTCGTTTTATTGGATACCCAGCTTGCCACGCGCACCGTCATTAGAGTTTTTCCAATTCCACCGGAAAGTCCTGCATCCATGCCAATCAGCATCTGAATGAGTGTCGGACCATCCGATACGCAGAAAGCAATAAACAAGATGAGAAGTCCCTGCACCCAAGTATTCGCCACGCTGCTTGTTACAAGACCGGTCAGCATAAAAAAGAATTTAATGCATAGCGTTGTGGTAACAAGCAGTATATAGCTATCCCTAATGAAAATAAGAATCTTCCGGATTCTTTCTCCTCCCGATACTTCTGCCGCATATAGGGTTGCAAGCAGCCTTGCAAAGACAAGCTCAAACATAACGCGTATTACGCGATACCCGAAGGCAACATAAATCACAATCAACGCCCCAAGCTGACAAAACAGTGGGAAAAAATCCATTTGGTAGCGATAGTAAAATTGATTTCCGATGTTTGTCCAAAGGGCACCGGTATTCACCTCTCCTAAGATATAGGTACTGCTTGAATCGACCGCAGCAATCAGCCGATGGCTTAGAATGTCTTCTGCTGCCCCGGATTTAAAGTTATATACACTGCCGTCCCAGTCCAATCCTTCGTTGTAATCAAGAATGCTGACAATTTCCGCATTGATATTTCTACTTGGCAGCGATTCTTTCTTTGTGAAGTCAATGCTTTTCATACCTCCTGAAAGTTTTTGGTCATAGTAATAGATGTCATATAAATGATCCGATACCATGTCATAGACACCATCCGCTTTTTCGTCCGTTACCGGTATTTCTTCCACCGCATTTTTAAAACTGAGTGTCATTTTGTTTAGTTCTGAAAAAACGACGGTTGAGCAGCAAACGCAAAGAATCATTATCAGCGCGTTTTGCACAAGTTTCGGTCGTTTCTCGCTTCCCATAATGAGGGAAATTCCAAGAGCAACAATGCTGAGTGCCAAAAGCACCATAAGCAGCGGCTGAAATTCACTGATGAAGTCATTTATTTTTTCATTTGATGTAAAATCAATCAGCCCAAAAGCGGTATCATATAAAGTCTTGCAAACATCGGCAAGAATAATCATAAATTTGCAAAACCCCCATGCGATTCCGCGTCCCATACTGGCCAAGATGTCGTTATTATGAAACAAATCCCGATTTCTGATAAAAAAATCAATTAGTTCTTGTTCGCTCACTTTTGCTCCTTTCTGTTATGCTGCCTTTTCAAGCTCCTGCATAACTTTTTCTTTTAATGTTTTATCAATTTCTGCATGCTGCAGCACATCCGTGATCCGCGATAAGGTATCCTTTTCGGAAATGTCAAGGTTTCTTCTCCAGTCTTTATCAATCTGAACAAGCAGCATAATGATTTCGTGTCTGTTTGTTACGTTCTTAAGCTGCAGCATCCTTGTACCCTTTCGTTCTTCTTCCAAGTTTTCAATTACCTCCTGCGGGTCGTAAACCATCTTGGTGTAGTCAAGATGCTCCCTGCTCTCGTTATTGATGTCCTCAATGAAGATTTCATCCGGATTCGGGAAAGTATCGGATAGATACTGATAGCGGTAATATAGCTGCGTTCCCTTTTCTCTCTTTTTCAGATTCATTCGAATCTGAATATCTTCGGATAGGCTTGCCTGTCTATTTTCCAGTCGAATATATTCCGGCTGCTTCTTTATGAGCACATGATAAAAAGAAGTAAGCAGCACCCACAGTTTTTCGGACGTATTCAGTTCATCTGCAACCTCGTTAATAATCGGATAGCTCTTGATGTCCACACCAAGCTTATCTTTTCTGTCCATGCCTCGAAGGATAACGCACTCACCCTCTTTCAGCTCCTGAAGTTCCTGCGGATACATCAGCGGCCGTTCGATTGGCGTCTCGGTAAAATGCTTATTGGTCGAAAAGCGCGAGCCGCTTCGCTGTATTTCAATGACCGTTGTATTTCCCAGCGATTTTGAAAAGGATTCTGCCGTTTCATTGGAAATGGATTTAATGTAAATCTGATTTGCCATATTTTCCATAATCGTGTTGTACGAATCCTTATATTTTTCCTCAAGCTGTGCAAGTGCCTGAACATAAATATCAAAACTGATGCCAAGACCAAGACCAACCGTAACAAAGCTTGGAAATTCTTCGATTGGCGGTAAATTTCCAAATTCGTCCAAGATGTATTTCACTTTACGCTTGAGTTTCCCTTGCGTCCCTGCAGTTTCTTTGCGGATACTGGTCAAATTAAATAGATACTGATAAATCTGCGTAATCAAGGTTGTTGCTAAAAAGTGATTGGACTTGTCCTGCGACGGAATCCCAATGAACAGTGCTACCGGCTTATCTCCATAGCCGATTTTTTCAATATCAATATCATTTTCTGCTGTTAGCATAGCAATACTGTCCAGCGAGAAAATGGAAAGCGCAGACTGCATATTGATATATACGCTGCCTTTGGTTCTGTCCCCGGTTCCTTTGATTTCCTGATAGAGTGATTTCGCATAGTCAAGCGGCGGACGATTATTAAAGTATTCATCAAGTGCCGTCTCTGCAATTTTCTCACGCTCCGCATCACTTCCCGCAGCTTCCAGGGCTTTCGTGTCAGCAAGCTCGCGGAAAAAATTCAGACAAGAATAGCAATTCACCTTTTTTTCATTTGGATGGATTTCGCAAAAAGGTACATCGTCAGGAATAAAAAACACATTCCCCTTGAGGAACATGTCAATTTCGCTCATTTCATTTTCCATAACAGCCGATTTAAAGGTAATTCCTTCTTCGGAAAGCTCTCTGTATTTTGTTTTTATGGCAAAAACCTCTTGCTCATAAATCATCCGATAATGCTTTGCGGCGTTCCCCTGTTCTTCTGCTGAAAGCTCACGATATGCCCGCTTTTTTTCAATCCAGGCTCTTCGCCTTTTTTCATTCAGTAATTTATCTTCTTCCAGGCAGTCGCTGGTGACCGCCACGATAAGCGCCGTAAAAAGGTCGGTCGCAGTATTTTTCCAAATCATTTCCTGCATCGGGTCTGCATTAAAAATCGCATAGGCAAAGCTTCTTGCCGCCATTTTGGATTTATCCACTTCACCCTTTTTATAGTATTCAATGACAAGGTACAGTGGGTTATATCCTGCAGAGTGAATTGGATCCGCAAGATTGATGAAAATTACTTCATAGCCGCGTTTTTCTAAAATATACTTTGCCATTTTATATAGTTCCGGCTTCGGGTCTGTAATAATCATGCTTTTGCGGTCTTTCATAAGTGCAGTTCTTGTAATCACATCGATGCTCGGTACCACATACATCTCGCCTTTACCGGAACGGGTTGTTCCGATGATGAGCTGATTTGAGCCACCGACATCGATATACAGTTTGTTTCCGATTCGGGAGATGATCGTCCCGGATTCTCCGGGATAGAATTCGTCTTTCAGCGGAATTGCACGATACTGCTTTTTCTTTTCCTCTGTCGTCGTCCAGCGTCGTGTTCCCTTCTGTCCATAATTCACTTCCTTGTCCGCATAACTGACACGAATTCCATAGCCTTTGACCACATTAGCACCAATCAGAACAAGAATGCATAGGAGATATATGATTTTTAGGCTCCACTTATATCTGCCAAAGTGCGGCAAGAAGTTTGCCGCATCGATATAGTTGTAGCTTGTAGCACCTTTCTGTATCATATCAGGGATTGCGGCAACAAGATTCATAATGTAGTCAAGCCCGGCAAGTAGAATGAGGTCGATTGCCAGGCAAAGCGTAATCACAACAAACCAGCTTCCCAAAAAGCGGTTTAATTTCATGGTGTGTTTGATATTATCACTTCTCAAAGTTCCATCCCTCCGTCTTTTTCCGTATCTGCTTGAATTTCTAGGAAACGATCTCTTCGTTTTATCAGCTCCGCTACTTCGTCTTTTCCGAAAAATCCGAGATAAGAATCGTTGTCCCTAAAACTTTCCCATAGTTCTTCCTTCAAGTCTTCATTGTCATGGCAGTCCACCTCTTCTTCCAGGACAAGTTTAAATTTCTCTTCATAACTTAGATTCTTAAATCCTTCCTTAATATCGGAAAGCGCAAGTTCTCTTTTCCTATCATTTTCAGGAATCTCACCGCGCATCGTAAAGTCATATAACATCTTTTGCTGTTTTGCAAAGACGGTTCCATCATCCATTCTGCAAATTTTATATCCGTCATTTGTTGGAATGCCGACAAATGTGATAATGTCTCCTTCGTTATACTTTGAAAGTGCCTGGGCAGCATCCTGCGTTGCCGTGAGCTTAATTACTTTATTCTCTGTATTGCTTACAGGATAAAGCAGTTCTGCTTTACATACATCCTGCATACCATACTCCCTTTTTTCTACAGCTGCTTGCGGATTTGATGTCAAATGTCCGTTCATCATCTGAAAAACAGTTTGCATTTTGGGTGTAGCTGCGCTTTGAAACTGCTGCAAAAGCTCCGCATTTTCTATGTTTTTATTTTCCATATTCATATCGTCTATCTCCTCTCCCTCACAAAGCGTTCCGTCCATATCGATAAAAAGTCGCTTCGCAGACTGTCGTTTCTCGGATTCCGTGAGATTCTCCAGCTTGCTTTGTAATGTTTCGATGTCACTGCGAATTTGTGCAGACTGCTCCCAAGAATCAGAATAAAACTTGTCAAGCTCCCTTTGCTCAATCTTATCTTTGAGCACTGCGATTTCTTCTTTGAGCTTATCTTGCGAAACACCTTGTGCCTCCTCAAGACCTATCGTTTCCAGCAGACTTGTGTTCTGCAGATTCGCACCTTTGAAGTTTGCACCCTGAACGGTTGCATATGCGAGACCTGCCTTTTCCAAGTTGGCATTCGTCAAATCCGCATTTGTAAGGTCGGCGGAGAACAGCTTTGCTCCCTGCAGATTCGTAAACGCAAGGTTTGCTCCATACAGATCGGCACCAATCAGATTTATGCGTTCTAAATTACGTTCTGATAAATCGGCGCCCTGCAAGCTGGTACTTCTTAAATCTGCCTGCCGTCCGCCCGCTTCCCCACGCAGCCACTTTTCATGCGCTTCTAAAATTCGATTTAATTCTTCCATGCTCATCTCATTACGAACATCAAACATAGTGGAACCATGATCCATCGGGCTTGCAATCCCATCTGTCACAAGTTTTTCCAATGCAAGCTTAAAGTCTGTGCCGCGTTCAAAGCCATGCCATCCGGTAGCATCCCGATATTCCGAAATCGCATCATATCTTAAAATGGTGCTGTTTCCTTCCAGTCTTCTAAGCGAACCACTTCCGTCGTCAAAGGATTGCCAGTAGCATCCTTTCATTGTTTTGGCAAGCTGTATAGAGACAGTAAGGTCCTCCTCATTCTTATAGCGAAGAGGTTTCTTTTTCGTATCATTTTTTTGGTCATAGTCTTTTAAGAGTTCTATAAAATGTTCCTCTGCAGTTTTATCCATCGGGATTACATCACCAGCCTGAATATCCAGTTCCAATGACTGCATCATCTCTTCTATCGTATATGAAATATAATTAAATGTAGGATCGTCCGATTCGCCCGGGGTATCAACATCAGGAAGTATACTATGCCACCCATTTCTATCGCGATACTCCTGCCGCTCACCGGCGAAGCAAGTGCCCATTTCTTCGCCGGTGGAAAGACGATACAAGGTTGCCACTTCATCCTCAATCTGATGCCAATAGCAGCCTTTGATGCCGGATAACAGCAGTGTCTGCCCCAGACCGCTTTCATGGTCTATATAAACAAGCGAATCGGTTGACATCGCTTCTTTCTCGCCTGCAAAATAAGCACGCATTTCTTCTAAAAATTCTCCCGGTGTCATATTCATACTTCTAACCTCCTCTTGTTCAAATTCATTACTTCTTAAATCAAAATCGTTTGCTCCATGATCCATCGGGCTTACAATTCCATCTGTCACAAGGTTTTCCAAAGCAAGCCTAAAGTCTTCGCTGCGTTCAAAGTCATGCCATCCTCTTGCATCTTCATATTCATCATATCCGCTATCAACCGGATGCAGATTATATCCCAAGATTACGGTATCCGTTTGAAGTCTCCGAAGGCTGCCGGAGCCATCATCGTAAGTTTTCCAATAGCAGCCTTTGAGCGTTTCTGCAAGACGCATGGAAACTTCTACATTATCAACATCGTTTGAATGACTTAGCGACGGCATTTTTATATCATTCCTTTCGTCCGCTTCTCGTAGCATTTCTAAATGTTTTTTTGCGATTTCTTTCTCCGATGGGTATTCATCCGTATGCATATAATCTTCCCTTATATTAAAAATATTGGGAATCGGCTTACCTTCCATATATTCGACACTGTTCCCATCCACTGGATTGGCTTCTCCCCAGTATAAAAGTCCTTCTATCATCCTAATTGCAGCGTCAATATCATCTGTAATTTCGGAGGAACGATGCCATCCGCTCGCATCCAAGTATTTGTAGGAAACTGCGTCGTACCTTGCAACCTCATTTCCTGAAGAAAGTCGATATAAAGTCGCTTGTGAACTCTCAAATATCTCCCAGTAACAATCTTTAAGATTGGATACTTGCAGCTCGATATCTGCACCTACCTCATCTGTGAAAATAAGCCCGTCTGTTGACATTTCTTCCTTTTCACCTGCAAAATAGACACGCATTTCTTCTAAAAATTCTCCCGCTGTCATATTCATGCTTCTAACCTCCTGTTCAAATTCATAAGGACTTATTTCTTCACGCAAAAGTGATGTGGGCATTTTTCCGCTGTTATTTTTGTCTCTGTGCATCTTCTCTAAATGAAGTCCTGCCCATTCAATTTCTTTATTTCGCTCGACATTATGCTCATGCATCCAGCGATTTACGCTTTCCATGCCGATTTCATCTAAAAACACTGCGTCCATCAAGTATCGATCGATGACAAGTGGTCGGCAGCTATCATAGATTTCTTCGCTTTGTGTTGCAAGAAATGCATGCGTGCAGCCATTTCGGACCATTTCATTTCGGATATAATTTTTGAAATTTTTGTCATGCAAAATTACTTTGTTACTTACTTCCTCAAAAGTTCGGATGCTTCCCTTTGCCGTGGTTAATACAAGAAGGCTGCGCTCCGGTGCCGGATTTAAGTGGTCAAAAAAGGCTGCCACTTCATCTGAATTCCTGACTTTTGTTCCGATTAAGAATGTTTCGGTCTCGTAATACAGCGGATTCTGATAATCTTCGGGAATATCGTAAATACCGATTACACCGTTTTCATCAAGCACGGAATATTTTGTATGATCTAAAATGATATGCCCGCGAAAGCCCGGAAGATTTTGCGCAAATCTCATCGTCTCATTGGTGTCGTCAGCGGACGGAAGCACATCTCCGGTAGGATGATTATGTACCATATAAAATCCATCCGCCCCCAGCCGCTCCATTCGTCTTTGTATGTTATAAAATCCTTTTGAGATGCTCTTTTCCGGCATGGTAAAGGATAAATGCGGCAGCCTGCTTTCCACTCCGGTAATTGCGGCAATGGTATCCCCTTTCGTATATACCATGCGAAAGGTCTCAAATTGTACATTCCGAAAGGTCTGCAGAAGCAGTGCAAGGGAATGTGCATCTCTAACCGGAAAGCCCTCATACTGCAATCTTCCGTCATGGAGAAAATGCTCCACAATATCCTCATAACCCAAGATTCCCTTTCTTTCATATTCTTCTAAAGCATCCGCTGCAATACCGAAGGCGTTTTTATCTTCTTGATATTGCGGAAAATTTTGTTCGAGCGCCTCTCTTAAATAGGAGGAGGCTTCCTTTTTTTCTTTCATAGTCCCTTTCCTTTCCACGAAAAAAAGTGAGGGTGTTCCTCACTTTCTTCATGCTTATTCAGTTTCGTTTAAATTTCCAAGTCAAAATTTTTTTTCTTATTCTTGAGATTCGCTTTCTCTCTTGTCCGTACATTTTCGGAAGCTTTCGCCACATCACGAAGAATTTCTTTTTCTTCTTCGGTGTAAAGTAAATCGAATTGTTCAAACATATTCAGAAAAGACTCTGCCAGTCTGTTTTCGTCGATGAGTTCGTCTTTTTCCTGATTGACAATGTAATCGAAGTGTTCGATTCCTTTGTACATCAATGCATTTTGAAGAAGCGCTTTCGTGGTCGGCTGCAGCTCATCAAAATAGTGGCCGCAGATAAAAGCAACATCATATAAATCACGAAGCTTATCTCTTCCCATATAGGCATTGACTTTCATGGTGCAAAGCGGATTAATCCGGTAGACATTCACGCCGTTAATCTTTGTTGTCTCTTCTTGCGGAATCTGCTTTCTACGAAACGAAGTCTCAACTTTTAACGGTTTTCTTTCGTTTCCATAGTGAATCATATATCGCTTTACGGTGTCCGTATCTTTTGCAACCCGATAATCATACTGATTCTTCTCACAAAATGCCGCAACATATTCTTCGATATTCGGTTCTTTTCCGTCAAAATCAATATCTTCGGAAAAACGGTCAAGGCCATAACATTCTAAAAGTGCCGTTCCTCCTTTGAGAATGAAATTGTCTGTCCTCTCATTCAGATACAGCAAAAAGTCATCAATGACTTTTCCGTGCAGTTCTTTCCAATCCTTCATGAATGCTTCTCCTTGTAATTTCTCCATTTTCGGTAATATTCTTTCTGCATGAAACGGTCAATGTTTTCCCAGTTTGGCAAGCCTCTTAGCATCCATACCTTCGCAAAGATCTCCTCGTCGTATTTGTCATTGCAGATAAAATCATCTCGCATCCCCTGCGCAACGGAAAATCGCCCCTCTTCTAAGAGATCCAGCAATGCCCGGATGTGGTTTGCTGCATAATATCGCTCCTCGTGCTCCGGTATCGTCTTATTCTTTTCGATTCCGTAATCACCGAAAAGGCTGCCGTTTGATTCTCGTACAAAAGGCTTTTTCCATTGCAGCGCCGATGTATGCCAGTCTCCGCAGGTCTCAAGCTCGCACGGAAGATTCAGTGCGTGGATTCCTGAAATATATTCCATTTTCTTCGCCCCTTTTCCTACAGACTGTACCCGTTATAGGTATACTTTTTTTGGAGATTCCCCTCAATAGCCGGAAAATTTTCAATGATTTTATCAAGCTGCTTTTGTGTAAATTCCGCGTTATCCAAAAACTCCGGCTGAAAATCAACTTCGCTTTCAGGAAAGGTTTTTTCCAAAATCGCAAGAACCTCTTTTGATGTGTATTTCTTTTCCATTTTCTTCGCCCCCTTTTCGCTAATAATATTTTACCATGTTCTTCTGATTTCTACAATGAGAATTGGGATATTTCTCTATATATCCCATTCCTCGTCCTCACATTTTTCATAGGTCACTTCTTCCTCGCTTTCAGGAAGTTTTTCTTCTGCACTTTCGGCCGTATTTGCCTGCTGCTCTTGCAGAAGTTCTTCATCGAGCCTTTCCAGCCTTTTCTCCTTTTCTGAAAGCTCTTTCGCATACGCAAACGGCACTTCAAGTTCCTTTTTCAGTTTTTCCATGTTTCTTTCCAGACCTTCAATCGTTTCTTTCAGCTTTGAAATCTTCTCGCTGTAGCCTTCAAAAAGTTCATCAATATTAGGTACGATTTTCTCCGGATCCGCGCCTCGCTTGATGATGTAACCGCTGCTCTTTTCCGGATTCTTTACACGCAGCTTGTAATAGCTGTCCTCAAACATTGTGCTGATGTCAAAGCCCTTATAGGAGCCAATCTTTTTCCAGCCCGGTTCGTTTTTGTACTTCGCAGTAAGTGCAAACAGTGCGGTGCCTGCGGCATCAGGATTCGTAAAAGCAGCATCTGCTACCTGCACAGTCTTATCTCCTTTATTTTTTTGATACAAGGCATTATCTTCCTCGCAAAGCTTCAGTTCTTTCAGTTTTGCTGCAAGGCTTTCAGGATACGACCGATAAAGCTCCTCCTGCATATGAATCTGCGCAGAGTGATAACTTTGTTCTAAGAGTTTCAGCTGCGAAATGTCATTTTCAAGTTCCATTTTCTCTTTGATTTTCGGATTTCCGGTACAAAGTGATTTTGTTGCGGCATAGTCAAGACAGGTGTCGTCGATGTCTTCCATGCTTCGCGCCGGTGATTTACTGGTCATAATCTGCGAAATATAGCGCTGTTTGGTTTCAAGTGTCTGCCAGGAATAAGCATCAAAAGTATTGGCTGTAATATAGCGGTATACATATACCTCTTCGTTTTCATTTCCCTGACGTTCAATTCTTCCTTGTCTTTGGTCAAGGTCTTTCGGACGCCACGGTACATCCAAATGATGAATGGCAATCAGCTTGTTTTGCACGTTCATTCCCTCGCCCATGAGAGCCGTGCTTCCAAGAAGAAACCGAACCGCACCGGTACGTACTTTTCTTCTGACATTCTCTTTTTGACTGTCGCTGTTATAGTCATGCATAAATGCAATTTCTTCTTCCGCTACACCATGCGCAATCAGTCCTTTCTTCACTTCATCATAAATGCTAAAGCTGCCATCCCTTTTGGGCGTGCTTAAATCACAGAATATGAGTTGTGTTGACTTCTTTTCTGCGGTTCTGTGATAAATCTCGGCTGCGGCTTCAACCAGGTAGTCTACCTTTGTCTTTCCAAGCGGGTGTTCGCTTCCTCCCAAAAGAATGCGTTCGTCAAGTGCAAGCTTTCTGCCGTCCGTTGTAATCTTAAGCATATTGTCAATCGACGGATCGATACTGCCTTCCCTGATTGCATCTGCGCGCTTTCCAATCTCTCGAAGTGTCTGAAGCTGCACCTGGGTAGCAGGCACAGTAACCGTCTCCTGCACAACATTCGGCGTATCAAGATTCAGCATATCTGCGGTCTTAATATCCGCAACTTCGCAGAAGCTTCCCATAAGTTCCGGAAGATTGAAGAATTTTGCAAAGCGCGTTCTTCTCTTGTACTTCGTCCCCTCCGGTGCCAGCTCCCATGCACTTACTGTCTCGCCAAAGGTTGATGCCCATGCATCAAAGGATAACAGATTCATTTCCTTTAGCGTATCATACTGCAGGTAGCGCTGCATGGTATACAGCTCTGCCATGGAGTTTGATACCGGCGTTCCGGTTGCAAAGGTAATGCCGCATCCGTCTGTGATTTCGTCCAGGTATCTACATTTTGCAAACATATCATAAGCTTTATTTGCCGACGCGCCGGAAATGCCTGCGACATTACTCATCTTCGTGTTTAGCGCGAGATTTTTGTAGTTGTGCGCCTCATCCACACAAAGGAAATCAATCCCCAGTTCTTCAAAGGTTACGGTATTATCTTTGACGCTTGCATCATTGAGTGCTTGGAGTTTTGTAGCAAGTTTTTTCTTCATCAGCTCAAGCTGCTTAATGGAAACTCTCTCGCCGTGCATCTCTTTGAGTACCGTAATTTCCTTTTCAATATCCGTAATCTGCAGATTGATAAACGCAGTCTGCCTTTCTTTCGACAGCGGAATTCTTTCAAACTGGCTATGCCCGATGATAATTGCATCGTAATCTCCGGTTGCAATCCTTGAGCAGAAACGCTTTCGGTTCATTGGTGTAAAATCCTTTTTCGTTGTTGCAAGCACTTTTGCGTTTGGATACAGCCGTAAAAATTCATTTGCCCATTGGTCTGTCAGATGGTTTGGCACAACAAGCATTGCTTTATGGCATAATCCAAGGCGTTTCTTTTCCATGATAGCGGTTGCCATCTCAAAAGTTTTGCCTGCGCCGACGGTGTGAGCGAGAAGTGTATTCCCACCGAAAATCTGCCGTGCTACCGCATCTTTTTGATGTGGCTTTAAGGTAATTGACGCATTCATTCCCGGAAAGTCAAGAAAACTTCCATCATACTTTCTCGGAACAACGCTGTTAAACTGCTTATTATAGATTTCTTCAAGTTCCTTTCGTCTGTCAATATCCTTCCAAACCCACTGCTTAAATTTATCCTTAATCATATCCTGCTTCTGACAGGCAAGTGTTGTTTCCTGCAGGTTGGTTACACGCCTTCCCTCAGAATCTTCTTCTGTGATATTTACCGTTCGAAGATTGAGCGTATCTCGGATAATGCGGTAAGCATCTGCCTTACTTGTTCCGTAAGTCCTTGTCGCTTCGACTGACCATCGATATCCGCCGTCTACATTCCAAGTTCCCGAAAGACTGTTATAGGTCACAGAAAGCGACTGACGCCCCCAGCCTTGCACATTTAAAAGTTCTGCGATAAATTCCTCGACAATATGCGGCGGTACCCACGTGCTGCCAAGTCTGACATCAATTTGAGAGCCGTCCAGCCACTTGGGAAGTGCTTCGGTAAGTGCTGCAACATTTTCCTGATAGATACCTCCCAGCCCTTCATCTGCTGCTTTTGCTTCAGCAAGTTTTCGCCGCACATTTCCGGACAGGTACTCATCTCTTGTCAAATATTGCGGCTCGGCGTCCTGCTCAAAATCCGGTTTTCTGAAAATCTGACCGGAAAGGTCGGTTACAATTTCGTTTTCGCTCTTATCATAAAGACTTTGCATATAGGAAATGTCCACATATCCTTTTTCCCGCAAAGAAATAGCAAGTGCATCCTTTGCACTTGCCACGCTTGTGTATTCTTTTTTTGCACTGATGGTTCGTTTGTGGAAAATATCTGCAAGCTTTTTTACATTGCCTTCCTCGTCCAGCTCCTCAAGCGAGCAAATCAGCGGATAGGCGCTGTCATCACGAAATGCCAGTGCATTCGCCCTGCTGCTGACTGCACCATGCTTTTTTACAAAGCTCTGATAGATGCCCATAAGTCTTTCCTGCAGCGCATGAATTTCTTCATCGTCTTTATCTTCCATCTGTGCCTGAATCAGTTCGCGCAAGCTTTCCCGTATTTTAATCATGCCTGCGATTCTTCCGTTTACCGTGCTTCCCCTATCCACCGGATACATAACGGATGTTTCTTTGTAAAAAAGTTTTTCGTCCTTCACCGAGTAAGAAAAGCTCGGCATAGCAATATCTGCAGGGATACTGTCTGTTTCTTCCTCATCTTCATCGAAGATAACAATCGGGCTGTAGTGTCCGTTTATTTTCTCTACTGCTTCTGTTAGTTTTTCTTTCAGTCTTTCCGGGTCCGAAAGAATGCAGGCAGCAGCGTTTCCATACGGACCGGTTACTTCCTGCATCGTCCCGACAATCATCTCCGGATGCTCAATGAAATATTGGTTATACGAAAGCCCCTTTTCATCGGTTCCCACATGCAGCCATGCAAGGTTTTCCTCCGGTTCTTTTGGAATCTCCTTTTTCTGCAGAACCAAAATATCACTTGTAACCTTTGTTCCGGCATTCGAGAATGCGCTGTTTGGAAGCCGAATCGCACCGAGAAGATCCGCACGTTTTGCAAGGTACTCTCTGACTTTTGATGACTTCTTATCCATTGTCCCGCTTGATGTAATAAACAGTATCAGCCCGCCGCTTCTTACCTTATCCAGCGTTTTGGCAAAGAAATAATCATGAATCAAAAAGTTTTCTTTATAGGCATGGTCATTTACTCCAAAATCACCAAACGGTACATTACCGATGGCAATATCAAAGGAATTGTCTTCAAAATTTGTTTCTTCATATCCTGCTTGGATAATCTTTGCCTGCGGATAAATCATCTGTGCAAGCCGCGCGGTAAGGCTGTCAAGTTCCACTCCATAAAGATTCGTGCTTTCGCGCATAGCACTTGGCAGTCTTCCGAAAAAGTTTCCGACGCCGCAAGATGGTTCTAACAGGTTTCCACCGTCAAAGCCGAAGTTTTTTAGCATCCCGTACATCGCATCGATGACAACCGGCTTGGTATAATACGCACTAAGAACGCTCTGTCTTGCACTCGTATATTCTTCTTCCGTGAGCAAGTTTTTCAGCTCTTGATGCTGTGCATGCTTTTCCTCGAAAATTTCGGGGATTCCGCCCCAGCCCACATATCCGGCCAAGATATCCTGCTCGGATGAAGTTGCTAAAGTTCCTCTGCTTTCAATTTCTTTCAGCGTCCGAATTGCGTCAAGATTTCGTCGTATTTTTTCCGCTTTGCTTCCATCTCCAAGCGCTTCGTTTGTAATGCTATAGTTTTCGGCCGCAGTTTGTTCCTCTGCCGCCGAATTGCTTTCCGAAGCAGCGTTTGTCACTTCTGCCTTGTCTTCAGGATTTTCCTCCTGCAGCTCTTTTTCCTTTGCGATTTCAAGAAGTTCCTCATCCGTTAAATAGTCTTCCCTTTGTATCAGTTCATCAATTCGATGTGCAGCCTGGCTCCACGAAAGTTTAATGGTTTCACAATCGTACTTTTGATATTCGAGGCCTTTACTGTCATGATTTTGTTCACTCCAATTTTCTCCTGCAAAAGCATAGGAATGTCCACCGGTGCCATATTCTCCGGAAAGAAATGCGGCTTTTTCCTTCAGACTGTGCTTTTCCTGAAAATATCGATAAATGCGGTACTTTCCTCCGGCAAACATACTGCCCTCTTTCAAAGCGTACATGATTTCATCATGGGTGATAAAACTTGCAGGCTCTGTCATGGCCTGCGCCTGCATCGAAAGCTGCGTAAGCGGTATGCTAAGTTCCTTAAGATGCGTACGAAGTGCCTCTGTTTTGTGAAAAGAGAATCGCAGTAAATTTGGGTTTTTCAGGTAGTCCTGATAGAAACGCTCATATTCTCCGGTGATAACCTGCAGGAAAAATTCATCATAGAATTTTTCTGCCAAAATTTCTTTACTGCCTTCTCTTCCGAGCTTTTGATTTTCGATTTTCTCTATGCTCGGAAGATAGTGCTGCATTTTTGCTTCATCCGATAGGTCGTGCCACATTTCGATCAAGCTTTCAGCAGTAAAAGTTTTCTCATATCCATGCGCCATGGCAACATCGCTTCTGCTTGCAAAAGTGCCTTTCTCTATCATGCTGCGGATTTTATCTTCCGCCATTCTCCATGAAAGAAGTATACAGTCATTCTCATTGAAACCTCCTCCGATTGAGAGGAATATTCCTTCTTTTTCATATCTTGCACTGATTTCCTTTTCGAGCGTTTTAAGTCCGTAACTGCCTTTATAAACAGAAGGGAGACTTTCTATTATTTCTTCTGCAGATTTTCTTTTCATATATTCGAGACAGATTTTTGCTCTTCCCAGCCGATCGTTGCTTCCATACATCAGAATTTGGTCAATATCATCCTTCGTAATCAAATCCGCAGTATGTTTTACGCTTTGCGTATTTATAAAGCTTATCTGTTCCCCGATTTCCACCAGTTCCGGTGTAATATCTTTCGGCGGATTCAGTGCAGCGAGCGCCTCTGCTTCTGTCGCAAAGGTCGTGATATCCTTCTCATCGATGCTGATAAAGGCTTCTTCTTGATTGTCCCATATGCCATATACGCCTCGTCCATAGACTTCAAGAACCGAGTATCGAAGGTTTTTATCCTTCCATACATGTTCCGGAAGATTCTGTGTTAATGCCGAAAATTCTAAGAAAACAAGTTCCTGATCGATCAGTTCCTGCAAAGTGTCATAGTTTCTTTTATCAACCATCACTCCGTCAATTTGCGTCCGGATTTCAAAATGAAGCAAATCGCAGGAAACCTGGATTTCATGCTTTCCGTCTGATGTTTCCGTGCATGCAAGGCCTACTTCTTCCGGCTCGGAAAAGTCCGCATGATGCTCGAATTCTTCCATGCAGTATTCATCAATCAGGCGCATCGCACGGTCAATCAGGTCAATATTTCTTTCTTTGCGCCACTTCGGATAGATAAACGCTTCTCCGCTCGCATCGTTATCAATATCAATAGAAAACATTTTGTCCTGCAGCTTATCAAAATGACTTAAAATTCCATTTTCAAGTTCTGCATACTCCCGGTAGTCTTCCTCTGTAAAGGCTCCGACGTCAATCATCTCCTGCTGGCTTTTTACCCAGCCGCGCCCGGCATCCAGTAGTCCGAACATGCGCCGGTTTTCTGTGATAAAAAGAAGAGAATTATCACGATTGTCGTAAAGCCCTTTTCCATCTTCGACATGATAATTCTCTTGTTTTCCCATTAAAATTTGATACTCGTTATCCCTGCTGTATCGGTTAAATTTAGCGAAAACATTGTATCCTTTATAATTGCTTCGGCTGGCTGCCTGCACTTCTACGGTATCAAAATCCGTCCCTCTTCCTTGTGGGAAAGCATATCCTTCTGCTTTCGCCTCGTTTCGGTCAATAGCAAGTTCTGCAATATGTGAAATATGGACATCCTGCACGCTTTCCCGTTCCGGCATCCGGTCAAATTCATAGGTGTATTTTCCCTGAAAGTCCTCAATGGTTTCACGAGCCGCTACGTAGAAAAAAGCTTCATCCTCAAGGCATTGTCCAAGCATATAGCTTGCAGTATCCTGCTGCCATTCATCCATCTTCCTACAGATATGGTTGTCTATGCTTATAAGGTCAAAATCATTTCCCGCATGACGATGCTGTCCGCTTCTATCATGATTTGATTCATCCTCGCTGTCCATTCCTGTGGGTTCTGCGCTTTCAGTTCTTCGCTCACGCCCTCTTTTTTCATCTTCTGCCTCATGATATTCTCCCTCATCTGCTGCGCGCTCTTGTCCGTGTCCGTCAGATACTCCAGCATCACGCCTTCCGCCAGCATCTGTCTGTACAGTTTCGGATTCTCTTTCTGTAAAAATGCTTCCCTTGCGCGGCCGTATCTGCCCATCTGCATCCAGCTCTTCTTCTCCGTTATTTCCTTTGCCGTTCTCATTGTTTCTTCCCCTTTCCTCTTCTTTTTCTTTATTGTACTGGATTTTTCTTTTTTCTGCAATTTCCTTTTTTACTTCCTGTGAAATGAAGGAAAGCATTCCGGATGCGGCTTCGCTCGCAGATGAAAAAAGCATATAAAAATAATCTTCGTCTTCCCGGATAGGCTTTGGAATATCATAAAAGCCAAATGCGTCTTGCGGCAAACGGTCAGTAACCAAACCACACCGTAACTTGCATAGGTAGGCTGCCATTTTCGATGCAACCTCGAATCCGTCTCCGATTGCAGCAATGTATTCTTCCGTTAAGCTGTCTTTTTTTCTCCTTGTGAATCCTTCCAGTCTTTGCATATAGATTTCTTCGGCTTCCTCTTTCACAATTCTTCCGATTTTTTCTTCCAAACTTTCTTCTTTTTCTCCGCAGATGCGCTGCAAAGCGTTTGAAATGGTATTCTCTTTTGCGTCTTGAAGCTGCCACAGCTTAATTTCTTCGCCTTCTGTATCATTGATATCCCATACATAAATTTGTCTGCTGAAGTCTTCCCTGTTTAGCAGGCGAATACCAATATGTCCTTTCTGTACACTTCGGTGCAGCCGATTCCACAAATTCATGCTTGCAACTGCCATGACATCTTTTCTTTGTGAAAAAATGGCCATCTGATTTTCAAAGGAATATCGGTATGTGTTTGAAATGCTTTTCAGCACATCGCGAAACGTTTGCGGCTCATCATTGATATTTTGCATTGTGTTTTTTATTTCTGCTGCCAGGTCTTCTTTTCTGATTGCCATGCTCTCCTCCTTTTTTTCATTCCAGTTCAAATCCTTTTACATCCATTTTTCGGTATCTTGCATTTTCCGGGGTGCATATTCCAAAAGCTTCACAGATGCTGCTTGCACATCTTCGGTCAAAATTTATTTTTTTCTCCCAGTTGTTTTGTACATAATCGCATTCCATAAGTCCTTTAAAAAGTTCACTTTCCATCATAATCAGGGAGTAAAGCTTAGGATTGCTTTCTGCTGTCACCCCCTCAAATTCAGGAAACTTCCCTTCAATATATGCGTTGTTTAACACGAATGCGGATTCCGGATCTTGCGCAATCCATTTCATGCAGTCTTCTTTCGTTTCGCAAACACCGCCCTGTGCAACAAGCGGCTGCATCATAAGTGCTGTGATGCTCTTTCCCTTCAGCTCCTCAGGATGCGTAAAATCATAGTGCTTAATAAATGCTTCTACATAATCATTCACATATCTTTTTTTCTCTTGTCTCCTTTGCATGTGTAGAGACTTTGCGGTATCGATTCCTTCAGTTACCCATCCGGAGACTTCTCCTGCTTTCTTTATCCCGTGGTGCTTTTCTGTGAATTCTTTTTCTGCCATCAGCTCACCCTGCATACTTAAATAATCGGCTGCTTTTTCCGCATCTTTGACAGCTTTCATCAGAATCTCCGGCTGCTCCTTAATTCCGTCTGCCCATCCTTGAATATATGCTTTATGATTTTCAAAATGCTCCTGGCTCATATCGATCGGAAGTTCAGCCGCCATAAAGCAGCTCGCCATCTCTGCAACCAATTCCTCATAGGAATAGTTTTCGCTGCCGAACGTATTTGCAATGTCACGATTCAGGCGTTTCTCATGTCCGGTTGCGTGTGCCAGCTCATGCAGCACAGTCGCATTGTATGTATAATCATCTTCAAAGTATTCTTTTTTCGGAAGATGTATGTTGTCTTCTGCAATTCGATAAAATGCCTCGTTACCTCCGTCATGAATGATAGGCACTTTCATATTCTCCGAAATTTTATCAACCACTTCACTGGAAGAAATATCTCTTTCTTCCGGCATTTCAAGTTCCGGCATCCCTTCAATCTGACATGCATTAAAGACGGTAAAACACTTAGAAAGAAGCGTATAGTCCTCCCTTTCTTCGGGCTTGAGTTTTGCGTAATTCTCCCAAGTGATTGTTTTTTTCTCTATGAGGTCATAGGGAAACCAATACTCAATTTGCGTTCCTTTTTCCCCTTTCTTGATTTTCCAGCCGTTATCTTTTGCCTGCTGAAACGTAACAAAGCGTGGATCCTCGCTTTCCAGCCTGTGCATGCTGACATATAACCACAGGCGGTTAATTCCTTTGTATTTCCGCTTTGTCACAGCATTATGTGGTGCGCTGCTCGTTGCGCGCCAGGTTTGCTTCCATGTCTTTGGCGATTCAGTTATACTTTTTACAAAGGCATCCGCAATTTTTTGTCTAAACTCTTGGCTCTTCATCGTCCTCTTCTTCTCCTTCCTCTTCCTTCAGAAGATTTTTGAGCTCTTTTTCCGTCAGTGTCTCCTCATCCACAAAATAGGTCACTTTTTCCTCTTGTTTTGTTAATATGATGTTTTTCATAAGCTTCACCTCTTTTTCTTAAATTCTAAATCCATACCGAAAAATCCGCCGCTTGCGACATTCTTTGGTATAGATTCAGGGAAGATCATCTCTTCCCTAAATCTACATAGGTAGTTCTTAAAAGGACATTGATTTTGTAAATTCATCTGCAAAGTAGGTTGCACCGGCTACCGCAATAGCACCAAGGACTACCCATTTGAAATTTTTCCGGGCTTTTGCCTTGTCTTCATCATCTCCCACCAGCATCTTAATTCCTCCAATCACTAATGCGCCCGCGCAAAGCATATAAAGCAGCGTCTGAAGCTGGGCAACCCAGTACAGTCCTAATTCAACAAGTTTTACCATAATTTTTTTCCTTTCTGCCGTTTCGCGGCTCTTTAATTTTCTGTTTCTTCTTTTTTTCTTTTCTTTGCTGTCATTAAAATTCCTGATATGACTCCGGCTATCACCATAAGTGCCAGCAAAATTCCGGCGATCATCAGAATTGTTTTATTGATTCCGCTTTCTTTCTCGTAAGCCACTGTTGCTTTCACCATCATATCATCCGAACGGTAGGTACAGTCTGCGGTGTAGGTCGCATACTGCACACTGTTTTCCGTCAGCGTTTCCCGATAAGTTGCCACCCAATCGGTACCGCGCTGCGTCCCCGTGAATTGCGCTTTCCGGCAGGTTTCGCCGTTTTCGTCGTAATAGTCCGTAATCCATTTTCCACCCGTGATGCGGTAATTTTTCGTGCTGTAGCCGAGATTCTTCAGTATGATATCCTCGTATCCCTTGAATACCGGGATAGATTCGTCATTCGGTATTTTACTTCCATCCGGCAAGATATAGTTTTCAACATCCTCCCCACCGATGAACTTTGCTGTTACCGAAAAAGGCTTTGTGAAATCTCCTTTTACTCTCTTGATGTCAATGAAGTTTCCGGTAACGGTAATCGTTTTGCCATTTGGCAAGGTTGCGGTAATTTCTTTTGTTGCCGGAGCCTCCGGCTGCGTATTGTAACCGTAATATCGTTTGGTTCCGGTCGCAGCTGTACGCTTGGTCTCTGTCCATTTTGTGTCAATGATCTTCAGCTCCTCGCCATCTTTTTCGATGGTTTCCGGCACTTCTTTTTTATCTAAATCCTCATATGTTTTTTTTACTTCAGTCGGTTTTTTCGCTAAAGAAAAATCCGCTGAAACTGCATTGTAGGTTTTGCCCTCTATTTCAATTTCCAGCGGAATCTCTGATAAATCACCCTTGCCGACATCCGCAAATTCTAATTCTGCATCTTTGTCAGTCACGAAGGTGTATTCTTTTGTAATTTCTTTTTCAGCAGCAAATGCAGACGATGTGGTTAGTACAAACATCGCAAGCACCGCTGCTAATATTCGTTTCCTCATATGTGCCTCCTATAGTTCTATTTCGTTTTCTTTTTTTCGCTGGATTCTTTTTCTCTTGGGATATGTCTCCAAGAGCTTCTGCATATCATCCGGCGTCAGCTCACAAATCTGCTTTAGGTCATAAAGCGGTGCATAGCAATCTTTGCCAAATGCCCGGTATCGCTCTTTACCGACAACGGTTAAAGCGCCGTGTTTTTGGAGCCTTTTCACATCGTCATTTGTGATGCCAAAAGTATCCTGAAACGCCCGGCTGTTGACACCGATAGGAAATCTTTCTGTAAATTGTTCGCCGGAGAATCCGTTGTCCATCAACAAATCAAACAATTCAGCTTTCGATGCTCTGTTTTTATAGTTGATATTTCGTTCATCACAAATTTTTTCAAGGTCTTTCGTAAGTACAATATTATCTGTCCCTTTGTTTTTAAGGACTTCCTTTCGTACCCATTCGTCGAAAGTATATTCGGTATCAAAATATCGAAATGAATGCTTCATGTTTCCTCCTTTCGGACAATCAAAAAGCGGGGCTTTGATGCCTCGCTTTAAAATATGAAGATTTATTATTTTTTCATCAGTTTTTCCGCAATCGCTTGCAATTTGGGGTTACGCTTACTCCTTTGCATCGGAAGGGAAATCATCTTTTTTAGGAAATCTTGCTCTACACATAGAATGCGCTCATAGATGATAGTATCATTCTCTACAATTACAAGCTTATAGGTTTCCTTTATGGATTCCCCTTCTTTTGCGATTTTATGATTGCATAAGTAAAAGCTCAAATCAACAAATCCGTTTTTTGCTTCCACTTTTGCAAATTTGCCGTTCGGAATATCCGTTAGCACAACAGTTTTGCAATTTTTCTGCAAAAATTGATATAACATACCCCCTTTTAATATCCAGCGGTTGATTAACGGTTTTGCCTGCATTGCATAAATCAGCATCCACGGAAGATTCGCATAGGTTGTTTCATAGTATAGCCATCCTTCATTGGAAAGATATTGCGTCAGAATTTCTTCCGCAAAAGCATAACTGATTTTTATTTCTGTGGATATTTCTAGTACATAAATCATTCGGTCAAATTGCTCGCGCATAAGGTTGTACAAAGCCAAACTGGTCGCATGTTCCGGTTTTCTTTTTACAACATTTTTCTTTCGCTCAGGGCTTGCATAATAGCATCCATAGTATGCTTCCTCATCGTAAAATGCAAGACCCATAATATCCTTTGGATAATGTCTGCCGTAAGGCTTTCTACCTTCGTCATGCGCTTTGTATAATCCAATAATTTGAATGGGATTATCGCATAGAGGACAGACAGCAAAGCATTTTGCATCTTTGCCATGCTGACTTTGCGAATAATACGGCTTCTTTTTTCGCGTTGCGCGTGTAAAACTTTCTTCCGATATAGGAATACTTTCAATTATTCCCGGTTTTGTTTTAAAAACATCCACAGTCCTTCTCCTTAATCATACCTTGTTTTAACTGGAATCCACCATTCGAAAGGAAGTGTTGGAATAAGCTCCTTTTCTCCTGCTATCTCAAAACACTGAAGGATTGTTTTGAGTCCAATATACCTATCGCTGTTTCCATCCGAAAAGCGAAAAAGATATTCCTCTAAGCACTCTTCACAGTCGCTATGGTCGATAATATCATTATCAACTAATTTCATTCTGTTTTCAAGTGCTTTTAAGGCAGTCGCATCTTTTCTGTTCATTGTCATATCTCCTCTCGCTTCGCCATGCCAATCAGCTGCTCCTTTATTTCCGAAGGAAGTTCGGGCAAATATCCTTTTTCTTCCGCTATCAGTATGCAAGAAATCACATCGCTCAGCGCAATGCTGAATTTCCCGCATCGATCCTGCATGGCAAACGCAAAAGCCTCTGCGTTGTTTTTATTCCTGGTTGTCATGTTTTGTCTCCCTAAAATTTGTGCTGCAGGGGAAATCCCCTGCAGCATATAAGAAAAATCTACGAAATAATATCGCAGAAAGAAAGGAAAGCTATTCTTTTCTCCGAATCCTGATGGATGCTAACATTCCGAAAAGGGATGCAAGCATCAGAAGCAGCATCAGCTGAAGCTGCATACGGTCTCCGGTCTTTGGAACATTTGGAACAATATCCACATCGCCGTCGTCGTCCTCGTCACGCTCGGTGTCAAACTCGATGCGGCCGTCTTTTGCTTTGAATTTTACGGTCTGTCCTTCGTCGTTGATGTCGGTGTGGGTTCCGACTTTTACATCGTCAAAGTAACAGTCTTCAAAGACAACGATTTTCTTTCCTGATAATGCTTTTGCATTCACGGTAAATACCATTTCTACCGTGCCGGAAGTATCTTCTGCAACGAAAGTTACCTCGGAAGTGACTTTCTTACCGTTTTCATAGATTGCCTTTCCGGTCTTTTTGTCTACCAAGTAGCCCTTCATCATATAGGTCTTTCCGGCGATTAGATTCTCATATCTTACCGTGTCGATGATGGTTGCGATTCCTTTTGCTTCGATGGTTTTTTCGCCATTTTCACCGCTTGCAGTTGTGTGGATTTCAGGGAATGTAATTGTCTGTCCGTCATCGTTGATGTCCTCGTGGCTTGTAACTTTTTCTTCGGTTACTTTACCGTCTTTATCAGCTGCAATCTTAAACAGGGTTTCAAAGACTACCACATCTTTTCCTGCTAAAGTTCGTGCATCAAAAGTAAATGAAACATCCTGCGTTCCGGTGGAAACGGACGGCTTGAAGGTCTCCTCAGCGGTTACTTCCTTGCCGTCGATCAGAATCGGCTTACCTGTTTCTTTATCCATCAGTTTTCCGACAAGTTTGTATTCCTGCCCAATGGTCAGGTTATAGAAGTAAACCGTATCAATAATGGTTATATCCTTTCCTGCAAGGGCGATGTGGTCGTTTGTCCTGCTGTCCTTTGCGATGGTGCGGATTGCCGGGTTTGTAGAATTTGGCGGCGTCGGTTGTGTCGTTGGCGGAAGCTTTTCATTTTCAATCAGCTCTGCATTCAGATTATCTTTTGTGTTCAGCTTAATCTGAATGGTCTTTGCCTTATGGTCTTGCCTTGCAAGTGTAACAGATTTTACAAACTTCACATTCGTATCTTCCTGTCCGTTATAGGTCGCTTTCGGCTTTTCGTTTTCCTCTAAGGCAGCATGAAGCGTTCCGCTTTCCTGAAGCTTCAGGATGCCGGCGATGCTTAATGATACTGCCACGGATTTTTCTCCGGACTGAAATCTTATCCTATCTCCTTCCTGCATGAGAATCGGTGCTGCCGGCTCTGCTACCGTCTCTTCGGTCGTTTGGTTCTTGCGGATACGGGTAATCACAGCCGGAATCTGTGTGTTTCCTGCATCATCTGTGTAGGTGAGGTTTGCAGTATGCGTATAAAGCTGCTTTCCGTTTTCCACTTTTCCTTTTGTTACAGTTACGGTTGTCATTCCAAGGCTGTGGTCGTTTTCATCCACCCATTTTTCTTCCGATACGGTATAGGTCTTAGGGCTGTGCGTGATTTCTGCCTTGATGGTATTTGCTTCTTTCGGCGTTTTTAGATTGACAGCATCGGTTTTAACGGTTAAGTTTTCGCCTTCTGCCGGAAGAAATTCCGGGCTTTCATAGATTGCGGTATAACCTGTGTAAACGGCTTTCGGAAGATAGGTTCCTGTAATTTCATCCACCGTAAAATTACCGTTAAGCAGAGCTCCACCTGAAAGCTTGTAAGTATAGGTGTTTGCGTTTACATTTACGGCAAGGCTCTTTCCGTTTGGAAGCGTAACTTTTCGTTCCTTTCCGTTTTCAGCAGTCAGTATGATATCCGTATAGTCTTTCTTTGCTTCTATTTTCACACCGCCTTCTGCCATGCTTTCAGAGAGAGCATATTCGTTTCCGTTAATGGTTAAGCTTGGCATCGGATAGCGTTTCTGCACGCGAAGATAAACATTTGCGATGCCGAAGCTCTCCTGCACGATTTCCCCGCTGATGCCGTCATCGGTGTATTCAAATTTGCATGGAAGCGATACATCTTCCTTTTCTTCTCCGGCTACGAAGTAAAATGGCATTTCGTTTACTTTGTAGTCACTTCTTGTGCTGATTTCCTTGACATAGTAAATGCCGTCAGGAAGTTTCATGCCGGAAAGCGCCTTTCCGTTTTCGTCCGGCGTCAGAATGTCAAGCAGTGTTCCTGCTTTGACGGTTCTGATGTATCCTTCCTTTGTTTCGGCTGCGGTAAATTCCTCTCCTGCGTAAAGTCCGAAGACTGCACCGCCGCCTTTTGTATAGGTTTTCGACTGATATGCGGTTTCAAATCCCTTTTCCAAATCGATTTCCACCGAAGTCTTTTCGTTTAAAAGCTCCAGTTTCTCCCACACCAGCGGAACAAATTGGTTCTCATATTTCAGCTCGACTTCGTAGGATTTCGTGCTTGTGGTATAGCCTGCACCTGTGTCAAGCTCCATCACGATATATTTTCCGAGCGGAAGGAGCTTTGATACCGCTTTTCCGTCCGCATCCGTGGTAATGGTATCGACAAGTGTTGATTTTGGCGCACGGTTTGTCTTATAGATTCCATCAAGTTCAATAATTCCCACGCCATTTCCGGATTCTGCCGTTTCCGCATACAGGCTCATCGTGTACCCGTCAGCGAATGTGATTTCCATCGGATTATCTTTTGTTTGATTGGATAAAATCTCAATCCGGTAGCTTTCCGCCTCCCCGGTCTTGCCGGATTCGATACGCTCTGCCTTCCAGCTTACACCCGGAATCGGACTTCCTTCAGCGATTGGGTTATCCGGAGAAAGTGCCTTATACCAGTCAAGGATGTTATCCTTTCCGTTTTCCTTAAAATTCAAGGTTGGCACAACATGCTGAAAATTCTTATCCACGGCACTTTGCGGAAGGGTAAGCGTTGTTTTCATTACGCCGCCTGCATAATACATCTCCGTGCGGATACCATCTCTTGATAAAAAGTAAATCGGTGAGGAAATCTTACTTGCGGTAAAGATGCTCTTTTGTCCGTTTGTTTCATCGGTATAGCCTGCGCCAAGCGATATGGCCGGCGTGATCCTGTCGTCCTGCTTCGTAACGATTGTTATGGCGATATCTTCTTCCGCATTTACGGAAGATTCAATTTCAAATCCGTCCCAGCTAAAGGAGAACCCATCCGCATCGCCTGCTGCCTGAAGGTATCTTGCAGTATAGCTTTGCACGACGCTTTTCTTGAAATTTCCGTCTTTATCGCAGTCCTGCCATGTTATGACGTCAGAAAGAAGCACGCGATAAAGCATCTGTCCTGCATTTTCCGGGTCTGCCATGCTTGCAAGAATGTAGTGCGGGTCATTTTCCGCATCTTTGGTGAACGGGGAAAGGCTGTAGCCTTCCGGAAGCGTATAGCCTGCATCCGGTGTTCCGTCAGCGGAGCAGGAGACAAACGCGCGCGCCTCCTGATACTGTGCGTTTTCATAGTATCCTATCGTATCCAGCTTGTATTCTTCGTCTCCGGTCTTTAAGACTGCCGCAGCACCAACTGTTTTATTCACAAGCTCGCCGCCGTGCGTCCATTCATATACCGTCTTGCTTTCTTTCACCTCCGGCACTTCAAACACGCCGTCTCCATCGGCATCCTGCGCCGGTGTAATTACGCGCTCTTCCTTTACAAGGTCGGCTGCACGAAGTTTATATGGCAAATAGTCCTTTGCAAGATAAAGGCTTACGCCGATGTCTGACAGGTCTACCGGATTTCCGTCCTTATCGGTATCTTCTTCGCCGAGTGCTTCAAAGGTATAGGTTTTATCACTAACCGTAAAGCTGCTTCTTTCTTTGGTGTCCGTCTCATCCGTTTTCTTGAGGTAGTTTTCAATTGGGTCAAGGACTTCCTCTCCTGCAGTCGCAGTCGGAAGTGTGGTCGGAATGTCGATTACATAGCCATCTGCCGCCGTAGTTGTTTTCGTAACCTGGATGTCGGTGATGTTTCGGCCGCCTGCCTGATAGTTCATGCTGACCAGTACCTCATAAACCTTTTTCAGCCCGTCCTCGATTTTTTCAAAGGTATACGCATAGGTCGTATCTTTCTGTTCCGGCGAAACATACATCCGTGTATAATGTCCATCTTCTTTTGCGCTGCGGTCTTTGAGGTACCAAAGCTTGCCGCCGGAGTTTACTTCGAGTTCTCCTGTTTCATAAACGGACGCGGAGCCTTTAAAGAATTTGGATAAAAGTCCCTGCACAACTTCCAGCGGATTCTTTTCGTGCGTTGCTTTCGTCATCGGAATCACAATCTCTTCGTTTGTCCGGGTATCATAAATTTTCGGTCCGTCATTTCCGTCGTTTAACAGAATATCCTCTGCCGCAAAGATTCCAAAGGTTGCGCCTGCAAGTTTTGAGGTTCCGGTAAACATCGGTGTATAAACGGTCTTTCCGAGCTTCGTTTCCTTTTTAAAGCCGGAAAGGATTTGTCCGAGTTTTGCAATTTCAATCTTGCCTTTCACCATGTTGTTCGGCATTGCCACGGCTTTATAGTAATTCGTGTACGGATAATCTGCAGAATCGTACTGCTCGTCTGCCTTGCTGATGTCTTTATCTGCCGTCACCTTATGGGCAAAATTGCCGTCCGCATGGTCGTCCTGCTTTTCAACCTTAAAGGTATAGAAGTTAAAGACTTCGTTTACCTTGTAGCTGTCTTTTCCCTTGTAGGTGATTTTCTTTCCGTCTGCATCATAAACACCGACTAAATCGCTGTACGCATGCCCAAGGAGTGCTTTTTGCTGTCCTTCTTCCACTTTTCCGTAGTCGTGGTTTTTGGCAGTATCCCCTCCGCCGTATTCGCCGGCAAAGTATCCTTCCGGAAGCAGCCACTCTTCAAGGCGGTAGATTCCCCACTCCAGTTCATACGGAATGGTAATCTCACCGTTTTCATCCGCTTCCCAGGTATACGGGCCTTTTTTGGTGATGTCCTCGGCATTCGGTAATAACCGTCCGTAATTCTTCGATTTTGTCGGGTCTGCAAGCAGCGGGTCGCCCATGTAGCGCAGATAGAATTTTGTTCCGGCTGCAGTCACTTGTTTTCCCGTTTCTGCATTGGTCTTGATAACCTTAATGATGTTGGTTTTCTTTTTATCCCTCACATTGTAGTCATATCTATCATCGTTCTTATCTGTCACCGTATAGGGCTTATCGTGTTCCTGAATGTTGACCTGACAGCTTTCCTTCACGAAGGATTCATCGTCTGCAGAAACTTCCGTCAGCGTATATTCCCCGTACGGAATATCATAGATATATAAATCGCCGTTTGTTCCGATTTCCATATCGGTGGTTTCGTTATTTTCCCCTGAAGTATCCCTTACCACGCGGTAAACGGATGTCCCGTCCGCTAAATCAGCTTCCCGCACGAAGCGTACGTACGGGTGGCTTTCCCAGCCGCCGGAGTTTAACTTCATCTTCCATCTCGATTTTGTTGAATCTTTTTCGCCTCCGACGGTTCCGGATTTTCTCTCCGAGAAAACATCGGAATTCTCAAGCGATTTTGACAGCGTCAGTTTTCCGCGGTAGCAGTCGTTGATAAAGGTATCCGCATCCGCATAAATCGGATCTTCCACAAAATCAATCGTTCCGTTTTGGTCGCTGAATGTGATACCGTCCGTCTGCGTGGTCTTTACCGTATAGACAATGTCCGTCCAGTTTGGCGTCTGACACGCATAGCTTCTTGTGTCACGCGTAAACGCATTGTATGACACCGTCATGCTGCGCTCGCCGCTGTCCGGCTCAATGAAACGGCCGTCCGGTCGAATTTCCTTTACTTCGTAGGTTACCTCGCCATCCCAGTCATATCTTGTCGGTCCGTCTGTTCCGCAGTGGTCAGACGGTGGATTTCCTACCATGTGAACCGCAGTCGAGCCGCTTCCGGTTTTGGTTAATGCCAGCGCGTCCGGCCACGGTGTATCAGATAAGGTCTGACGGTTTCCATATTCATCTAAAGTAATGCGGTCAACTTCAACGCCATCTCTTAAAAGGACATAGGTTGCAGCAAGACTGGCATCGCCCATTCCGGTATGCGTATTGCCGTCCCAGCCGGGGTTCAAATCTTCCTTTTCCACATTGATTTGGATTTGCGGGAAGTATTCCGGCTCCGGCGGCTCACTTGGCACCGGCGGCGGGGTCTTTGTAAACTTGACATAACGCGAAATCGGGTCGCACGAGCCCGTCGCAAGAGCCTGCACATGGCCGCCCTTGCCGTCTTTGCACTCCCAAATGAGCATATCATCCGGAACCTGCTTAAAATAGCTGATTTGTTTCTTCACCGTATAGGTTTTATCCCAATTCGGTTCGGAATCCATAATGTACTGATAGTAAAATTTCCCGCCTTCCGGTGTAAGTTTGATGTGATAATTCTTGTATTCATCGCCGTTATCCTTTACCATCTTAACAGCGATGGCTTCTTTCTTTGTAAGCGGAATTTTTTTGGAGTACCACTTGCCATCATCGCCTTGTGTAAGCTTTAATTCTTTTGGCTTTTTATAATCGTAACTACCCATTTTCATGGATAGCTGCAGATGGTCTTTAATGAGCCTTGCCATATAGTCGTAGATGTCAACTGCTCCGGTGCCTTCCAGCGGCTTACGGTAATGACTCTGGGAAATCTTCTTGCCGTTTCCGTTTCCCGGATTGCTCACGCCCTTGTACCAGTAATCCTCAAAGTACAGTCCGTTGGAAGATTTTTTATCAAACTTATCATCACGAAAACGCTGCTGCGCTTCATGAATTAACTGCCTGGTTGCAACTTCCCAATCGTCTAAGTTGTAACTTGAGGCCGTTTTCTTGTAGTAGTCGCTGTCTTTAAAGCCCAGCGTATTTTCCAGCATTCCGATTGAACGGCCGCTCTGTCTTCCGTACAACAGGCAGAGGCTCATGTTATTGAGAATGTATTCTAAATTTCCTGAGTCAGATTTTCGGTATGTTTCTTCAAGGAATGCTTTATCCCTGTCTTTTCCGGTAAGTTTTACCGTCTCGTCCGCCATAACGCCATGCTCGAGGCAGTAGGCAACATCTCCGTTTACCCGATACGCACGGATGGGGCTGACTTCCTTTGCGGGACCCACCTTGAAGCTTCCACCACTTCGTCCCTCATATGAAACGAAGTAGATCTGCATCCATCCGGCATCATTTCCGGTGTATTTAAATGTGCTGCCGTCTGCAGACTCCAGCACTCTGCCTTCTTTAAAGCTTCCGGTAACGCCGCTTGTTGCGTCCGCCTTCTCCACGCCTATGCCGAATGGCATATATGTGAAGGCAATCAGAAATGCCAAAATCAGCGTCAGAGCTTTCTTTGATTTTTCCCATTTTCTTATCATGCTTTTTCTGTTCCTCTCTGTAATTTTTCTGTGTTTCGATTCCTTTTCGTCGGCTCTCGTGCTTTTCCCATTCTTCTTTCCTCCCGTTTTCTGCACAAAAAAACAGCAGAAATGCTCTGCTGCTGTTTGACATTTTTTAAATTGTGGTGTAATATATAGAAAAAGGATTACCGCTTTTTGCACGGCGGTTCCGTCGAAAGTTTTAACGAAAACCGTCAAACGCATTGTTTGGCGGTTTTTCCTTTACTTGCGTTTAATCGAAACGATCAGTGACGCAAGTCCTATCAATACAAGTGAATAGGTGAGTAAATCACTTACTGTTATGTATGTCATAGGCATCACCTCCTTTCGGAAAGTGACGAAACCGCCCAGCGGATAATCCTGATTCTAACTTAGTTTATTCTATTTTTTTCATTTCTGCAAGTGCTTTATCCAAGCCACCATACTTGGTAGGTTCCATCGCCAAGGTCACGCGTATACAGAATGCCCCTTGTTTCTTCTGCAAGTCCCCACCATGCACCGAAATAGTATTTTAATGTTCCTTCACAGAAATATTTAAGAATGTTTTCTTTCGTTGTATATTGGTTTATTGTGTACCAAGTCCATGTGGTTCCCCAGCTCGTTCCGTTTTCCGGGGTCGCGTGTTTTGCATACTCTTCAGCTTCTGCTCTGTCGTAGGTTGGGTAATTTTCGTCTACCCAAGTATGCACAAAATCTTGGAGCTCCTTTCCGGATTTCCAAACAGGCTTGATGGTGGTCGGCTCTGAGTACAGTCCAAAGACTTTCTTTCCGTTTACCGTCTTATATGCTCTGACGCGGAAGCTGTAGCTATCTTCACTGTAACCCGTTGCCCAGCTTGCCTCAGTCCCAAGCACGATGTATTTTACATTGAATCTTTCTTTCTTACCCTTATATTCATCCGGATAAGTATTTTCCCATCGTTTGGTGAAGCTATTGTATTCGCGGTAGTAGGTACTCCATTTTCCGTTACCGGGCTTAAACTGCAGCTGATAGCCGTCTGCTCCGGTAGTTTTCGCCCAGTTTATTTCAAATCCAACAAAATCTCTATTTGAAAATTTTACGCTTGCGGCCTTCACCTTACTCGGCTTCGGATAAGTGCTCTTGATTTCGGAATATTTTGAGTAGACTTTCTTGCCACTCTTTACTTGATATGCACGGAGCTTATACCAGTAAGCCTTACCGCAAGTAAGCCCGGTATTGATATAGGATGTTTTTTCCGCTGCTATAGCAGCGACTTTCTGAAACTTGCCTGTTTTGCTCGTCGCGCGGTACACTTCATATCCGCCTGCGCCGCTGACTTCATCCCATGACAGCTTAACTTTGTTGTAGGAATACGATGCTGCTTTCAGCTCCGGCTTTATATTTTTTATATTCACCGCAGCCTGAGCTGCAGCGATGGTTGCCGCTGGGGATTCCTCCGGGCATACGGTGACTTCGTCTGCATAGGCAAATGTGGATGCTGTGAAAGTCAGCATTGTAATAAGTATGGTTGTGAATAATTTCTTCATAATCTCTTTCCTCTTTCTCTTTCAGAACTACACTTGCGAACATTTGTTCATATTTATTTTACTCCTAATCTTCGCTCCTGTCAATGCTTTCTCTTAACGATTGACCGCATCCTTAAGCAGTTTCCCTGCCTTAAAAGTCGGCTGCTTGGATGCTGGAATTTCAATGGTTTCTTCCGGATTTCTTGGATTTCTTCCGGTTCTTGCTGCACGCTCTTTCGTTTCAAAACTTCCAAATCCTGTAAACTGAACCTTTTCGCCATTTGCAAGCGCTTCCTGAATCGTATCCAAAATTGCATTCAGCGTTATTTCTGTATCCTTCTTTGTTAATTCTGTTTTTTCTGCAACAGCAGCAATGAATTCATTCTTTGTCATTTTTCTTCTCCTTTTTGATTTCGGGAAGCGCACTTCCCGGATTTCATTTTTCCCTTACGGTTTTGGTATAAAAATAGGCTTGCCGTACTTGCCGGCAAGCCAGGACATTGGCAGGGAATTTGTAACTCCTCTTGCACAATATCATAATAAACCTTTTTTTGGGGCTTGTCAGTACTTTTATACGTTTTTTGAAAATATTTTTTTATTTGATTTTGGGAAGCGCGCTTCTCAAAATCAAATAAATAATGTCCCTATTGCACCAACGAAAATCGATAAGAATATCAGTGCCATCAGTGCATTAGCAATATCAACACCTAACTTTTTTGATATCAGCAAAAGAAGTATCATCACAATTAAACCTACAAGAAGACCATGAAAGTGACTACGAAAAAAGCCAAATACAATCCTATCAATTCCCATTTTATTTTCCCTCCTATTTTCTTTTCGGAAGTGTTAAACTTCCGTCTGCCAGCATTTCGCAAACCTGCAAAATGATTTCCTCGAATTTTGATTTTTTCCGGTACTCTTCCGGAAGTCGTCGCAAAGTGCTTCTCGGAACTCGGTAGGTAACGCATTTCTTCACATCCGGCTGCGTCTTTAAAATGACTTCTTCCACATCATCGGGCGTAAGCTTTCGCTTCCTGCAAAGGCTGCTTAATTCCTTGACTGCCTGCGGCATCAGGATTCGTTTCGTCCCTGCGATGTTTATGTAAATCAGTTTCTGAATCTCCTTTGGAAGTTCCGATGCAAGACTTCCTGCATCAACGGAAATCTGCCTGCTGTCTATCAGTTCCTGCATCATTGGAATCAGCTCCGTAAGCCGGATATATTTCATCTTCTGTTTTTCCGTTACATCCATCTCCTCTGCCTTTATATCTTCCCAGTTTTCTCTTTGACTGCGAATCATATAGGCTTTTTCCATAACGCTGATACTCTCCCGGTAGATGTTCGTATCACTGTACTGCCGCCGGGCATCAAAATCCTCAAGATTCCGGATAATGCACGGAACCGTTTCCAGTCCGTTTTTTAATGCAGCCTTTAGCCTTGTTTCTCCGGCAATCAGTTCATACTTTGCTTTTCCGCTCTTGTCCTTGCGGACAATCAGCGGCTCCAAAATGCCAACCCGCGCAATGCTCTCTGCAAGTTCGGTAATCTTTGCTTCCTGTGATTTGAAATAATGGTCTTTTCGGCTTTGTCCGAAAAATCGAATATCCGAGATTTTGATTTCTACCACGGTTTCCATATCAAAATTCATCCCATAGCATGGCATCGGCTCCGGCTTTGCCCAGCTCCTCCATGTCAAACTCCTGCGCCATCCATCCATTCTTTGTGCGGTGCATCAGCCGGATGTTGATTCCTTCCCGCATACAGACCTTTAAAATGGAGGTTACCGCAAGCGTGTCGTTTCCGTTGCAGTAAAGGATGAAGTGCTCGCCTTTTTCCAGTCCGCCCATTTCCACAACTTTTTCCCATGCCTGTCCTTCGGCATCATCGGCATTTGCAAACGGCTCGTCCGGGTCAAATACTTCAAAACAAATATCCTTGATTTCTTCTTCGTTATTGCTGATTGTCCAGCTCATTTCTCTTCTTGGTTCCATGTCCTGCTCCTTTCCTATTGCATTTCATCGTTTGATAGTCGGAGCGCAGAAACCTTGCGCCCCGCTTTTATAAAGTATCCTTGTCTGTTTCGGAAGGGATGGTGAAACAGGCAAAACGCTTATCGGTTTAATTCCAGCTTTCGCTTTCTTCCGGGTGCTCCTTTAAATACTCTTCATACTTTGCAAACGCAGCTTCAATGTATTTTACTTTTCTCTCATTTTCTGCTGCCTGCAGCGTCTTCGGAAGAAGTCTTGTGATGGACTTCTCATTGATCTTCACAGGTCTTGGAGCGTTTTCCTTTTCGCCCGCAGCTTCTCTGAAATATTGTATAACAAAGTCGTCTGTAAGAGTATCTTCTTTTGCCATGCGGTGCAGCTCCTGCGCCTGCTCCAGGCTTACCTTCACCTTTTTCCTTGTGATAATGCGGTAGATAATCTCCTGAATGTCCGGCGAAAGATATGAAAGCTCTACCCCGATGCCCATTTTCAGCTTGTCCTCATCCACCATCGCAAGCAGGCTCTCGCAAAGCTCGGTCAGGCGAGCATATCTTTGAATTTTTGATATACTCACGCCGAAATTCTTAGATGCTGCGCTTATTGTAGAATCAATTTGTTCAACTTGAACAAATTGATTTTCGTTGAAATTCTGCGATTTGCGGTCGCCGCCTTTTGCACGTTTATTTGCCTCAAGGTACTGCTTATATGCCCTTGCCAGCGTGGAGGGCTTTAAATTTTTCCTGCCTTCCGTATTGGTGACAATCATAAGTTTTGTGATGTCTGCTTCATCCATATCCGGACAAATGGTTGCCGGAATGGTTTCCCACCCAAATTCCTTTGACAGCTTTGTTCTTCTATGTCCGGCTATGATTTCATACTTTCCGGGAAATTCTTTTTCCGGTCTTACGATGATTGGCTCCAGTACCTTGCCGTCTTGCGAAAGGATTTCGCGAAGCCTTTTCATATCGTCGTCTTCTGTGACTTCAAACGGATGTCCGTCTCCGCTGTGGTACGGCATGAGGTCGGTAAGCGGCAGCATTTGAAAACCGCTCTTCTCTTCTTTTTTCTCTTCCGTTTTTTTCGTCCCATACAGCTCGTCGTGCAGACTGTCCTTTCCGCATTCTGCCTGAAGGCTCATCATTTCTGCCATCAGGCTTGACATCTTATTTTCATTCATGCCTTATTCCTCGCTTTCTAAATATTCTCTGACAAAGGAGCGGTATGCTTTGGCAGCCGGAGAAAACGGCCGGTATCCCAAAATGCTCTTTCCGCTCTCGGAAAATTTTTCAGCGCTTCCGCCTCTTGGAATGACGGACTGAAAAACTTTCACGCCGTATCCGGTAAACTTGTCTGTCATTTCTTGTGCCTTTTTCTGACTGCCTTTTAAGTTTGATACCATCGTAAGAAGCAGTCCGCTGAATTTAATTCCTGCATTTCTTGTTTTCTTTGTTTCAATCACATTGGATAACAGTACCTCTATTGCCGCATCACCCATATCCTGTGCCTGGGAGACAATCAGCACTTCGTCAACCGCCGCCAGTACATTCAGCGTCATGGTATTGGTTGCCGGAGCTGTATCAATCAGTATGTAATCATACTGTTCACGCAGCATATCAATAATCTGCTTCATCGTTCCAAACCGCACCGCATCATCCTTGCTTGCATTGAGTGCTGCTGTGATATTCGGAAGTTTTTCATCGTTTGGAATGATGTCAACCCCTTCGTCTGTTGTCTTGATAATTTCATCTAAAAATTCTTTTCGAAGCCTGCCGCAGCTTGTAAAAAGCATTAAATCTGTGATGGTCATTTGTTCATCATAAAAACCATGTACCTTTGATAAGGATGGGTTACTATCATCCGCATCCACAATCAATACTTTCTTTCCCAGTTTCACAAGCCCTGCTCCCATTGCATCGGTTGTAGTTGTTTTTCCTACACCGCCTTTTGAATTACAAATTCCGATTACTTTTGCCATTGTCCTGTCCTCCTCTTATTCACTGACTACTATAATTTCGCCATCACTTTGTACTTCAATTTCCCACTCTTCTCCCTTTTCGGATACCGGAAAGCCTAAGTTTTTCGCCACAAAATAGATGAGCTTTTCGCGAAAAACGATAACATCTCCATAGTCCATTCCCATTTCAAATTCAATGTCTATCCTGACTGTGCTCAAGGCTTCTCCTGCAAAGGTATACATTACAGGATTTCGATACTTTTCGGGGATTTGTCCGAGCGCATCTTCTATCATAAAAAGGTGCCGTTCAATTGCCGCCTTGGAGAGTACTTTTTCACACCAGCTGTTTTTTGTACCGTCTATGTTCGCAAAGCTTTCATATGCCCGCGATAGTGCGTGGTAGCTTTCCAAGTAGGTGATTACGCATTCGCGAAACGGCTTTATGACTTCAAAGCCTCGTATTACTTTCTCCGCTTTCTTTGGCATTACATCCTGCCTCCCATGTCCTTTTTTATTGCTGCTTTTTAAAAGCTGCTTGTGCAATTTCCTTTAGTTCGCTATAGATTTCTTCTCCCAAGGTTTCGATGATTTCCTTTGGCGGATCGAAGCCTGCTTCTGCCTCTGTCCGGTACCTGCGATAGATTTTCTGCATTTCTTTTGTTTGATTTTGTCTCTTATCCTCTGCCCGCATTTGCTCCTCTTTCATTTTTTCTCCGAGCGTTTTCCATTTATCATCTCGACCAATTTTCAGGCAGAATGCATAATGATGTCCACTGTCTTTCTCCGGGTTTGCGTAAATTCGTTGACTAACCACATCCACCAGTTTTTCAGGCTCTGCATACATCCGCTGTAGTTTTTTCCATTCCTCTTCGGAAAGTCTCACATTTTTGAAAACACCGCTATAGGTATTTGCAGCCTCTTTTAAGACTTTCTCAATCGCCTCTTGCCCCGGCTTTGCCCTGCCGATTACTTTTGCAATCTTAAAAAGCTCTGAAAAATCTTCGGATGTGCCCGGCACCTTTCGCATGGAATAGATATCAATGATTCTTTCTGCGTCTTCATAAGCACTGCAGAATGTCCGGTACTCCTCTTCCGTAAGAAATACATTCTTTCTTGTGCCCTTGCCTTCCGGCAATCGCATTTCCATTTGCCTCTGCTCAGGCTTTGGAAGCGATTTCTCTTTGTTATATTCAAATCTTTTTCTGTCTGCGTCTGTAGAAGATTTCGCAAAAGAATTAACGACTTGCGGAAAGTTGAAGTAAGAAAAGCCATCTCCATCATAAGTTTCTATCAAGCCAACTGCGATAAGATGTTCAACTGCCATGCGAACAAGCGAGATATCCTGATGCTGAATGTCCGCTGCGATTGCGTTGTAATCCACTTCTCCGTATTGATTGTAATCGGCTTCATACACACCGCCGTTTCCAATCGATAGACAGTAGAGCTCCAATAGAATCACGATGTATTCAAAACCTACACTGTTGGGCATTCGTTTCATTTTTCGGATATTCTTATCTTTGAAGAAAAAATCTTCCTTGAGCCTGAAGAACCAGTACTCTTTATTCTTCACTTTCGATTCCCCTTATTTTTTTCTCATATGCTGCAACTTGTTTCTTTACGCTTGCTTCGGCAGAGTATTTCAGGTACCTTCCCTTTTTATAGCTTTCCTCGTCCATTCCTCGCATAAGTTCTGAACGAACGGTCTGTTGCGACACACCCAGTGCCTCTGCCAGGTCTGCCACGCAATATCCTTCTTTGGCTAATGTCTCCAAAACGCTCCTGCTTCTGTCATTCCAATCCAGCCCTTTTCCTTGTGCCATTTTTCATTACCTCCCTATTTTTAAATTTATTATCTTGATTTCCCCTTTGAAGTCTAAAGTCCATCAATTCTTCTATAAGAACCGATATTGCAGTTCATAATTAAACCAAATTTTTTCTTTTCGTTTCAGTCCCTGCTGCGCTGTTGTCTCCATTTCATCTGTTTGCCAATCTTTTAATTTTTCGTCATATAACGGATTATCATAGCCGCTTAAAACAACCTTTGATTTTGTTTCTAAAAGCAGCTCAAGAAGTCTTTCGTGATATTTGGTATCAACTTCAAACCGATAGAGGTCTTTCCTTCTTGTTTCCGGAAGATACGGCGGGTCGCAATAGATGAGTGTTTCCGGACTGTTATATCTTTCTATTACTTTCAGCGCATCGATGCATTCAATTTGTGCTTCCTTAAGGCGCAATGAAACTTCACAAATCCGTTCCGGAAGCGCGTTCCACATGGTAGCCGTTCGAGGGCCTCCCGCCACTTGTACATTCCTCCACGTACTTTTTGACAAATTTGCTGTCCCATAGGACTGATGGTATCTCACAAGCGTTCTCCGCGCCTTCTCGATTGGATCTGATATGTCCAAGTTTTCACATTGTGCAAATTCTTCACGGGCAAACGGTGTAAACTGTAGTGCATATTCCAGTTCTTTAGGGCTTTCTCGTAAAACCTTAAACAAATTAACAATATTTCCATCAATGTCATTTATCGTCTCTATGTAGGAAGGGCTTTTCGAGAAGAATACCGCACCTGACCCGAAAAACGGTTCACAATATACTTTGTGCTGCGGAAAGTGTGAAATAATCCAGTCCGCAATTCGCCACTTTCCTCCGGGATATTTCAGTATCGCTTTCATTGTTTCTCCTCTTCTTAAGTATTGAAGTCAGATGCATCCAAACTGACTAAGATAACATCGTTGCTTTTATTCGTTGTTTGCAACATAAATATCAACGTTTTCCTTTTTCCAGTACAAATCTGCAATAATGTCGGCTATGTACTGATTTTGATTCAATTTGAAGAATGATACCTGCTTATGTCTGTTTATGAATTCGAGGCTGGTTCTGTCATCATAAATTTCTTTTATATGCTCAAGCCACTTCGGAAAATCTTCTATATGGGAATTATCCCTGAGTACAAATCGTCCAAACCACTGCTGCTTAATAATTTGCCGCTCTAAGGCTCTTTCCTTCGTTTCGTTATCATTCCACACGATATTATCCGGTTCAACGATTACATAAGGAATATCTTGTTTATCCATTTCGTCAATCACAGATTCTGTTTGACATACAAATACAAAATCATACTTTCCGGATTTCACACGTTCCATAACATCTTCAAGGTAACGATGTTCCCACCCTTCAATTTTTTGGTATGCAGAGCTGTCACTGTCGCACATGGTATATCCATATTGTCTTTGATTTTCTGTGAGCCATGTTTTCCCGCATCCAGCAAATGCACTGATTATCAAAGTTCTTCTCATTCTTCTTTCCTCCTATTGTTTCAGCATTGTCCTGACCGTTATATCAAATGCTTTTCATCTTTTCTATTCATCCTTCTAATGCTGATAGTAGTATTTCTATTTCGATTACGGAAAGGGGGAACAAAGTCTTCATTCTCTCGTCGCATTCCCGTTTTGCTTCCTTTGATTTTGCTTTATGCAATGTTTCAATCAACTGTTTTTTGGTTCATCTGCATTCATTTATTCTCACGCTCCTTTAGTGCCGCCTCTGCTGCTTCTCGTGTGCAAAAGGTTTTTCTCCCGACTTCCGAAATGTCTGGGACAGTGAAATACGAATCAGGAGCACCATACTCTATGGTGATGTAAATATTGTCTTTCCTAATGTGAAATTCTCTTACTACGCCTTCAATAATACAATATTCCCGTTTCGTTTCACCGTTGACAATTGAGAACTTGATGTCTATCGTGTAAACAATATCTCCTACCGCACATGGCAGCTCAAGCAGTCGGTCTTGTTCTTCTAAATCTTCGTAGCGTGCCAGCCTTTCTATGACAGCTCTTTCTTTTTTCGCTCGTTCCGCAACTTTACCAGTAGCCTTATTCAGCTCGGAGTAAAGCTGAACATACGCGTCTCCTTTTTCATTTCTGTAAGTTAACCTCATTCCATTCTCCTTTCAGGTGTTAAATTCTCTAAAGTCTGTTCCCCGTTTCATGTGAGCTTCAATCGCAGCCGGCCGCGCCCAGCTGCGCTGGAACTTATTCCATGCTGCAGGATATGCCGTCTTTTTATCCGAAAAATCTCGATAAAGCTGCATGAATGGCATTGCTCCCGCTTCATATACTGCCCTTGCTCTTGCTTCATCGGCTTCCATATCTTTGCCGTAGGACAAAACATAGCACCTTATCTTATGGCGGCTGAAGCCTGCCTTTACAAGCTTTTCGCAGCCCTTGCGAAACGCTTTGATTGATGCGTCTGTATCACAGGCAAGCCACAACTCCTTAATTTTGAGTGATGTAATGGCATTCACAAAATGGTCATCAATCAAATCCGGCTCAAGTCCTCCCTTGAAACAAATTTCTCGCTCTCCTCGCAGCATATCAAAGACTTTCTCTTTGTGTGCTTTGGATGCCTGCAAGAAATTGTTATCCTGAATGATATTTCCCTTGCATATCGGCAGTTCTTTCAGTTTTCCTTCGAGTTTCGGCACAATACACCACGGGCAGTTATTGTTACAGCCTCGCGTAGTGAAGATGATGTTTTTCTTGACATATAGCCCCTGCACGAAGTCCTCTGACGGATTCCCGAAAGCAATTCCCCCAAGTTTTACAGGCTTATCTGTCCGTACTTCCCACTGATAGGCAAGCTCTTTGCAATACTCGCGATCCCATGTGAACGTACAGCTGATGTGTACCTCGTCATGCTCCGGCAACAAAAAAGACGGCATTCCGATAAAGACATATTCATCGTCAGGGGTGTATGATGTTCTATGCGGAAAAACTCGTATAATACGCATTTGTTCTTTTCTTACCTCCTTCGCTTTTATCACACCATTTTCCCTATACTGAAATTAAAATTGGTATTGTGAGGTTTCGTTTTTTTTCGGTTTATCTATAGAATAACTATATGTTATGCTACTAAACAAAACTTTTAAATTATATATTCTTCTTTATAACTTATACATTCTGTACCGAGAATTCTCCATGCCTTTTCTCTTGTTTTAGAAATATGCTGCTAAAATCGTAACTCTTTTTTGCATTTACCCTTTTGATTTTGCAATGACATGTTACAGTCGAAATCCCTCAAACCATTGAAATTTCAGTAAAAAAAAATTAAGTTAGAATCATTTTTCTAACTTAATTATAAACTTTTGCCGAATTTTTTTCTAAGCAAAATTCCGAAAATTTTTCACTTGCAGGTGGAGTTTGTATACAAAGTCCGCCGCTTCTATTTTTCGGCTGCCTCTTTGTCCTTTTGCAGCTCGGCATAGCGCTTAATTTTCATCGTGCTCGTTTTCTCAAATGCGTCCGTTTTGATTTCGAGCTTTTTGATGCATTTGTAGTTGGTGAGCTTGCGGTTGACCTGCTTAATCTGATTCCAGATAATTTTGTACACCTCGTCTTCGGTGAACGGAGCATCCGGATTTTTGCGGCCGGAGCCATGGATTTCCTCGATGGCTGTATAGTCCGGGATGACTTTTGCGGTGATAATCAGCTCTTTTTCGCCGGATACCTCCTTGCCGTAAACCATGCATTCAGCGATTTCAGGAACATCGGACAGCAGGGTTTCGATTTCTTCCGGATAGATGTTTTTGCCGTTTTGGGTTACGATTACATTTTTGCTTCTCCCTGTGATATAAAGGAAGCCGTCCTCGTCGAGATAGCCGATGTCGCCGGAGTTGAACCAGCCGTCGCGGATGACGTCTGCCGTCGTTTCCGGATCTTCATAATAGCCGAGCATGACGGTTTCGCCTTTAATCAGCACCTCACCTTCGCCACGCTCGTTCGGGTTTTGGATGCGGATTTCATCGCCTTTGACTGCTTTTCCCGCAGAGCCGACTCTCGTATCAAAATCCGGAGTCAGTGCAGCAATCGGAGCTGTTTCGGTCAGACCGTAACCCTGAAGAAAAGTGATTCCGATGTCTTCAAACCATTTTGCAATTCTGCCGTCGAGCGGAGCTGCCGCCGATACGATAATCCGGAGTCTGCCGCCCAGGGCCGCATAAATATCTTTAAAAACCTTTCTTTTTACATCAATTCCGACATTGCGCAGACCGTTCGTCAGACGCATCATCGACTTGACCATAGAGGCTTTTTTGCTCTTTTCAATGTTTTTGACGATTTTTTTGTGGAGTGCTTCAATCAGCAAAGGAACCGCTAAAATCGCAGTAGGCTGCGTCGCCTGCATATCGCCTGCCAGATGCTTCAGCCCCTGACAAACCGCAATCGAAGCTCCAACCGCCATCGGATAAAGGAAGCCAATGGTCGATTCGTAAGTATGGTGGAGCGGCAGAACCGAGAAAAGTCTGTCGTCCGGGTGCAAATCCACATACGGCGTAATCGCATTGATATTCGCCGCCAGATTACGGTTACAGATCATAACACCCTTCGCCGCAGAAGTGGTTCCGCTGGTAAAAATCAGCAGTGCAAATGCTTCCGGGTCAATTTCTCTTTCCATCAGGCTGTTGTCGCCAAGCTCAACAAAGACTTTTCCTTCGCTGCAAACGAAGTCAAAGCCGACCGTGTAAAGTTCGCCTGCGCGTTTCGCATTTTTTTCCTTGCCCGCTGCCGCCGCGCACAGCTCACTGCTGTACATTTCAATGCAGTAACGCACGCTTTCGCAGCGTGAGGCAACCTTCCTTGCCATATCTTTTTTCTTTGGTGAGTAAATAACCGCAGCGGCTTTGGAGCGTTTTACCAGATTTTCCAGCTCATTCTCCGGAAGTTCCTTGTCGACCGGAACCGCAATTCCCGCCCCGCAAAGCAGCGCCATATAAGAGACATACCACTCGTAGGTCGTCTCTCCGATGATGATGATCTTCTCGTCCGGCTGGATTTTCAACGCTTTTTCAAGACCCGTTCCGAACTCGATGACATCATTTCGAAATTCTCCGTAAGTAATCTCCTCAAAGCCTCTTTTTTTGGTGAAAGTCTCGAGCACAAAGGTTTTGTCCGCAAATTCCGTCGTCGACTTTTCAAAAATCTCCTTCACGGTTCTGAAATTTGTCCCCGGGTAGCCCTCCTGCCCGTCGGAATGTCTTTCAAGTCTGCCTTTGATCAGTTCTTTATTCTTTTCCGCATATTCCAGCTTCAGCTCCTCGAGATCCTCGATTTCGCTCATTTTATACTTTGGAAGCTTGAAATTCGGTATCTTTTTTAAAATTCTTGCCATGTTGACCCCCAATCTGACTGGTTAGCGGGTGACTTCGCCCCCCAATATCATCTAAATATTGTATCATTTTTGGGTGCGAAAAATCAACCTTTTTAAAATTTTCCCGTCAAAAGGAATCAGCGGGTACAGATAGCCGCGCCCCGTCAAAGTTTTCGTGGATGCCATAATCGTGATAACGACAATCGCTGCAGCTCCCAGCCCCGCAGCACCGAAGAGATATGCCCCGACAAGCAAAAGGATTCTGCAAAACTTCATCGCGTAGGAAAATTCAATGCTCGGCTGCGTAAATGCCGCAAGTGCCACGACCGCCATACATAAAATTGTCTGTGGAATAAACCAGCCCGACTCAATGCTGAACTCGCCCAAAATCAGCGCACCGATGACTGAAAGCGACGCCCCTAAAGAGCTCGGTGTGTTCAGCGACGCCAGTTTCAGTCCGTCAACCGCAATCTCCAGCAAAATAAACTGCCAGAAAATCGGAATCGCAAAATCCTCCGCAGATACAAAAAAACTCAAAATCCGCGGCGTAAATTCATCATATTCCGCCATCAGATAGTAGACAGGCATCAGGAACAAAATCAGGAAAAAGTTCAAAAGCTTAATAAAGCGAAAGTAGTTTCCCGTGAGCAGCGGAAAGTAGTAATCGTCGACATCCTGGAAAAACTCGAAAACGCTGGTCGGAATCAGCATGACCGTCGGCGAATTATCGACGAGAATCGCAAGCTTGCCTTCGTTGATATGCGCCGCAATCACATCCGGCCGCTGGGAATAGCGGACCTTCGGAAACGGATTAATTCCGCTCCCCGCGTCAAATGCCCGCAAAAGCTTTTCAAGGAGACTTTGGTCAGAAACGGTCAGGGCTGAGCCCGTCGCACTGCGCTTTTGCTGCGCTCTTTCCTGCCTTGTCCATTCCTCCAGCACCTTCTCCATTTTTCTTACAAGCTTCTTATCCGTGCGGTCTTTCATATATGCCAGCGCCACATCGCTCTTGCTGATGCTTCCTACATTATAAGCTTTGAAAATCAGCGAATTGTCGCGGATGCGGCGTCGAATGAGTCCGATGTTGCTCATCAGCGTTTCGGTAAATCCGTCCTTGGCGCCGCGCAGCGTCTTTTCTTTTTCCGGTTCTTCGACCGCGCGCGCCGGGTACTGGCGGACATCCATGATAATCAGCTTGTCAAGCCCCTCGACTGCGAGCGGAATCAGTCCGGCGTACAGCTTCGGCAGCGCCTCGCGGTACGCCGCCCGGCAGCGGTCATATAGCGTGCTTTTGGCGGCGCCGTCTGCCGTATCGGAAAGTGCCCCGTCATCCTTTGCGCTTTCCTTGCAGGACTGCGCCTCGTCATCCGCGGCAGACGGTGTTCTGTCCTCCTCCGCGCTGCTTGCGGCAGCACTGTTCGGTGCCTCTATGACCTCTGCCTCCATAAATGGCAGATTCCGCTCCAAAAACTCCTGACTGGCCGTAATCCCCGCCATTGCTTCTTCCGGGACGGCGAGCAGATACTTAAACAGCATCAGCGACTTTTCCGAGTCGTGCAGCCCATCCACAAAAAACACCGAAGCCCGCCGTCCCCCGATCCGAAGCTTCCGCTCGAGCAAATCAAAGCTTTCACCGAGCGGAAGCTCACTTCTAAAAATTTCTAGATATATCTCAAATGCAGTTTGTTGTTTCTTTTCCATCTTGTCTCCTTTCAGTTGGGCAGCGTTGGGCGCGCTTTTTAGGCGGAGGCGCACACACACACGACTGTTCGTGGAATCAAATGCGCCTTCAGGGCGTTTAGGCATTGGGAGCTTGGGGTGTTGGATCGATTCAGCATGTCGGATAAGCTTTCGAGTGGCGTTGGAGCGCGTTGGCATAATTCCAGTTTTTGTAAAAATGTATATTTACACTCCATTATAGAAAAAATCCATATTTGGCGTGTATTTTTTTACACATATTTACATTGACCGCTTGCGTGTTTCCTTTCCCCTTAAAAACAGAATTTATGGCTATACCTCAAATCATTGAAATTTCAACGATACGGTAGCTACTGTTTTTCATCTTGCAAGATGCACTTTTATATACAGATAAATGTTTTCCATATTCTGTAAGAAAATACACGCCAACTACCGTAAAAAAATAATTTGGAATGTAAATATACATTTCACCCGGCGCGCCCCCCACAGCTCCCACACCATTTCGCCCAGCGCACCCCCACAGCTCCGGCGCTCAATCCTCCCTCACACCTCTTCATAACTCCCCGGCGCGCCCAACGCACATAATCCATTGACAGCCCGCAGGGCTGTCTTCCTCTTTCTGCCGCCGCAGCAAATTTATCCTTGTTTATTCTTCCAAAATCTTGCCATTTCATACTTTTACATATATAATAAAGTGTTAGAATATTGAATAAGAAGGCGGCGCGGACGCAGGGGCGCAGAATGCAAGCAGCTGCAGCGCGAATGCGGACGCAGGGTGGGCGGCGCGAAGCTTGCTGCGTGCCGCCCGCCCCGCCATAATACGGAGGATAAATATGAATTATGAAAAACTTGCGGAGATTTTGTTTCCGCGCATCACCAAAACCCCGGACGATTACGAAAAGCTTTATCCGCAGCGCGAGCTGCCTGAGGGCGCGAAAGTAACCAGACTCGGACCAAGCCCGACAGGCTTCATTCATCTTGGAAACCTTTACGGCGCTTTTGTTGACGAGAGACTGGCACATCAGTCCGGTGGCAGGTTTTTTCTCAGAATCGAGGATACCGATGACAAGCGTTATGTAGAAGGCGCAGTTGAAGTGATTATCAACTCCCTCAGATTCTTTGGCATCAATTTTGATGAGGGTGCAACGATGGAAGGCGACATCGGCGACTACGGCGACTACACACAGAGCCACCGCGGCGAGATTTATCAGTGCTTTGCGAAGAAGCTCGTTGCCGAAGGTCATGCATATCCATGCTTCCTGACCGAAGAAGAAATCGCGGAAATCCACGCAAAACAGGAAGCTGAGAAGGCAAATCCGGGAATTTACGGCAAGTGGGCGCTCAGCAGAAATCTCACGATGGAAGAAATTGAAGCGAACCTTGCAGCAGGAAAATCCTATGTAATCCGTCTGAAATCCGACGGCGACATGAGTCTGCCGGAAGACCAGATTCGCCGTTTTCAGGTTGAGGACGCAATCCGCGGAACCCTTGACATGCCGGTAAACGATCAAGATACCGTTCTGCTCAAGGCAACCGGAATACCGACTTACCATTTTGCACATGTGGTGGACGACCATCTGATGCGGACAACCCATGTTGTGAGAGGCGCAGAATGGATTCCGTCGCTTCCGATTCATGTGGAGCTTTTCGACAAACTCGGCTGGGAGCCGCCTGTGTACTGCCACACCGCACAGCTTATGAAGCTCGACGAAGAAGGCAACAAGAGAAAACTTTCCAAGAGAAAAGACCCTGAGCTTTCGCTCGACTACTATAGAAATGAAGGCTACCATCCGGCAGCCGTACGCGAATATCTGCTGACAATTCTCAACTCGAACTTTGAAGAATGGCGCATCGCAAATCCGGATGCGGACATCGACGAGTTTGAATTTAGCACAGAGAAGATGAGCAACTCCGGCGCGCTTTTCGACCTCAACAAACTCAATGACATCAGCAAAGATGTCCTGCTCAAAATCCCTGCCGCAGAGCTTTTCGACTTCCTCAATGCTTGGTCTGACGAATTCAAGCCGGAACTGGCTCCGATTTTTGAGGACAGAGCATACCTTGAGAAAATCCTCGACATCGGCCGCCACGAAGAGAGGAATCCGCGTAAGGACCACATTTATGCACAGCAGATTATCAAGAATATCAGCTATTTCTTTGATGATATGTTTGAAATTGAGGATGAATTCCCGCAGGAAGCTGCAGGAGATGTTTCTGTAATCCTCTCGAAATATCTGGAAACTTACAACCATGCGGATGACCAAGAAGCATGGTTTGGCAAAATCCGCGAAATCACCGCAGAGCTCGGCTATGCCGTAAAGCCAAAGGATTTCAAGAAGAATCCGGATCAGTACAAGGGTCATGTCGGTCATGTCAGCACGGTAATCCGTGTGGCACTCATGGGCCGCCAGCAGTCCCCGGATGTATGGGAAATTCAGCAGATTCTCGGTGAAGAGCGCACCCGTGCCCGCCTCGCTAAGTTCTTATAAGCGATTCACACTAAAAAGGAGCATATCGCTATGATATGCTCCCTTCTTATTTCTACCACTCCGCGCACTCCTGCATTTCGGCGGGTGCACAGCTTTTCGGCAGATTTATTTCTTTGTCGTCACTGAAATCTTTGTAAACGGCGTGTATACAAGCTTGCCGTCCACTCTGCGTATGCCGCGGACTTTATACCAGTAGGTTTTGCCCGGTTCGAGACCTTTCGTGTTCACATAATACTTATGTGCTGCACTCGTGCTGGTAAACAACTTTACATAACCCGAAGACTTTTTCGTCGAACGCCAAATCTGGTAAGCGTCCACGCGGTATCCCGAATTGGACTTCTTCCAGGTCAGCTTTATGCGCTTTCTGCTCACCTCAGGTGCTTTGAGCAGAACAACCTTCGTGTTTTCCACGCCGGCTTTGATACGCGCGTTCTTAGCTGCATTCGCATCGTCGTCCGAGTCACCCGTGTTGTCACCCGGATTGTCCGGTTTAGACGGCTGCTCAGGCTCAGGCGTTGGTGCCGGTTCGTCTTTCTTATCGTCCACGACCGTCAGCGAAATCGTCTTTTCAGCAGTTCCGTATTCAGAAGTTGCCTCGGCACTGATAGTCAGCGTCGTCGTTCCTGCCGCCTTCGGCGTTACCGTGCCGCTTGAGGAAACCGTTGCAACGGATGTATTGTTTGAAGAATAGGAGAGCTTCGCACCTGCATATTTTGCGCTTGCACCGAGCTTATATGCTCCTGCCGACAGGTTCGTGCTCGTTCTTGCGTCAGTTACCGTAATCGACTGAGTTGCCTTAACAATATTGTATTTAATCGTCTTGGTTCCCGTATAATTACCGATAAACTTTACAATCAAATCCGCTTCGCCGACTTCTACTGCATTCTCAGCCGTATAAGTGTAGTCGAGATTCTCCACCAGCTTCTTTCCGGCAGCATCGGTTACTGTTATGTAGGATGGGATTGTCGGAACACCCTTGTACTTTCGGTCTTTCGGCTTTTTAATCGTAATGCCGGATAAATCCGTAGTCGGTTCAATATTATAGGAAAGCACCTTGTAATCGGTGTACATGCCTTTTCCCATCACGACTGCATAGGCTTTCCCTGCTCTCGTGTTGCTGATGTAGCGGACCTTATAGTCCACGCCCTCCGTCAGAGCACTTCCGTAGCGTTCTGCACGTACGCGCGGTTCGTATCGCATGCCTGCCGAGTATGGTACGCTCGAGGAATCTTCTATGTACAAGTCACAGTCAGTCAGAGAATAATCCGAAGTTTTATCCGGTTCAAGATCGAAATACCAGAAATTCACATCCGCTCTGCCGCCGATTCCGTTTACGGAGCCGCCCGAACTGTACTGCCAATGGTTATATTCGTAGTCATAGTTGCATGCCGTATAATACTGGGCAACCCAGATCGGATACTGCCGGCTGAGAGCCTGTCCGTCAACGGCTTTATTCAGGAAGTTCAGGTTTGCATAGAGACCCGCCTGATGTCCGCTCTGCTCGATTACCTGGCAAAACGCCTTTACATTCGAGGTTGCCTGAATTTTGCTGATGGTACCGCTGGTGAATCTGCCCGAAGAAACGACTGAATATTCGTAGTCCATGAAAATCGGCAGGTCTAATTCATAATCGCCCAAAAGCTCCAGCGTATAATTTGCTTCCGCTCTCGCTTCCAAAGTCGTCAGCGCCTGCGAAAAGAAGTAAACGCCGACCATAACGCCTGCTGCTTTCGCTGCCTCGATGTTGCGGACAAACCAGTTATCCGGCTGCATTTTTCCCGCCGCGCCGTGTCCGCGGTAGCCGATTCGGATAATTGCAAAATCCACACCCGATTTTTTTGCTGCTTCCCAGTCGATGGAGTCCTGCCATGCCGACACGTCGATGCCGTGTACCACCATGTGGTCATCAAACTGGCTGCTGTGCGTATAAGTGCTGCCCGTGAACGGGGATGCTCCTGTCAACGCAAATGCGAAAGGCGATGTAAATGTCGTCGTAAAAATCAGTGCCAGACTCAATACAATCGTCATTAAAAATTTTCCGCCCCTGTTTTTCCTTTTTCTCAAATCATTCATTTTTCCTGTTCTTCCCCCTTTTGTTGTTCTGCTTTTTGTTTTTCCTCATCCTCAAGGATTCGATAAGCGACCTTGCCGACTAAAGTCTTAGGCAGATCGCTGCGGAAACGGATTTCCTTCGGAATTGCGTATTTTGCGACATGCTTTTCGCAGTAAGCCAGCAAAATTTTTCTTGCTTCGTCTTCGGAAACCTTCACATCCGGCTTCAAAACCACGAAAGCCACAACCCTCTGCATTTTCAGCGGGTCAGGCACGCCGATGACGCAGCTCATATGCACCAGCTCATGCGCATCCAGCACATTTTCAATCTGTGAAGGATAAACATTGTATCCGCTGGTGATAATCATTCTCTTGATTCTCTGCTTGAAATAGATGAATCCGTCCTCGTCCATCATGCCGAGGTCTCCGGTATGCACCCAGACCAGCCCGTCCGCGTGTCTTCTGAGCGTATCTGCAGTCTCCTGCGGATTGTTGATATATTCCATCATTACAGTCGGTCCGGAAAGACAGATTTCGCCCTCCTGTCCGTAAGGCACTTCTTCCTCCGTGCCCGGTTTTACGATTTTATAATATGTGTCCGGGAAAGGAAGTCCGATGCTTCCTTCTTTCGCCCAGTGCGTCGGGGTCAGGCAGCTTGCCGTTACGCATTCCGTCGTGCCGTAACCTTCGCGCACATGGATTTGTGCATTGTGCTCTTCCAGAAATTTGTCAAAACGCTTTTTCAGCTCGATGGAAAGCGAGTCGCCGCCGCTGAAAACACCCTTGAGGCAGGATAAATTCACGCGGTTAAGCGTCTTGATACGCAGAAGTGCTTCGTAAAGTGTCGGAACACCTGCGATAAAGTTTGGTTTGTGTTTTTTCAAAAGCTTTGCATAGCTTGCCGGGTTAAAGCGCGGAATTAAAAGGCATCTTCCGCCGCTTGCGAGCATCGAATGAATGCAGACACCCAGTCCGAAGCCGTGAAAAATCGGCATAACCGCAAGCATTTTATCTCCCGGTTTGAACATCGGATTCGTTGCGATAATCTGCTGTCCGAGCGCATTAAAGTTCAGGTTGGAAAGGAGAATTCCTTTCATCGTTCCCGTCGTGCCGCCGCTGTAGAGAATGACTGCGGGATCCTGTGCTGTTCTCACTACATGATACGGCCCGTGATAGTCGCTGCCGTCTCTGAGGAATTTCTCCCACCATACGATTTCGGCCGACGCAGGAACTTTCTTGATTTTACGGCCCTCTGCCAGATAATAGCCCTTTCTTTTTACCGGGCTGAGCACATCGCGGATGCTTGTCAGAATCAAGCTTCTGAGCGGTACATTTTTACGAATATTTTCAAACTTGCCGTAGAACTGGTCGAGCGTCAGACAGACCACACTCGCCGACTGTTTCAGGCAAAACTCAATTTCCTTTTCACCGGAAAGCGGGTGCACCATGTTCGCAATCGCGCCTACCTTATTGACCGCATAGAACATGATGACTGCCTGCGGCGCGTTCGGCATACAAATTGTAACACATTCGCCTTCCTTAACGCCGATTCCCGCCAAAGCTCTGGCGCATTCATCGACTTTGCGGATAAAATCTCTGTATTTCACTTTTCCGCCCATAAAGTCATAAGCAATATAGTCCGGATAGTTTACTGCAATTTCAGCAACCTTATCATACATAGAACCCTGATAGTAGTCTAAATGCGCCGGTACGCCGCCGAGATTTTTAATCCATGGCGTCTTTACCTCGTGCAAAAGACAGGGTTTTTCCTTCTTAACTTCATTCATAATCAACTTCCTCCTTTGCAGGTGTTTCCAAAAGCTGTGGATTATGCAAAAGATGCTTCAGCAGCTTTACGGTCTTCGCATAATAGTAGCCGTCGGCAATCCGCTCGTCCAGCGTCAGCCCAAGCCCTATCGTTTTCTTCATTTCCACATTTCCATTCTCATCAAAAACAGGACTCATCTTCTTTTCACCCACAATAACAAAGAGGGAGTTCGTTCCCCAGTTGCTCAGGTGGTGATAGCCCGCCTTCAGACCAATCGAGCCCAGATTCGTGATGAAGCAGCTCGCATGGTTGGGGTCCGCCTTTATCAGCGAATCCGGTACCTTGCCGCATTCGTCCAGCTTATGCAGGATCCACATTACAAACCGCAGAATCGGCCGCGGCAATCTGTTAAGCATGTCCATCTTATCGGTGGTGTTATCCGCTTTTTCACTGCGGCAGGCATGAATTTCTGCAGAAATTTTCTTTCTTACATCTTCAATCGTTGTATTTTCATCAAATTTGATGAACGCCAGTGCTTCCGCTCCGTTATCGCTGAATTTTTTCTTGACAACGAAGGCAAGCGACAAATCGTCACGCTGATACATTCTTCCGCCTTTGATAAAGCGGTTCATCTTCGGTCGGAGTGTAATCGTCTTGACAATTGCAGCAAGCAAAACATAGAAGAACTTATACGGTTCTTCCGTCTCCGCAGAGGCTGCGCCGCCTGCAGAAGCTGCAGTGATTTCGCGGCCTTCCGCTCCTCCGAAAAGTTCACGGTTTTTTTCATCTATGTATTGATTGATATTTTCCAGTTCGATTGTTTCCTGTATAAAGGCTTCATTATCGGCGCGGTTCGGGTAAATATACGGCATAATCACATGCAGTGCATCCACATCACGGATCCATGTCGCATCCCGCCTGTCGCCTCTTCTTTTCTTCGGTTTATCCACTCTTTTTCTCCTTAATAAAAGTTAAAATGGGCATTTTTCAAGCTCTTTTGCTTAAAAAACACCCATTATTATATCACTTTTTCTTCCTTTTTTCTACCTTTTCAGCCCATTTTTCACATTCCTAAAATTTTCCTAAACTTTCAGCGTCAGGAAGGAGTGGCGTCCTTATTTCGCCTTAAACGCCTTCCAGTAGCGGCTGTAAAGGTCGTCCGCCTCTGAGCCGAGATTTGCAAGTGTCTCACACCTTGCCAGAATCTCGTCGGACGGGTTGAGAATCGGGTTATCCGTCAAATCAAGAATTTCTTTATTCGGAATACCGTAGGTCAGATACTCGAAATTGATTCGCGCGATGTCGCCGCGCAGCATGAAGTTAATCCAGTCCTCTGCGGCTTTCTTATGGTTCACCGCGCGCGGAATTGCCCAGCAGTCCGTCCAGACCTCAGAACCCTCATCCGGCACCACATAATCAAGCTTTTCGTTTTCATCCATCGCATAGATAACATCGCCTGATGTAATCACCGCCAAAGTCGCAGAATCGCCAATCATCAAATCTCTAGCATTATCGTTGGCATAGCTATAAACATTCGGTTTTTGTTCGGTCAAAAGCTCCGTGATGTCTGCAAGCTCGTTCTCGTCCGTCGTGTTCATCGAATAGCCGAGAATTTTTCCGGCAACCATGAACGCCTCACGAATCGAGTTCGGCATAACAACCTCACCTGCGTATTCCTCCGACCAAAGCTGCTTCCAGCTCGTAATCGGGCCGTGAATCGCCTCCGTATTGTAGATAATTCCATAGGTTCCCCAAGTGTGCGGCACGCTGTATTTCATGCCCGGGTCAAAATCATCAATAAACGATTTCACATTATCGGTCAGATTTTCAATGTTCGGGACATTTTCGAAATTGATTTCCGCCAGCAGACCTTCCTTGCGCATTTTGTCAATCATATAGTCGGACGCGCAAATCACATCGTACTCAGCCGTCGAATTTTTTATCACCGGATACATTTCTTCGTTCGTGTCGAAATAGTCGATGATGACCTCATAGCCCGTTTCCTCTTCAAATTTATCCACAAGCTCCGGGTCGATATAGTCGCCGAAGCAGTATACATAAACCTTCCCCTGATCCTGCGCACCAACCAGCGAGCCCGCGTAGCTGTTCAGTCCCACAACGCACACGATCATTACAAGTGCCAGCACCAAGGCCTTCTTCGGAGTGATGCCCTTCTCCTGCGCATAGAAGTCATTTTTCTTTTTCTTCCTGCCCGAAGACATGAGGTTCACAACGATAAGCACCAAAAGCACGGTGACGAAAATAATCGTCGAAAGCGCGTAAAGCGTCGGCCGGACTCCGATTTTCACCTGACTGTAAATTAGTGTGGAAAGCGTGTTAATACCTGCGCCCCTTGTAAAATGCGTGATGACAAAATCATCTACCGACATTGTAAAGGAGAGCAAAAATCCAGACACGATGCCCGGCATAATATCCGGCAGAACCACCTTGAAAAAGGCGTAAGCCGGAGTCGCCCCAAGGTCCAGCGCCGCCTCATAGGTATGGTTTTCAAGCTGTTTAAACTTCGGCATAACCGAAAGAATTACATACGGGATGCAGAAGGTGATGTGCGCGAAAAGTACTGTGCCATAGCTCAGGCTGATTCCGAACATCAAAAAGCTCATCATAATCGAAATACCCGTTACGATATCTGCATTCAAAAGCGGAATGTTATTCATTCCCATGTAAAACGAGCGCCTGCGTTCACTCATCGCATTCAGACCGATGCAGGCAAGCACTCCGACAACCGTTGCAATTACGGAAGCCCAAAGCGCAATCGTCAATGTATTTCCAAGAGCCTCCATGATTTCCTGATTGCGGAACATTTCGCTGTACCACTTCGTCGAAAAGCCCTGCCATGCGTTCATGCTCTTTCCCGAGTTGAAAGAAAGCACCATCAAAGTTCCAATTGGCAGATACAGGAACAAAACGATGAGCGCAAGGTAAAAAATTCTGAAAAATTTCTTCATATCATATTGCCCTCCCCGTTCCTGTCAAATTTTTCGATAAGTGCCATGCTGATGACGATGAAAATCATCATGACCAGCGAAAGTCCCGAGCCGAGGTTCCAGTTGGAGCTTGCGGTAAATTCCTGCTCGATGATGTTTCCGATTAAATTCACCTTTCCTCCGCCGAGCATATTGGAAATCGCAAAGGTTGTCAGTGACGGCACGAAAACCATCGTTACGCCGCTTACGACTCCCGGAATGGAAAGCGGAACGATGACTTTGCGCAGAACGAGCGACTTGCTCGCTCCCAGGTCATATGCAGCCTCAATCAGGCTGTTGTCAATCTTAAGCAGCGCATTGTAAATCGGCAGTATCATGAATGGCAGGTAGTCGTAGACCATGCCAAGGATGACTGCCGCGGATGTATTGATAATATTCAAAGACGGAAGCCCGACAGCCGTGAGCATCCCGTTGATAATTCCGTTCTTTTCCAGCAAAACCTGCCACGCCATCGTACGGAGCAGAAAATTCATCCACATCGGCAAAATAAACACGAAAACCATGAAGCCTTTTTTTCCGAGCTTGCTGTCTTTCAGCGCCAGTCCGAGCGGAAACGCAAGAAACAGGCAGATGACCGTACTCGCAAATGCCAGCAAAAGCGAAAGCCCCAACGCCTTCGCGTGTTCTCCGCTTGCAATTGCAACGATATTCGCCATCGTAAAGGCGCCGCTGCGGTCCGTCAGCCCGTAATACGCAATGACACACGCAGGAATCAGCGTCCCGCAAATCATAAACGCTATGAACGGTGCAGAAAAAAATCTCTTTGTCATTCAAAATCCTCCAGTGTAATTGCCTCTTCGTCCTCAGACTGCGGTTTGTTCATAATCTGAATGTTTTCCGGAGTCACGCTGATGGAAACCTGCATGCCGACCGGATAGCTGGTCGTATTTTGCGCGAGCCATTCATATCCGCCCGCCTCGATGCACATTTCATAATGTACGCCGATGAAGACATTCGATGTCACAACACCGTCCATGATGCCATCACCCGGTTTTCCGATAATGATATCCTCCGGACGAATCACCACATCGACCGGCTTTTTCTTTCCAAAGCCTTCGTCAATGCATGGGAAGATATGCTCGCAGATTTTTACCACGCGGTCTTCCATCATCACGCCGTCAATGATATTGCTGTCACCGATAAAGTCCGCAACGAACGCATTTTCCGGCTCGTTGTAGATTTCCTCCGGCGTTCCCATCTGCTGAATATAGCCCTGGTTCATTACAACCACCTTATCCGACATCGTCAGCGCTTCCTCCTGGTCGTGCGTAACATACAGGAAGGTAATTCCCAGTTCGTGCTTCAGACGAATCAGCTCGTACTGCATTTCCTGTCTGAGCTTTAAATCCAGCGCGCCAAGCGGCTCATCGAGGAGCAAAACCCTCGGCTCGTTTACAATCGCCCTCGCAATCGCAATTCGCTGCTGCTGTCCGCCCGAAAGCGAGTCAACCGAACGCTTTTCATAGCCGCTCAAATTTACCAGCTTCAGTGCATATTTGATTTTATCATTGATATATTCCTGACTTTTGCCGCTGATTTTCAGGCCGAAAGCGATATTTTCGGCAATATTCATGTGCGGAAAAAGCGCGTACTTCTGAAAGACCGTGTTAATCTGTCTCTTATTCGCCGCCAGGTTCGTAATATCCTCTCCCTGAAAGAGAACCTTGCCCGTATCCGGGGTCGTAAATCCGCCCAAAATCCGCAGCGTCGTCGTTTTGCCGCAGCCCGACGGTCCCAGCAGCGTAATAAACTCGTTTTCCTTAATCTTCAGGTTAAATTCGTCAAGCACCAGCTCGCCGTCATAAGATTTCGAAATGTCAATCAATTCAATCAATGCCATTTTTCATTTAGAAACTCGGTGGGTCGCTCACCCACAAAATTTCCGCTCCTTTCTTTGATGTGATATAGTGCTCCTTGTCCGGGGTGTAGTAAAACGATTCCCCCGCCTTGGCTTTCAAGCGTTCCTTGCCAAGGTTTATGACGATTTCTCCTTTCAGAACATACCCGAATTCTTCCCCCTCATGTGGGTTGTCCGGGTAGGTGCTGCCGCCCGCCTTCAGCGTAATCCGTATCGGCTCCATCCTGTTTTTCTGGGCGTTTGGTATAATCCACTCGGTCTTGTTTCCGAGTTCTTCATCTTCCTTCTCAAAATAGTCGTCCTGCCCGAAGACCTTCTGCACCGGCGATTCTTCCCTCGCAAAAAATTCACTCAGCGTCATTCCCAAGCACTGCAAAATATCCTCAAGCGTCGCAATCGACGGCGATGTCACATCGTTTTCGAGCTGCGAAATAAAGCCCTTCGAAAGCTCGCTGCGATCTGCCAGTTCTTCCTGCGTCAGCCCGTTGAGCATCCGCAGTTCTTTTATCTTCGGTCCGATATCCATAATTTTTCTCCATCTATATTTTCGTGGGCGCTCTCATGGCGCCCGCTGCGTGCTGCGGCGCCCACCCACTTTCGATTCCGCCGCTCGGCGAGGCGGTCTCGCGTCGTCATCTGTGCGAGCGCCGTCGCCTGCGCCCGTTTCGGAATAATAAACTTTAAGTTTAGTATTTCTAAACCAACAGGCAAGACTATTATACCGCATTTCCTGTAAAATGCAAGCCTTTTCGGCAATCTTTTTACAAGCAATTCTTCACTATTATTTTCGTGTGCAATTCGCCTCAGTGGAAGTTGCAGTGCCGGACTTTACCCGTCTTTAAGATTTTTCGGCGTTTTAGATGTTTAATCCCCAAAACGCCTTTCTGTTCTAAATTTCAAACCCGAATTTAGATGTCAAATGCAAAAATGAAGTTTCTGTTCTAAATTCTCCGTGGCGCATTGTGTCGAAGAATGTCGAATCGTGTCGAATTTTTCTTTTGGTACATTTTTTGCAAAACCCAGAAAAGGGATTTTCTTCTTTATAAAAGATAAAATAGAATTTCTTCAAAGTATTTCTGGAAATTTTTTAGAACACAAACTCACTTTTCTCCTTCAATATCTAAAATTTCAAAAAAAATTTAGAACAGAAACTCAAAAAAGTCCTTCGATATCTAATTTCCCAAAATGAACCGTTTAAAATCACATGCCCCTGCTGAGCCGTTGGTTGTGATTTTGCTAAAACTGCAAAAAGCAACCCGCCCGGCGCATTGCCGAGCGGATTACTAAAAAGATTCGTTATTTTGTCCATGTGCGAGTTGCATACTTGCATTGTTTCAATGCAGTCTTCGCAACGAGCTTACCGTTTTCGTCGTAAACTCTTACCTGAACTTTATAGAAGTACTTCGTGCCCTTCTTACCTACTGTATTTGTATAAGTTGCAGTTTTCTTTGTCACCGCTGACTTGTAAGAAGCGGATTTCTTCGTTGAACGATAGAATCTGTACTTAACCGTGAAGCCGAGTTCTTTCAGTTCTTTGATGGAAGCCTTAACCTTTGCATTGTTCTTCAGAACGGCTTTGACATTCTTCTTCGCTGTCTTGCTGGAACGTGCAACGAGCTTCATCTCTTTTACGATGGATTTCGCTTTTTCAATCTTCGCTGCATTGTCATCAGCCGGCTGCTCTGCCTTTTCGATTGCAACGGTTACTGTGGAGCCCGTTGCCGCATCAGACATCGCTTTCAACTCTTCCTGCGTGTAAGTCTTATCCCCAAACGGAGTCTTGATTGTCAGTTTTGCATCCGTGTCTTTAACGATAGAATCGATGAAGCTCTTATCAAGCGTTACATCTGCCCTCGTCGCGTCGCCAACGGACTTGCTGGAAACAACCAAGATAATTTCGTTTGATTTCTTTTCCTTCGCCTGTTTCAGAATTTCCTTCTGATTGTCAGCAGAAACCTTGACTTCGGCAACCTTGGTCTTGCTGCCATCTGCATTCGTCTTTTCGCTTACCTTAACTTCAGTTGGTGCAGTCGTTGTGCCGGCTTTAGCGTCGGAAGTAACTTCCTTGACATCTTCAGCAGGAGCTACGGCACTTCCGCTATTCCATCTATCGGATGCCTCTTCGCTATGATAGTTATCTGTATAGTGGAATACGATTGCATCTCCGTCTTTCACAGTTTGTTCCGCTACTCCAAAATCAGGATAGGTACCATTCAAAGTATACATCCACCCGGAATATTCTCCGTTGGTGAACTCTGCAAGTCCGTTAATTTTACTGATATAATTGCCTCCGTCATTAGTGAAAGAATATTTGCTTCCAAGTGCTTTTTCAAAAACATCCAGCACTGTTGCCGGTGCATCAACTTCATAAGATGTCTTCTTAATCCAAGTCTCAAGTCCGCCTTTTTTCAGCGTATGTTCCTGCCCGTCACTTCCATGAATACTATCGCCTAAAAGGGTAAAGTATACATTAATCTTTCCTGTCTTTGCAGGTGCAGATTCCTTTGTAATATTTAAAGTAATCATCTGCTCTTTACCGTCTTTTGTTGCTTTTACCGTAAATGTATTCACGCCTTCTGAAAGCTTGTATGTTTCTTGTTTTTCAGCATCGTTTATAAGTATCGCTGTGTCCGAATCAACGATTGGAATTAAGCTTACTTCATTGATTCTGTAGCCAACACTTGCTGTATAGGTCTTTCCATCTTTTGTTGCCGCAGTTCTGCTTGTACCTCCTGCAATAATTTTAATTCCGTCAATTAAATCATCACTTTTTTTCGCGTTACTTGTTAATTTTAACAGGTAAATCAACGGCTCTTTGTCACCATTTTGGACGATAACTCTTACAAGCTTTTCTCCATCTTCTTTCGTGACTTTGATGCCTTCCGCGGCTCCGTTCGCTGCAATTCTCTGATTATTTACATAGATATTGTCTGCTTCACCGGCACCATCCACAGAAATGGATATATACTTCATGTCGTCCAGATCAAGCTTGTAAATCTGCTGTTTATCGCTTAATTTGATAACTTTTTTCGAAGCACCGTCAGTAATTACGATACTGGTCGGCGCTTCTGTTTTGCCTACTGCATCGCTCTGCGGAGTAGTACGCATAACGGCTGTTACCTCTGTAGACTTCTCGCAAAAGCTACCTGCCCAAATATTAGAAGCGGTGGCAACCTTAATGTAGTGAATGCTGTCGAGTTCAACAGGATTTCCGTCAGCATCTACTGCCCAGCTGATATCGAAGCCATTACTTTGAGTCGGTTTTTCCACATAAGGATTTACATCTGCCCCCTGCGTACCGTTTGCATAATAGTCTGAATATCCAAATTTCGTCTCTGCTGTAAAGGAGGAATTAGTTCCGCTTCCCATGATCGTGTTGTCTTCCTGGCTTTTAAGAACAATCCCGGTATAAGAATAACTGCTTTGATTCGGAACATCATTTAAGTAATAATGCTGCGCTGACGGCCAGTCTTTCGCTACAGTCTTTACCATCTTATTGCCCTGATTATCCGTCCAGTAAGATTTCCCGTCTGTACCTTTCGTGTAAGTGATGGTATAACCCCAAATTGCTTTATCCTCATAGTGTTCACTTCCTGCAAGCGCATACCATGTTTTGTTATCCTTTGAAACATATACCTGTCCCGGTTCTGCCATGCTGGCTTGATTGGTCTCCATACTGTTTCCGTAAACATAGAAGTCAATTCCATACTTGTTATTTGGGTCATTTTGTATTGCATCTTCGTAATAGTATGTAATATATCCGCCAAAGTTACCGAGTGACTTCAGTGTTCCTGCAAGGGTAGCTTCCGGAGAAATTCCGAATCCTCCCCAACCCGCACCGTTTGTGTACTGACTGCCGATGCACAGGTAGTCGATGACTTTATCCGGGCAGCCCGCTTTCCTCTTCAGCATTTTAAAGCTGTAGGAATTCACCATGCTTCCGTCCGCAGATGTAATCGTTAAAGTCTGTGCAGATATTGTCAGCGGCAGTGTATATTTTCCTTCGGAATCCGGTTTCTGCTCTACGTTTTTCAGAGTGACTGTTGCATCTTTTCCTACGGTGTAAATTAAATTTTTCTCTGTCGTTTCCGCCGGAACTGTAATAGTATAGCTATACTTATTGCTGTTAAATTCCGGATACCAATCTCCATCCTCACATTCAGCAGTTAAAATTTCAGCTGCTTCCGTATTGGCATTTATCGACTCAACCCAAACCACATAGGTTGTTGTTTCTCCCTCTGCGAACCCGGATTTATCGGCTGCAAGATTGTCTGTGTAGGTTTTGTCATCTAAAATCTGAATCGTCACCTTGGCAACATTTGAGGAGGATGAAACTGTAATTGTTTCTGTGCTGCCTCCGCCCTGCGGCAGTTCTGTCCACGCTTTACCATCATCCGTGCTATATCGGATGTGTGCATAATCTGTACTTGCTTTCAATGCAAGTTTAAACTTTTTATTCGCTTGAAGCAGATAGATACGTGCGTTATTTGAAGTATCAAATCCTGTGCCGGATGTGACTGTGCCGTTTTCATCCGCTTTAAGCAAAGTGCCTTCGGCTTGTCCGTTATATTTTGTTGTGAGGAGCGCTCTTCCTTCCGGTTCCAATACAACGCCGCCGGAAGTTTTTATTGCTTTGCTTGTGTCGCGTGGTCTTGTTACCTTGAAAGTATATATGCTCTTTTTTTCAGGGCTGTTCTTTTCGGACAGAATAATCTTGATATTCGATGTCCCAAACGGAATTCCCGGAAGGGATGTCATCTTGTTAACATTAACGCTTACTTCTTTGGCATCACCGTCAATATCCGTATAAACCGCAACTGCCTCATACTTTTCCGTATCATACAGAGTGGTATTTTGCAAAGTTAGTGTAGATGTCGAATACTTGCTAATTTCCAGTTCATACTCTAAAATTTCCGGTTTAAACTTATAGTTAGAATAATCTTTAATTGCACTACTCAGGAATTGTATATTTTCGAAATACGGTTTTTCGCTATCCCTAACTACAACCTTAATTCCGCCTGTCTTGCCATCATCGTCCTTTGCGCTGATGAGTGCTGTTCCGTATCCATTCGCCGTGACCAATCCGTTTGCATCAACTGTCGCAATAGAGTCATCAGAACTTGTCCACGCTGCTACCTTTTTCCCCTCCGCACACCATGCTTTCAATTGTGCCTTAGGATTTGGCTCATTAGTGCTTTTTTCCAAATATGTCTTCCCCTGTTTTCCGTCTGCATCTTCGACTGCCACTCCGGTAATCGTAATGTTTGCAGTGTCTTCAAGGTTATTACCGATATCAAGTTTTACATTTACCTCAAAGGTTCCCGGTCGATATGCTATAAACTTAATCTGAGTTCCCTTTCCCGGATCCTGAACAAGCTTTGCAATTTTTTCATCAGCGGTATGGGTCCATGTGTTATGGCCTTCTACACCTCCTGAGAAAGTAATGCTTGTTTCTTTTTGACCATCCGCAGAGAGTGAAGCAGTTAAATTTTTATTGCCTGGTGAAAATTGGTATCCCCTCATCAGGAATTGTTGCTGTTTCGTTACTGACGAATCAACGTTCGATGTTGCAGTAACATAGAGATAGCTCGTGCTTCCGGGTGATTGTGGCGATGTAACCTTAAATACTCCCGTTTCTTTGTCGATTGTACCGGGCGCATAGCTTGGTACACTCCATGTAACATCCGCGCTATTCCCATTCTGATCCTTCGCTGTAAATTGGAATTCGTCCTCTTCTGCTGCAATAAGAGTTCCGTCTTCCAGCGCAAGCCCGCTTGCAAGTTCCACTGTAATTGACTCCGGAGCATTTACATTGGAATCGCCTTCCGCCCACGCCATGCCCGGCATATAGGTAAATACCATAATCATTGCCATCAGCACGACGAGTGTTTTTTTGAAATAACTTATGTTTCTTTCTTTCAATTTTTTTCTCCTTTCAATTTTATCGCATTTTTTGCCGGTCTTGATGCATTTTTGCCGATAATACTTGAAAAGAGCTCTTGTTTTAGGTATACTTTTTTCAAGACAGCAAAACTGCCGCTCGTTTTACGGCCGGCGTATTGTTGTTAGCCGCTCGGCACCGCCAATTTTCCGGGTTCACGGTGCCGGGCTTTTTTATATAATACCCTTTCGGT
>CAKQGQ010000004.1 GCA_934233735.1 uncultured Clostridia bacterium | reverse complement strand
CGGGGTGTAGCGCAGTTTGGTAGCGCAACTGGTTTGGGACCAGTGGGCCGCGGGTTCAAATCCTGCCACCCCGACCACTTAAATTCATACGGGCCTTTAGCTCAGTTGGTCAGAGCATCCGGCTCATAACCGGCAGGTCCCGGGTTCAAGTCCCTGAAGGCCCACCATTAAAAGTTCATAATATGCGATATGCCCATTTAGCTCAGTAGGTAGAGCAGGGGACTGAAAATCCCCGTGTCTCTGGTTCGATTCCGGAAGTGGGCACCATATTTTTAAGGCGGCTTCTCGCAGACAATATGTCCGAGGGGTCGTTTTTTTATGCTTGTTTTGAAACTTTTCGGTGAATTTTCCCGTCAAATATGGTAGAATATTTTTTACATCGGGTTTTATCGGAATGTGACAGAAAAACAAAAGGGGGAGAAAATTTTGAAACGAAATTTGAAACGAAAACGGATACTGATTTTAGCACTTATTTTTGTAATTTCAGTCTTTGCGGGGTGCGGCGGCAGCAAGGACAATGTAAAATGCGTGGATATTGTGAAAGCCTGCAAAGACGCAGCAGCAGAGGGAACACTCGACGAGTGGTACAGCTATGGGGAGGAGCTTTATGATGAAAGCTTTGACAACCTTTATGGCGTGCAGTTTGATATGATTGACGACGGAGCGGTTTTGCAGACCTCGACAGGCGGCGTGGCAGACGAAGTGTCTGTTTTGCACCTCAAAAAGAGTGAAGATGTAAGCATTGCGAAAACGAAGCTTCAGGATCGCATTACGGAGCGGACGCAGGAGTTTTCGGGGTATAAACCGGAAGAGGTATATAAGCTTGACAATGCGAAAATCGCAGTGCAGGGGAATTATGTGGCTTTGATTGTCAGCGATGATGCGGACCAGATTGAAGCAGCATTCAGAGATGTTATCAGCAAAGGAGCAGAGTAAAATGGTTGACAGGGGAGAAAGAATTCCTGCAAAGGAAAGAAAAGAAATCAGAAAAGCGCATAGACAAGATTTTAAAAAGGCTGTGAAGGCTCTTGGACGCGGCATGGCGGCGAGAAAAGGCATGATTGCGCAGATTTTGATGATTGCGCTGATTGCGGGTGTACTCGTGCAAAACAGCGGCATGATTACGAAGATGAACAAGCTTTTGGGCGAGTCGCAGACGGCGGTGCATGAAATTTACGACGATACGGCAGTCATTAAGGCGTATAAGAGCGGCGACACTTCGGGACTGAATGAAAAAGACCTTTTCGTGCATGATAAAATGGTGGATGTCATCAAGGAAATCATAACCGATGACATGACGGATTATGAAAAAGAAAAAGCCGTTTATGAATGGCTGTATAAATGGACAACATATAATAATGAGAGCCTGAATCCGATTGTGGCGGGCCAAAACGAGACGCATACGCCATACGGCGTGCTGCGCTCCCATAATGCAATCTGCGTCGGAGATGCGACGACTTTCAAACTTTTCATGGATGCGCTGGACATTCCGTGTGTCATTATTCATTCCACGGAGAGCGGCGAACACGCGTGGGATGTAGTGCAGCTTGACGGTGAGTGGTATCATGTGGATGTCATGTTTGACGGAGGTTCGAACGGAAATCCGAGCTATAACTATTTCAACGTTCCGGACACGGTAAAGGACGACGGCAGCTATCCTTGGGACCACAGCAAAATTCCTGCGGCAAACGGGACGAAATACTGCTACATGTATACGAATGCGGTTACGCTTGATGATTTCTACGGAATCCCTAAAGAACTGAAACAGGCGATTGACGACGGAAAGAGCATGGCGACCTTTATTTTGAAGGACAGAAAAGGATTTAACCGTCAGATTGCCGAGTACATAGGAAACGCTTTCGCGGTGGAGGACGGCTATGTGGGCTTTTCGGACGCATATTCGCTGAACGGGGAAGTAGTCTATAAATATACGATTGAGCGCTACGGAAACGGCGGCGCGAACTCGATTCCGCCGGAAGTTCTTGCAAAACTCGAAGGGCTGATTGCGGAGGCAAACGGTTACGGCGGTATCGATGCCTTTAACGAGGCGGACAACGCCGATATTATAAGCGACGCGGATTTTGCAGACGCTCCTTCGCTGGAAAAATTCGCGGCTGTCGAAGACGCTATGGGCTGAAAATAAGGAAAGGAAAATTTTAAAAATATATGGTATTCAGCAGTTCTGTATTTTTCATGGCATTTTTGCCGATTACACTGGTGCTGTACTTTCTGATTCCCGAAAGGTTTCTGAAAGTACGGAACCTTTGGCTTTTGATTGCCAGCCTGATTTTTTACGGCTGGGGTGAGCCGAAATATATTGCGGTCATGGCGTTTTCCATCATTTTTAACTATGTGATGGGGCGCCTTGTCAGCAGGTCGAAGGCTTTACTTGTTTTTTGCCTTTTCGGCAATCTTGCAATTTTAGGATTTTTTAAATATACGGATTTTCTCATTGGAACGGTCAATGACCTTTTCGGAGGCAGCATCAGCCTTCTGAACATCGCGCTTCCGATTGGAATCTCCTTTTACACCTTTCAGACGATGTCCTATATCATTGATGTCTACCGGGGAAAAGTCCCGCCACAGCGCGATTTTATCGCTTTTGCAGCATATGTGACGCTGTTCCCGCAGCTCATCGCAGGACCGATTGTGCGCTATTCGGATGTTGCGGTCATGCTGGTAGGCAGAAAGAGCAATCTCGAGCAGATTGCGGAGGGCGTGCGCAGATTTATTATCGGATTCGGGAAAAAGGTTTTGCTGGCAAATCAGATTTATGTCATCTGGAACGAAATCACGCTCATGCCGACTTCGGAAATCAGCATGGCGACCGCGTGGCTTGGCGCAACCTGCTTTACTTTCCAAATCTATTTCGATTTTTCGGGCTATTCAGACATGGCAATCGGGCTTGGCAAAATTTTCGGCTTTGACTATCTCGAAAACTTCAACTATCCGTACATTTCGCGCAGCATTACGGAGTTTTGGAGACGCTGGCATATGTCGCTCAGCTCGTGGTTTAAGGAGTATGTGTATGTGCCGCTGGGCGGAAACCGCAAAGGCCTTCCACGGCAGATTTTCAACATTGCGGTTGTCTGGGCCCTGACAGGACTCTGGCACGGCGCAAGCTGGAACTTCGTGGCATGGGGCATATATTTCGGCGTAATTCTGATTCTGGAAAAACTTTGGATATTAAAGTGGCTGGAGAAGTGCCCGGCGTTCATCGGACATCTTTACAGTCTGGTTTTGATTGTGCTGGGATGGGTGATTTTCGCGCTCACGGATTTTTCGCAGATGAAGGAATACCTGCTGATGATGTTCGGCGGCGCGTCTGCGTTTATCGACGGTGACTTCAAATATCTGGCATGGAGCAGAATCTGGGTGCTGATTGCCTGCACCATCGGCTCGACGCCGCTTGTAAAGCTGGTCTGCGAAAGGATTGCAGGTGGTCTTTCGAGTGTCAGAAATGGCGATGTATGGCTCGGCGTGCTCGAAACGGCAGTACTTTTAGGAATCCTGGCGCTTTCGATTGCATTTTTAGTGAGCGGTTCATATAATCCGTTCCTGTATTTCAGATTTTAGAGAGGGAGCAGTGAGATGAAAACAAAGAAAAGAAGTTTGATCCTGATTGCCGCCTCGGCACTGTTTCTGATTCTTTTGTGCGCAGGGACAATCCTGACGCCGGAGGTTTCATTTTCCGAGAATGAAAACCGCTATCTGCAGAAAAAACCGAATTTTACGATGACGGATGTTTTGAGCGGGCGTTTCGAGGAGCAATCGGAAAAATATCTGAACGACCAGATTGTCGGAAGAAACCTTTGGGTGAAGGCGATGGCGACGACGGAAGCAGGGCTTGGAATCAGCGATATTAACGGCGTTTACCTCTGCACGGGCGGCAGAGTCGTTAAACGCGTGACCGAGGCGGATTTTGACTGGAGCAGGTATGAAAAGAATTTAAAAGAGACGGCGGCGCTGAAGGCGGCCTGCGAGGAAAAGGGAATCGGCTTTCACGCGATACTCGTTCCGACGGCGGCATATGTCTATGAGGACGATCTTCCAAGTAACGCAATGCGTTTTGATGAAGATAAGGCGTTTACTGACGCGGAGAAGGCTCTCGGAGACAGTCTGATTGATCTGCGGACGGATCTGAGAGAAAAGGTCATGCGCGTTCGGATTGATTCTGCGGATAAGACAGGCGAAATGATGACGGTGGGCCATGATGTTTTCTTTAAGACCGACCACCACTGGAGCGGCTACGGCGCCTTCCTCGGCTGCAACGCATTTCTTTCGGCTTCGGGTTTGTCGGAAAGCGACAGGACTTATGAAGAAGAAAATCCGGCTGTGCTTTCGGACAACTTTTACGGGACCCTGTATTCCAAGGTGCTCCTTGATACGCTTTCGGCGGACACGATTGAAACGCCTTCTGCGGCTTTAAACAGAAGCTGCAAGGTGAAATTCAGCGGCAAGACCTATGATTCGCTCTATTTCAAAGAATATCTTGAGAAAAAAGATAAATATGCCGTTTACTTCGGCGGCAATTACGATAAGGTTGACATTGAAACCTGCCGCGATACCAAATGCGGGGTCAAGGATAAAATCCTGATTATCAAAGATTCCTTCGCGAATTCGTTTGTACCGTATCTGATGGACGATTATGATGAGATTACGATGATTGATACGCGATATTATCGCGGAAATGTGACAGAATTGGCGCAGGACTACAATGAAGTGCTTGTGCTTTACGGAATCGATAATTTCGCCGGAGAAAAGATGAATCTTTCGGGCGGAAGCCTGCTGAAATAGGGGGAAAAGCCCCGTTCTCCATGCGGAGGGCGGGGCTTTTCCTGTGTGTTTAGTGGATTATAATGAATTTTCGATAACTGCAATTTGTTTTTTCACGCTCTCAAAGGAAGTAGAGCCTTCGGATTTCTTCGCGCTGATGCAGGTTTTGATGTCGATATGCGCATACACATCCGAATCAAAGACAGGGGAGAACTCTTTCAGCTCGTCCAATGTCAGCTCTTCCAGCGCTTTGCCGTTCTCGATGCAGTAGAGCACCAGACGGCCGATGATTTCGTGACAATCACGGAATGCAAGGCCCTTGGAAACCAGATAGTCTGCAGCGTCGGTCGCGTTCATAAATCCGGTTTTCGCCGACTGCGCCATCCGCTCCTTATTGACCTTCAAAGTCGAAAGCATTCCCGTCATCATCAGAAGCGACATGGAAAGGGTGTCGTAAGCGTCGAACACCGGCTCCTTGTCCTCCTGCATATCCTTATTGTATGCAAGCGGCAGACCTTTCATTACCGTCAAAAGGCTCATAAGATCGCCGTAAACGCGTCCGGTTTTGCCGCGAATCAGCTCTGCCATGTCAGGGTTCTTTTTCTGCGGCATGATGCTGCTTCCCGTCGCATAGCTGTCGTCCATTTCGATGTAGCCGAAATCCGGGCTTGACCAGATAATCAGCTCTTCGCAAAGCCTCGAAAGGTGCATCATGGCAGTGGAAGCACAGCTTAAAAATTCTATGGCAAAGTCTCTGTCGCTGACTGCGTCCATGCTGTTTGCGCAAAGCGAAGCGAAGCCGAGTTTTTCGCGGACAAAATTGCGGTCGGTATCATAGGTCGTGCCTGCCAGCGCACCTGCGCCAAGCGGCATATAGTCCGTCCGCGCAAGGCAGTCGGAAAACCGCATCCGGTCACGAGCGAACATATTATAGTACGCTAAAAGGTGGTGCGCGAAAAGAACAGGCTGCGCCTTCTGCAGGTGAGTATAGCCCGGCAGAACCGTTTCCGTGTTCTCCTTTGCAAGCTGAAGCAGGGCGTCCTCCAAAGCCGCGAGTTTTTCGTCGAGGTCTGCAATCAGGCTTTTCTGGTACATACGAAAGTCCAGAGCTACCTGGTCATTGCGGCTGCGCGCCGTATGCAGCTTCTTTCCCGCATCGCCGATGCGCTGGGTGAGAAGCCGTTCAACGAACATATGGATGTCTTCGTCCGCAGGCTCGGAAAGGTCTTTGCCTGCCTCGAAATCTTCTGCAATTTCTTTCAGTCCGCCGACAATCTTTTCGCAGTCCTCCTTTGTGAGAATGCCTTGTTTTGCGAGCATTTCAGCGTGCGCTATGCTGCCTGTGATGTCCTCACGCCACATCCGTCTGTCGAACGGAAGGGAAGCGTTGAACTCGTTCGCAAGCTCGTTTTCTTCTTTTGCAAATCTTCCTTTCCAAAGCTTCATTGGATAAAGTCTCCTCCTTTAAGTACCTTCTTCTCCAGCTTATCGCTGTATTTGGAGCCGCCCTCGAGCTGTTCCTTCTGGATGGCTCTGATTTTAAGCGGCAGGGAGAAAAGGTTGATGAATCCTTCCGCGTCGTGCTGATTGTAAACTTCGTCGGCACTGAAGGTCGCGAATTCTTCGCTATATAACGAATAGTCGGATTTGCTTGCAACCGGCAAAGCATTTCCTTTGTACAATTTCATCTTTACGGTTCCCGTCACATTTTCCTGCGTTACATCGACGAAAGCCGAGATTGCGTTTCTGAGCGGAGTGAACCAGAGACCGTCGTAAATCATCTGCGAGAATTTCTGCGCTACGATGTTCTTATACTGCATGGTATCTCTGTCGAGAATCAGGCGTTCCAGGTCGGTGTGAGCCGCGTATAAAATCGTTCCGCCCGGAGTTTCGTAAACGCCTCTGGACTTCATGCCTACGAGACGGTTTTCGATGATGTCGATGGTTCCGATACCATTCTTGCTGCCGAGCTCATTCAGCTTTTCGAGCAAAGCAACCGCGTCCATCTTTTCACCGTTAAGACCTACCGGAATGCCTTTTTCAAAATCAATGTCCACATAAGTAACTTCGTCCGGTGCGTCCTCCGGCTCGCAGCTCAAAACATGAATGTCTTTTAAATGCTCGTTCCACGGATTTTCAAGGTTGCCGCCTTCGTGGCTGATGTGCCAGATATTTTCGTCTCTGGAGTAAATTTTTTCAACCGTCTGGTGAATCGGAATCCCGTGCGCTTTCGCATATTCAATCAAATCTTCTCTGGAGTGGAAGTCCCAGCTTCTCCACGGTGCGATAATCTTAATTGCGGGGTTGAGTGCCTTGATTGTCGTCTCGAAACGAACCTGGTCGTTGCCTTTGCCCGTGCAGCCGTGGCAGATGTAGAACGCGTCTTCTTTTTCTGCGATTTCTACGAGCTTCTTTGCCATCAAAGGTCTTGCCATGGACGTTCCCAAAAGGTAAGCGTTTTCGTATACGGCACCTGCCTTCATAACTGGCCAGATGTAATCTTCCACGAATTCCTTCTTTATGTCTAATATGTAGGCTTTCGATGCGCCTGTCTTGTATGCCTTTTCTTCGATTTCCTTGAAATCTTCTTTTTGTCCGGCGTCGCAGCAGACCGCAATGACTTCACAGTCGTATTGCTCTTTCAGCCAAGTCAGAATAATAGATGTGTCCAGTCCTCCGGAATAAGCGAGGACAATTTTTTTCTTTGCCATAGTGTTTTCCTCCGTGTATCTTATCTTTTTTTAGTCGGTTTTTATGTGCTGCATACTATGCATAATTATTAACAAAAATGAATAATAACTTAAAAACAAAATGTATTATACTCGGGTTAAAACAAAAAAGCAAGGGGTTTTTGTGAAAAAATCCAAAATTCTGCATAAATATGCGGAAAAAAACCGCCGGCTGAGATACCGACGGCTTTGCGTATTGAGATTAATATCAATCATTTAAAACATGGCTGTTTTGTTTACTTTATTTTTAGTTGCTGCAAAGTCTTGCGTTATGCAGTTTCTTTCCTGCCTGACCGATACGCTCCATCAAAACACGGTCGATGAGCATACGCACATCTTTATCCTCCGGTTTTGAAAGGTCAATGCCTGCTTCAAAATCCTTTTTAATCAGATTCAGACCCGCAACGATGAGCTCGCAGTCTCTCGGCGTAATCGCGCCCTGTTCCTTCAAAGCCTGCGCCTGAGCCTGACCGCCTGCAATATCCTCAGACCATAAATTCTGATCGAAAACTGTGTTTTTGATTTCGTTATTTTTCGTCTCATTCCAAGTATTCATTTTAAGTCCTCCCTTTACGATTTATGTATAAATATTAAATCGAATGTATAAAAATCAATTTGTAGCCTTATTATAGTACCTTGCCTCAGAAAAATCAAGAGGTTTTTGTGAAAAAATATAAACTTTTTTGCATGAAAATTCAGGAAATTGTTTCCGCAACCACAGGTTGCGAAATTTCCAAGCAGACTTTCTTGCCTGCAACCGCACAGCGTGGTATATTTTTAGTACAAAAGGGATATGGACCATATACATTTGAAACTTTGCGAAGTTTTATGATACGAAAGGAAATACAAAATGATCTTAGCAGATAAAATTATGGAGCTGCGGAAAAAAGCGGGCTGGTCACAGGAAGAGCTTGCGGCGCAGCTTGGGGACAGCCGGAGTACAGCTGGTTCATCTGGGCCGTTGCCGGCGTCCTGTACGGTGCAGTCGTGGCCGCGGTGAAGCTGGTGCGGAAGTAATAGCGCGCAAAGTAATGAACGCAAAAATCACCAATAGTGCGCAAAGTAATAAATGAGAAAATCACCAATAGTGCGCAAGATACGAGCCTATCGACAATTTACAGCGTTCGTGTTAAAATATAAACAAAAGGGAAGGAGGCGTAAAGCAAAATGAATTCTGCAGAGCGTAAGAAGGAAATAATTATTTTCTTTGAAATATTGAAAAGAATTTTGCTGGTAGCAATTGCGCTTTCCGTGATGGCCACAGCGTTCGGATGGATCGACTTGCCGCTGGCAAGACACCAATTGATGAATAGTGAGCAGGCTCGTCAGCTGCTTGTAAAAGCTACCGGCGTTAATGACATTGAAATTAAACGAGTGAAATTCGTACGCTATAAGGATTCTGCCAACAAGTTTTACCTGACCTATATAACCCCGGCCAGCAAGTCCATGGCAGTTTACGCGAACGCAGAGGAGGGCAGCACTGAGGCAAGGGAGCTTCTTAGAATTATGCGAAAAGTCTGCGTTGCAGTAAACAGAGAAGACAGAATCTTTGATACGATTGAGCCGAGGCATCACATTATACTTTCGCCGCCATATGAGTCCCATGCCGAACTCATTGCCGGAAGCCGTAAAGTTTATTACAAAAAGGGCACCTCGTATGCGTCTAGGCCGGAGGATAGACTGGAATACCTCAAAATCGGTGATAAAATCGTTTATTCAAGGGAATTAAAAGAGTAAATTGCGAAAGGAAGTGTGAAGATGGAATTTTGGGAAGGCATTTTAGCGTTAATTGTAATTATTTCTCTGCCAAAGCTTATCCCGTATCTCATGAGCCCGCTCGACCCCGACGAGCGCAAAGCGCAAAAAAAGGCGAAAGAAGAACGCCGCAGGCAGACGGAAACGGGAAACCAAGCGAATATTCCGAAATCCGGAAGCAAAGACTCCCTGTCTGACCTCAACCAATCTTGGGAAATGCACACAAGCAGCAAAATTTTCGGAACGGATGATCACAGTGGGTTTGGAGGATTTGGCGGTTTCGGAGGATTTGGCGACGATTAATCGCTGTTTAAAAATTAGCGGCATCCTAGTCGCTTTTTTTGTCGAAAAAAGTCAGATTTTGGCGAAGTCAGGCGTGATATATATAAGGGGGCGGAGAAAAATGGTAATTTTCGTCCCTTTTGCTCGACGAAACTCGAAAACTGTGATAAAATTTAATTGAAAACTGCAAACGGTAATTTGTCGAGTTGAAAATGATTGAGAGTGTGTCTGAATGAACAAAATCAAAAGACAAAACCCAAACAGAAAACGGACGCAAGTTCCATACGGAAAAATCAAAACCAGAGCCAACCGGACGCACAAACGTGTGAGATATGAAAATGAAGAGGCTCTGGTTTTGTTGCAAGAATGCAAATAAAGGAGGTCGCAGATGGAGAAAGGAAATGTTTTAGTTATCGGAAATTCAGGAGTGGGAAAGTCTACATTGATTAATGCCGTTCTTGGAGAAAAATATGCTTTGACAGGATGTGGGATAGAAGGAACCACTAAGCATTTAAAAATCTATGAAAGTCAGGAAATTCCTTTTCGGATTATTGATACCGTGGGCTTTGAGCCATCATTCATGAAAGAAATGGCTGCCATTAATGCCGTTAAAAAATGGTCAAAAGATTCGTCTAAAAAGGGGAAAACAGACAATCAGATTAATGTGATTTGGTTCTGTGTAGATGGAACATCCAGAAAGCTGTTTCCGAAAGCTATTAAAGACCTGACCCATGCGACCTCCATGTGGCCGTCGATTCCGGTAGTTGTAGTGATTACGAAATCCTATGCGATTCCGGACCGAGAAAGCAATATGCTGATGGTGTATGATGCGTTTTCGTCACAGAAAAAATATGCAAAGCGATTAAAAAAGGTAATCCCGGTTGTCGCTGAAACCTATACCTTGAATGAAAACGCTTACGCGCCGCCGGAGGGTATTACGGAACTAATTGATACAACAAACGACTTGCTGCCAGAGGGACTTAAAGCGGCTCAGCATGATATTGCCGCTTATAAGTTGAACCGCAAACGAGCACTGGCACACAGCGTCGTTGGTGCAGCAACAACAAGTGGAATCGTTGTCGGCGCTGTGCCAATACCTTTCCCAGATGCAATGATTTTAGGAACTGTAGAAATCGCAGAAGTAAATGCACTTGCTATGATTTATGGGATTCAAAAAAATGAAGAGTCGAAAGAATTCCTAAATTCCATCGTTGAAGCGGGAACTGTCAGCCTTGCGGCGAAAACAGCAATTACAACATTAAAAGCAATGCCAGGGATAAATATTGGAGCTACGGCTTTAAACGCAGTCATTGCAGGATGCATCATTGCTGCTTTGGGAGAGGGCTCAATCTACGCATTTGAACAAGTCTACATAGGCAAAAAGACAGTCGAAGATATTGACTGGGTTCGGAAGCTGATTGAATCCCAATTTTCTTCTCGGTTTATTGACAAGGCTATGAAGATAGTCCAGATGATGACAGAGAAAGCAGATAAAAATACAGTGAAAGAGGCAATTTTTGATTTATTTAATTTGAAGAGTTCAAAGTAAAAAGCTTTTCAAATTAATGAGTAGACTTTGAAAATAATAGATTAAGTCGATGCCTTTCGACAAATATGATAAAATATAAACGAAAACAATGTAAGGGAAAGTACCAGATTGCGAAGCAAACGAAAAGGTAAACGCACAAATTTATATAAAAAGGGAGTGTAATCAATGCCAAAAATAATGGAAATTATTGAAAAAGAGACCAAAGGTAAAAGCTATCATACTTACAAGTATAGCTACGATTCCATTGGACTACCTTCTATCGATTACGATGACGATCCCAATAAAATAATGAAATGGAAAGATTCGGGCGAAACGGCTTCTCCTAAGAAGCCAATTGATCTTAAACCTTTAGCCGATCAGCTTCAAGCTGTGGGCGAACAACCTTTGCTTAAATATTTTCTTGATGGTTCACGTCACGTTTTTAAAGTAGATGATATCGCATATAATAAGCAGGTATTTCCTGTTGTAGCGGGGCAAATCGGTATTGGTTGTTGTAAACGCGAAAACAAGCGGATGTCTAAGGAACGTTTCTATCGTGAATTAGTTTTAGCTCTCCCTGATAAAGCAAACCCTGATGGTTGGGATGATGCGGCTTATTTTGCAGCCAAAGTTAAAAAGTTAAATGAAAGCGAAGAATTGAAGCGTTTGGGTTTGTGTTTCTCTGCCATTATTCCCTATTCAACATCAAAGGCTGGTTCTCACGATACCAAACTTGATAACTTGGCAGTCGGTGTTATACAAGATTATATGATTGAAGCCGAAAAACGAATGGTTGCTGAGTTGGTTAAGGACAAGCGTTTAGGACAAGATGCTTATTTGCTCAAGGACGGATCTCTTGAATATAAGGTAATGAAATCCGGTCGAGAGGATTTAAGAACGCTCCAAAAGATTAAGCATAATTACAGTTGGGTAATCGGCGTTTCCAAGTCATTTAACCCCGAAAGTTGTCTTGACCATACGGGCAAACCGAATTCTAACTATATAGCTGACTTACCCGTATTTCACAGAACTCCCGTAGCAAGATATGAAAACCGTGAGTTCTTAGGCGATGTTCAATTTGGCGTTTGGTATATCCGTTTGCGGGATAAACGCAGAACACAGACACCTTTTGACGGGGTGGTGAAAGTTGAAAAAATAATGATGGATGAAGAAATAGAAAATGGCATTGATAGTGATGTTATTGACTTGATTTCCTCCAACATCATTAACGAACGCAACCCCACCTGCTATGGAACTGACCGTCGTTGGGCGAATCACTTATACCCCGTATTTTTGACTGAGTCTTACGTCAAAAGCAAATATATCAGCACAGAAATGTTTTTACATCTGTTTTGAGGAGGATAAATAAAAATGGCTAATACGATTATAGGTCGTGTGTTGGCGACTGAAAAGAATCCAACAACAATTGATAATTTTACTTTTTGGACTGATCCGGAACTTATTTTAAACCCGTTTGATATTGTGAAAGTTCAGCATGTAAATGATTCGTTTTCTTATGGGGTTATCGAAGACATTGCACATATCACCGATGCTGCAAGTTTTCTGACTAATTTTATCTCAAGCGATTTTGGCGATGTAAATGCTGAAGAAAATACCTTGCGTGTAGGAATGAATTATGTTACAGCTAAAGTCGTATGTAATACCGAAAACATCTACATTCCGCTTCAAAACAATGCAAAGGTAATGTTGGCAACTGCCGAAGAAATTAACTACGCTCTTGGACTTAATGATATTCGAAATCCTCTTGTATGTGGTTATCTTGAAATGTACGAAGGAACTAAGGGCTGCGAGAAAGTTACGCTCCCCGTAAATCTCAATTCGAAGTTCATTATTGGTCCCGAAGGCGCACACTTGAATATTTCGGGCATTTCCGGTTTGGCTTCCAAGACTTCTTATGCAGTGTTCCTTCTGAAAGCGATTCAAGATAGCTATATGAAGAAGGAACCGCAGAACGAGGAGGAAGACAGTGTTGCATTTGTGCTGTTCAATGTTAAGGGAAAGGATTTGCTTGCTATTGATCAGTTAAATGATTTCTCTGATGAGCGCAATCCTGAACAAGCACGCAATGATACTTTTGCCAAATATGAACAATTAGGCTTGTCTGCCGAACCTTTCAAGAATGTTCACTACTATTATCCTTGCTCAATTCCTAAAACCCGTCACTGGAACACTTATATGACACCGGAAGAAGTCGAGGATAATATCAGAAAGAAGAAAGCAAAAAAATACAAATACATTTATAAGTATGATAAAGACAATCTTGATCTTATGTTTGCCAATATTGACGATTCAACTCAAACAATGGAATCTATCATCAGTTATATTATGTCTGGGCAAGGCAAATTTAACCAAGTCAACGATTGGCAGGAGTTCCTTGAGGCTGTAAAAGAAAAGTGCTCTGCTGAAACATCTGGCAAAGACAAGGAAATACCCGTTGCAAGCTGGAGAAAATTTTATCGTATCATCAATAAGAGCATTACAGATAATAAGATTTTTGCAAGAGACATTCGTGAAGATGAGGGAGAAACTCGCATTGGTGATGCCCTTAAATATATAAAGAAAAACGATGTACACGTTATTGATATTGCCAAACTTTCTGAAGACAAGCAAGCGTATGTATTCGGCGATGCAATTCGTACCATTTATGATTTACAGTTAGGTCAGTATGCCGGCGAAGAAGGTGTAAATCCTCCCTCAAGGGTTGTTATCTTTATTGATGAGCTGAATAAGTACGCTTCCAAGGAAACTCCTAAGAATTCTCCTATTCTTCGTCAGGTACTTGATGTTGCAGAACGCGGACGATCCCTCGGCGTTGTACTCTTTGCAGCAGAACAGTTTAGAAGCGCTATTCACGACAGAGTTACTGGAAACTGCTCAACACACGCTTATGGTCGTACAAACTCCATAGAAGTTACAAAGAGTGATTATAAGAGCATTCCGTCTGTTTATAAAACTATGATGACTCGTTTAAAACAGGGCGAATATATTATTCAAAATCCGATTTTCCGTTCATTGCTTAATATCAAGTTCCCGAAACCGATTTATAAGCAATTTAAGTAAGGAGATTATTATGGCAACAGTAGGAAAAAATATACTTGATAATCTTACAACGGGTATGTACTCAGATTCCAAGGTTATCTACAGAGAATATATACAAAATGCTTGTGACCAAATCGACCTTGCAATAAGAGAGGGTATCTTATCTGCTGACGAGGGGTATGTTGATATATACACGGATAGTAAAAAACGATACATAAGCATTAAAGATAATGCTACCGGTGTTAAAGCCGATGATTTCATCGAAGATGTTGGTGACATTGCCAACAGCAATAAGGAAATTGGCAAAAATAAAGGCTTTCGTGGTATCGGTCGTCTTTGCGGTTTAGCGTATTGTAAAACCTTAAAATTCACAACGAGTTATCTTGGTGAAGGTACAAAGTCAATTATGACTTGCGATGCCCAGAAGATGCGAGCAATGCTTGTTGAAAACCGGAAATATACCTTGGACGAAATTTGGGGTGCAATTATAACTTATTCAACAGAAGCCGAAGATGAAAAAGAACACTATTTTGAAGTTGAAATGTTTGAGATTAACAAAGAGAACACCGACTTGTTGAATGACACAAAGGTTCGTGAATATCTTAGCTTTGTTGTTCCGGTTCCATATAAAAATACTTTTATTTTGCGTAATCAAATCTACAATTACGCAAATTGTATCGGGTATCACATTGATGAATATTGCGTAAGGGTGAACGGTTCACAGATTTTCAAAGAGTATACCACTAAGTTAAAAGAGCAAAGCGGTGCCTCCTTGAAAAATTATGATGAGATTTCCCGTTTGGAATTCAAAGATTTTCGAGATACTTCCGGCAATCTGATTGCTTGGATGTGGGTGGGTTTGTCACGCTTCGAAAAACAAATTCCGAGTATAAACCATATGCGGGGTTTGCGTGTAAGAAGCGCAAATATTCAGCTTGGAAATGATGATGCCCTGCAGCCTCTTTTCAAAGAAAATCGTGGAAATTATTATTTTGTGGGCGAAGTATTTGCGGCAAGCCGCAATCTTATTCCAAACTCTCAGCGTGATTATTTCAACGAAAACGAAACCCGTGTTTTGTTTGAAGACCTTTTAAGAGAGTATTTTTACGATGTGCTGCACAAGCTCTATTACGAAGCAAATCGTGTTAAAAACGATTATAAACGTCAAGAAGAATATCTTAGTAAGGTTGCTGAATACCAAAGGAAAGAAAAAGAGCAAGGCTTTGTCAATGAAGAAGAACGCCAAAAACTCCAATTTGATATTGATAAAGCAAGGAAAAGCGCCGAAGAGGCTCGCAAACGATTGGACAAGTTTGATAACAGCGATAGTGCATCCCCTTTGTCGGAAATCAGAAAAAGCATTGGACAAAAATATGAGGCTGATAAGCTAAGGAAGAAAGCTGAAGCAACAACTGTTACTATCGTAGATGACGAAAATAAAAAGAAATCATTTGTTACGAGCAATATGTCCAAGCTGTCTAGAAGCGAACGTAAATTAGTAAGCAAAATTTTGTCCATTATAAACGATGTTGCTCCAAAAGATATTGCTGAGCAGATTATCGATAAAATTAAAAAAGAAATGAGATAAAACCCTATGAATAGAAAAGTCTTGCTCGTTGAGCCTAATTACAAAAATAAATACCCGCCAATGGGACTAATGAAATTGGCAACCTATTATCGTATGGTTGGCGATGATGTTCGATTTTATAAGGGTGATATGCGTTCTTTGGCAGTGGATTTAATTTGCGATGATCTTATCAATCATCTTTCTATCATTCTTCCTGAAATATTCTGGAAGAACTACTACCCCACGCTCTTTGAATTTATTAAAGTTGGTAAATATGCAATTCTCGAAAATGAGCCTATTTTTGAAGATGAGCTTGTTTTAGATGCGGTAAAGGAATACCGAAAAAAATATAAAGACAAAGAGTATTTTACAAAACCAAGATTTGATAAGGTTGGCATTACTACGTTGTTTACATTTTATTGGGACATAACCGTTGATACTATCAACTTTGCAAAGCAGCTTTGTAAAAACCAAGATGATGTTATGGTTGGAGGAATCATGTCCTCTCTTCTCCCAAAAGAGGTTGAAGAAGCAACTGGAATTAAACCGTTCATTGGGTTGTTAAATACGCCCGGCGACATTGATTCTGATAACGAGCTTATTATTGATGAACTGCCTCTTGATTATTCTATTCTTGAAGAGATAGACTACGTTTATCCCGCAAATAATGCTTATTTCGCCTATATGACAAGAGGGTGCGTCAACAAATGTAAGTTCTGTGCTGTACCAAAACTGGAACCACAGTATTGTGACTATATTAATCTAAAAAAGCGAATTGAGTTCACAGATAAGCGTTTCGGCGCAAGAAAAGATTTGCTTTTGCTCGATAACAATGTTTTGGCATCAAAGTGTTACGACCAAATCATTGATGAGATTAAAGAGTGTGGATTTGGTACAGGTGCAACTTATTCTCCACCCAACGAATACGAGATTACAATCAACAATCTTAAAGATTCCTATAATGATCGTGCGTATATCCGTAAAGCCATTTCAATTTATAAAGAGATAATGGAAAAGCTGAAGGATGGTACAGAAAAAACGGAATTATATCTCAAACTGGAAGAAGCACACTGCCTTAATTACTATACTGCTTCTAAAGAAGATATTTTAGACTTAGATGAATATGTATGCCCGTTGTATGAGAAAACTCACAAGCCCTCAAAAAGAAAGCGTATTGTAGATTTCAACCAAGGGATAGATTCTCGTTTGATTACAGAAGCGAATATGAAAAAATTATCCGGAGTTAACATACAACCTTTGCGAATTGCCTTTGACCACTGGAATCTTAGAGATATATATGAAAAATCCATCCGTACAGCCGTTAAAAGTGGCATTAAGAATCTTTCTAACTATCTTCTTTACAACTTTGAAGATAAGCCAGAAGAGCTATACTATCGTTTAAGGCTTAATGTTGAACTTTGTGAAGAATTAGGAGCCAGCATTTATTCCTTTCCTATGAAATACCACCCGATAAATGACAAGGAATTCTTTATGAACCGTGATTATATCGGCAAACATTGGAATAGGAAGTTCATTCGTGCTGTTCAAGCAGTTTTAAATTCAACCAAAGGAAAAATTGGACGTGGGGTTGATTTTTTTGAAGAAGCATTTGGTCGGGATATTGACGAGTTTATGAAGATTCTATGGATGCCCGAATCTTTCATCATATACCGCAGAATTTACGACGAAGATCTACGCATCCGTCTTGCTGACAGATATACTACCGTAACTGAACACGATTGCAATTTGGCAAATGAATGGTGGGAAAAATTTAGTGCTTTGGCATCCGATAAACTTGAAAAAGCAAAAACTATCATTGCCTTAAACAGATTTAAAGATGGTGATTATGTGTGTGATGATAAAGAAATAAACGATGTCTTAGCATACTATAAAATCACCCGTGACGACACAGAAAACAACCGATAAATGGCGACAGAGAGGGTATTCTCTCTATAATGGTTCCACAAGTTTGGACAAGTGATGGCGAATTTAAAGGTGTAGCTATTCATAAAGCTTTCCAAAGCGCAATAAGCAGTTGGTACGGGTATACTTCAAACGAAAGTGGGATACGACATGGCAGTATTGATTTTATGGAGGTGAGGATTCAAGCCGCAAAATATATGCTTATTATATGTTCAGCTTTTGTTAATTTTTTAATCGAAAAATGAGAAAAATCCAAGTAAAAGTAAGTAGCTTAATTTATGGACTGATGTTGAACATACAGCATTTGGACGGAATTTTGTCAGAAACTGGAATACAAGTCTATAAAAAACTCGTGGATGTGTATGCATAATCTGTATGCGAACACGATAGAAGAATAGTCTATATTTATAAAATGGATGAATTAATGGGGGGAAGCATTGATGACAGATCTTGAAAGAAAATTTACTTGTGATATGGAAAAGCTTTGCCGGACTGCCAAAAAGGAATGTGGATACAATCCGGTACGATTCCATCAATTAATGAGCCGCATCGGAGCGGTTGCAGCGGCAAAGCAACTAATTACAAAACTAGGAGGAACAGAGGGGTTTACAACATTGTGGATGCATAAAAGATTAGACCTATCAATCGAGGCGCATGTGCTGAAACCTGAGTATCAAGAACTATTTACAGAAGAAGAACGCAGAATTTGCAAAGAACGATTAACAGGAATGGGATATGATTGAGGTGGATATTTATAATGAAAAATATAAAAAAATTATTATTAGACGAAATCAAAGTGCTATATCGGGATTATTTGAAAGGTCAAGGATACAAACACCATACCATCATGACATCCGGTTCGGAGGCATTTTATCTTTGGCAGCATGGGAACAAAGAACTCTTCTGGATGACTGTTTTATCGCATGACTTTGAAAACTCCGCAAGGGAAGCATTATTAAAGTATCTTAGACAAGATTCCAAAGGTGATCCATTAGGACTGGTAAATGGTTATTTGTTTCATCTAAGAAAATTCAGAAATTTTGCATTAGAATGTAGTAAAAGCTTTCCGTTGAACAAGCAAGATACCGCTAAGATAAGAGGCAAACAAGATATTTCTAATAATAGAACCGCAGTATCATTACAGAAAAATTCTGAAATTAAAAAATGTACAATTTCTGAAGAAGAGATTCAACATATATTGAGTGAATATTCCGGCAGAATAAAAAATGAGAAGAACAATCGCTTTCTTTCCTGGGAACATTGCTATACTTGTTTCTATCGTGCGAGGCAAGATAAAACCAATGCGGACATTGATTATCTGAGCTTACAATTAGCTTTCTATCTTGCAAGTTGGGGAATGTATAGAGGCTCTACATTTTTATTGCAAAAGGATTATAAGATACATATACCTGTTGTTGAAGAAATTCTCAAGGCCAAATACGATGATTTGTTAGGAATAACATGCAAAGATATAGTAATTGACAAGAATATGAATGCCTTGGAGGAGTGTATCGGCTTTCTTAAACAGTATTACGATAAAGTAAGAAGAACGACAAAAAGCAATGATGTAAGAAATGATTTGTCTGATACGCTTATTACAAAAACATTATTAGGGACCTTGGGATGTGTTCCGGCATATGACCGATTTTTTCGTTCAGGAATTAGGCACTACCATATTGCAAGAGGAATATTCAATCGTACATCACTAATTGAATTATCGAAGTTTTATGAGAAAAACTTTAAAATCCTAGAGGAAGTCAAAAATGATTTGCTCATAGAAGAGAGCGTTTCTTATCCGCAAATGAAGATTATCGATATGCTCTTTTGGCAGATAGGAGTTGACCTCAATGATATGTCTAAGTAGCATATGAGAATAATATATTGCCTGCAAAATTTTCAATACTTAAATCGATTTTCCTGACCTTAGGAAAATTGCTGGAAACAGGGCGATGAGTTTGGCAGGGTTATATATCTTTCGATTTTGCCGACCTCAGCAAAATCGCCAATTTAGAAAATACCACCAGCGGTGACGCAAAGACAGTGGTTGTTTCCGAAACGGAAACAACCACTCAGCATAGACTGGTCGTTGCAAAAAATGCAACAACCACAAAAATAGAGATATGCATTGACAAAAATCGAAAAAGTGGTATTATGAAATGATTTAGCAGTCACTGCTCAATGGGAGGCATGGGAGAGAAAGGAGCGTTTTTATGTACCATTTTAAGTATGTCACCAAAGCAGAAGCGAGAGAAGTGCGGGAAAATTTAGAAAAACTTGTGCATGAGGTTCAAGATGAGGTGCGAGACAATTTTACTTTTCAGTATTATTTTATAGGAAGCAGTGCAAGGAATATGATAACCTATGATCCGGAAACAAACATAGGTTTTGATTTTGATGTGAACCTCGAAGTAAATGATAATGAGAGTGCATATTCACCGGGGAAAATCAGAAAAATCATTATGAAAGCTTTTCAAAAACACTGCAGTAAGTATGGATATAATAAGTTTGAAAACTCAAAGAGGGTATTTACCATAAAGGGATATAATGTGAATAGCGAGAAAGTTGAACATAGCTGCGACATTGCAATTGTAAATAATTTTATAGACGAAGCAGGTACAGCGGGACAGGAATATATTGCATTTGATAAAAAATCTAACTCTTATTCATGGCAACAGCAGTCAAAGAGCTTTAATCTTAAAGAAAAAGAAAACTGGCTGAGACAGCAGCCGGAGGCATGGAACGCGGTTCGGGAACGATACTTAAAAAAGAAAAATCAAAACCAAAACATACATAAGCATTCGCGCTCTTTGTATACAGAAACCATCAACGAAATTTGCAAGCAATATGGTTTCGATGATCAACTGCATTCATCAGAGGAAAAGGAAAATCAACAACGTGCAGAAGGTTTCTTCTCTTTACAGAACATGCCAATGATAAGAGGCAATTGCGCTAATACAGGTTCTATTAACAATACATGGAGGAATCATAATCATAACGGCATGCATTCACTAACGGAATATAAGATAGGAGGTTTATCATGGCACTGATTCACTGCCCGAACTGTGGGAAAGAAATATCCGACAAAGCTCAAAAATGCGTTTACTGCGATTACATACTTACACCTGAAAGCAAAATAATTTGCCCTGAATGTGGAAACGAAATTGAGCAAAATGCCACTGTTTGTCCAAGCTGTGGATACCCAATGGCAGTTGCAGAAGAAGATGCAATGCATGCAGAAAAGAATAAAGAAGAACAGCCCCAAAATACAAAAAAGAAGCGAATAACGCTTGCAATTTTCGCGATTGTTTTGATTGCAGTTCTTTGTTTTGGATTCGCACAAATAAAGGAAAAAGAATATGCTGTGAATCTTTATAATGCGACATATACCATGCTGCAAGGCTGTGCAGATGCTGAAACTGCTTGCAATTTAATTCAAAAAACATGGAACAATGCAATATGGGAGGAGTCTGACAAAGAGACAAATAAGTATACAAAGCCAAAAGGCGTGTTTGTTTCCGACTTTAATGATGCTATTGGTAATTTATTTGCAGATGAAGATTTCAAGAAGCAACTTAGTGAAATTGTTGAAAATCAAAACCAGGTAACAGCATATATGAAAGCATTGCAAAGTCCACCGAAGAAGTATGAAAAAGCATATAATAAAATTACGGAATTTTATGAAACATACCTACAGTTCACCAACATGGCAATTAATCCTGATGGTTCCTTAAACTCCTTCGCAGAAGACTTTAAGAAAATCGATAAAAAGTCCATGAAGATTTATGAAGAGATGCAGGTATACATTGACGTAAAACAATAATTTTTAACTACAGGAGCGCCTATGAAAAAATACCCATCCCACTTGATTCTTCTCAAAGGGGAAGATAAAACTGAAGAAATAAAAAAATTTGAATATGAGAAGAACAGTCCTTTTGTCCGGGTAACTTTCCAAAATAACAAGTCGTTCCGGTATAGTGCATCTAATCTTACTGTCTGTAAAGGTGTAGACACGAAATCGCTTGAAGGGAAAGCACTTATTTTGGAAGGGAATTTGAGAATGGATGCATGCGGCGTGCAGGATTTTGGCAAATATGTGCGAGTCATCTTTACGGACGACAACTATCGCACAGTTTTCAAAAATCAGGTGCGGGTTACAGAGCAAACCGCTTGCCGAAGCAGAAACGGCTTCCAATACCTTTACGAACTGGCTGAGAAAATCGGTTTAATTGTGGAAGGACATAATGTTCTGAAAAGAAATTACGATAAGATTCAAGTGATTCCGCGCGTCAGTGTTTTGCATGATTATCTGGAAAGCACGCCGGTTCAGGTAAAAGAGAATATCGAACACACAGTTGTTTATCCATTCGGCTTTAATTTGAGCCAGAAAGGAGCCGTGGAGAATGCCATGCGGAGCAAAATCAGCCTGATTGAAGGCCCTCCAGGCACGGGAAAGACACAGACTATTTTAAATATTATTGCGAATGCGGTAATGAATAATGAGACGGTTGCGGTGGTTTCAAATAATAACACTGCCACGGAAAATGTTTATGAAAAGCTTGAAAAGTACGGAGTTTCTTTCATTGCAACACCGCTTGGAAAAAAAGAAAACAAAGAAAAATTTATTGATAACCAAAAAATAGAGATTCCAAATATTGAATCCTGGCATATGGATAGGGAGGAGTATTCTCAGCTAAAGAGGAATTTGGCAGATTCAGAAAATGAACTGAATCAAATGCTGGAATCAAAAAACAAGTTGTCCATGTTAACAGAGGAACTTGATGAACTGGAAAGAGAGTACAAGCATTATACGGGCGGTAGCGACCATCAGCGAACAGATGATATCCTTCAGGAAGTGTTTTCACAAGGAGCAGATGCACAAGCAATCTTACAGCAGCTGACGGAATACGAATACTGCATGGAAAACGGCATTCACATCGGATTTTTCAAGAAACTGCTGTGGAGATTTCGCTATCGGATTCGTAAATTTGCATTTCTCACATGGAATATGGACACCGTTTGCGAATCTTTTGAAAATCTGTATTACATAAAGCGTATTGCGGAAATTCAGAGCGAGATTGATGGCCTGAATAAAAGGCTTGAATCATATAGTTTTGACGAGAAGATGAGACAGTATACGGAAGATTCCGTTCGTATTTTTAAGGCAAGTCTTGCGAGGAAATATCATAAAGCAAAGCACGCATGTGCATACACATCGAGTGACTTAAAATTCAAAGCGGATGAATTTGCGAAGGATTATCCGGTTATTTTAAGTACGACATATTCTTTAACATCGAGTTTGTCGCCGGATTATCTTTACGATTATGTGATTATTGACGAGGCATCCCAGGTGGATATCAGCACCGGAGCACTCGCGTTTTCGTGTGCAAAAAAAGCTGTAGTCGTCGGAGATTTAAAGCAGCTTCCGAATGTTGTAGACAGCGAAACAAAGATGAAAGTGCATTCGATTTTTTCTCAATATGATTTGCCGGAAGCGTATTGCTATGAAAAACACAGCCTTTTGTCTTCTGTCTCAAAAGTTTTCCCAAGTGCGCCAAGGGTTTTGCTTCGTGAGCATTATCGTTGCCATCCGGAGATCATAGGGTTCTGCAATAAGCGGTTTTATAACAACGAGTTGATCATCATGTCAAAGGCTTCGGGAGAGCGACCGCTGGCGGTTTACAGAACTGTGGCTGGAAACCATGCGCGCGGTCATGTAAATGAAAGACAGATCGATGTGATTGAAAAGGAAGTTTTGCCTTCGCTGCGCCTTTCGGCAGAAGAGAACATCGGCATTGTAACGCCTTACCGCAGGCAGGCTGAAACACTGCAGCATCGAATAGATGAAAACAATGAAAATATCAAGTCTGATACCGTGGATAAGTTCCAGGGGCAGGAACGCACAACGATGATCTTCAGCACCGTGGATAACGAGATCGGAGACTTCGCCTCTGACCCAAATCGTCTGAATGTCGCGGTTTCGCGGGCTATCCGGGAATTTATTGTGGTCACTGACGGCAATGGCAACGACAAAACTTCACCGATTCACGATTTGATTGGATACATCAAGTATCACAACTATGAGGTAATTGACAGCCAAATAACATCCATTTTTGATAATTTATATAAAGGTTACGAGCTGGCGAGGGAAAAAGTCTTAGCAAAATACGGGCGCAGCTCCGATTACGACAGTGAGAATCTCATGTACGCTGTGATACGGGATGTACTTGTAAAAGATGACTTTTCAAAATATGATGTCGCAGTCCATGTTCCGCTGAAACATTTGATTTCGGATTACAGCAAGCTGACAGATGAAGAGTGCAGATTTGCGATGAACAGGAATTCGCATGTGGATTTTATGATTTTTTCAAAGTTGGATTATCAGCCTGTCCTAGCGGTGGAAGTTGATGGATATGCATTTCATGCAGAAAATGAAAAGCAGCAGGAAAGAGATATTCTGAAAAATAATATTTTAAAAAAATATGAGATTCCTATTGAACGCTTTGCGACCACCGGCAGCGGAGAGAAGGAGCGGCTTGCGGCGGCGCTTGTGAGAATTGAGGAATAGAAAAAATCGGTTGACAAAAACAAAAGCATTCATATATAATTATTGGTGTACATGAGAAAAGTAAAGAGGATTACAGACGCGCAATGTGCAGAGTTCTAGGATAACTAGGATAAGCATAACATCTAGTAAAATATTTACGGTTTTCTTGTACACTTCAAGGAAACCGTTTTTTTATGAAAAAGGAGGCGATCATATGGATACATCATTTTTGAGAAAAGCTTTTGCTTTAATTGCAAAAGGATTGATCGAAAAAGAAGAGCTTCTGCAAAAAAATCCAAGAACGTATCCCTATAGCAGAACGTTGCAGCATGGTATCAATATGTTTTTGGCTGCCAGCTATGAAGCCGGATGTAAATCTATTTGGCAATATGTTGATGAAGCATCTTTTCTGGCACATTACATTACCAAGCCGATAGCGGAATGGTTTACTGACTGGGATTCTGTGGCACTGGAGAACTTGTGTCTGCAAGAAGAGCCCTTTTACGCATATGAGGCCTTTGCCTATCGAAGAGACGAAAATCTGTATACGCCTAGCGCTGATTGTTATGAGTTCTTGGATACACAAGACAGTGATATCTTAGATGGAACAGATGAACGAATTCTCTATGAACGAATGGCTGTTTTGGATCAAGAAAATTATTGTAAGATCAGGAGATATCTTATTGAAAACCCTATTATAACACTTGAAGATAGAAGGAAAATGTCCCTTGCGCTGGCAGATGATCAAGCGGCTAGAGAAGCCTTTCAGTTTGCTTATGAAGAAATTACCGAAGACAGCTATCGCTGCCCGACCTGCGGGTGGACAATGACAGTTGGGAAATATGGATATCTCTGTCACTCTTCGCATTGCATGGATATAACACCGGAACTTACGGAAACATTGAGGCTAGATATTTCGACAGGAAACTTATATCGTCTGAAAAAAGGTATTATGCGCTATTTTGCAATGCCGGGAAAGTTGGAACTGGAGATCGCTGCGTATTGTGAAAAGAAGGGATTAGACTGGAAGTTATGGCCGCAGATGGACCGTTACGATGTGGAAATTCAGTTTGCTGATGGAGAAATTTGGGAGATTGATTCGAAGTCCTATCGAAGTCCTATCGCATTGCGCTCCAAAATACAATCTGATCAGGGGTTCCCGGAGGGAGATTATGCAAGAGGGTATTTCGTCATACCGAGTGAATATGTTAGAAATCAGCAAAACTATACTGCAATCATCAATCGTGTCCTGACAGATCAAAAAAATGTAAAATGTGTGACTTTGTATTCATTGAAACGAGAAATTACAAAGAAGGAGGCAGAATGTCGTGAAAAGCAAACAGAAAATTGAGTGGTACATACCGCTTGCACCGCAATTCTGCACGATAGAAGATTCCATGCCAATGGAACGTTTTGCTGCGGTTGAAGCAGTGCTGCATTTACTCACTACCAATGCGCCTGATGCTGATCCCCAAAAGGCCTATCTTTTGTTTACGCAGTATCATCTGATCGGGGCGACAGCATGTTCAGGTATGGAGCATATATTGCAGCAGGCTCGATATACTTTGGGATACTATCGTTCGAAGAAATACTGGCAGGATGATTTGAGGCAGTATCGCGAATCACGATATGCTGCGGTCAGAGCTTTTTCATTTAGGGAAAAAGGCGGGGAGATCTCCTGTTTCAAATCAGAAGAAGCATATCCGTATCCATATGAAAAACGCAGAGAAGAATGGTCACGGTTCTGGACAGAAAAAACGGAGCGCAATAGTACGCTGCTGTATGCGGAGCAAGGTAACTATCACTATTTGTACAGGAATTCGGATAATGGAGAATACGAGAAAGTTCGCCTTAAACTCGACAATGCGCATATAGCACCGACTCACACAGCGTTACATAAAGTTCGAAAAGAAAAGATATCTATCACTCTGGATGAGCTCTTGGATACAGCAAAGCAAATGACAGAACTCTGTCCTAATGACCCATGCTATACAATATTGCAGTCTAATATTTTGAAAAAGATACAAGACACTTCAGTAAAAGCAAGTGCAGAACTTACCATCCATGAAATAACCAATATTGTCGGGATGGTCGGCTCAGGGAAATCAACACTGATTAAAGTTTTAGCATTTTGGTGTCATCAACATGGTTGCCGGGTTACGATCGTTTTGGACACAGTAGCTGACGTCTTAAACTTGCAGAAATATTTATCACGTTTTGGAGTCACAGTCAGCCCCTTAATTGGCCGCGCCAATAGGGCAAAATACATCAATCAAGTTGTGCAGCCTGAAGAGAATTGTTTGCAAGCAGAACTCTCTGAATACCTGACAGCCAATTGTCTGATCGATGGACTGGATACACAGCATAGCAAAGCAATTGATTTTGGCGAAGAGCCATGTTATATCCTGAAAAAGGACAATAGAAATCATTTGTGCCCTTATTTCAACCGGTGTGCAGGAACCAAAATGCTCCGAGAATGCTATACTTCCTCAGTTGTATTGACAACTGTTGCAGGATTTGCTATATCCAGAGTAGGACAGCAGCGCGAAACGTTTTTAGAATTGGTAATGCGTGATTTCGATCTGGTTATCTTTGATGAATGTGATAGAGTTCAGAAGACGCTTGATCAACTTTTTATGCCGGAAACCAGCTTTAACAGTTTCATTCAGGAATGTGCAGATGATTGCAGCGCATATATGAGACTAAGCAGCAAGAGCAGGGAAGCAAATTTGGCGATGCAGCGATATGATGAACTGCAGCGACAAAGCGTGACAGTACTCAGCTGTATTGTAAAATCTCTGCGCCGGGGATTGGGAGCATGGAGCCAAATTACATATGGGGATCCTTTCTCAGCATTGATGCTTCTGGAAAATTTATATGAAGAGGAATCAGAATATAAAATTCCGCGGGTCATTTATAAACAGATTTACGATTTAATTGACGTGCAAGAAGAGGGCATGCGACACAGTACTTTATGGACTGTACTTGAGAGTTCATGCAAGAGCACAGATGATACCTTTTTCGATCAAATGTATAATGGTTGGATAAACGAACTGGGAACTGCGTTCCCGAGGCCTCAAAAAGATAAAGCAAGGCGGATCCAAGATGCTCGGCTTAAGCTTATTTTGCGATTGATCTATTTTGACCATTTTGTGCGAGGTCTTAATGAGGCATATGATGCGAGTCATGAGACTTCATATGGACAAAATGAACTATTTGGTTTTTTGCAAACGCGATTCCGGCAACAGCAATTTCTCCTTCCGTCTGCACTGTGCGGCAATCTGTTTGGAATGAAAAAGACAGATGAGGAAGACATCTGCTTGTATCGTCAGTTTGCATTTGGAAGAAGCCTTATGAAAGATTTGCCGTATCTGCAGACCGATGTGCATGGAAATCCTATGGGGCCTCATGTGGTTTTGCTATCCGGATCCAGCTGGGCAGAGGGTTCGTATGAATATCATGTAAATCGGCCGGTCAATTATATTTTGGAGGCTGATAGTGATAAACGAGCATTCCTTGAAAAAACACGTTTTTTTGAATCTGGTTTTCCCGAACGCATTTCAGGGGCAGCAGATGATCAACGTGCAGAACAGCTTCGCATAGTAACGAAAAAAACAGTAGATCTTATTATAAGGGAATACGAACGAAAAGCCGGAAAGATTCTGCTGGTAGTTAATAGTTATGTACAAGCACAAGAGGTGCAGCAAGTGTTAGGAACAGCATTAAGAAAGGTGAATTCCCCTATAAGTATTTGCCGCATGATTTCTGATGCGAGTGAAACGAGAAACGAAGAAGGTGTTGTGCGGCGTGGTGAGGTCGGACGATTTGCGGAGATGAAAGAGGATATTCTGATTGCGCCTGCAATGGCAATCGAGCGTGGTCATAACATTGTTGACGAACGCGGACATTCTGCGCTTTCTGCTGTTTTCTTCATGGTCCGGCCAATGCCTGTTCCTAATGACATACAGCAGGCCGGAAGTAAGCTAAATGGCCTTGCAGAGGCGCAGTGCAAACGAAATCTCAATGAACCAATGTTTGCATATAATGTACGCATGCGCCAATTTGCATCTCAGCAATGGGCTAAAATGAGCAGGAATAAGGCTTTTGGACTAGCGGATTTAGATGAAGAAGCACGACGGGACATTGTTGCAACTCTTTTTATCTTGATTTTACAGATCTTTGGGCGATTGGCACGCGTTACAGATGTGACAAAGCCGGAGCCCCATATTTACTTTATTGATGGTGCATTTCGCAGACATGAAGAGAAACCGGATGATTTCGACTGTCTTTCCGAATTGGGTAGATATTTGGACACCTTGATGACACAGAAAGAGAGCAAAGAGATTGCGGAGACCTTATATGCCCCATTTTACGAAGCGTATAGAAAGGACATTCAATATGAGCAATAAAAAAATATATCCACTTGCATTTCAGCTCAGTGCCGGACAAAAGCAAAAAATTTACTATTTGGGGTTTCCTCAAACATGGAAGCAATCCTTACTGGAGATTGCTAAAAAAAGTAAACCTAATTTCAAGGATGAGTATGGATTACCCACGGCTGCCTTAAAAAAGCTGGTCGATAGTTGGATGGTTGGGGTTATCCATCTGGCACCATTGAAAAAGGAAAGCAATGATGAACGCTGGCTTACCGCATGTAATCCTTATTCAGAGAAAGACCTTCAGGCACTATGCGATATGATTAAAACATGGATCAAGGCAACTTATGTGACATCTCCTTATGCACTGCCTCTTGTAAAACAAATGGCAAACGACTTTTGTGACGAGATAGATTATCATGATTTTGTGAGCCTTCAAACAGAAAATGAAATCAATCTTACCTTTGAAGATGGCACAGTGTGTGAGGAAGCCTATCAAGCGATTCCACTTTCTGTTTGCAACCGTTTGCTAGGACAGGAAATCATTTTAAATGAGCAAGTATTGCATCTTTGCTATTCTGCAAAGAACCAATTGATCAGCCAGCCGATGAAAGACCCTAAAAGTCAACATCAATATTCTTTTGTATTTGACTTTTCAGTGCAGACAACGCCACCGACAAGAAAGGCTCTTTTACTGTGTCAAATGAGTATTCGCCGCTGGATTCCGGCCAATTACAACAAGGAGCGTGTTCCATTCTTAAACGAGAGTATCAATGCACATATTAGAGTATCAAGTGATAAATTCTGCCAAGTTCCGATTTCGTATCATTACAGCAGCAAAAAACTTGACTGGAAAGAGCAAGATCGGGAATGCTACAATATCTGGGGTTATGAATCATTACCACCGGTTGAAAATGTTCTGAAGGATCCGGCAGCATATTCTGAAGAGATTCTTCTCCCATATAAAAATGGTATGAAAGGATTCGTGGATTCAAAAATCGGCACAGGAGTCTCAGTGATAGATAAAGCAGCTCTACATCAAGCGATTTATAGCCTATTGGGTGATATGATTTGTGGGCAGGCAGAAGCGGACAGGGTTAAGCTAACTGGACAGAAATTTACAATTTACAAAGCACCGGATGAATATGAATCACAGGAAGATTTTAGAAGCTGGGTCTGCCAATGCGCAGGAACAACGCAGATTACATTTGAACTTTATGGGCTTTGGAAGGATCCGTTTCAACAGGAGTTACTGAAACAACTGCAAAATAAACTTCAACAGGATTTTGGTGATGAAGCTGATGACTCTTGTTTGAAGATACAGTTCGTCACTAAGGAAGTGGGAAATCTTGCAGATGCAATGCCAGATAATAAAAAGCAAACGCAAATTCAACGATGTGAAGAAATCGCCAAGCAGCTAGGAATGACAGATGCTGTGACTGCCTGCATTTTCATTTTACCCGGGAGAGAACATTATACTAAGGGCGATCCCAAAGCAGTTCTTCGCAATGCATTTGCCAGAACCGGCAGAGTGGTGCAGTTTATCAATCCGGAAGAGAACATCAATCAGCATAAGGTTGAGCGTGCAGTACACGATCTTTATAGGCAATTAGGAATTGTGACATTATTGGATTTCAGAAAGAAAATGCCACCGATGGCTGATACACCTTGTATCGGTATGCACTTGTGTACGCAAGTGCATGGAATTTCCAATAAAGCACGTTTCCTTCCGATTTATGTTACAGTCAACTTACAGAGAGGAAAGGTTACTGTAAATTGTGACGCATTTTCAAAACCAACGGTTTCCTATCGAGAGGCATGCCTTGAAATGGCACAGCTTTTCTGGAAGAATGATTTGGAACATCGATGTGTATCAGCGAGCCGCTCTCCTGCGAAGCAAAAACTGCTGGAATTGAGAAATCACTATTACAAAAAAGAAGATAGCGTTCTGTTTTTTGTTCAGTCAGATGGAAATACACGCGCAGTATGGAGTGGCATTTCTGACAAGGAGATTCATGGGTACACTACAGCAGATGAATATTGTCCAGAGCAGATCAATGTTGGAATGCCGAATAATCCATATATGCTCTCCTTGATAGATTCCGGTGTAAGGATCATTCGGATTCGCAGAAATCAGGAAGTCCCGGATTATTTCACGAATTTAAGCATGAAATCTACGGAGGAACATTTACAGTATACTTCCGCTTCCGGCATTTTTAAGTATGAAGACGTGTACTGGGGCATTCATACAAAACCAAATGATATTCACTATACAAATAGCTTTAAGGAATCAAAAATTGCCTTTCCAAGACATCGCTTTGCTGAAAAGGATATGATTGAATTTTATCCGCTGCAGCTTCAGCCGGGTGACGATGCGGCAAGCTGGATCTTTTATGCCAATGAGCTGCGAAAAATTCCGATCCAGTATAGCGAGGCAACAGTTTTACCTTTGCCGCTGCATTTAGCAGCAGCACTTGAAGAATATTTGTTTGAAGCGTGATTTCTATGACAAACGATATGATGTCGTAATAAATGTCGTAATGACGGATGATCTCTAATTGATGAAAGATATACATACAGGAGTAATTATGAACATATTAGGAAACATTCTTTGGTTTATTTTTGGTGGGTTATTCAGCGGTCTTCTTTGGCTGCTGGCGGGGCTGATCTGGTGCATCACGATCATCGGAATCCCATTCGGGAAGCAGTTTTTTAAGTTGGCACAGTTGTCACTGATGTCGTTTGGCGCGCAGACCGTCAGATAACAGAGAAGAAACAAGCAAGATGAAGAGGCCTCTTATCCATTCGCAGGAGGAAGAAAATCAGATGGAAATGAACACATTCGATAGCATTCCGTGGTTTCTTTTCACTGCATGGAAGCTGCAGCAAGCAGGCTCGGATGAACAGATTCAAGCATGAAACTGAATGTGGAAATTTTGAAACGAATATGTTATAATCAAATCCAGAAGAAATAAAAAAGAAATGTTTGAGTAATAGTGAGAGGTGAGAAGATGAAGGAAACGAATGTAAAGATTACAACAATGAAAACAACAGTTATGGATGTTCCAAGTGATGAATTGAAAGAAACTGCACTTGACCTCATTTCAAGTATGCAAGAGAGTGGAAATAATATAGCAGAATTAGTGATAACCGGAGGCGAACAAGAAGGTACGATGAAGATTATCACAAAAGAGAAAATATAGCGATTTTGTTTGCTCGGAAAACCGCCCAGGCTAACTGCTAAAGGCGGTTTTTTCTGTCAGTATGACACGGTCAGTATGACATGAACAAAATTTTTGTTTACAAAAATAAACATTAGTGCTATAATGTAAGTACTTGAAGGCATAATAAGTTAAATTTCAGACATTGTATTTTGGTGTTTATTCCTGTTTATGCAAGTGAACACGAGTAAATAAAAGAAAACAAAGGATCAAATTTAATCTATCGGGTCTGACAATATTTTTTGCGTGCTGTTATGCGGGAGATAATATCTGTCGGATTGCTATTGTTTATTATGCCTTTTGGTAATTATTTACTGAAAGGATTTTTTATTATGGAAAGAGAATTAGGATTTAAAATGGTTCAAGCTCAGATTGGCTATACTTTTAAGAACATTGATTTGCTGAACCAAGCATTTACGCGTCGTTCTTACACAGAAGAAAATGGCGGAGAAAATAATGAGGTTTTGGAATTTATCGGAGATAAAGCACTTGATTTTGCAGTAATAAAAATACTGATAGAAAAATTCGGAGCAGTGCAAAGCGACAATCCACCGGAAGGGGCAAAGGAGTTTTTCTGCGAATATTCAGAGGGCGAACTCACGAAACTGAAAAGTCGAATCGTACAAAAGAAAAATTTGGCACAACGAATTGAAGAACTGGGATTCGCAGAGCTTTTGCTAATGGGAGAAAGTGACATTAAAAATAATGTTTTAAACGAGAAGTCCGTAAAAGAGGATTTGTTTGAGGCAATTGTTGGCGCAGTAACTATAGACTGCGGATGGAACTTTACGATAATTCAGTCAGTAGTGGAGGCCATGCTGGTAATAGAGGATTTTATTGAAAATGACGAAGATGACAATTATGTTCGTTTGATTCAAGATTGGGAGATGCAAAACAACCATGTACTGCCTTGGTTTTGGTTTAAAGAAAAATCATACCAGTCAACGTGGTATGAAAAATTTGAAGGAATCTCTCAAAATATATCTTCGCCTTTCGATTTTGACCGCATAAAATACCATTGTGAATTAAAATTATTGGATGCACTGCCGATTTTTCGCGGGTTCGGAGAATCAAAAAGTGAAGCACGAATGAATGTCTGCAAGTTAGCGTATGAATATTTGAAAAAAAACGAATATATTCGAGAAATTACGATGAAAGACGAAATCGACGAACCAAGCAAAGATTTTGCCATTAACCAACTTGAAATTCTTGCCCGCCGAGGCTATTTTTCAATTCCTGTCTATGCTTTTGAAGAAACGCATGACAAAGATGGCAATCCGATTTGGAGTTGCACATGCAAGAATAAAGAATACGAGGAATCGTTTACTTCCAAGTCATCATCAAAAAAAGAAGCAAAAAAGCAGGCAGCATTTAAAATGCTCAAATTCGTTATTGAAGAGAAAAAATAAATGAGAAACAAGAGGAACGCTTATTCTTTGTCAGAGAATATGATATAATGATTTTGTCAAGAGGACAAGCGAAAGCGGTTAACCTTCCGAAATTCAAAAGGGATTTTGGATGAAAGGAAGGTGGTAATATGGTGCGAATCACAATTACCTTTGGTAGAGTGCGGATTACCATTTACATAAAAAAATAATCGCCCGACTTGCAATCTGAGGCGATTATTTTAATCCAAACAGGTTAGCCGTTTTCAACGGTTTCCTCTTGACTTCATATTAGCACAGATTGAATGATTATGCAATGTATATTTAGGATTACATCTCATTCATCTCCTCGGAGGAATCACAAAACATGTCCACAAACACAGATAAACAAGCAAAACAACAATATATATACTGCAAGGTTCGCTTCAGCAACTCGCACTTTGAGCTTTCGTATATCACGGAGGATGAGAGTGTCCGGGCGGGCGATTTTGTTAGGGTGCCGTTCGGCAGGGAAAATGAAGAGCGGGTTGGACTGGTGACGCAAGTGATTTCGTGCACGAGCGAAGATGCGCCGTATCCGCCGGAAAAAACAAAGCATGTCCTCGAAAAAACCGAACAGCCGGAAGGCTGGGATGTACCAAAGCAAAAGAAAACGCGCGAAAGGGCAGAGCCGCAAGAAACACGAGTGCGTGTCGCACTGCAAGTAGAGCCGCAGGCATGCGCTGCATTGCAAGCAGACACGCAGGCGCGTTTTGAACCGCAAAAAAAGAAAGGGATTGGCGGCAAATGCCTGGCCTTCGCTTTTGTTGCCGTGCTTGGAATTATAATCGGAGGTCTCCTGCCCGGTGAAAATGCAGGCAGCATGCCGTATGTGCCGACGCAAACAAACTATGAAGACCAAGGATATGCCCCACTGATAAGTGAAGAGACCTTAAAGGAAATGTACTCCGGAAAAATGCCGGAAGAGGGCATGCCGCTGCGTGCCTTGCAGTATACGACATTAGGCGAGCCGGACGAATGGATTTTGTGCCGAGATTATGACAAAATGGATGAAAACCATAAGCAGGTCACGGTGCGCTGGTACCGGAAGGACGGCAGCCTGCTTGCGTCAGGGCTCTGCTTTCAGCTGAAAGGCGAGAATCAGTTAATTTTGCATTCTTTTACGTATTTTGACCCGAAGGATGATGTGATTACGGATTCCGAGAAAGATAATAAACCGAAAATCCCGTGGGAAGGCATTCGCGAAGACTACGATAACCCGGAGGATGTGTGGGAAGATAATCCGGAAGACTACGATGACGAAGACGAGGCATGGGACGAGTGGTATGATGACGGAGATGAGCCATATGATGAATGAAAAAGTCTGATTTTGGCGAAGTGGAAAGAGAAACTTAAGCTTGACTTTACACAAAGTGTAGTATATTACACTCGTAAGAAAGTAACTCACGAGTTACTTTAATCGAGAGAAAAGCGGACTGGAGTTTTAAAGGAGAAAATCCTCAGGCGGCTTGATGAATATGAGCAGGGCAGAACTTTTGGAGCTATTGTAAGGGAATGCTGCCGAAATATTGCGAATTTATTACTAAATGCCGAAATTCAGGTAGAAAAGTCATAATGCCTATGATAAAATATCGGTAAAGGAAGATACTGAAATGAGGCAATTTAAATGCTGTAATTCAAGGCATAGAGCCGGCCGTAGCATAGGAGACGAGTGTGAACTTATTTGATTATCTGAAAAATGAAAATTTTTTCAAACCGTTTAACTTAAAATACAAAAAAATATATTACGATTGTATGCAGCTTCTGATTGACAAGACAAAGGAACTTCCGGTTCTTTATGAGTCTGATGCCAGAGACTGCATTACTTTTTATCTGCGAAATACTTTGCAAATTCCTTCAGAGGATTTGCCTCCGGACGGTGCCGATGAAGAAGCGTTAGGTTATCCGCTTCAGGCGGGAACTATTATAGCGCTCTTCCGCGAGGCCGGATGGGTTTTGCCGAGGGAAATCGGGCGTAACGGCGAGTATGTTGTGAATATTGCGACCGATTGCCGCAGAATCATGGATTTCCTGCGGAAGCTGACGGAGCGCAGCGGTCAAGGGGCAATGTCCAACCGTATTTTCTCTATGTACGAAATCATGAAATCAGCTTTTGAAAAGGATAGCCCGAGAATGGAGCATCCTTACAACAACATTCTTGTACCGATGATTGACAATGAGAGTGAATTAAAAAATGAACTGACCGATTTAAAGGACAGCATTTCTGATATTATGAAGGCAGTAATAGCATTTCAGGATATGAACTGTTTCGGGCAATTCATTATGAAGGATCAGATGCTGGATCGGTTTTTCAGCGAGTATTTCTTCATTAAGAATAACGGTCTGATACCGACGCAGCTTTCCTTTATTCGCGGCAGACTGCGAAAACTAAAAGAACCCGAGATTTATCAGAAGATGACACTGGAATGCGCGGAAAGACTGCAGATGGACATGCAGTCTGCGGAAGAGAGAGTGAATCGATATTTTGCGGAGCTGCAGCATTTTTTGAGTATCGAGTACGAAGAAAATATGGAGTTGATTGATACAAGAATCAATAACTATTACAATTTAGCGAATACGCGTATCATGTTGATGTCGAGCAGCGGCGAAAAAATGGAAAGTGTGCTTCATGATTTTTTAAGTACTGTGGGAAAGCTTTCGGAAAAAGAACAGGAAACAGCAATCGAAAAGGTTGCCGATACGCTTAATACTATGCAGCAAAGATATGTCGGCTATAAATCCTTTGAAAAGAAACGCAGGATGAAAAATTCGGGTGAAAACATTGCACTTTACAAGGAAGAACTTACAGAAGAGGAAAAAGAAGCTAAAACGGAGCAAATGTTCAGCCAGGCGCAGAATCGCTATTCTGTTGAGAGAACCGGAGACTATCTTGACGCACAGCTTGGCATAGCAGAGAGCATTGAAATCGGAGAAAAACCGATTCTGTCGAAGGAAGAAGTTTTGATGTATGCGGCAGCGATGGCATATGCAGGCAATGAGGAATTTCCGTTTGAAGTGGAGCTTGGAGAAAAAACGGTCGAAACCGAAACCGCGGAAATCAGCGGAGCACGCATTATACGAAAGAACGGACAGAAAGACACAGGTGAAAAAATATGGGATTAGAAATCATAAATAAAATGAATGATGAAGACGCATATCTGTTTAAACGCAGTATTCGAAAACTACTGGATACAACTTTTATTGTTGCGGATAAAGATGAAAAATTATACGACTTTATCGCTGCAGAGTCAAATCATTATGATGTAAATACCTACCTTTCCCTCATCGGTTATCAGGTGATGGTGGATGACAGGCTGAAAGTTGCCATGCTGCAGCAGCATGACGAAGATGTGGAAACGGTAGGTTTAAAAAGGGCAAATCTGTATCGTTTTGATTCGAAACAGATAAGACTGCTCTTGGTGCTGTGGATGCTCTATTTGGAACGAATGGGATACAAAGAGCCTGTTTTCGTTACGGTAGGAGACATTATCGATAAATGCGGAATTTATCAGATTAGCCTGACTCCGTCTGATTTTAAAGGCGCGTATCTGGTTTTCAGAAGATTTAATTTAATTGACTTCGGTGACGACATTGGCCGTGAGGACGGAATTGTACGGCTGTATCCATCCCTGCAGTTCTGTATGGATATCGGACAGCTGAAACGCGTCATCGAGGAATACACAGGGATGCCGGACACCTCTGCGGAATCCGGTGCAGAAGACAGCGCAGATTTATTCATAGAAAGCGAGGAAGAAGAGTATGAGTAAAATTAGTTTGCGTGAGGTTAAGCTGATAAACTGGTACGGCTTTATTAATGAAAATATTCCGCTGTCGGAAAACATGACCTTGATTACCGGTGAAAATGAAAGCGGTAAATCGACGATTTTAGATGCAATTAAATATGCGTATACGGGGGATTATAAATTTAATGAGGCTACGAGCAAAAATAATACGGGAACCGGCAAGCGGAATCTCGTTTCCTATACCAGATGCTTATTGGATCCCAGCGCGGGCATTTACGCAAGACCGGCGGACAAAATGCCAAGTGTTTTCACACACATTGCTTTGGAATATTATGACGAGATTAATCAGAGAAGCTTTGTACTCGGCGTTGTTTTAGAAACTGCGGCAGCCGATATTAAAACAAGTGAATGGTATGCTGCCGAGAAAAAAACATTGAAAGATCTACATTTCACCTATGAAGAAAAGGGGCAGGAAAAGCCCTATGACGCATCTGACTTTCAAAAGAAAAACGGATTGAAGCTGAAAAATAAGAAAGATGGTATTACCTTATTTATGCAGATGACCGGACTGAAGCTACCATATCAAGAGGTCAGTGCGTACCAGAGAAAACTTCGCAATATCATGGCATATAACCCTGCGGCTAAAATTCAGGAGTTTATAAAAGAATCGGTACTTGAGGAACATCCGGTTAAGTTTGAAAAGCTTAAGGAGGCAAAAGAGAACATTGAGCGAATCAACAGCAGCTTGGAGCTGATAAATCAGGAAATTCAGGATTTGGATGAAATTCTGGAAAACTTTGGAGAACTGGAAAAACAGCAAAACCGTCTGCTTGTAGATGATATCAAACGGAAATATCAAAAAGTTCTGGAATGGCAGGAGAAATTACAAAATGCAGAAGAGATAATCGAAAAGAATCGTCTGCAGTGTGAAGAATTGGAAAAGAAAATCCGGGCGCAGCAAGAAGTAATACGAAATGCTCAGGAGCAGCATGAGAAAGTAAAAGATTCCCTTCAAAAGATGGATGCATCACAGGCAATCGAAGCATCCCGAAGGGCAATGGAAGGCTATGAGGAGCGGCTTCAGAAACTGCGCAGGGAAGCCGCGATGCTGGATAATTTCCAAAGAACCATCAGAGAAACGGTGGAAGATGCCAAGATAAGCGAAGCAGAGCACCTGCTCGACAGTGGGATGCTTGAAAAACTTGTCGATTCGAAAACAGAAGCAGTAGAAAAACAGCTTTTTCTTGAGAAACTGAAACGAGCTTTGCAGGAAGCGCGCGATGCGGTAATGCAGCAGAAATATTCTATTGAAGATGAATTGGAGAGAATTCAAAAAGAATGCGTCCTGCAAAATGAAATTTTGGAAGCCTGTAAAAAGAAAAAAGCGGACTTTACTTTTGCAGGAGAACAGCTTGCATTCATAAAAGAGGTAAATCGGGAATTTGAACAGCTGGGAATCAATGAACAGGCAAAAATGGCTTGTGAATATGTCATCGGCATCAAGGATGAGGAATGGAGAAATGCGATAGAATCTTTCCTTGGAATTCACCGCTATGCGGTAATCGTTTCTCCTACAGCTTTTGATATTGCCAACCGCATGCTTGATAAGTCAGGGCACAGGTACATCGAATTGGTCAACACGAAACGGCTTATGAAAAAGGAACTTACCTGTGAAGAAGATGCGGTATTTCATCTTTTGGATATTCAAAATTCCTATGCCGCGGCATATTTTAAATTCTGGCTCGGGAGAATTCACGCTGTCCCTGTGGAAGAGGTACCAAGCTATGATAATGCCATGTCCAAAGAAGGAAAGCTAAGCCGAAATATGGCTGTGACATACATTAATTTCAGAAAAATTAAAAGCTATTGCCTGGGAGAAGAGGCCATCGAACTGAACAGAATAGCGGCACAGAAACGCTTGAATCTTCTGGAAAAAGAAGAAACAGAGCTTTTGACGAAACAAAAAACGCAGCAGCAAAAAATGGACTCGCTTCGCAGTACAATCGATAGTTTTCGCGACTTTAATCTGAACGCACATCGTGAAGCTGCCCAGACGGAAACGCAGCTTCATGAAGAAAGAAAACATTGCAATGAGCTTTTGGAAGCGCAAAGGAACAATGCAGAGTTTATGGCTCTTTCCGAGCAGCTTAGTCGTTTAGGCAGAGAACTGGACGACCGGACAAAAAGGCAGAGTGAGATGAACCGCAAGAAGGATAAGCTTGAAGTTGAGACGGAAAGCAAGCAGAACGACTCAATCGAATACAGAAGACAGTTGCAGGAAGCTTCCGACATCCTTGATGAAGAGCGAATGATGCATGCATCTGTTCATGAAAAGGCAATCGAAGAATATGACCGATTCCGAAAAGGTGAGGCAAAAATCGGCGGCCTGATGAAACAGAATTCCAGGGAGAGATTGCAGAGCAGCATTGCCAATCTGCAATCAATGCTTCAGGGCAGGCAGATGAACTATAACAACCGCAAGCCGCAGGAGGAAAGGCTTCCGCTCGGCACAGATGCAGAGGGCAGCTATCAGAAACGGAAGACGAAAATCTGGATTGATGATCTGCAGGGAATTCAGGAAAAAATGCGGGAGCAGACCAGAAAGTATGAAGATATTTTCAAACATGAATTTGTTTTGAGTATCTATGAACATGCAAGGACGGCTCTCAGCGATATTCGGGAAATCAATAAAGAACTCAGAAAGCTGAAATTTTCCACGCAATATCAGTTTGATGTGAAAATGCTCAAGGATCATTCTGATTACACCAAGGTACTGAATTACGCGGAATATCTCCAAAGTGCCAATGATTTATTCGACGATCAAATTTCATTTAACAGCAGCGGATACGGAAAGTATGAAAAAGACGAAATCGAAAAGCGTGAAAATGAAATTAAAAATATCATCAACAAAATGATTGATAAAAATGATTTATCGGAAATTAAACGTTTCGCTGATTATCGAAACTACATGAGTTATGAAATTCTGGTAACCGATGATACAATCAAAGAGGGAAAATTATCCAAAACCGTGGGCTACAACTCAGGCGCGGGAACGCAGATTCCTTATACGCTGATTCTGTCTGCGGCGCTCTCAATGCTGTATAACGCCAGAGTCAATTCTGTGCGCTTGATTTTCATCGATGAGCCTTTCGAAAAAATGAGCGATCACAATATTAAACTGATGCTGGATTTCTTTAAAGCGCAGAACTTTCAGGTTATTTTTTGTGCACCGCCGAACCGACTGGAATCCATCGGAAGTGAATGCGGCGTGATCATTCCGTTGTTAAAACTAAAAAAAGAAGATATGCGAATCGGAAAGGTGAAGTTCCATGAACAGTGAGACGAAAAAACTTTGCGGTGAAATCCTTCAAAAGCTGCTGAAAAAATATGACAAACGCAGTGCAAAACAGATAGAGACCAACCGTAGAATCACTCTGAGTCCGTCGGAAATATACAAAGCTTATCATGCCAATGATGCGGATATGAGGCGAAAAGAAGCCATTAACGAAGCAATTCATGTCTTGGAATCCGAATCGTTTGTAGCAGTTAAAAGACTGAAATACAGCGATGAAATTGAAAAAATATATATGCCTGCGGACTCTGCGAGCAGTGTGCGGGATTTTCTGCAAAATCAATGTGGAATTACCCCGCGAAACCGAATTAAAGAAGAAGTCTTTCAGCTTTTTGCTGCTTATAAACACGGCGGAGCACTTGTGCAGGCTTACTGCGAATCACTGCGGCAGCATCTGAATGAGACGGCAGAAGAAATTGAATTTGCGAGGATAGATGCAAACCTGAAAATGATAGATTTTCTTGAGAAAAACAGTAAATCGCTCTATGTCAGGGAGGTATCCGTTTTGGTATACGGTGATTCAAAGTGGTTTCAAGAGAATAATTATGAAGAAATCTGCAGCTTGCTGAGGGCTCTTCTTGACGTGCCACAGTCAGATTATGAACCTGCAGACGCGATACTGGAACGCTTCCATGTCATTACAAGCGAGCAGGAGATTCTGCTGAAAGGAGAGTGGAAACTTCACTGGAAGAATTTCAGCATGGATTCAAGTCAGCTTCGCGGCGGCATTGCGATTTCCTCAGCGGACATTCCTTTTATCGCTCGTATAGAGATCGGCACCGATAAAGTTATGACTGTCGAAAACAAGACAGCCTTTCAACGCATGGACGAGGCGACCTTTTCGTATCTTTATCTCGGAGGTTATGCAAACAGGCATCAGCTTGCTTTCTTGAAGAAAGTAATAGAAGATAACCCTGAATTGAAGTATGTACATTTTGGTGACATTGATGCAGGCGGCTTTCTGATTCACCAAAACCTCTGCCAGGCAACCGGAAAGCAGTTTGACTTGCATTGTATGGGAATTCCGGAGCTGGAAAATGAGAAGTTCGCGATTGCGCGCAAACCACTTACCTCAAATGATGTCAGAAGGTTACATACACTTTTAGAAAAAGAAGAATATAGACACACAATTGAATACATGCTTGCTAATAATTGCAAAATGGAGCAGGAAATTGTGAGTTTGTTTTTTTGCCGGAGGTATCAATATGTATAAATTATTTGATTTTCAAAAGAGAGACTGTATTGTGCAGGGGTATCACTTCCCTTGCGAAAATCCCAATCACGTGGTATGCCTGATTCACGGAATCGGCGAGCACGCAGGCAGGTTCAGCCGCGTTGCGGAGCATTTTAATGAAGCGGGTATTGCGGTCGTTTCAATGGACTTGCGCGGACACGGCCGTTCGCAGGGGGTTCGCGGAGCATGCGCCCCGAGAAAAGAAGTTCTAAAAGACATTGACGCGCTGATTGAGTACGCGCAGGAATTTTATCCGGGCGTTCCGATTGTGATATACGGGCACAGCATGGGCGGCAACATCACGCTGGATTATCGCGCGCGCGGCGGTCATAACGATGTGCCGGCAGGATATATTATTTCCGCGCCGTGGATTCGTCTAGTGCGTCCGGTCAGCGGTGGACTTCTGAAAGCGGTGAAACTTTTGACAAAGATTGCGCCGAACTTCAAAATCAAGTCGGAATTTCCGGAAGAAAAGCTTGGCAACGTGGAATATGTAAGACCGTACAAGAAAGACCCAATGGTGCACCCATATGCAACCGCGCTTTGCGCTTACGAGGGATTTACCATCGGCACTGCGCTCGAAAAGGGCACGAACGAGGACAACGGCAGGGCAAAGCATACGCCATGCCTTTTGATGCACGGCACGAAGGATTTGATCTGCGATATACAGGGCAGCCGTGAGTTTGCCAAACTGCAGGACTCAGAGAGTTTTGCGATGATCGAGTGGCCGGGCTATTACCATGAAATCCACAACGGCGGGCCAAACGGCGAGAGCGGCGATGCAGTCATTCAGAGGGCGATTGCGTTTATTGAGAGTTTGTAAGAAACTCTGACTTACGCAATTTGAAGTAAACCAGCCCTGTCACATCCGCAAGGAACCAGCCGATAGGCACAGACCACCAAATCCCGACGACACCGATGGCCGGGATTGCAGACAAAATATAGGCCAGTGCAACGCGGGTGCCCAGCGAAATGACGGTGAGCACTACGCTCATGCCGGGCTTTGCCAGGGCGCGGTACAAGCCGTAAAGCAGGAACAGACATCCGATGCCGCAGTAAAAGACGCCTTCAATCCGCAGATAGCGCACGCCTTCGCGGATGATTTCCGTCTCGCCGGCGTCCACAAAAATTTTCATGAGAGGACTTGCGAAGACGCAGACCAAAACCGACACGACGATGCAGAAAAGCATGGAGATAGAGACCGCACTTTTCAGTCCGGCGCGAATCCGCGCGTCCTGTTTTGCGCCATAGTTCTGGGCAATAAAGGTGGAAAACGCATTGCCGAAGTCCTGCACGGGCATGTAGGCGAAAGCGTCGATTTTCACCGCAGCGGCGAACGCGGCCATTGTAATCGTTCCGAAACTGTTGACAAGACCCTGAACCATAAGAATCCCGAGGTTCATAATGGACTGCTGAATGCAGGTCAGAACCGAAAAAGAAGCGATTTCACGGACACGCATCCTGCGCAGACACGATGGCCTTATGGCAGAGCGCACTTCAGGGCAGCGGAGCATCGCATAAATTGCAATGCCGATGCCGGAGACATACTGGGCGATAACGGTTGCCTCAGCGGCGCCTGCAACGCCTCGATTCAGCTGCAGAATAAAGTATAAATCCAGCAAAATATTCAGTACAGCGGATATCGCCAGAAAAATCAGCGGTGCCACGGAATTTCCAACCGCGCGCAAAAACGACGCGAAAAAATTATAAGCGAAAACTGCCGGGATGCCCCAAAAGATGATAAAGAGATAAGCTCTCATGTCCGGCCATACCTCGGCAGGAACCTGAAGAAGAACCTGCAGCCGATCAAGAAGGAGAAAGGCGCACAGGTTCAGCACAGCGGTAGCTGCCGCTATAAAGAAAAAGGAAGCGCATATATTTTCACGCAGACCATCCTCGTCACGCTGCCCGAAGCGTATGGAAAAAAGCGCGCCGCTTCCCATGCAAAGCCCGAGCATGATCGAGGTCAGAAAAGTCATCAGGGCAAAGGAAGAGCCGACTGCCGCGAGTGCGGTTTTGCCGAGAAACTGCCCGACAATCAGGGTATCGGCGATATTATAACATTGCTGAAGCAGGTCCCCTAAAATCATAGGCACCGCAAACAGCAGCATGGATTTGGTTACAGAACCGTTGGTTAGATTTATAGTCATTTTGGAGTCTCCGGATTGTAAGTTTCGTATAGGACAAAAGTGTGCATAACGAAATCAAAGATTTCTATGCACAGATGTCGCTCACTCATGAGCGACGCTCCGCAAGGTTCTTTTGTCGTTATTCCGGGAATATCGCCCGGCGATATTCCTACATAATAAAAAAGCCGCTCCTGCTGACACCAAGAGCGGTAAGGCTTATCCTATCAAGTAGCCTAAAATCGTAAATAGCGAAGCCGCAAGGCATCGTCTTGAGTCCATATTAACATATTTCAGGCATAGGGGCAAGAGATATTTAAAGGATGGCTGAGTCCTCACGCAAAGAGCAGACAGGAGCAAAGAAAGGATACATATGAAAACATTAGGAAACATACTTTGGTTTTTATTTGGAGGTCTGCTTGGCGGACTTGCATGGTGCCTTATGGAATGCAGTTTTTCAAAATGGCCAGGCTGTCATTTATGCCGTTTGGGGCAAGAATCGTCGAGAGCGCGTAACTTGCTTTGCGGATGAACACTGCATGCCTTGATTTTTTCGCGCGGACGCAATATAATCACAGTAATAAAAGATAATCGAAAGACAGAAAAATACGAAAATTTTCTGCTGAAAGGACGAAAATTATGGGACTGACCGAAATGGCGAGCGGAAATTCGCTGTGGCGCGGATTCGAATATTATGAAAAAAAGAAAGTGCTGTCGTGGGAAAAAGATGGGGAATTTGCATACAGGGGAAGTGTTGCAGGAAGCGGAACGGAGCCATATACCGTTTATATTGACACCGAATATCCGAGAAAATCACATTGCAATTGTCCGCACGCTGATGGTCGCCGTGTTATCTGCAAACACATGATTGCGTTGTATTTTACGGCAGAACCGGAGGCTGCAAAGGAATTCCTGCGGAAAGTTGAAGAATGGGAAGCAGAAGAAGAGCAAGAAGAACAACGACACTATGAAGAATTGGTGGAATATGTAAACGGCCTTTCGGAAGGAGAACTTCGAGCAAAACTTTTGGATGCTTTGCTTGAACTGGATGAACGGAGATATTATTGATAAATTAACGGAAACGGAGGGATATAATGCCACTTCAGATAATCAGAAACGACATAACAAAGCTGAAGGTTGACGCCATCGTGAACGCTGCGAACAATTCGCTTCTCGGCGGAGGCGGCGTGGACGGCTGCATCCACCGCGCGGCGGGGCCTGGGCTGCTTGCGGAGTGCCGAACGCTTCACGGCTGTGCGACGGGCGACGCAAAGATTACAAAAGGCTACCATCTGCCTTGCAAATATGTTATCCATACGGTCGGTCCGATTTGGCGGGGCGGAGATTACGGTGAAGAGGAAAAGCTGATTTCCTGTTATCGCAAGTCGCTTGCGCTGGCGGCTGAACATGATTGCAAAACTCTTGCGTTTCCGCTGATTTCGGCGGGCGTGTACGGCTATCCGAAAGACCGGGCGCTTCGCGTGGCCGTGGATACCATCAGCGAATTTTTGCAGGAAAACGACATGCAGGTATATGTCGTGATTTTCGATAAGAAATCATATACCATCGGAAGCAAGCTTTTTTCGGACATTGCGGCGTACATAGATGATAAATATGTCGAGGAGCATGAGGACAGCTATGATTTAAAAAGGCTGAGGAGCATTGAGGTCTGCTGTGACGCTTCGCTGGATAATGCGCTTGAACAGCTTGATGAAAGTTTTTCCGAGATGCTTCTTCGCAAAATCGACGAAAAGGGCATGACGGATGCGCAGTGTTACAAGAAAGCAAACATTGATCGGAAACTTTTTTCAAAAATCCGTTCCGACAAAGCGTATCGACCTTCAAAGCCTACGGTAATTGCTTTTGCGCTGGCACTTGAGCTGCCTTTGAATGAGATGAAGGAAATGCTTATGAAGGCGGGTTTTGCGCTTTCACACTCGAATAAATTTGACGTTATAATTGAATATTTTGTCAAAAAAAGAAATTATAATGTTTTCGAAATCAACGAGGCACTGTTTGCATTCGACCAAAATCTTTTGGGTGCGTAATTTGTCGCATGCGAGGCGACCAAACCAAGTGAATCGGAAACTATACTAAGACTGTAAGGTGAATTACCGAGCAGTCTTTTTTTATTGGAATTTAATTTGGGGAGTTTTTACAAGGAAGAGGGAGAAGCACTGATTTCGACTGTACTTTTTGATAATGAATGTGATGTCATATACGACCGCATAAATTTGCGTGCGATACCACCGTTGACAGACAAAGAGTATTTTGTCCGCGGCAGCACGGCAATGCTTGATGCGGTGGGAAGTGCCATCCACCATATTGGAAATGTCCATAAATATGCCCGCACCGAAGATGTACCTGAAAGAACGCTGTTTGTTATCACAACAGACGGAATGGAAAACGCAAGCCATAGATACACATGGGAGAAAGTTAAGAGTATGATTGAACGGCAGAAGCAAAGGTATGGATGGGAGTTTCTTTTTCTGGGTGCCAATATTGATGCAGTAGAAACTGCCGGAAATTTCGGAATCGATGCTGCACACGCGGTTGACTATAGGGCTGACAGTATCGGTACGGAGATTTGCTACCGGGTGTTGGAGGAAGCTGTTTCAGATATAAGGAAATTAAAACCTTTGAGAGCGGACTGGAAGGAAGCAATCGAAGAAGATTTTAAAGCAAGAAAATAAAAAAGCCCTGCAATCATTACAACTGCAGGACCATGCTGGTGGACGATGAGGGGTTCGAACCCTTGACCTCTGCGTTGCGAACGCAGCGCTCTCCCAGCTGAGCTAATCGCCCTTATATGCTAAATGGTATCTCTAACGAGTTAATAATAGCACAATTGGCGGAGTCTTTCAAGGTTGGCAAAAACTTTTTTTAAAATTTTCTTGCCAAGTAATAAAAGAAATATCGCCGAAGACTTAAAGAATACCAAATGATATAAAATTTGAAATCAGGTAAGCTAAAGCTGACATAACACATGAAAAGGAAATAACCTTCGATTTTACTTTCGACTCTTTGTCAAAGACTGCCATGGAGGTAATCCATGCGACAACAAGCGTGATAAGGGCAATCAATGTCATCTTGTTTATAATTGCTGCCCAGCCACGGCACAGGTAGCAGACAATGGCAATAAGCAGAACCGTAATGAGGTAGCGAAGCCAGCCGCCTCGGTTGAAAATAACCGGAATCAAGAGGGCTGCCCAGATGATTCCGAGAATCAGACATTTTAAAATCAGTATAAGTAAAGCTTCCATTCGGATAAAATCCTTTCTGTTTCGATATTTTGTACCTAAAAATCATACCACAAAATATGACTTTTGGAAACAGAATTCCGATTTTGTATTGCCACTCAATTTTGCTCCGGGTGCTTTATGTAGACTTTTTTTTCTGCATATGATAAACTTTATGGCAGAGTCATGCGAAAGCGGTGGAGAAGGTACAATGAAACACACTACGAACATTTTGGAAGAACTTCTTGAAAGTGAATATAAAGGGCTGATTTATATTGACGAACAAAACAGAATCGGCTCATATAGCAAGCGTGCGAAGGAAATAACCGGAATTATTTCCGAGGATGGGCGATGCCATGCCGCAGGCAGCATCAAAGAAGGCGACATTGTGATTATCTGCGATAACGAAATCGGAAATGATGATGCCTTGTCGCCGGCCGATTTGCTGCATATTAACATAAACGATAAAAACATCGCAAAGGGCGATGCCATCGTTGCCGTGGGCGTTTACCACAATAAAAAAATCAAGCCGCAGTATAAATACATCAAGAGCTATAGCCCAAATGGGAAGTTTGAACTGAAAACAAACTATCTCGGGTTTGAGATTGTAAGCCGAATTGACTTTGCAAATAACAGCGCAGACATTACAGTGAATAACGAAACCTATACAATGAGGTATTTTGAAGCTGTGGGGCACATGGTTGTCATTGACGGAATTACGGGTGAAATAAAATTTTTTCAGAGCCGTGGGTACGGATTCCGCGGAGAGGAGATAGGAAAACTTTTTTCAGGCAGAGGCTATATGGCAAAGGCGAGTGCCGACGAGAATGAGGAGGATACACCTGCGATTGAGGGGCTCGAAATTCAGAATGTTATACACGGCGAGGCATTCATCACGAAAATAGAAGACATGATGAAAAAGACAAACGGCTGTGTTGAAAAAGGTATTTACGAAATTCACAGAAGACCGATTTTTTGTATTTTTGTAAGGGTCAGGAGTTTGCAGAAGCAGGACGGAGTCTATGTAATAATTCAGGATGCGTCGCTGCTTGAAGAGATGCGAAAGGAAAGAAACGCAATCATACAGCTTTTGGAAGAACGGCAGAAGAAGAAATCACATAATGAGGACAAGAACCGGGAGTTTGAAATTGCGGGGCTGAATGATTTTATCGGAAGAAACCCTTCGATGGCAGAGGTCAAGAGGCTGGCATATAAAGCATCGCAGACATTATTCAATGTAATCATAACGGGGGAAAGCGGAACGGGAAAGTCAAGGCTTGCGAAGAATATACATAACATGGGGAATCCGGGTGCTCCGTTTGTGGAGGTAAACTGCAATGCAATCGCGCCGAGCTTGTTTGAGAGTGAACTTTTCGGCTATGCGCCGGGGGCGTTCACAGGTGCGGCGACGGGAGGCAAGGCAGGGTTCTTCGAAGAGGCGAACGGGGGAACCATTTTTCTGGATGAAATCGGGGAGATTCCGCCGGACATTCAGGTCAAGCTACTGCATGTGCTCCAAAATAAAAGAATCTACCGCGTTGGTTCGTCGAAACCGATTGATGTCAATGTGAGGGTTATCACCGCAACGAACAGAAATCTTGAAGAGGAAGTGCGGCAGGGAAGATTCCGGCAGGATTTATATTACAGAATCAATGTATTCCCGATATGTATCCCGCCGCTCAGGCAGAGAAAGGATGACCTTTATGTCTTAATAAACTCGATTCTGAGCGATATCTACGGAAGATATAATATGAAACCGATGCTTTTGTCTGAAGAGGCACTCAACAAAATGATGCGCTACAGCTGGCCGGGAAATGTGCGGGAACTTGAGAATGTCATCGAGCGCGCTATAACGGTTTGCGACTCACCAATCATTTATTCGGAACACATCTTGATTAATGACGACGAAGAAGAAGGAAAAACCCTAAAAGAACAGCTGATGAAGGAAGAAAAGCGCATCATAGCGGAGGCTCTGATGAGAAATAAAGGGAGCCGGCAGAAGGCCATGGAGGAGCTGGGTCTTTCCAAGACGGTATTTTATGAAAAGTTGAAAAAGATTAAGTTCTAAAAATGGGAATTTAAGTTCGGAAAACAGGATACTATTTTGTCCTGTTTTTTTTCTGCTCTTTTTCAGCAAGAAAAAAGTGTTGAAAATTAACGATTTTTGCCGTTTGCAAAACAATATTGAATTGTTGGCATTCTTTTTGCTTTAATATTATCTGAAAGCGAAAAGGAATTCTTGATAGAAATTACGATAGGGAGGATAGAAATTTGATAAAAGAAATCAAAAATAATGAATTGTATTTTGACGGATGCAGCACGATAGCGCTGGCAGAACAGTACGGGACGCCGCTCTATGTGATGTCCGAGACGGGAATCAAGGAGAAAATCAGAGAACTCAAGGAATCGTTCCTTGATAAATATCCGAATACGAGAATCGCGTATGCCTGCAAAGCTTTTTGCACGACTGCGATGTGCAAAATCTGTGATACAGAGGGGCTTTGCATCGATGTTGTTTCCGGCGGAGAACTTTACACCGCGAAGAAGGCCGGCTTCCCTGCAGAACGAATTGAGTTCAACGGCAACAACAAACTGCGTGGGGAGATTGAGGATGCTTTGGACTACGGAATCGGAAGATTTATCGTGGACAGCGAGCCGGATTTTAAGCAGATTGAAGAAGTCTGCAAAGAGAAAAACATGACTGCAAATATTTTGCTGAGAATCACGCCGGGCGTAGCGGCAAGCACGCATGACTTCATCATAACCGGAAAACGCGACTCGAAGTTCGGCGTTCCGCTTGATGAAGATGTGTTTTTTCCGCTTGCAGAGAGAGCCATCAAATCTGAGCACATGAACCTTGTGGGACTGCATTTCCATATCGGCTCACAAATCCTTGATAACGATGCATATCTTAAATCATTGGATGTAATGCTCGGGCTTGTGGAAGAACTCAAGAAGCGCTTCGGATACGACACAAAAGAGTTGAATCTTGGCGGCGGCTTCGGCGTCAAGTACACCGACGAGCAGCCAAAGCCATATTCCTATTATATCGACCCGATGATGGAAAAAATCGAATCGAAGTTCGCAGAAATGCAGATCAAAATGCCGGCGGTTGTATTTGAACCGGGAAGAAGCATTGTTGCCGAGGCGGGACTCAGCCTTTATACAATCGGAAATATCAAAGACATCAGAGGCGTAAGAAAATACATCGCCGTAGACGGCGGCATGGCGGACAACATCAGACCGGCACTCTATGAGGCAGTCTATGACGGCGTGGTTGCAAACAAGGCGGATGAGCCGAGAAACGACAAAGCCACGATATGCGGCAAGACTTGTGAGTCCGGAGACATTCTGATAAGAGACTGTGCGGTTACGGACAAGGCAGAAAAAGGCGATTTGTTCGCAATTTTTTCAACCGGTGCTTACGGGTTCTCTATGGCGAGCAATTACAACAATTGTCCGATTCCGGCAGTTGTCCTTGTAAGGGAGGGCAAAAGTTCGATTATCGTGAAGAGACAGAGTTATGAGCATATGACTGCAAATCACGAAATACCGGAATGGCTTTAACACCGAATTACCATTGATTGATTAGCGTAAGCGGATTGATATTCCACAATTATATGGCTTGGGTTGCGGTCATTTCTATGTTATTATTAACATTAACAGGACTGGACAGATTTATCCCGCTTTTCAAGCTTCCGAAGGAACCTCAGGTTTACTTAAAGAAGAATGCAAAGGAAGCAGCATAATCTGTCTTTGCAAAGGATAACGGTAAAACGAAAGGACAGAAAATGAAATTTTTTATATCAGCAGATTTGGAAGGCACGAACGGAGTCGTTTCCCCGGGAGAAATCATCCCCGGGGAACCCGGCTATGAGGCTGCCAGGGTTTTGATGACAGAAGAAATAAACGCAGCAGTCAGAGGATTGTTTGATGCGGGCGCAGACGAAGTTTTGGTATGTGACTCGCACGAAGTCGCACAGAACATCCGCGTGGATCTTTTGGATGAAAGGGCATTTTTGCTCAGGGGAGACTGCCGCCCGGATTCCATGGTTCACAGCATCGATTCAAGCTATGACGGGCTTCTTCTTTTGGGACATCACGCGATGTTCGGAACGCAGAACGCGGTGCTTGACCACACCTATGACCAGTATCTCATAAGAGAGATGAAAGTAAATGACACTGCATACGGTGAAGTGGGAATCAACGCACTTTATGCCGCAGAACAGGGGGTTCCTTTCATCATGGCATCCGGCGATGACGCTTTGGAAAAGGAAGCAAAGGCATTCTGCGCGGAAGCGGAAATTGCGGTTGTGAAATACGCGCAAGGGCGATATTCGGCAAAGTGCCTGCCTCGCAAAGCCGGTCTTGACTTGATTTACGACAAGGCAAAGAAAGCCGCAGAAAATGCGAAGAATGTCGAATGTGCAAAGATTCCGGAAGAAATTATGATGGAAATCACATTCCAGCAGACCGTCATGGCGGACGGCGCGGAAAGAGTCAAGGGAATCGTCAGAAAAGGACCTATGACTGTTGCATATAAATGTGCAAGCATGAAGGAATATATGGAAATGAGACAAGTAATATTCCGTGCGGCAAGCGAATTTTATGATTCGAGATTTTAGCCGGGCAGGATGTTTGGGAGGAAAACGCGAATGAAATTCACGAAGATGCAGGGAGCCGGAAACGACTTCATTATCATAAACAACATGGAAGAAAGGCTGCCTGTCGAAAAGCTTGGGGCTTTGGCAAAACGAATATGCACAAGACGCCTTTCCATAGGCGCAGACGGACTTATGGTCGTGGATGCACCTACGGAGGGCGGTGACTACAAGATGCGCTTTTACAATGCCGATGGAAGTCTCGGTGAAATGTGCGGAAACGGTGCCAGATGCATAGCAAGGTATGGGTACGAAAACGGCCTTGCAGGAATTACGCAGCGCGTGGAAACAACCGCCGGTCTTGTAATCGGAGAAAGAATCGATGAAAGACAGTATCGGATAAGATTAAACGACATCAGCAAAATCAATATCGACGAGAAAATTACCGTTGACGGAATCGAAAGAACCTATTCGTACGTTGAACTCGGAAATCCGGGTCTGCCGCATGTCGTAATGGAAATTCCGGGACTGTCAACCATGGATAAAGAGGAACTCAGACTCCTCGGCAAGGAACTCCGATACAGCGAGAAATTTCCTAAGGGCGCCAATGTGAATTTTTACGAGATAACAGGTGAAGATACTCTCGTTGAACTCACATACGAGCGAGGCGTTGAAGACTTTACCATGGCCTGCGGCACAGGCACCGGAAGCGTTGCAGCGGTTCTTACGGAAAAAAATCTTGTAAGCGGAAACGATGTGCGTGTAAGTGTGCCTGGGGGAGAACTGTTTATCACAATCAAAAAAGATTCCGAAAGCGGCAGGACGAAGGATATTTTCCTTACCGGACCGACCAACATCGTTGCGGAAGGCGTTGTTACGGACGAGGACCTTTTGCTTTAGAATCACCCATGTTTATGCCCGGATTGGTGGGAGAACACTCATCGGTTCGGGTATTTTTTCATTATATATTTGCATTTCTTGCGATTTTCCATTAAAATAGATGTATACATTCCGTGCGGATCTGCCGCACCGGACTTTTGAAAGGAGCGCCGATGGCACAGTTATACTATAGATACAGCACGATGAACGCAGGAAAGTCCATTGAACTGATTAAAGTGGCATACAATTATGAGGAAAGAGGAAAACATGTCTTGACACTGATTCCGTCAATCGACAACCGATACGGAACAGGTGTCGTGACCTCCAGAATCGGAATCCAAAGAGAAGCGATGATCGTGGGGGACGATACGAATATTTTAGAGTTATTTATGCGTGAAAATGAAAAGCAGACAATCGACTGCGTTTTAATAGATGAATGTCAGTTTTTGAAAAAACATCATGTACAGGAACTGGTTGAAATTGTGGACAGCTTCGATGTTCCGGTGCTTGCTTACGGGCTGAAAAACGACTTCAGAAACGAGCTTTTCGAGGGCTCTTATTATATGCTGATTTATGCGGATAAAATCGAAGAAATCAAGACCATTTGCTGGTGCGGACGCAAGGCGACGATGGTAGCAAGAATTGTGGACGGACAGTTTGTAAAACAGGGCGAGCAGATTGTGGTCGGCGGCAATGACATGTATGTTTCCCTTTGCCGCAAGCATTATAACGACGGCCGTTTGGGACCGGATAAATAGCCAAATAAATAAAACAAACAGAAAAAGAGGAAACATGGATGAGTTTAAGAAAGAATCAAAAAATATATGCAGTAATGGTGGGGATTTTGTTACTGACTTTAATGGGAATTCTTTTCTTCGGCTTCGCGGAGACGGCAGATGCTGCGTCCGCGAAGACAGGAATTGTGACAACATCTTCTCTGTATGTACGGAGCGGCCCGGGCACGCAGTACAGCGCGACGGGCTATGTGAGCTTAAATGATGAAGTCACGATTTTGGATGAGGTTTCCGACACGAACGGCGGAAAATGGTACTACATAAGCTATAAATCCGGAAGCAAGGGCTATTCCTCCGCAAGTTACATTGCGGTGCAAAGCAACGCGGTTTATGAAAACGACGAGGCGTTTGAAAATCGTTTGAGCAGTGAGGGCTTTCCAAACAGCTACAAACAATATCTGAGGCAGCTTCATGCTCAGTATCCGGAATGGAGTTTCAGGGCAGCGCATACCGGACTTTCCTGGAGCGATGCCATTGCGAAAGAAAGCAAGCTCGGGACAAGCCTTGTCGCTTCAAGTTCTCCGGCAGCGTGGAAATCCAAGGCACAGGGTGCTTACGATGCGGACACGGGTAAATATATTGTTTACGACAGCGGCGGATGGGTCTGCGCGTCCGATGGAATCATCAAATACTATATGGATCCGAGAAATTTTCTCAATCAAACAGGAATCTTCCAGTTCCTTACGCATTCTTACGATGCGAGTACGCAGTCCGAGCGCGGACTGTCCAATTTGCTTGCAGGGACATTCATGGCAGGCGACCTTGCGGATGAGCCGGGCGCAACTTATGCAGAAGTTTTGATGCAGGCAGGGGCGCAGGCGAATGTGAATCCGTATGTACTGGCGTCCATGATTTTGGTGGAACAGGGCTCAAACGGCATAGGAGGCTCGATTTCAGGAACCGTTTCCGGCTATGAAGGTTATTATAATTACTTCAACATCGGCGCATACAGACAGGGCAGGATGGACGCTGTAACCAGAGGCTTATGGTATGCGTCGCAGGAAGGCGTTTACGGCAGACCTTGGGACAGCATTCGCAAAGCCATTACGGGCGGCGCGCAGTTCTATGGAATCAACTATGTGCAGAACAATAAAAATACGCTTTATTTCAAGAAATGGAATGTGATGAACGGTGCAGACAGCGTTGGACAGGGGCAGTATATGACAAATGTGCAGGGTGCGGAAAGTGAAGCGGCAGCGCTTCGGAACGGTTATGTTTCCGTGCTGGCTTCTGCGATGACTTTTCTGATTCCGGTTTATGAAAATATGCCGTCCAAGGCTTGCGCAAAACCGACGCAGGAAGAAACACCGACCATAACGAAACCGGAGAAGCCGGAAAAGAAAACACAGACAATTACTACAAGATATACGAATTATACGAGAAAAGAAACTGATAAAGGCTTTAATCTGAGTGCTGCAACAAGCGGAGACGGCGAACTGAGTTATACTTCCGATGCGCCTGCTGTAGCGACGGTCGATGAAAGCGGTCAGGTCCGCGTGGTCGGAGACGGCACTGCGAAGATTACTGTTAAAGCCTCGGAAACAGACAACTACGCAGCGGCACAGAAGGTCTGCACGCTTACGGTTAAAGCCGTGACCGAAGAGGATACAATCGCGCAGATTCAGAAATACAGTCTGGGACTTGCAAAGACGGAAATTATTGATTTAAAGGCAGAAACCACGAATAAAAGGGTAAAGCTTAGCTGGAAAAAATCAGCCTCGGGCTTTGCAGTGGATTATTATCAGATTTGGCGTTCGGCGAAAAAGTCGTCAGGATATAAGAAGCTTTATACGACATCCGATGCAAAAAAACTTTATTACATAAACACGAAAGAAGTGTCACCAAATACCACCTACTGGTATAAAGTAAGAGGAGTAAGAATTGTCTGCGGCAAAATGCTGTATACGCCTTTTACAAAAATTCAGGTTAAGACCAAAGGATAACAGAAATGGAAAAGATACTGGATTTTTTCACAGAATTAAATACGCTTTCGGTAGCGCTCAGGCTGGTACTTGCAACGCTTTTAGGAAGTCTTGTAGGAGTTGAAAGAGCGAATAAAAGATACGCGGCGGGCATTCGGACTTTCGCGCTGGTATGCCTCGGCTCGGCACTTGCGACAATTACAGGGCTGTATCTGTCAGAACTTTCAAATTATTCAGCGGACATTGCCAGAATCCCGGCGCAGCTTTTGTGCGGCATCGGTTTCCTCGGCGCCGGAACGATTATCGTTACGGATCGCAGGCAGGTAAGGGGTCTTACGACTGCGGCAGGACTTTGGGTTACGGCAGCGATGGGCATTGCCGTGGGTGCCGGCTTTATTTGGGCGGCACTGGTCTGCTTCATACTGATGATTTTTACGACTTATTACATGAATTACATGACGATTTATGTCGAAAATCATACCAGAACGGCAGAGCTTTACATCGAACTTGAGCCGAAAAAGGTGGAATCGCTTTTGAATTTCATCAAAGATGAGGACTATGAAGTCAATTCCATCGAGCGCAGAAAAGAGCAGCCGCTTGTGGAGGGCGACATCGTGCTTCGAGTCCGCATTGATTTGATGAAGCGGGAAAATCATAAGATGATTCTTCACGATATTCGCAGCCTCGAAGGCGTGCATTATGTCGAGGAACTTACCTGAGTCAAACCGTGCGGCATCTTGCCGCAGGCGAGAGACGTCAGGTTCTACAATCGCTTGCCCTGCCAGCTGTCCAGCAGATTCAGACGGTCATTGATGCTGTTGAGAATCGTGCGTTTGTTGAAACTCCAAGGCGGGTTGATTAAAATGGAGCGTGGCGCATCCCCGGTCAGGCGATGAATTGTGACCTCGGGCGGTATGATTTCCAGACAGTCCACAACTAAATTTACATATTCTTCAATTGAAGCGAAAGGCTGGTAGTCGGGGTAAGTAAACTCCATCTGCGAGCCTTTTACTATATTCAGAAGATGGAGCTTCATGCCGAAAAGCTCGGGCAGGGAAGAAACATAACGTACAGAATCTAACATCTGCTCCCTGCTTTCGCCGGGAAGCCCTAAAATGAGGTGTACGACCGCTTTTATCCCCCGCACAGATAAACGACGCATCGCATCATCAAAAACGCTTAAATCGTAGCAGCGGTTGATGAGGTGGGCAGTTTTATCGTGAATGGTCTGCAGCCCAAGTTCCACCCATAAAAAATGTGTGCGGCTTATTTCCGACAGTAAATCCAAAACTTCTTCGGACAGGCAGTCGGGACGGGTGCCGATGACAAGACCTTCAATTTTCGGATTCGCAAGAACGGCGTAATACTTTTCCCGCAGCTCGGATACAGGCGCATAGGTATTCGTGTGGTTTTGGAAGTAAGCGAGGTATTTGGCGCGCGGCCATTTGTCCGAGAAGAGGCGGATTTGGTCTTCAATGTCGGAAGCAAATTCGCCTGAACCGCTGTCGGAACAGAAGATACAGCCGCCGGTTCCTTTCGTGCCGTCGCGGTTCGGGCAGGTGAAGCCGCCGTCGATGGCAAGCTTGATTGTTTTTTCGCCGAATTTATCTTTTAAATAGGTGCTGACGGAGTGATAGCGCATTCCGCCGAAAAGTTTTTTCAAATCATCATTAAATACAGGATTCATAGCTATTTTCCTCTTTAAATCTACACAGTTTTGTGGTATAATTTAATGTCATATAATAAATTTAAATGAAAAAACAAAACTTGTCAAGAAAGGAGGCGCAAGGTGTACCGATGAGAAAGAAAACAGATACAGCAACAGGGATTTGCCCGGGGAGTTTTTGTGAGGAAATGACGAATCCGGATTTTTATCCGATGGACATGGAAACAAAGATTGAGAAGCGGCATGTTCTGCTTCACTCCTGCTGCGGACCGTGCAGTACGGCGTGTATCGAGCGGCTTTTGCCGGACTACCGGATTACGGTATTCTTCTATAACCCGAATATTACGGACGCGGATGAATACGACAGACGAAAAGCGGCACAGATACAGTTCTTAAATGCGTACAACGAGCGTATACCGGAGGAGGACAGGGTTTCATTCATAGAAGGAGAGTATTTGCCGGAGGACTATTTCAATGTTTGTTCCGGCTTCAGCAATGAACCGGAAGGCGGAAAACGCTGTACGGAGTGCTTTAAGCTCAGAATGAATCGTACGGCACAGGTTGCGCTGAAAACAGGCAATCCGATTTTCGGGACGACGCTGACCGTCAGCCCGCATAAGAATTATCCTTTGATTTCCGCAATCGGAACCCAGCTTGCAGACATATACGGTCTGGAATTTTTAGATATTGATTTTAAGAAAAAAGCGGGATTTCAGAGAAGCATCGAGCTTTCAAAGGAATACGGTCTTTACCGTCAGAACTACTGCGGATGCGAGTATTCAAAGTGGGACGGCTATGACAAACAGAAGTGAATTTAATTTTAAATAAACCATTAAACACAGGAGGAAAACACAATGTTACCATTAATTTTACCGGAAAACTATGAATCACCCATCGATTTGATGGAGAGCCAGAGAGCAATTAAGAAAATCAAAGACTTTTTCCAGCAGGAACTTGCGTACGGACTGCAGCTTCGCCGTGTGTCCGCGCCACTGTTCGTAGACCCTAAGACAGGTCTTAACGATAACCTGAACGGAGTAGAAAGAAGAGTAAGCTTTACACTCAAAGATATAGATGAACTCGAAGTGGAAGTTGTTCAGTCTCTTGCGAAGTGGAAGAGAATGGCACTCGGAAAATACGGAATTGAGCCGGGACATGGCATCTACACCGATATGAACGCAATCAGAAGAGATGAAGATCTGGACAACCTGCACTCGGTTTATGTTGACCAGTGGGACTGGGAAAAGGTTATCACGAAAGAGCAGAGAAACGAAGCATATCTGAAGGAAACGGTTACAACGATTTACAATGCGATTAAGAACCTCGGCGATTATGTCAACAGACTTTACAGAAACATCCAGACTGAGATTCCGAACGAAATCTTCTTTATCACGACGCAGGAACTGGAAGATATGTATCCGGACAAAACCCCGAAGGAAAGAGAAGACGCCATCACAAAAGAGCACGGCGCTGTTTTCATTATGAAAATCGGCGGACAGCTGGCTTCCGGTCAGAAACATGACGGCCGTTCCCCGGACTACGACGATTGGGAACTGAACGGAGACATCATTCTTTGGAACGAAGTGCTTGACAGAGCGTTTGAAATTTCCTCGATGGGTATTCGTGTTGACGCTGAAGCAATGAAGAGACAGCTCGAACTGGCAGGCTGCCCGGAAAGAGCCGAGCTTCCGTTCCAAAAAGCGATTCTGAACGACGAACTCCCATATACAATCGGCGGAGGTATCGGTCAGAGCAGACTTTGCATGTATTTCCTGAGAAAAGCGCACATCGGTGAAGTTCAGGCTTCGGTATGGCCACAGGAAATGATTGATAAATGCGCGGAAAACAACATTTATCTGCTGTAATATTACGGTGAAAAAAAATCAGAAAGAAAACAGACGAAATATGAAATACGCAAATGTAGTGGTTGAAAACAAAAGCAGACATACGGACATGTTCTTTACCTATGCTTGCGGCGATTTTGCCGTTTGTACAGGAGATAAAGTCAAAATTCCTTTTGGCAAGGGAAACTGTTCAAAAGCCGGCTTTGTTTTCGGCACTGCGGATGCGGCAGACTGTCCCGAGGAGAAGATAAAGCCAATCGAGGGCATTGACGAGGCGGGAAGCCTCAACGAGGAAATGATTAAGACCGCAGTGTGGATGAAAACGCGCTATGCGATAACCTATTCAGACGCGATTAACTGCTTTACCGTGGCAGGAAAACCGCCGAAAGAGGGAAAGGAAAAAGAGCCTTATAAAAATCTCAAGGGCAGGTATACATCGCCCGAGGCTCTGACTGAAGAGCAGCAGAACGCGCTTCGGCTTATCGACGATGCGATTGACCGAGAAACGCGTGAAATTTTCCTGCTTCACGGCGTGACGGCAAGCGGAAAAACGCAGGTCTACATGGAAGCGATTGCAAGATGTCTGGAAAAGGGAAAAACCGCGGTCATGCTTGTGCCGGAAATATCCCTGACAAATCAGATTTTGGAAAGATTCATCGGGCGATTCGGCAAGGAGCAAATCGCTGTCATGCATAGCAGACTGACGCCGCGGGAAAGATATGACGAATGGCAGAGAATCCGCAGCGGAAAGGCGAAAATCGTCATCGGTGCGAGGATGGGAGTCTTCGCGCCGCTGGATAATATCGGCATTATCGTGATGGACGAAGAACACGAGGCAAGCTATAAATCGGATATGACGCCGAAATATGATACCGTGGAGGTCGCGGCGAAGCGTCTGCAGGCTTCAAACGGTGTGTTACTGATGGGAAGCGCGACGCCGTCGGTGACTTCTTATGAAAGATGCCGGGAAGGCATTTATAAGCTGATTACACTAAAAGAGAGATATAATAAAACACCGCTTCCGAAAGTAGAGACGGTCGATATGCGGCAGGAACTCAGAGCCGGAAACATGACGGTGTTCAGCCGCAGACTTTTTGAAGAAATGCACCGCTCGCTGGAAGGCGGCGAGCAGATTATCCTGATGCAGAACCGACGCGGCTATTCAAATTTCGTTTCGTGTCGGGAATGTGGGGTGGTTATGAAATGCCCGGAATGCGATCTTTCGCTGGTATATCATAAAAGCAGCGAATCCATGGTCTGCCATTACTGCGGCAGGCGCTATCCGGTTCCTCATAAATGCCCGGAATGCGGCAGCAAATATATCAAGCACTTCGGTGTGGGAACCGAGCAGGTGCAGGAAGCCGCCGAAAAATATTTCCCGCAGGCAAAGACCGCAAGGCTGGATCTGGATTCGGTGAAAAACCGCGGAGAGATGGACCGAATTTTAAAGGAATTCGCAGATAAAAAAACGGATATTTTGATTGGTACGCAGCTTGTCGCCAAAGGTCTGGATTTCGACAATGTCGGTCTGGTCGGCGTTATCGCAGCTGATGTGACGCTGAATATTCCGGATTACCGCTCTTCTGAAAGAACTTTCCAGCTTATCACGCAGGTGGCGGGTCGTTCCGGCAGAGGAGACAAACAGGGTCTGGTAATCGTGCAGACCTACGAGCCGGAGAATTTTACCTATCAATTCGCACAGACCGGCGATTATGAAGGCTTTTTCAGCGAAGATGCTAAAATGCGCCTGCGGATGGAATATCCGCCGTTTGGCGATATTATTATGGTGAATTTTACCTCGGAAAACGAGGAAACGGCAGAAGCAGCGGCAAGACGCTGCGAAGCCTATATGAAAAATGCGCTCGGTGAAAAAGACCAAAGAAGAGTTCTTTCACCGAAGGTATCGCTCGGATTTAAGGGAAAGGACAGCTTCCGGCAGTATTTGATTGTGAAGTGCCCGAGGAGCCTTGAAACAGGAAAGAGCGAGCGAAACCGCTATATGTTTTATTTGGAAAATTTCGAGCAAATTTTATTGAGCGAAAAAATAGATGTAAGTATTACAGTGGATGTAAATCCATACAGTATCTTCTAAAGCAGGAGGGAGAAAAATGGCAACCAGAAATGTTGTATTGGAAGGCGACGAAATATTGAGAAAACAATGCAGAGAAGTTTCAGAAGTTACGGATCGCATCAAGATGACCATGGAGGATATGCTGGAAACGATGAGAAGCCAGTTCGGTGTTGGCATTGCAGCGCCGCAGGTCGGAATTATGCGCAGAATGTTCGTTGCGGAACCGGAGCCGGGCAGAGTGTATTATATGATTAATCCGGTGATTCTGGAAGAAAGCGGAAGCCAGGAGGGCGATGAAGGCTGCCTGAGCATTCCGGGAAAAATCGGAACGGTTACCCGCCCGGATTATATTAAAATCGAAGCGCTGGATCTTGACGGCGAAAAGAAAACCTACGAATTCCATGATTTTGATGCGCGTGTGATGTGTCACGAGTACGACCATCTTAACGGTGTACTATATATTGACAAAGCTGTAAATATCCGTGACGCGGAAGATGATTACAGTGATTATGAGGATGAAGAATAACGCGAGGAATAGCGAATGAAAATAGTTTTTATGGGAACTCCGGATTTTGCGGTAACGGTTTTGGAAGGAATTTTGAAAACCGAACATGAAGTCGGACTTGTGGCAACACAGCCGGATAAAGCAAAGAACCGGGGAAAGAAAATTCAATATACACCGGTGAAGGAAAAGGCGCTTGCGCACGGCATTCCTGTTTTGCAGCCGGAGAAAGTCAGGGGAAACGAAGAGTTTTTATCGAAACTGAGAGAATATCAGCCTGACATCATCGTTGTTGTAGCGTACGGACAGATTTTGCCGAAAGAAATTTTGGAGCTTCCGAAATACGGATGCGTGAATGTGCATGCGTCCTTGCTTCCGCATCTTCGCGGCGCGGCACCGATACAGCGTGCGATTATCGACGGCGATAAGGAGACGGGCGTTACCATTATGCAGATGGCAGAAGGTTTGGACACAGGCGATATGCTTCTGAAGGACAGCTTGGAAATCGGCAGGATGAATTACAGCCAGCTTCACGACGCACTTGCGGAAATGGGAGCGCGCTTGATTGCCGAGGCTTTGAAAGGAATTGAAAACGGGGAAATCCAGCCGGAGCCGCAGGATGATAGCCTTTCCACTTATGCGAAAATGATTTTTAAGCAGGACGGAAAGATTGACTTCAGCAAGGAGCCGGAAGAAGTTGAAAGACTGATTCGGGGATTCGACCCATGGCCGGGTGCGTTTTGCGATTACGAAGATATTGTAATGAAGCTCTGGAAAGCCGAGCCTTTGAAGGAAAAGACGGCGGAGACTGCAGGGACGATTCTTTCCGTTTCAAATGACGGCATTAAGATTGCGTGCGGAAGCGGTGCTTTGCTGGTAAGTGAAATTCAGGTTCCGGGCAAAAAAAGGGTGATGGTTTCGGACTACCTGAAAGGAAATAAAATCAAAGAGGGTATTGTTTTAAAGTAACAAGGAGGACATCTTATGTGGGATAGTTATATGGGATATTATGCAACGGGGATTTTGCTTGTTCCGGCGATCTTATTCACGCTGTACGCGCAGGCAAAAGTGAAATCTGCATTTCGCAGATATTCGAGCGTCAGAAATGACAGAAACCTTACAGGTGCACAGGCTGCCAGAATGGTTCTGGATGCAAACGGTCTGAACAATGTACGAATCGAAAGCGTGAGGGGAAGCCTCACCGACCATTACGACCCGAGAAGCAGAGTACTGCGTCTTTCAGAAACGGTCGGCAATGTAAATTCGATTGCAGCAGTAAGCGTTGCCTGCCACGAAGCGGGTCACGCAATCCAACATGCAAACGGCTATGCGCCTTTAAAAATTAGAAATTCCATCGTACCGCTGGCAAACTTCGCTTCGAACTTCAGTTGGATTCTTGTGGTAATCGGAATCGGACTGCTCGGAGCGGGAAATTATATCGGAGATACGGTTTTTAATATCGGAATTATCATGATGATTGCGGTTATTTTCTTCCATACGATTACGCTTCCGGTAGAATTCAATGCGAGCAGCCGGGCACTTGCACAGATGGAAGAGCTTGCGATTATCGACGATGAAGAAGAAGCAGGAGCGAAAAAAGTGCTTCGTGCGGCAGCTTTAACCTATGTGGCGGCGCTTGCGGTGGCAATCGGAAACCTTCTGCGGATGCTTGCACTCAGAGGAAGAAGAGACTGATGGATGTAAACAGAAAAACTGCGTATGATGTTTTACTGGATATTGAAAAAAACGGTGCTTATTCCAATTTCGCACTGAATCATTTTATCGGGCGGAATCATCCGGAAAACGAAGCTTTCGTGCGGGAACTGGTTTACGGCGTTTTGGAAACGAAAATGCTGCTGGATTATTATCTGGATGCCTTGATTCCGAGCGGCACGAAAAAGCTGAAAAAGCAGGATTTGACGCTGCTGCGCATGGGTGTTTATCAGCTTCGCAGCATGGATTCGGTTCCGCAGTACGCGGCGGTGAATGAGACCGTAAACATGGCAAAACGCTTGGCAAAGGGCAGAGAACGCTTCATAAACGGGGTTTTGCGCGGGTATATCAAAAAATCGGAAGAGATTCAGCTTCCAAGCCGCGAGGCGCAGCTTACGGAATATCTGAGCATTGCCTACTCGATTCAGCCGCAGATTGTGAAGCTTTGGCTTGCGGAATACGGAGAGCAGCAGACGGAAGAAATTTTAGCAGCTGTAAACCGTGCGCCGAAGATGACGGTGCGCGTCAATCAAATGAAGATAAGCCGGACAGAGCTTGCGGAAAGACTCCGGCAGGAGGGATTTGATGCCGAGGAGTCGGAGAAAACGCCGCGGGGACTAACCGTCAGCGGCAGCCGGCTTTTAGAAAGCAAGGCGTATAAAGAAGGTCTTTTTTCCGTGCAGGATCTTGCTTCCATTATGGTTTCGGATATTTTAGCTGCCAAGCCGGGGCAGACGGTTATCGATGTCTGCGCGGCGCCGGGCGGAAAAACGCTGGCAACGGCGGAAATGATGGAAAACCGCGGCAAAATCATCGCAATGGATATATATGAACATAAGCTTGCGCTCATTGAAAAACAGGCCCAGCGCTGTGGTATCAACATTATTGAGACCAAATGCCACGACAGCACAGAGGCGGCAGAGGAACTGCAAGAGACTGCTGACTGCGTGCTGGCGGATGTGCCGTGTTCGGGCCTTGGGGTTATCGGCCGAAAACCTGAAATCAAATATAAAGAAGATTTGGATCTGCAGGAATTAACGCTGAGACAGGCGAAAATCCTCGATGCGGCGGCTTCCTATGTGAAGCCGGGTGGGACGCTTGTATACAGCACTTGCACAATCAACCAAGACGAAAACGAAAGACAAATCGAAAGATTTTTAGAGAATCATAAAGACTTTAAGGCGGAGAAGGCTTTGCAGCTTTTGCCGACAGAGGGGACAGACGGATTTTTTATTTGTAAAATGACAAGGGGATAGGACTCGGAAGGGGCGTATCCGTGGAAGGAGGACATTATGCAGGTCGGATTTAAGTCCGATAAGGGACGCAGACGAAGCAACAACGAAGATGCCTGCTTTGTGCTGTTACCGGATAAGGTTTATGTGGTGGCAGACGGCGTAGGCGGAAGCAATGCGGGCGAAATTGCGAGCCGAACGGCAGTCAATGAAATCGCGAATTATATTACCGCACATCCGATTGCAGAGGCGACGAATAAATACGCAATCGTGAATTATCTTCAGGACTGTCTGGACGAGGCAAACCGAAAGATTTTTCAGCTTTCGCATACATATGAGGAAAACAGCGGGATGGCGACGACTGCGGTCATCGTCTATGCGATTGACAACAAGGCTTATATAACGAATATCGGTGACAGCAGAGCATATCTTTACCGCGCAGGAAGACTGCTTCAGCTTACGGAAGACCACACCTATGTGAACACGCTGGTTAAGGCAGGGATTCTTTCAAAAGAACAGGCAGAAGTCGATGAGCGCAAGAATGTGATTACGAAGGCGCTCGGCGCGGAACCGACTGTGGAACCGGATTTCTTCCAGGTAGAGATTGAAGAAGACGATATTTTCGTGATTTGCACCGACGGGCTTTATGACGAGGTGGAAAACGGAGAGATGATAGAGGTTTTGAGAAAGGATTTGTCGATGTCCGAAGTTTGCGCAGAGCTGATTAACCGCGCGAACAAAAACGGGGGACGAGACAATATAACGGTAATTTGTTTGAAGGTTACGGAGGAGGATGTCCATGAGCAGTAGATTGTTAGCCGGAAGGTATGAATTGATTGAAAAAATCGGAGAAGGCGGAATGGCTATCGTTTATAAGGCAAAATGCCGTCTGCTGAACCGATATGTTGCGATTAAAATTTTGCGCCCGGAATTTACCAAGGACGCACAGTTTGTGGAAAATTTCAGAAGAGAGTCTCAGGCGGCAGCAGGGCTTTCCCATCCGAATATTGTAAGCGTTTACGATGTCGGACAGGAGGGAAATATCCACTTCATCGTTATGGAACTCGTAGAGGGGAAAACGCTCAGCGAGTTGATTGAAGAAAAGGGCAGGCTCGACTATAAAGAGGCAATCAGCATCACGCGGCAGGTTGCATCGGCGCTCAGCCTGGCGCATAAAAATCAGATTGTACATAGGGACATCAAGCCGCACAACATTCTGATTACAAACACAGGCGTCGCGAAGCTTGCGGACTTTGGAATCGCGAAGGCGGTAAGCGCGTCTACCATCATAGGCGGAAACAACAAAGTCATGGGTTCTGTCCATTATTTCTCACCGGAACAGGCGAGGGGTGCTTATGTGGATGAGCGTTCGGATATTTATTCTCTCGGAATCGTTTTGTATGAAATGCTGACCGGAAAAGTTCCGTTTGACGGCGATAATCCGATTTCAATTGCATTGATGCACATTAACGAACCGATGCCGTCGGTTACGGATGAGGTTCCGGGTCTGCCGCCACAGCTTGAAAAGATTATTATGAAGGCGACGGATAAGTATCAGACGAACCGATACAGAACGGCGGATGAAATGATCGAAGCCCTTGATAATATTGAGTTTATTACAAAGGTTATGGGAAATAAAGCGTTCACAATTCCGACAGACGACTATGAAGCGGCTGAAGAGCCGACCGCAGTGCAGACGCAGGAAAGAGAACGCGCACACCGCTCTACGGAAAAACGGTCAGAAAAGACAGAAACGGATAAGAGCGCTGAAAAAGCAAAGAAGCTGTCGACGGCATTTATCATCGGCGCAGTCGCAGTGCTTGTAGTTGCGGGAATTATCGGGCTTGGCGCGATGCTGGGCTGGTTCGGCGGAGACAACGAGGAAATCGAAGTACCGTCTTTCGTCGGCAAAACATTCGAAGAAGCGCAGACAGAAGCTGAGTCACTTGGCCTGAAAATTGAAAAGGGCGAAGATGTCTACAGCCCGGATCAGGAAGAGGGTAAAATCACTTCGCAGATTCCGACCGAAGGCTCCATGGTTACGGAAGGCAAGCTGATTACCGTTTATGTCAGCAAAGGCAAAAAAGACGGTGTCGTGCCGAAAATTGAGGGCATGGACTATAAGAAGGCAGCCGATTATCTGAAGACTTTCGGCTTTGAGCTGGGAATCGTCAAGATGGAAACCAGCACGCTCCCTGAAAATGTGATTATCACGCAGTCCGTTCCTTCCGGAACTACTGCCGAAAATGGTACGAAGATTGATGTAACCGTCAGCGATGGCAAGGGCAAGGAAATGGTTAAGATGCCGAACTTAATCGGAAAGACGCCGGATGAGGCAAACGGACTGATTGATGCGGCAGGTCTGAAGCTTGGAGACGCGACCTATGAAGAGACAACCGCAACCGCGCAGAATCTGGTATTCTGGCAGCAGTATCCGGAAGGAACCGAGCTCGAAGAAGGAACAGCGGTAAGCTATAAAGTAAGCAAGGGCGAAAAGCCTGCGGACAGCGGCAGTGAGGACTTCGGCGGTTCTGAGGATTCCGGCGATGAAGAAGAGTAAAAGATAAGATATATGAGAGGGCTAATTACAAAAGGAATCGGCGGATTCTATTATGTGCAGACCGAGCAGGGCTTGATTGAAGCCAAAGGCAGAGGTATTTTCAAAAAAGACGGAATCACGTTGATGGTCGGTGACGAGGTCGAGATTCAGATTATCGACGAGGAAGAAAAGAAAGGCGTTATCGACCGAATTCTGCCGAGAAAAAACCAGTTTATCCGACCACCGATTGCAAATGTGGATCTTTTCGCAGTCGTGTTTGCACCGGCGAAGCCGCGTCCGAATTTCGCATTAATCGATAAATTTCTGATTATGGCGGAAATGCACGGCGTCGAGGCGATTGTCTGCATCAATAAATGCGATTTGGCGGATGATGAGGAAATTGAAAAAATCCGGGCGGTCTACGAGGGCGTCTATCCGGTTCTGCTGCTCAGCGGCAGGACGGGAATGGGAATTGATACACTCGAAAAGATGCTTTCAGGAAAGAAAGCGGCACTTGCAGGTCCTTCCGGGGTCGGAAAATCGACGATTCTAAACAGCATGATTCCGTACGCCAATATGGAGACCGGCGCGGTCAGTGCGAAAACGCAGCGAGGGAAACATACGACCCGCCATGTCGAAATTTTTGATGTAGAGGGCGGAGGAAAGCTCTTCGACACACCGGGATTTACATCCTTTGAAATTTTGGAAGCGGACGAAGAAAATCTGTGGATGTACTATCCTGACATTGAGCGATATTCGGGCAGATGCAGATATGATAACTGCCGCCATATGAAAGAGCCGGACTGCATGGTTCGGGAAGCCGTAAAAAACGGAAAAATTCATAAAATGCGCTATGATTCCTATGTTTCCAACATAGAAGAAATTCGCAGCAAAAAAAGATATTAAAGCGTTGGAGGCATTGACCGTCAACAAAAATACGGACAAAACGGAGGAAAAAATGAAACTGGCACCATCGATTCTATCAGCGGATTTCGCCAATCTGCTTGAAGATGTTAAAAAAATTGAAGCAGGCGGCGCAGACTATATTCATGTAGATGTTATGGACGGACATTTCGTGCCGAATATCAGCTTTGGCGCTCCGGTTATGAAGTGTCTGAACGGAAAGACGAAGGTTCCGTATGATGTACATCTGATGATTGAAAATCCGGATAACTATATTGCGGATTTTGTTACGCCGCAGACGGAGTACATAACGGTGCATCAGGAAGCCTGCAGGCATCTTCACCGGACAATCCAGAACATCAAGGCGCAGGGAATCAAAGCAGGTGTGTCAATTAACCCGGCAACCCCACTCAATACGCTTTCCTGTATTCTTGAAGATGTCGACTTAGTGCTGATTATGTCGGTAAATCCGGGATTCGGAGGGCAGAAGTTTATTTCGCAGACTGTTTCAAAGGTTAGAGAACTTGCAAAAATTAAAAAAGAGAGAGCACTTTCTTTTGCGATTGAAATTGACGGCGGCGTTACGCTCGATAATGCGAAAATGCTTGCTGAGGCGGGTGTGGAAATCGCGGTTGCAGGCTCTGCGGTATTCAAAGCGGAAAATGTGGAAGATACAGTAAGGAAATTTAAAAATATAGAATAGTTGCGAGGCGCGAAAATGGAATTACTGGTTGCTTTTGTTGTTTTTATGGCTGCAATGCTTGCAGCAATCATTTTTGATTTCAGTATGATTGCGGCGCTTTTCATAGGTCTTATCGCTTTCATGCTTGCGGGAAAAAAGAAAGGATTTTCTTTTTCTTCTCTGGCCAAAATGGGCTATGAGGGAGGAAAAGATTCTTTTATTGTAATTGAGGTTATGTGTATTATCGGATTCGTGACGGCGGCATGGAGAGTTTCCGGAACGATTACGGTATTCGTATATTACGGAATGCGTATCATTACGCCTTCTTTGTTTTTAATTATAGCCTTCCTGCTTTCCTGCCTGCTGAGCTATGCTTTAGGCACTTCCTTCGGCGTTGCGGGAACGGTAGGAGTCATTTTTATGACTTTGGCAAGGAGCGGAGGTGTTGACCCTGTGATAACCGCAGGCGTTCTAATGAGCGGTGTTTATTTCGGCGACAGAGGCTCTCCGGTCTCTTCAAGCGCGAACATGGTAGCGGCGGTTACAGACACGAAAATTTACGACAATGTCAAGCAGATGATGCGAGTTGCAATCGTACCGTTTGTGATAACCTTGGCTGTATATGCGCTGCTTTCATTCCGAAATCCCATCAGCCATGTGGACGCAGAACTTGTTTCTTCTTTTGAAAAGGAGTTTATCCTATCTCCATGGGCATTTGTTCCGGCGGTATTTATGCTGCTGCTTCCTCTTTTAAAGGTGGGCGTGGTTCTTTCTATGGGAATCAGTATCGTCAGCGGGATCGCGGTCGCTTGTCTGGTTCAGGGTGTGCCGATTTTGGAGGTTTTAAAGATCTGCATCATGGGCTATCACGCGGATTCAGACGGTCTTGGTGCGATTCTGAACGGCGGCGGGCTGATTTCAATGATGGAAATTATCGTGATTTTAATTATATCCAGCGCGTATTCAGGTATCTTTAGCGGTACAGGAATGCTGGATGATTTACAGGATAAACTGAACCAAATGTGCAGCCGATTCGGACGCTATGCGGTTATGACTGCGCTGAGCCTTCTTTCTTCGGCTATTTTCTGCAATCAGACAATTGCGACGCTGATTTGTGCGGATCTGCTTAGAAAACCTTATTTAGAGTGCGGCGGAAGCAAAGAAGAGATGGCAATCGATATGGAAAATACCGTAATTTTAATTGCCTGTCTGGTGCCGTGGTGCATCGGATGTTCGGTACCGCTTTCGTTCTTTGGTGTCAGCGCGGCTTGTCTGCCATATGCGGTCTATATGTACGGAGTTCCGATTTCATACATATTCCTGAAAAAGCGTTGGTATGAAAATCGACCGAGCACCGCGATAGACCAGGAAAATCAATAGCATATTCAGAACATTAAAAGGGATGTATAAGCAGTTTGCTCTGCTCATACATCCCACTTTTATTTTTTGAATAATACTTATTCTTCTGCTCCCGGCTGCTGGGAAGGATCGTAGTTCGGATCATCAGGGTCGTCGATAATCTCATCCCCCGGATCCGGATCAACCGGCGTTGGTGGAGTTACAGGATTGAAATCTACACTCGGATCAGGAGGGTAGGTTTCGGCATCCGGATTGTGAAGATTGCAGTAGTAGTGCGGCAGTTCATTGCCGTCTTCATCTGTCGAAACACCATCTTCCGTATATCCGTTCTTCTTATAAGTGTCCGGACAATCCGGCGTTGCCAGATATCCGCTTTCGGAGCAGACCGTAACGCTGACTTCTGTTACAGCAGAAGCCTTCGTAGGCTGGGTGCCTTTCGTGAAGTATTCCGTGCGTTTTTTCTTCGTGTCAGGTGTCGCAAGCTGACCTGTCTTCATATCAATGGTTGCTGTGACAACATTTGACGGACGCTTGGAATAGGTGCCGCCTTTAGCCTTGTCAACCTGACTGATAATTTTTCCCCATAATGTTGCAGCTTTTGGTGACATGGACGAAAGCTTGATATTCACATCTGTACCAATCCAAAGGGCAGCCGAATAGTTTGCAGTGAAACCGTCAAACCAAATATCGTAGCTGTCGGATGTCGTACCGGTTTTACCGCCGACATTCGCACCGGATACTCTTGCATAAGAACCGATACCTTCCGATACAACGGTCTGAAGAACATCGCGCATGATCCATGCAACGCCCGGATTCAAAACTTCCGTTTCGGTTACCTTCGGTTCTAAGAGAATATCACCTGTCTTGGTAGTGACCTTCGTATAGCAGCTATAGCTCTTGTGCACGCCTTTATTTACAAATGTTGTATAAGCACTTGCCATTTCCAGGGTAGACGCGCCTTTCGTCAGACCACCCATACCTAAAGCCGCAAGGTTTAAATCGTTGACATCGCCCTCTTTTACAAGGGTAGTCAAACCAAATTTCTCTGCAACATCGAAAGCATAATCTACGCCTACCTGCGCCAGAATCTTAACCGCGCAGACATTAACGGACTGCTGAAGCGCGGTTCGGAAAGTATAAGCGCCGCGATAGGAGTTATACGAGTTCTTCGGCCAGATGCGTCCGTTTATCTTCGTCGGTTCGTCCACAACGATGGAGCCCGCGGTGATATAGTCACCCCAAAGCTTCGTTCCCTGCTTGTCAAATCCTGTTTTTACGAGAGGGAAGGTTTCTCCGTTTTGCTCACATTCGAAACTCTTCTGAAGTGCAGGTGCGTAAACCGCAATCGGTTTGATGGAGGAACCCGGCTGTCTTGGTGCTGTTGCACGGTTGTAGAGCATACGGCCAGTAATTTTACGGCCGCCAATCATCGCCTTAATCGCGCCCGTTTTATTATCAATAATCGTCATAGCCGACTGCGGCTGAATGACTTTCTGTTTTAGACTGAAGTCTTTCGTTGCAAGCTTCTTTCCGTCCTGTGTGAAGAAGTCCGGATATTCTTTAAAGAAATCTGCGCTGACAACCAGATTCTTGTCGGCATCACGTGTCTTGTACTGCTGCGGAATGTTCAGATAGCCGCCAGGAATCGAGTAGAATTTGCCGTTTTCAATCGTGTACATACTCTTAAATTCCACGCTGTAGTCAGTCTGTCCCTGAACGGTTGTGTCGTAAATTGCGAGGCGTTTTCCGGCATAAATCGTCAGAGAACCGTCGTCATTCCATTTATATTCGCTCGAACGGAGCTTAAACGAACCATCTTTGTTAATATAGTTGGAATAAGCATAAAGCATGATGCCGCCGCCGTTTGAATTCAGAATATTGCCTTTGCTGTCCGTACGGTAGCCGATTGGTTCCGGGAAATTCGCATCAATTTTATATTCCTTTTCAATAACCGACTGCGCCTGAGAATCCATCGTCGTATAAATCTGGATTCCGCCGTTGTAAACCAGATTCGATGCTTTCGCATAATCATAGCCATATTCCGACTGAAGGTCGCTGATGACCTGTGTAATGACATAATCCGCGAAGTAATTGGAAACATCATTGAGTTCATCCAGATTCGGATTAACCATATCTTTGATTTCCGTGGATTTTGCCTCTTCATATTCGTCATCCGTAATATAGCCTTGCTCATGCATCAGCTTCAGGCAGGTGAGAATTCGGTTCTTCGCTGCGTCATTCCAGACATAAGCGTAGTCACCGCTTTTCTTAATCAGATTCGTGGTTTCCTCAGTTATTTCATCCGCAGAAACCTGCTGAACCAGCCGGTAGATGGAAGGGGACTGCGGCATTGCGGCAAGAGCCGCAGCTTCTGCAACCGTAATATCTTCAATGTCCTTGGAGAAATATGCCTGCGCTGCCGTCTGCACACCGTAACCGCAGCCGAAATAAACCGTATTTAAGTAAGCCTCTAAAATTTCACTCTTACTGAGTTTTTTCTCAAGAATAACGGAGTAGTAGGCTTCTGTAATCTTCCTGCTGAGTGTACGCTCCTGCATTTCGTCTGTAAGATAAAGGTTTCGTGCAAGCTGCTGTGTGATGGTACTCGTGCCGCTGATGTGACCGCCGTTAAAAAGCGCGTCTTTCACAGCACCGAAGATTCGGATAATGTTGAACCCATGATGGGACTCAAAAGTTTTATCCTCAAGCGCGATGAAAGCCTTCTGCACATGGTCCGGAATCTGGTCGATGCCGACAATTGTACGGTTTTCATCCGCAAAAACATTATCGATGATCTGACCGCTGTCATCGTATAAAGTCGAGCTTTGTGAAAGCAGACTGTAAATATTGTCCGTTTCAATTTTCGGAGCCCGCATGATAACAACTGCGGCGTATGCCGTTGCAAGCAGAGCAATCGCCAAAAAAATGCAAATCACAAATTTAAAGAACTGCTTCTTATTCAGCTTGTATTTTGCTTTGCTGACGGCCGCTTCGCTGCCGGCTTTTACGGAAGCTGCGGCTCTTTGAGACCCTTTACGGTGTTTTTTCTGCGTCCGGGCTTGTTCCTGCTCTAATTCAAGCCGTCTGTCTCTTCTGGATCTGTGGGCGGGTGTGCCTGATTCAGAATCATTTCTCATATTATCTGTTTCATTATGAAAATCATAGTCGTCGAATTTACTCAAACAATTCACCCTCTTTCTTTTGTGTTTTCATAATCTCTTCCAAATTCAGTATTCTTGAATGTGTATCTGTACCTATGTACATACCGTTTAATTATAGCATATAAAGGAAATAAAAACAAACATTTTCAAAATTATTACAAGAATATCCTTGTAATAAACTGGGAAATGTAATATAATGTAAAAGGACGAAAGGCTTCGGGACAAAAGTACCGGAGGTTCTATGAGAAGAAAATGTTTTGTATGCCTGATGATTGTTTTGCTCATTCTTGTCTGTCTGCATCAGGCAGGCATCCCGCTGCGAATCGGAGAAATCCCTGCAGATGATGAGAAGGAAGTCGAATATATCGGCAAAATCGTCCGGATTCAGGAAAAATCAGATAAATATACGCTTCGGGTTAAACTGCTGAAACGCAGCGATGCTACGGTTTCCTTCTGCGAAGATGCGCTGCTGACATACCGCGGCGAAGTAGCTTCCCCGGAAAAACTACTGAATACGGTAATTGTGTTCCGCGCAAAGCTTTGCGATGCTCAGCCTGCACGAAATCCGCATTGCTTTCATTACCGGGACTACCTGAAAAGCTGCGGAATCGGAAAAATCGCATCTGTGAATAGTCTGCGTCCTCTGCAGGCGGCTTATACACTGAAGGAAAAATATGAGAGGTTTTTATATAAGGCGCGCTGTGAGTTTCTGAGCAGCACGGGTGAAGACGCAAAGGGAATCGTGGCAGGTGTGCTGTTCGGCGATACAACGTATTTACAAGAGGAGGTTTACGATGAGTTCCGCAGCAACGGAACCGCACATATTTTAGCGGTGAGCGGCCTTCATGTGGGAATTTTGTACGGAATCTATAAAAAAATTGCAGGAAAGCGCAGAAACCTTGCAGCGCTTCTGCTGCTTGCGACCATGCTTTTTACTTACGGCACGCTCTCGATGTGGAGCACGTCGGCGCTTCGGGCAATTCTGATGATTGGAATCAGTACCGTCGGCAGATATACCGACCGAAGATATGATATGCTGACGGGTATGAGTACGGCAGCGCTGATTTTGATTGCGCAAAACCCTTATGTCATCTTCGGAAGCGGTTTTCAGATGTCTTTTTTAGCGATTGCTTCGATTGCATTTTTCAGACCGATAATTTCGAAAAAAATACCGGAAAGCCTTGCTGCGGCAATCGCTGTCAACTTCGGACTGCTTTTCTATCAGGCAGATGTTTTCAACTATATTTCCCTTGTGAGTCTTGCAGTCAATATTCCGATTATCTTTCTGACCGGCTATTTCGTGCCGATTGCGCTCCTTGGATTTACCGCGTCGATTATTGGCATATACGGAGCGCCGCTTCGGGCTGCTGCGGAAGGATTCGCGCTGATGCTGACGAAGGTAAACGGGCTTTCAACCTTCGGCGGCTTTTCTTCCGTCGATGTGCCGTCACTGCCGAAAGGAATTACGGTATTCTTTCTCTGCACCTTGTTTTTCTTTGCTTCTGAGACTTTTTTAATCTGCAGAGACAGGAAGGAAAAGAAAAAAATCAAGGCGGCGCTTCTTCTGATTTTGAGCATTTCTTTGGCGGCAGAAGCTTTTGCTTATTCGGAAATTACACACGATCAAATCGTTTTCGTGGATGTCGGGCAGGGGGACTGCATACACTTACGCGCAGGCAGGAAAAATATTCTGATTGACGGCGGCGGAAAAATCGAGTATAACACAGGAAAGCGAACCCTCAAGCCATATCTTTTAAAAAATGGCGCAGGAAAAATTGATGCCGCGCTTGCCACACATCTGCACACAGATCACTATAAAGGACTGACCGAACTGCAGGAATGTATGCGGGTAGATGGACTGTATACGGAAATGACAGCGGGCAGCACGCTCAAGGTCACTCAAAATGTCCGCATAGAAACGCTTTGGCCCCTTGAACTCAAGGAAGAAAATGCGCAGGATGAGAATAAGAACTGTTCTGTTTTTATGATTTATTATGGAAACTATAAGATTTTGGTGACGGGAGATTTAGACTCCGAAGGGGAGAGGGAGATGATTCGATATTATGGAGAAAGCGGCAGACTGCAGGCAGATGTTTTAAAGGTCGGTCATCACGGAAGCAAAACCAGCACCTGTGAGGAATTTTTAAAATGCGTATCTCCGAGAATTGCAGTCGTACAGGTAGGGAAAAACACCTATGGGCATCCTGCACCTGAAATACTGGAAAGACTGGAAAAACAGGGATGTCTTGTATTTAGGAATGACCGAAATGGAGCAGTCGGTCTTCGCATAAAGGAAAAAAGTATACAGATTCATACAGTTTTGTGAATGTATACATATTAAAATAATTGAAAGATGACAAAAAAACAGGTATAATGTAATTTGGTGATTTATTATGGTAGCAAGAACAGAACAGAAACAAAAAGAACATGCTTATAAAAAATTCGGGGCTGATTTGAAAAACAACGATTTTTCGCCGGTTCTCTTTCTGTACGGTATTGAGCAGTATTTGACAGAATGGGCGGCAAACTCGCTGGTAAAGAAATATGTGAATCCCGGGGCTTTTGCGTTTGACTTCGTCAAAATTGACGATGAAAATGCAGAAGTCGGCATGATTTTAGAGGCCTGTGATACTTTCCCGATGTTTTCAGAAAAAAGAGTCGTATGGGTGAGGAATCATGCGCTTTTGAAGTCTGCAAATCCGAAAGGCTTTACCGCATCCGACAAGGAAAGACTGCTTTCTTATGCAGCAAGCCCAAACGAAGGAACACTTTTGATTCTTTCCTGCGAGCAGCCGGAAGATAAGAGCGAAGTCGTCAAAGGCTTAAAAAAGACAGCACAATGCTATAATTTCGATAAGCTCGATTATGCGCAGCTTGCAGCTTTCGCGGAGAAACGTTTTCGAAGTGCGGGTGTACAGATAAAAAGAGACATGCTTCGGTATCTGATTGATGAAACCGGATATTTCAACAAAGAAACCGAATACCGGATTTTCAATCTGGAAAATGATATTAAGAAAATTATCGACCACAGCGACGGGCAGCAGATCTGCAGGGAGGATATTTCGGAGACGCTGAACGGAGACATGGACACCTTTGTGTTCAACTTTTTGGACGCTGCGGCGAATAAGAAAAAGGAAGCAGCTTTTCTGCTCATGCATAATATATTGAATGCGGGCAGCGATGTTTTCGCAGTAACCGGACTTTTAGTCAGCCAGTTCGAGCTGATTTTGGAGGTAAAAGAGTTTAAGGAAGACGGTGCAGTAGCAGCCGAAATCGTTAAAATAATGAAAATACATGAATTTCGTGTAAAAAAAGCGATGGCTTTTGCGGATAAATTCACGAAGCAGAAGCTAAAAGAAATTTTGTGCAGGCTTTATGAAATAGACAGAAATGTCAAGACAGGGCTTTTAGAGCCGAAGCTGGCGCTGGAACTATTGGTAGGGAGGATATAAAAATTGCAGCAGTTGAATCACAACAAACAGATGAAAGCAGACCTCATGCTCATTCTTGTAACTTTGTGCTGGGGAATTTCGTATTATCTGATGGACATCTGTCTCGCAGACATGGATCCGTTCACGCTGAACGCATTCCGGTTCCTGGGGGCTTTCTTAATCGCAGCGGTGTTCTCATGGAATAAGATTAAAACCGTAAACAAAACAACACTGAAGTACAGTGTAATTGTTGGGATTGCATTGGTGTTCGTGTACATAGGAGCGACCTTCGGGGTGAAATACACAACGCTTTCGAATTCCGGTTTCCTCTGTGCGCTCACAGTAATTTTTACACCGCTTTTTGCGTGGATTTTTCTCAAAGAAAAACCGAACAAAAAACTGACCATTGTCGTGCTTATGTGTCTTGCAGGCATTGCACTTCTCACATTGAATGATGATTTTTCGATCAACAAAGATAATTTAAAGGGCGACCTGCTTTGCATTATGTGCGGCATCGCTTATGCTATTGATTTGCTTGTTACGGAGAAAGCAGTGTCTAATGAAGAAGTGGATGCGTATCAGATGGGGGTATTCCAGCTTGGAGTAACGGGGACATTGAACCTCATTATGTCCTTCCTTGTTGAAACACCGCATTTCCCGACGACGGCGGCGGTATGGGGTTCAGCACTGTTTCTTGCAGTTTTTTGTACAGGTGTGGCATTCATCGTGCAGCCGGTTGCGCAGCAATACACAACGGCATCTCATACAGGTGTAATCTTTGCGCTTGAGCCGGTATTTGCAGGCGTAGTCGCTGCGGTATTTGCACATGAGATACTTTCGTTTAAATCATATTTAGGTGCCTTTCTTATGGTGGCGAGTATTTTCATTATGGAAATCGACTTCAGTGCCATTGGAAATAAAAAATCAAAAGATGTAGAAGTATTGGAGCAGAAGAAAAGGAGGCAAGCAAGTGAATCGATTATACATTAAATCACACGATACTGCTCAAAAGACCATGGAAGGTCTGTACAAGGATTTGGAGAGAAGAATCATCGCAAGCCCACCGGGGCAGTGCCCGGTTGACTTAACGGCTTCTTTCCTGAGGCTTTGTCATTCGCAAAGCTGCGGTAAATGTGTGCCGTGCCGTGTCGGGCTCGGGCAGCTGCAGCACATCATCGATGACATCGTCGACATTGATAATGAAACAGAAATGGACAAGCTGAAACTTTTGGAAAGAACAGCGGAGGCCATCAGTGTTTCGGCGGACTGTGCCATCGGTACCGAAGCCGCAAACATGGTACTCAGAGGGCTGAAAGGATACAGGGAGGACTTTGAGTCCCATATTTTGAACCATACCTGTACCGACAGAATACGCAATCAGGCGCAGCCGGTGCCTTGTGTGGCGATGTGTCCTGCAGGCGTGGATGTACCGGGCTATGTGGCGCTTCTCAGAAGCGAAAGATATGCGGATGCGGTAAGACTGATTCGAAAGGACAATCCGTTTCCAACTGTCTGTGCGTTGATTTGCGAACATCCTTGCGAGCAAAGATGCAGAAGAACGCTTATCGACGCACCGGTAAATATCAGAGGACTCAAGCGCTATGCAGTTGACAACTGCGGCGATGTTCCGGTTCCGGAGAAGATGGACAGCACGAACAAAAAGATTGCGGTTATCGGCGGAGGTCCGTCAGGGCTGAGTGCTGCATTTTTCCTTGCCATTATGGGCCACAAAGTAACCGTATACGAAAAGAGGGCACAGCTCGGCGGAATGCTGCGCTACGGAATCCCGAACTACCGCTTGCCGAGAGAAAGACTTCAGTGGGATATTGATGCGATTCTTTCCACCGGAATTGAAGTAAAAACCGATTACGATGTTTCGACTCCGGAAGCCATGGCTGAAATCCGAAACAATTTCGATGCCGCCTATATTTCAATTGGTTCCCATAATGCAAAGAGCATCGGCATACCGGGAGAATACGCAAAAGGCGTTATTCCGGCAGTCGAAATGCTCAGAGGCATCGGAGACGATGCGATGCCGGACTTCCGCGACAAAGTGGTTGTGGTAATCGGCGGCGGCAATGTGGCAATGGACGTAGCAAGAACAGCAAAGCGTCTCGGAGCAACAGATGTAAGCATCGTTTACAGAAGAAGAAGAAATGACATGACCGCACTTGCTGACGAAATCGGTGGGGCAATTGCAGAAGGCTGTAACCTCCTGCAGCTCAGGGCACCTTCGAGAATCGAAACCAATAAGCACGGTGAAGTTGAGGCTCTTTGGGTGAAGCCGCAGATTGCCGGAAAGGCGGATAATTCGGGAAGACCGAAGCCGGCGGATTCTTCCGAGCCGGAAGAAAAGATTCCTTGCGATATTGTTATTTCCGCAATCGGACAGGCAACCGATATTCGATTCTTTGAAGAGTATGGAATTCCTGTATTCCGCGGAAACATACAGGCAAAGAAAAGCAGCGTAATCGCAAATGTTAAGGGTACATATGCAGGCGGTGACTGCGTAACGGGACCGTCAACTGTTATCAATGCGATTGCAGCCGGAAAGGTCGCAGCCGCAAACATTGACTCCTACCTCGGATTCAACCATGAAATTGAAGTCGATGTAGACATTCCGCTTCCGACTCCTGATGACAATATGCCTTGCGGAAGAACGGAACTGAAAGAAAGATTCGCAAACCAGAGAGGCAACGACTTTGATGAGGTCGAGCAAGGAATGAGCCTTGAAGAAGCAATGCAGGAAGCATCACGATGCTTAAGATGCGATTATCACGGCTTCGGATCATTCAGAGGAGGGAGGAATACAAAATGGTAAAACTGATTATAAACGGACAAAACATAGCTGTCGAAGACGGAACCACCATCATGGAAGCTGCCGAAAAGGTAGGCATCCATATTCCGCATCTCTGCTATCTGAAAGACTTAAATGAAATCGGCGCGTGCAGAGTCTGCCTCGTCGAGATTAAAGGCATGGAAAAGCTGGTAACCGCGTGCAATACCGTATGCGAGGACGGCATGGAAATTATGACAAACAGCCCGCGTGTCAGGAGAACAAGGAGAATCAACGTTGAACTGATTCTTTCCGACCACAACTCGAACTGCGCAAGCTGCATCAAGAGCGGAAACTGCACATTACAGACGATCGCAAACGATTTGGGTATTATCATAAGCGATTACGAAAACACAGCCGAAATCGACCGGTGGGACAAGGAAATGCCGATCATAAGAGACGCATCCAAGTGTGTGAAATGCATGCGCTGCATACAGGTCTGCGAAAAAATACAGGGGCTGGGTGTATGGAATTTGTCGGGCTCCGGATACAGAACTACCATCGGCGTAAGAGACAACAGCGATATTAACAGTGTAGACTGTGCACTTTGCGGACAGTGCATTACCCATTGCCCGGTGGGGGCTTTGCGGGAAAGAGACGACAGATTTGACTTAAACGATGCGCTTGCGGATCCGGACATCATCACGATGGTGCAGATTGCACCGGCCGTAAGAACCGCCTGGGGCGAGCAGATCGGACTGAAAGACAAGGATGCAACACTTGGCAAGCTTGTATGTGCCCTCAAGAAAATCGGAATCGACTATGTTTTCGATACGAATTACACAGCGGACCTTACCATTATGGAAGAAGGCAGTGAGTTCCTCGAAAGACTTGCAAACAGAAACCGTCACAGATGGCCGATGTTTACTTCGTGCTGCCCGGGCTGGATAAGGTTTGCAAAGACGCAGTATCCGGATCTGGTAGAGGATTTATCCACAGCGAAATCGCCGCAGCAGATGTTCGGCAGCATGTCAAAGACTTTTATCGCATACAAGCTCGGAATTGATCCCGATAGGATCTTCTCGGTATCCATCATGCCTTGCGTTGCAAAAAAATATGAGATGACGGTTCCTCAGGTAAACGACAGCCAGCACGGCAGAGATGTTGACCTTGTGCTCACAACAAGAGAACTCGACCGCTTCATAAGAAGTGACAGCATTAAACCGCAGGATCTTACGGACATGCCGTTTGACGACATTTTCGGTGAAGGGTCCGGTGCGGCAACGATTTTCGGAACAACCGGCGGTGTTATGGAAGCAGCACTCAGAAGCGCATATTACCTCGTAACCGGCGAAAATCCACAGCCTGATGCGTTTAAGGAAGTCAGAGGCATGAAGGGCTGGAAAGAGGCGAAATTCGATTTGGCGGGAACACAGCTTAAGGTTGCCGTAGCAAACGGCCTGGGCAACGCAAGAGCACTGATAGACGCTGTCAGAAGCGGAAAGGCAGAGTATGATTTTGTTGAAATCATGGCATGTCCGGGCGGCTGCGTAGGCGGAGGCGGACAGCCGTTCAGAGACGGTCAGGAACTTGCCTCCGAGAGAGCGAAGAAACTTTACGGGCTTGATAAGGTGAACAATTTGAGGTTTTCCCACGAAAACAAAGCCGTACAGCTTACCTATGAGGAATTCCTCGGAGAACCGCTTTCCGAAAGGGCACACAAACTGCTCCACACCAATCTCGAGGAATGGAGCCTGTCGATGAATAATAAATAAAGCAAAATGTGCATCAAGTTCGATGCACATTTTTTTACATTTGCAATTAATTCTCAGACACCGACTAGAAGAAATTCACGCTGTAGCTGATTCCTTTGCCGGCTCCCGAAACTTTAACAATAAATCTGTCGCCGCTTTTGCAGTGGCCGATATTCTTCGGATTAAAAATAATACAGCCTTTTTGACCATAGCCGTCGTTGTTTACATAAAAATCACCGTCGGCTTGTTTCTTTGAGAAATTCCATACTTTGTTATCTGAAAGTCTTGTAAGAGTTACTTTGATTTTTTCTGAGTTTAATACTTTACCGAGAGAAAGACTCCACGGAGTACCTTGCGGGAAATAGGAGACCGGCATTTGCTGTGCAGGCCAAGCGACCTGATAATTTGTTTTAACTTTTCTGCCGAAATCGAAAACATACATTGTGCTGTAGGTGCCGCGAGAACCGGATACCGCACCGAAACCGGTTCTTTTCATTTCCGGGCTTAGAATCCAACGACGATGTCCTAATGCTTTAATATTGGAAGCACTATCATCTTTCATCCAGATATTTAAGATTGAATATTCAAGACTGGTGTTCTGCCAGGAATCCCATGCGAGATTGGATTCGGCACAGGCTTTCATACCGGATTTTGCTGTTTTTGATGAAATGTTCGAAGGAAATTTAGGATAATGTGAAATGGAATTATTAGAATAGTTTACTAATGAAGCTGCCTGAGTCATACGATTGTAATCGTTTGAAAGTTTAAGATCCGCAGGGAGTCCTGCAATATAACGGATATTTTCGAGCATGTGAAGAGCTGAATTCAAATCGGATTTTGATAGGGAACCGGGTTCATACGACGAACCAAGCTGTGGGGAATCGGAATAAGAAAATTCATAGGAATCACTAAACGCATCATGTGCGACAGGATGAGATTGCAGAAACGCATTAATATCATCCGGAGAACGATAGTCAACATTAAGATCACGTTCACCGCCGTAAGAGTATGCCGTAACGGCAATCAGCATTAATGTAAACGCAAGCACAGAGGAAATCTTCTTTATACTAAAAAATAATGTCTTCATATTTTCACCTATTGCCTTTCTTTATTTAACACGCGAAGGTTTATAAATGCCCACTTCAAAAAGCGTACAAAAGTCGATGTAGAAAATAAGAATTCTTGTACTTAAAAAATATAACATTGACAAAAAAATGTCAATATAATATTCTGGTATTTTCTTTGGCAAAAATATAACAAATTATACATTGCATACTTGTTTTATGCAAAGCAACAAGGAAAGTTCGTTTTTTTGGTGAGAAACAAAATTGGAATTGCAAAGAAACTCAAGGCACTCGGGCTGGGTATGGACAAGATTTCCGAATCAACAGGGCTGACCTTAGAGGAAATCGCAGAGCTTTAAAAGAAAGATAGGGAAACTCCCCAAATATCAGACAAATATTAAAAAAAAAGAGCATTTAAGGGTAAAATTAATAACCTGGAATGCTTTTTTTATTCCAAAGAATAATTGAGGGAGAAAAAAATGGAACAATTTAGAATTTACCTAAAGGAGAAGGAACTCAGCCCTGCAACGATCGAAAAATATGTACACGATGTAGCGGCATTTCAAAAATGGGCAGGAGAAGAAGACATCGCATTTACAAAAGAGAAGTTATGTGGATGGAAAGACTATCTGCTGTCGCAAAACTACGCAGCCGCAACAATTAATGCGGCACTTGCAGCCATGAATGCTTATGCAGACTTTATGCAAAAACCCGAGTACCGCCTCAAGTATGTAAGGACACAGAGAAGCAACTTCATAAAGGCGGAACGCCAGCTGACGAAAGCCGAATATGAGAAACTCATCCACACGGCACGCTCAGAAGGCAGGGAGCGTTTGGCAATGATTATGGAGACGATAGGCTCGACCGGCATGCGCATATCGGAGCTCCAATATGTGACCGTCGAGAGTGTGCTGTGCGGCAGCCTGCACATCCGCTTAAAGGGAAAAGACAGACTGATTCTGCTTCCGAACAGACTATGCAAAAAACTGAAAAAGTACATGAAACAAAATAAAATTCTATCAGGAATTATTTTTAAAACAAGATGCGGAACACCCATCGGGCGAAAGCAAATCTGGGCGGAGATGAAACGGCTGTGTGAAACTGCCGGGGTGGAAGCGGATAAAGTCTTTCCGCACAACCTGCGGCATCTGTTTGCAAGAATGTTCTTCAAAGTCAGCGGAAACATTGCCGAACTTGCGGACGTGCTGGGACACAGCAGCATCGAAACGACACGCATCTACCTGCGCGAGACAGGGCAGGAGCACAGACGCAAACTCGAAAAACTGAGATTAATTTGCTGACGGCTTGCATCCGAACAAAGCGCAAAAAAAGACAGAATCAATATTCTGTCTCTTAAACTTGAAACTGCACAAATAATTAATCCAAATAGAAGGAGAAAAAGTGCATATGAATATAAATTTTGCAAGAATGTCGGCAAAACATTGAATTTTTTTGCATATAAAACATAAACCAATTAAAATTCCCTTTGATTGGCTTTTTTGTGTTGCCGTGATTCTTTCCTTGAGTATGTACAAACGATTTTTCAGCCTCTTTTTTGTGCAAACGGTGAGGTTAAATTGAACACTATTTGAACAAAATTACCAAAAACTATTGATTTTTTCTGTGGTTTTGTGTATAGTTTAGTAAGCTAAAGCAAAAAAATTTACACTATTAGACAGAATATTGATTCTGTCTACTGCTTATGAAAGGGTTAAAATATAAAAGTATCAGGAGGAAAAAATGAGCAAGGACTTAATAACGGTGAAAAAACTGTTGGCAGCGGTAATCATTCTGGCAATGTTGATTACTGCTACGGTTGATATGTTGGCATATGCGAACTCTCTCAACACGGAAATCGACCAAATGGAGCAGAGTCTGGTAAACGATCTTAGTCAGAATGTAACGGCTGAGATTACCGCAGAAGAGGCTGCACCGGCCGGGCGCCCGTTTAACTTGAATATACGACTGGATTTGCCGCGTATTACGACTTACAGGTATCAGGAGGGATATCCGAACTCCCAGATGTTCGAAGAGTATAAGAATGTGAAGGTCACGATTCCGCTTCCAAACGGTATTACGGCCGTAGACCCTAACAATATGGATGCAGCTAAAAAGAATCTTGTTATTAATTTTCCGAAAAACGGGGCAGATGACTTTCAGGGGCAGACAAACAAAGGCAAGGACATTAAGCTGAAAGTCTTAAATAACGGAAATGTTAAAAACGGAACCAAGTTTACATTCAAAGGTGCCAAGTGGTCTTTTGATGTGGACATGTATACCGACAAGGAAAAGAAAAGCACCAAGAAAGTTAATGTGACGGGTGCAATTTCTGAGACCTCGCACACTGCCACCGCAGAAGATGCATGGGGAATTCTGAAGAAGCATGTGAAAACCGAGGAAATCGGCAATTACGTTGTTTTTTCATTTGAGGTAGCAGCAGGTCTTCAGGATATATCCAAAGATGGGAAAAAAAGTTTGTACAGTACCGCTACGGAGCAGTATGACCGCTACGGCAGACTGAAATTTCAAGACTATAAGATTACCGATACACTTCCGCAGCTGGTGCAGATTAACCGGGACGGCAGTAAAATCAAGAAGAATATCTGGCCGGATGAGGTTACAGTTGTTAAGAATGCGGTTTCCGCTTACGACATTAACGAACAAACTGTGTACGACTCTAAAAATTCTACATACAAATACACCAAAGGAACGACTAAGCAAATTACTTTTAATCAATATAATACCTATGATCCGAACCCGAAAACGGACATCATCGGAGTTTCACCACAGTATACGAAATATACTGTCCGTTTGTCGTACAATAAAGATGCCTTCCTGATTGACGCAAATGAAAAAGTTATCCAAACATTCAGGATAACCAATGAAGCGAAGCTGGACTATCAGCTTCTCGGAGAAACAGCGACATCGGACAATGACAGCGACTCTGCAAGCTATGTCATTCGAAAAGGCATTGGGCAGATTGTTCTTAATAAATATATTGTCTATCCACAAGACGGCAAAGAAGTAAAACGCGCTTATAATGAAGCAGCGGCAAAGGAATTTCAGATGTCCTCTGAATTGAAATTTACGCTTTATACGGACCGCGCCTGCACGAAAATTGCAAAGACAGTAGAGGGTAAGGATGCTGTCGAAGCATATGTTACATCTCGCGGTAATGCGGTCTTTGGCTACATGCCTGCGGGAACTTACTATGTCAAAGAAACCGGTGCAATCAAAGGTTTCGCTGCGAAATATAATCCGATGCAGGTGACCGTTCCAAGAAGCGGCGGCACGGCGACGATCGAGTTTACAAATGTAAACCAGAATTTTGGCACTATCGCCGTACAGAAGGTGAGAAAGACGAACAAGGGCACAGAGCTGCCGTTCGCCGGAATCACATTTGAGCTATATAAGAAAAAGGCAGATGTCACCGACTCTTCAAAGAAAGCGGATTATACGATTGTAACGGGAAACAACGGAAACGGATATCTGAACAAGATTCCTATAGGTACTTATTATGCAAAGGAAATTACGCCGTACGGCTACGAGCCAAATGAGAAAATCTATGAGGTAAAAGTCGTTGCGGATTTCGCGAAATTCGAAGGCTTCAAAGCAAGTGACGGCAAATATTACGGAACTGCCGAAAACCCGATTGTCAACGCGCCGAACACCGGCATGCTGTATCTTGGCGTAATCAAGTGGGATTTGGAAGGTATGTCTGAACGGGAAATTAATTATCTGCTGCCTTCGAATCAGATTAAGCCGGTATCCACCGCATATGCAGGGTACAAGCTGGATTTGTATTATGAAAAAGATGGAAAGATTGTCAGATATCAGGAAAACGGTAAGGATGTAACACTGACAGCAGATCAAAACGGTATTATTAAGAAACGTCTTCCGGCAGGCAAATATTATGTGGTAGCCAATACAAGTGGATATGATAAGGGCAAGTATACTCCGTGGGCGCAGAATCACCAAATGGTGGACGGCAAATACTGCATGGGAGCATTTACGGTAGAAGTCTATGATGACAACTATAATCTTCCAAAGCCGGACGCAGATGGAAAAATTGACTGGAAGAAAGAACAGGGTTACACAACAAACTACGATGTTATTCACAATTTCTCCGGCATGTGCAATATGTCACTCAAAAAACTCGGTTCAGGACAGTATGTGGTTCCTGAAGCGCGATTTGATGTATATAAAATCAGCGGTAAGGGTGCAGCCCTGCCTGCACAAGCATATAAGAAAAATATTGCAACAAACAATAAGGCATATGCCTTCTTTACGGATGTCGAGCCGGGATGGTACGCGTTCGTGGAAACCGCGACAGGTCCGCAGTATTATCTTCCGAAAGACGGCATCCGGCAGGATATACAAGTTACCAAACCGGTTTTCGACCAAAGCCTTCTCGGCAAATCCGGCATTGAGGCAAACAAGGCCAAAATGATACAAAAAGCGCAGCTTGTATTTTTCAATAACTCGCTGTATGGGGAAACTCCGCTTGTAGGGCTGACATTCAAGAAAGTAGACGCGACGTCAGGCAAGCAGATTTATGAAGGCGCAGAGTTTAATGTTTATTACATAGAAAATGATGTTGACGGATCTAGGGGGCTGTCGCCAACCAGCTCTGAAGCAAAGCGAGTATACCTTGGAGTTTATTGCTATAAAACAAATAAGAGCGAAAAGGACAAAAGTTATAAGACAAAGACCTATAACGGCGTAGAATATAATATATTCAGCAAATACAAGTATGAACCGAAAGAAAGAACCTATCTGGTACAAGGCAGAAACGGGAAACTTGTTCCGGCATACGGAGACGATACGACAACCATGGTCGGGTGGATTCCATATGACTTGCTAGGTAAAGATATTAAACTGTATGTAGAAGAAATCACGCCGCCAATCGGTTACGACCTTCCGGCCAAGGCAAGCGACCGCATTGTGAGCACGACAGTCAACGGCGGCACGATTGACGAAAGAAATGTACTTGTTCTCAAGAACAACCCGAAACCGGCAACCTGCAATATTACAGTTGCTGTGTCGAATCGGAGCTATGCACAGACAGAAGACATGACCACAGCGAATAAAAGAGGAACCTATGTAGAAGGCAGTGCAGTGCGGCTCTATGAATGGAATGAAAGCACGAAGAAATGGGAAAAGGTCACAGAAAAGAACACAAGTATTGACGGTACTTATATTACCGAATCCGGAGCTACATTCCGCACGGAATTCGGCAAAACCTATGCCATCGCCGAAATAAAGAAAAGCAAAGGAAGAAACAAACTTGACTTTTACGAAGTAAAACACAAGTGGCTTGAGAGTGAGAGTACACACCGGCTGAGAGCAGGTGACGGCACACAAGCAGGTACATATGCTCTGAAAGAACAGACAACCATAGACGGCTGGACGCTTTATGGTCCGATTACGATGCCCAAAACAGTGACAGAGGTACAAAACTATAAGTTCACATTCTATAATCTGCCGAAGCAAGAAGTATGGCTTGGAAAAAAAGATGCGAGAACCGGTACATATGTTAAAAAGGATAGCGGTGAGTTTTCAATTTATCGTGTGCCGCCGGGCAAGTCCGCAGATGCCAACCTGAGCGAATTGGAACGGGTGCACATCTATGCAAGCAACAGAGGATACGAAAGATATAAAGGTGCGTGGCTTCCTGTAGGGAATTATGTAATTGTAGAAAAAAAAGCTCCGCCGGGATATTCCAATACGGGAGAGCGAAAGTTTTTTCCTATAGAGCCTACAATTAAGGAAATATCAGGCACCGGACATTATGGCATCTTGGTAGATTTCAAAAACCGAAAAATCGACTACTATAAGTCGCGAGTTTCGAATGCAATGAATAAGAAGGTTCTAAACCCTGCAAACGGCAAAATCAAAGGCAGCCTGCTTGGCGATACGGGAGAATTCTTGTCCGTATCCTATCAAATTGATGGTCTCAGACTGAAAAATGTCGAGAACGGTGTTGTATATAAAAATGCGGTGTTTGAAGACAGCGGACTGGCTTATTTTGAGGGTCAGAATGGAAATGGAGATGAAATTGAGCTTACGAAAGATGACTATGCATTTACATCTCTGGTTATCAATAAGGCCGAGGATACAAAGAGAGGCTTTGTAGATGCGAACGTGGAATATCGCATCGCAGGAAGCAAGGAATGGAAACATGCCGCAAGTGTGAAATTATCTGCGCAGCAGACAACCGTTACACTTGGCAAAGCAGGCGAGAAAGCAACGGCATTCCGCATCAAATATGATGACAAGAGCATCAAGAACGGATTCACCGGCGGAGAAGTTACGGTAAACGCGAAATTGTATAAACGGGATATTCTGAAAACGGAAAAAGAGATTATCAGCGTAAAAAATACAGGCAGCTACAATTTCCAATACGGCATTCACAACGAAAAAGGCGAGCTGACTTATTACAGTTCCAAGGAGATTAAAGAGGCAATCGTTAATTTGAATCCGACCGATTTATATCCACAGGCACATATTCAGAAGTCAGCAAAGCTTTTGCCTGCACCAGGAAATTCCGGAGATATTGCAAAAGCAGGAGATCAGATTCGATATACAATTACCTTGACGAATGTATCAACGGGTGAAAAAAATCCGCTGCGTAATCCAATCATCCTTGACCTCCTGCCGGATGAAGTGAAAACTGTTTCGCAGGGTCAGTACGAGAAATATTTCGATATTACCATGCCATCCGGCATCAAGCTGGCAGCCGGAAGCGGCATGAAGACAATCGACGGAGATACCGCAGCAGTTCTCTTCTTTGATGGCGCATTAAAGAAGAATGAGAGCATCACTGTAAGCTTCTTAACCAAAGTAAAAGACGATGCAGTAAGCATAGACGAACTAATCCGCAATGAAGCAGCAGCATCCTCAGCGATAAAGGGTTATGCAGTTTCCGGTAATGACGATGCGGCGAGCTTCAAAGATTCAAACGGAAATTGGCCGGCATTAAACAAGACATATCAAGCAATCATTAAAAATTTAAAGAAAAATGCGTACGGGTATATTACGGCAAAAGCCGATAATACCATTGAACGCAATGAAGGTTTAACCATCCGCAAGTTTGTCCAGGGAGAACTTGACAAGAATAACGGATACCAGAATTTCTTGTCAAATACCACGCCGGGCGGAATGGTAAACTTTAAAGTCATCCTGCAGAATACAGGGAGTACGCCAGTGAGCAATATAAGACTCGCGGATTTATTACCGCAGCCGAACGATAAGGGCGATGGCACAAGCCCGAATAACCCGGATAAGGATCGCGAATCGGAATGGACACCGGTTCCGCAGTCTTATGATTTCTTTAAAGTATCAACAAACGGTAAAAAGACTAAGCTTAATCCTGTTATTTATACGGCAGAAGGAAGCTTTGATCAAAGTTTAAGAGGAGACGCCTCAGCATTCGGAGGTAAGTGGAAGAAGGACGGAAGCTTCATAGAAGGAGTAACAGCGATTGGCTTTGATTTTGGTGAGGAGACATTAAAAGAGGGCGAATATATAAGCTTAGAGCTTAAGATGACAGCCCCGGCATCGGGAGAATATGCCGGAAAATTCGCTTCTAACAATGCAAGTGTATATTATAATTTCGCAGACAAAACAAATGTACTTCTTATCAGCAACACGGTACATACCATTTACCATACGAAGCTCGTCGGCATGGGCGGTAAGGTGTTCTTGGATGAAGATATGGACGGACTATATACAGGAAACGAAAAGATGGTTTCCGGAATTCCTGTAAGGTTACATGTTTACGAGAACGGAAAGCTTAAAGACACCCTATTGACAGAGACAGACGCAGGCGGCAGATACTACTTCGACAATCTCTTCCCGTCGTATGTTAAGGACGGTAAATTTGAGGGATACTATTATCAGTACCAAGCTGAATTCGTAATTCCGAAGGGCACTTGTCTGACAGATGCTTATGCAGGCGGATCAGATGCATGGAAAGACAATAAACTTGGTGAGCCTGGGAAGCCCGAAGCACCAAAGACAATCGGCGATGCGGCTTATGCAGATAAGGACAGAGAAAAAGACAGCAATGCGGACGTAAAGACATGCAGAACGGAGCTGTTCTATCTGAATCCTGCTCCGGAAAGCCAAGCTGCACAGATAAGGACAAGGGAAGGCGGATATGACCTGACTTATGATGCAGGTCTTGTGCGTGTCAGAAACATTGAAATCAAAAAATATGAAGGCAGCACTTTGAAACCTTTACAAGGTGCACAATTCTGCCTGATCGGAACAGGGCTGCCGGAGGCAGGCATTACGGTAACAAGTGATGCAAAAGGTATTGTAGCCTTCAAAAGTCCGATTTCGGGAGCAGACAGCAAATTATACCGCATTAATTATTACGGAAATTACAAGATTCGCGAAGTAAAAGCACCAAATGGCTATATAAACCAGAACTGGCAGACGATCATAAATGCAGGTGAAGACAAGACAAATCTGACATATGAAGCACTGAATGAAACAGAGCAGCTGTCCTACACTGTAAGCAATCCGAAGCTGACAAGCCTCACGATTCAGAAGCAGGTCGTGAACGGAACGACTGCAGATTTAACAAAAGACTTTTATTTCACTGCAATCATCGAAGGCAGAATGTATGAAGGAAAGTATAAACTGACAGCGGCTGATGGCACAAGCACAGACAAGACCACTGATGCAAAGGGGCGCATCGTTCTTAAGCATGGGCAGAAAGCAGTCATCGAGGGGCTTGAGGACGGACAGTTTTATATTGTGCGCGAAGAAAAGGCGGATGGATTCACATCCCATATCACCAAGGGAATGGGAACAATTGCCGCAGATGCGAAACAGAATGTTGTAACCTGTACGAATACGAAGGATTCAGGATATGTGCGAATCAAAAAAGTGTATGACGGCAACAGCATTCATCGCAGCGACCTCTTTGATTTTAATGTGAAGATAGACGGAAAAGCCTATTCCGGATATTACACGGTCAATGCTGAATCCAGAAAAGCTACGAACGGATTGATTCAAATCAAAGGCGGCGAAACCGCGGTTATTGAAGCCGGTATCGGTCAGAAGTTTGAAATAACAGAAAAAACTTATTCAAATTACAAGCCTTCCGTAACCGCAAGCAGCGGTATTAGCGTTTCCGGGTTAAAATCAAGCGGAACAATCAGCAACGCGATTGGCGAGGTTACCTATACCAACACATTGCAGACACAAGGATTGGTAGTGTCGAAGGAAATAAACATTACAGGAGCTTTTCCTGAATTGCTGGATGATACAAACTTCCGCTTCAAACTCGAAGTCGATGGAAAAGCATACATGGGTGAATATACATATTATCCTAACCTCAAAGAATCTCCGCAAAAGAGCGAGAAAAAGAATACTACTGACGGAATATTCGTGCTCAGCCCGAAGGCAGCAGCACATTTTGAAGGATTGGTTAAAGGATCAAGCTATAAGATCACCGAAATCGAAACACCATCCAAATTTGTAACGGTAGCACCAAAGACAGGTAAAATCGGAGACGGCAACGGCGAAGCAAAAATTACAAACAAATTAAAGAACAGCGTAAATTTAAAGATTTCCAAGACTGTCAGAAACAAAAGCAGTGATACGACCGAATTTAAGTTCAATCTGTACCTGGACGGTAAGAAGCAGGCAAAGTTTAGTTACAAATTGTACAATGCAAACGGTACATACAGTACAAAGACAATTACCGACGGGAATATTAAGATCAAGCACGGTCAATATGCACTGATTGAGGGCATACCTTCCGGCACGAAATACGAGGTTCGCGAAATAGATGTTCCGGATACTTATACCTGCGTTGTTCCTGATAACTTTAAAGGAACACTGGAAAAGACCACAGAAGTGAAATATATAAACGGTTATAACACGAAAGACGGGTATGTGACACTCAGGAAGGTAGTAGTTTCCGACGATGCAGCAGATTATAACAGACAATATACGGTCACATGCAAGATTGGCTACAATAAGCGCTATGAAGGCATAAAGAAAATGAATTTAAAGACCGGCGCATTGTCTGATATAACTCCTACAAAAAACGATAAGGGAATGAATTTCACAATATACCCGTATGAAACAATACTGATTCCGGTTATAAACTGGGACTTCGGAACCAGTGGTCTAAATGATGGAGATAGTGGAGATAGATCTGACGAAAATTGCAGACATTATGATATGACCCCACAGAGCAAAAGATATAGGCATTTGGTAGCTACATCCTTTGGTGAAGTCAACATACCATCAGGTATGACCGCAACATTTGAAAGCATGACCAAAAGCGGTACAGTTACAGATCGTGAAAATCAAAAAAGATGGAACAGTGGTTATTATGCCGAAAACGCATTTTCAAAGGATGGTCATGAATACATAAGAAATCAGATGAATAAAATGGTACTCACTGTCACCAACACCCGGGGCTATGCCTATGGAAGGCTGGACATAACAAAGAAGCTGTCCGGAGTAAAGGCAGACGATCAGACCTTTGCATTGATGATAGAAAGGTATGATAGCACTAACAAAAAATGGGAACCGTATGCGGGTGATGTGACATCAAGCCTCAGTAGCAGAGGAACCTTTGCCGTCAGCGGCGGCTTGGTGGACATACGCGCGGACGAAAAATTAACAATCAAGAATATTTTGCTGAACACACAATTCCGCATAACAGAAAAAGATAATACCGGCATTTACACGAAGTCGGGAGACGGGTTTGATTCATTTGACGGAACAAAAGCAACAGGCACAATAAAAATAAACGGAACCAAAAATGTAACAATTACCAATACGGTGCCTGCCGGGACGCTTGTAGCCCTCAACATCTACAAAACCAATGTTGGTGGCGACAAGGACGATGAGTTTTCCTTTAAGGTCTACCTGAACGAAAAGCCATACAGCGGTTCGTATAATATAATTCAACCTGCAAACAGCAAGGATGCAGTTTGGACAGCGAAAACGACCACAGATGGGGTAATCAAACTGAAGCACGATCAGCGTGCAAAGATAGATGGTATTGTGCCAAACACGACCTACTATGTGGAAGAGGTTGAAGATTCAAACTATGTAAGCACATGTACAACGAACAACGCAAGCGGGACGATTAAAGCGTGGACGGATGTCAAATTCGAGAACACGATCAAGAACACCGGATTGTCCATCAGCAAGACGACAGTTGGCGCAGAGGAAAAGGATGCAAACGATGAGTTTAAATTCCTGGTAACTATAAAGATGCCGGGAGAAACGGACTATACACCGTATGTAGGAACCTACAGCATCCAGCAGGATGGCAAAACCGGCGGAGACATCCAGATCAGCGACGGCATCGTTCAGATTAAGGCAAATCAGCTGGCGGTAATGAAGGACATTCCGGTAGGCTCGGAATATAAGATTGAGGAAATTGCTCACGACAAGTACACTTTGAAAAGCAAAGCCGGGGATGAAGGTAAAATCACGGAACTTGGTAATTTGGCGACATTTGTAAATACTAGAAAGAGAGCAGGACTTACCATTAAGAAAGTCCAAAACGGTGGAGAACCAAGCGATATATTCCACTTCAAGGTTACACTGAATGAAGCCGAATACACGGGAAGCTACACTGTCAAAGATACCGCAGGAAATACAACAACCGCTACAGCCTCGGGCGGATGGTTGAAGCTGAAAGGCGGACAGCAGGCTGAAATCACGGGAATACCGATTGGCGCGAAATATGAGATTACCGAAAAAGACCGCACAGATTATGATGAACAGAGATTATATGCTGCGGGATTCATCGAGGAAGGTGAAAACAAGAATATTGAAACCTTCGTCAATGACAAGATTGAAAAAGCCTTGATATTCAGCAAGAGCAACATTGGCGGAAACCGGGAAGATTCCTTTGAATTCGAGCTGAAAGTAAATGGAAAAGCCTACAGCGGTGAATATACGCTGACAGATACTGACGCAGATGGAGATGCACGAACATTAAGTACAATAAACGGTGTTATTTCTTTGAAAGGCGGTCAGCAGGCAAGCGTGAAACTTCCGGTGGGAAGCACGTATACTTTGACGGAGTGCAGTAAGCCAGGCTACACGAAGCGGATTCCTACCACATCTACCTATGCAGAAGGTGGAGAAGAACCGGAGATCACAGTCAATGAGGGCAGTGCAGAAGGAATCATGTTCGATGGTCTTCAAAGAATCGACTTCAGCAATCTTTATACGGAAAAGGGACTCCTTGAGATTAAAAAGATCCGGGAAGGCGGAAGCCCAACTGATTTGTTTACATTTAATGTGACGATTGAAGGAAAACTGTATGAAGGGGCTTATCAGGTCTTTACGGAAGAAGGAACCTTGCTTCCGGGAACATATAAAGCAGAGAACGGTGTGTTCACTATGACCGGCGGCGGAAAAATTCTTATTTCCGGTCTCAATCCGGGAGCTAAGTACACGGTAACAGAAACCATGCATCCGGATTATAAATGTGATAAGCCAACGCAATCGGGAACAATTACCAAGGATGGAATGCCTGAAGAGGGCAGCTATTCCGTAAATCATGCGGATTTTGTGAATGTCCATAAGACCGGCGGATTCAGCGTGTATAAAAACAACCAGGGCGGAAACACCTCGGATGTCTTTACCTTTACTGCGCTGCAGGAAGTTACGGAGACGGATGAGGACGGAAGACCTTTCACTGTATATGAACCGTTTTCCGGTATGTCGTACAGACTGTACCGGGAAATCATCGGCGGATGGGAACCGGTGTTAAGCGATGAAGGAATAGACTTTGCAACAGATGCCGAGGGCAGGTTCTCTCTGACAGGAGCTCAAAAGGCGGTATTTGAAGATGTAGATACTGGCGCGAAGATTCGAATCACGGAAGCAGACGCAGAAGGATATACGGTCTCGGTTCGGCTTGATGAAAATTCCGAGAAAGAGATCGGTACGATTGATTTTACCGTAACAGGTGATACAAGCCATGAGGTTGTATACATAAACCGCATTATCGAGCATGATATCGTCATGCCGGAAACGGGAGGAACAGGCACTATGATGTTTGCCGGATTCTCACTTCTTTCGGCAGCGGCGGCGGTTGTTTGTCTGTATCGCAGAAGACGCGAAAAAGCAGAAAAATAATATATTTAACTTAAAAAAGAACATTTAAGGGAGGAAAAGAAAATGAAGAAACTATTGGCAGTTTTTTTGAGCTGTATGCTGCTGGTTGGCACCATGCAAATCGCATCTGCAGCCGAATCTGTACCGATGAGTCCGCTTGATGGGCTGAAGTATCTGACGGAGGAAGCTTCCGCGGATGCCGTGGTAAAGGCGAAACCCGTGAAAGCTCCGGTTAAAAACGCGCCTGCGAAAGCTCCTGCAGGTACGCCGGGAGTCGAAGATGAAGAAGGTACAGGAAATCCATTGGCAGATCCGGGGGATAGCGGAAGCACACCACCGGCTGCAACTCTGCAGGATTCAGGGAGCATTACCGTAACGGGTCTTAAGGAGGGCACGACGGTAAATGCATACAGACTGGTAAAACTTGAAACGAACGCGAGCAATACACATTTTTACAACCAGCTGAATTCGCCGAAATATCAGGCTGTCTTCGACGAACTTGGTGTAAAGAATGTATTTTCTTTCGCGGAAAAGCCGGGCTCTGCAGTTCTTGCGGCAGCACAGAAATGTATCACGGCAGCAGCGACGGTTCCGCAGGCGGAGTATTCCCAAACGGTGGAAGCGGGGCAGAATAGCCTTACGATTACCCCTGCAGACCTCGGATTCTACTATATCGCAATGACGGCAGCTGAAGGAGACTTTACGATTTACAATCCGATGCTTGTTTTGGTGCCGCAGGTATCCGAGACTCCGGGAGAAGAAAAGGTAACCTATACATATGATGTTACCGCAGCAGCGAAAAGCTCCAGTCCGGGGATTGAAAAGAAAATCCTGGAAGGAACTCAGCTTGTTGATACGACAAGCGCATCCATCGGCGACATCATTAAATATCAGCTGACAACACTTGTACCTGAATACAAAGCTGACATTGAATACGATAAGGTTGTATTTAAAATCACCGATACCATGAGCAAAGGCCTGACCTATAAGGATGACTTCGCGGTCTACGGCATCGGTGAAGCCGGCGGAGCAGGCACAACGATTGATAATCCGCTGACAGGGGATGTTGCCACACCAACTGTGACTGTTGATGAAAACGGAGAAACCACCATTGTGATGGATTTTAACTATGCGAAGATAAAAGATTATAAGAGCATCAGGATTACATATAATGCAGAGCTGAATGAAGATGCTGTAATCGGAGGTGAGGGAAATCCGAACGAAGCGAGACTTGCTTATTCTCACGACACATCAAAAGTCGATGGTAGCGGAAAATACCCGTCGAAAGAACCGCCGGGAGACAAAACCGTTGTATACACATTCGGACTTGACATTACCAAGTATGAACTCGGTGACCCGAGCGTAAAACTTTCGGGAGCTGAATTCAGCATGAAAACAGCAGAGGGTAAGACTGTATATTTCAAGGTAAAAGATGAAACAGATAATATTTATACCGCAATCGTTGCGGATGCGCAGCCGGAGAATACATTCGAGACAGTAACGACAATCGCAGGCGGCAAACTCATTATCGAAGGTCTTGGTGAAGGAAGCTATACCTTGACAGAAGTAAAGGCGCCGAGTGATTACCATATCATCGATAAAAACATTTCAATAACAATTACTGCCGATAAAACGGGAGGAGAACTTACGGGAAAAGTGATTCAGGACGCAGAAATTTCCGTAGGTTCATACGGCGATGCATACTATGTCAAGAATATTGCAAACTCACCGAAATATGCACTTCCTCAAACGGGCGGTATCGGTACTGCCATCTTCGGACTTATCGCGGTACTGGCAGCGGCAGCGGCATGCGTAATGCTGTACAGAAGACGCAATGAATAAGACGGTTCCGCGAATAGTATGAAGAAAAAAACAAGCATTCTTCCTATTGTTTTGTTGCTGACAGCTGCATTGCTAATCGGCGCTTATCCGCTGGTTAGCAACTTGCAGCACAGGCAGATGCAGAAACAAATGATTAATGATTACAAAAGCGCAGTTGAAGAAACGACCAAACAGGTTTTGGAGGAGGAATGGAGCAAAGCGCGGGAATACAACCGCCATATCTCCGGGCAAAAAATACTGAATGATCCTTTTGCGGGCAGCAGGGCACAAACGCCGGGCAGTGACTATGAAAACCTTCTCAACCTGAACGGCAGCGGGATTATGGGATATATTGAAATTCCGAAAATACGGGTAAGACTTCCGATTGTGCACGGAACCGCCGATGAAGACCTGGTAAATGCGGCAGGGCATTTGCCGGGAACATCGCTTCCGGTGGGAGGCAAAAGTTCTCATGCCGTAATCTCGGCACATCGGGGGCTTCCGAGCGCCAAACTTTTCACGGATTTGGATCGTCTGGAAGAAGAGGACATCTTTTCACTGTACATTTTGGATAAGATACTCTATTACCGGGTTGTTCAAATTGAAGTCGTGGAGCCCGAAAACACAGAGGATTTAAGGATTGTAAAGGGGAAGGACTATGTGACCCTTGTTACCTGCACGCCGTATGCCGTCAACAGTCACAGACTGCTGGTGCGGGCAGAACGCACGGACAAGCCGGAGAATCAGCTTCATTTCGGACTGCTGAATTATCTGAGGATACATATTTATGAGATAATGACGGCAGGGATAGTGCTGGGAACAACGGCTGCGATAATAATTATCATGAGAAAAACGAAGAAAAGCAAAGTGTAGTTTTTGGGGGAGATGATAGCATGAAAAAAATACGATGTGTATATCGTCCGGAAGTGCTGATACTGTGTATTGCACTTCTGATAACATTTTTTCCGCGGCAGGCATTTGCCTCACACGGAATACAAATTGACCGGAAGGCAAGTTTGACCGTCAGCGAAACCTACAGCGTGAAGGAAGAGGTGAAGCCCCTTGCGGATGTCGAGCTTGAGGTTTGGCGCGTGGCAAGAGTGACAACCGGTGTGAAATTCGTTTTGACCGACGGATTTGCGGCATCGGATGTAAAGGTGAACAAACTTTCCGCAGGCGAATATCAGGATGCGGCCGACGCATTGCTTGCCTATGCGAAAGCCAATCCCGGGACTGTCAGACAGCCGGAAAAAATCAAAACCGGAGATAGCGGAAGTGCAGCGCTTTCCAATCTTGAAACCGGCCTGTATCTGGTCGCGCCGGTGAAACCGGAAGTCAGAGTTTCAGGATACAGAGTGTATCTGCAGAAAGCATTTTTGGTATCGCTGCCTTATCAGGTCAGCGCGGAAAGTGCTTGGCAATACGATGTGACCGTTACACCGAAAAATGAGGCGAAGCCTTATTCGCCGCCGCCGGAGACCGTATCCTATACCGTAAACAAAGTATGGCAGGATAATGATAATGTCTCAGGCAAGCGCCCGGAACAGATTTATGTCCGCCTGCTTCAGAACGGAAATCCGTACACGGGAGCCGACGCAACCGTGGTGCTTCAGGCGGGAAGCTGGTCACATACGTGGAAATATCTGCCGTCGGGATATAAATATTCGGCAGAGGAAGTTTTCGTACCGGAGGGATATGCTTCATCCGTAAGCGGAAACACGATAACCAATACGCTGAAACCACAGACACCGGAAAACCCGGACAATCCCGATAAGCCCGATAAACCCGACAAACCGGATAAACCCGGCCGCGACAACGACGGCAAGCCGCCGACTAAGCCGGGAGACAGGGACAGAGACTCAGACGGCAAATTCCCGCAGCGTCCAGACGACGGTACACCAAAGACCGGTGATGAAATGATGCCTCTTATCTGGATTCTCATATGCATCGGCGCAGGTGCAGGACTTTTCGCCGTATCAAGAAAAAATCATAAAGAATAGGCAGACATTGCCATTCAACCTATAATTTAAAAACACTCCAAATCAGAACTCAGGCAATCGGACGCATACATACCGGTTGCCTGATTCGTCATATCCGGCACAAAATTTGCAAAAAAACACAAAAATACATAAAAAAATATTGATTTTTTTGTCCGAAATACTATAATGAAGGTGAAATTAGAGAGCATTCATTAATGCAGACGGAATATAGGAGGCGTTATTATGATTAGTTTTATCATTTGCTTGGCACTCCTTATCGGAGGCTATTTCGTTTATGGTAAAGTAGTTGAGAACACTTTTGCACCGGATGACAGAGAGACACCGGCGGTTCGGATTAATGACGGTGTTGATTATGTAGTAATGCCGAAGTGGAAATTGTTCTTGGTACAACTGCTGAATATTGCAGGACTTGGTCCTATTTTCGGAGCACTGCAGGGCGCATTGTGGGGACCGATTGTATTCCTTTGGATTACCTTTGGTACGATTTTCGCAGGCGGTGTGCACGACTACTTCTCTGGTATGCTTTCTGAAAGAAACGATGGGGCATCCATTTCTGAAGTATGCGGCATTTATCTGGGAAACACAATGAAGAATGTTATGCGTGTATTTAGTGTAGTACTTCTTGTTATGGTAGGTACGGTATTTGCGGTAGGTCCTGCGGGTCTGATTGTTACCTTGCTTGGCAACAGCGGAGTGAAAGGGGTTATGGCAAATGCGGAAGTATGGCTTTGGATTATCCTTGCATACTACTTTATCGCAACATTTCTTTCCATCGACAAGATTATCGGGCGTATTTACCCGCTCTTTGGTATCTGTTTGATTGTTATGGCGGTCGGCGTTATCTTTGGTATTTTTACAAATGCCGATTATACAATTCCGGAGATTTGGAGCAACTTTACCAATATGCATCCGGACGGAAGACCGGTTTGGAGCTTTATGTTCATCACCGTTGCCTGTGGAGCGATTTCCGGATTCCATTCGACACAGTCGCCGCTGATGGCACGTTGTATGAAATCTGAAAAACAGGGGCATTTCGTATTCTACGGCGCTATGGTTGCAGAAGGCATAATTGCACTGATTTGGGCAGCTGCAGGATGTGCACTGTATGAAGTAACCGGCGGACTTAACACAGGATTGAGTGAGATTTTGGCAAACGGACAGTCGGCTGCTATCTATGATGTATGTATCAAGACAATGGGCAGTGTCGGTGTTGCTCTTGCAATGATTGGAGTTATCGTATGTCCAATCACTTCCGGCGATACCGCATTCCGTAGTGCGCGTCTGACTTTGGCAGACTGGTTTGGCATTAATCAGAATGACATGAAGAAGAGACTTATGCTGTGTGTACCGCTTTTGGCAGTCGGTGCATTTGTAGGGCATTTGGATTACGCAGTCGTATGGAGATACTTCAGCTGGACAAACCAGACATTAGCGATGATCGTTCTGTGGACAGCAAGTATGTATTTGTTCCGTGAAAAGAAGAATTACTGGATTACAGCGGTACCTGCAACCTTTATGAGTGCCGTTTCCATGACCTATTTCTTCTGTGCAGACGAGTGTCTTGGACTTTCTACAACAATCGCTTATCCGGTTGGAATTATCCTTGCGGTAGTATTCCTTGGAATCTTTCTTCACGCAACGAGAAAGCCTATGAAAGCATAGAAGAAAACGAGAGTTATCGTATACAGACAGAAATGAGAGGGTGATAGGATGAAACCACAAAGACTGGGCAGTGTATCCATCCCTGATGAAGAACTGATAAAAGATAAAAAAGAAGCAAAGAAAATCGGGCCTTGCGGGATTGGAAGGAAAGCAGTTTATTTAAACAGCTTTTATATCGACCGAAGGTATTACATACCGATTGCCTCCGTAAAAAGAGTCTTTAAGAGAATTGCCATGAGCAAAGGCGGATTCACCGGAAAAGGCGCGTTTGCAACGTTATCCTATCTTGTGGTAGTATACGAAAACGGACATGAGAAGCAGTGCAATTTTAAGCATGAAGAAGATGTAGACAGATTCCTTGCATACATCGAGGAGGAATTTCCGGACATCCCGGTGCACAGCCGGGAAGCCGAAAGAAAGCTGGCAGAGAAAGAAAGATGGCTGGCGGAGAAGCAGAAAGAAAAGGATGTGCCCGAAGAAGCGAAAGAGTCTCTTTTGCAGCTTGAACAAGCAGAACAGTATCTGAAGAAGAAATCCGAATATTACATGGATTTAAGCCAGTCAGCAAAGAAAAAGCGCGTATACGATCGAAGCAATCCGGCGTATAAATGGGTCGCGCTTGCAATCGTGGTTATGGGTGCAGGAGCATTTGCTTATGGAATCTATGCACTGGTGACACATGCGGGTTTCGGAATGTATTTTCTATTGTTCGGGCTTGCAGCCGTTTTCCTGTTTGCCGGAGCCAATGTTCTTCCGACTTCCAAGAACAACAGGAGGTATATCGAAGAGCAGCTTGCAAAATCCATCAGACAGATGCAAGAATACATCAGAGAGTATCCGGATTTTCCGGTACCGGCGCATTATGCGCACCCGATTGTACTCAAAAGAATGCAGGACATTTTGAAAGAAGGGCGTGCAAAAACCATTCCGGAGGCACTTAAGATTCTCAAGAGTGATTTGAAGGCTCTGAATTCCGATGTCGTTGTTGAGCAGGAAGAATACGATGAAATCGTAGCAATTAAACCGATGTTTTTAGTAATGGATTACAAGTAAGATTGAAGTCAATATAGCAAAACGGTCAGAATGCTTGATTCCCGTGAAAGGGAAGGTGCGATTCCGGCCGTTTTGCTTTTTATGGCTAAATTTTGATACTTTTTACGAATTTTCAATCAATTCCCGTGCACTTGTAAGCGTAGTATCCGTGATGGTTGCGCCGCCGAGCAGACGGGCGATTTCTGAAATTTTTTCTTCTTCATTTAATTTTTGGATAGAAGTAAAGGTTTGTTCGCCGCGCGTTTCTTTAAAAATACGGTAACTATTGTCTGCGCAAGCCGCTATCTGCGGCAGGTGCGTAATGCAGATGACCTGATGATGGCGAGCAATCTCCTTCAGTTTCCGACCGACAATGCTGGCGGTAATTCCGCTGATTCCGGCATCAATTTCATCAAAAATCAAAGTCGGAATTCCATCGCAGGAACTGATAATATTTTTAAATGCGAGCATAATACGCGACATTTCACCGCCCGAAGCGGTTTTCGCAAGTGGCTTCAGCGGCTCGCCGCGGTTTGTGGAAATCAGAATTTCAACACTATCCATGCCGTTTTCTGTCGGAGCAGAAAGAGGAGAGACCACGATTTCAAGACGGGCATCCGCAAAATTTAAGTCAACGAGTTCCGCAGTAATTTTCGCTTCCAGCTCGGAAGCTGTTTTTTTTCTGATTTCGGTAAGCCTGCTGCAAGCTGTAAGAAATTCCCTTTTTGCCGATGCAAGCTCTGTTTCAAGCTTTTTCTTTTCGCCATCGAAATTTTCGATAATATCCAGCTGAGAAGCGATATTCTCTTTATATTCCAAAATTTCCTCAATCGAGGAACCATATTTCTTTTTTAAGGAGTCGATGAGATTCAGGCGCGCAATTGCCGCATCCATCTCAGAAGGTGAGAAGTTGACGGATTCGCGTATGTTCCTCAGATCTCCCGCCAAATCCTGCAAACGATAGTAAATATCGCTGAATTCCTGTGAGGCTGTACTCAGTTCCTCTGAGCAGGAAGCAATCTCTTCCAGCGCGCGCATACACGCTCCCATTCCGTCTATAACGGAAGGCGTTTCATCCTGAAGAAGGGAATAAGTCTTTTCTATATTTTCAAAAATCTTTTCGCTGTTCTGAAGAAAAAAGATGCGCTGCGACAGCTCGCTGTCCTCACCGGGTCTGAGGGCTGCATTTTCAATTTCTGAAACTTCAAAACGATAGAAATCTTTTTTTCGCGCGTTTTCTTTTTCCAACGAAAGCAGCGACGCAAGGCTGCGACGCGAATTCTGATATTTATGAAAAAGTTCTCCGACTTCAGCTTTTGCAGAAGAAGATTCGGAACTTTTATACATGTCTAAAAGCGTGATGTGATATTCGGGATTCAGCAGGGACTGGTTGTCGTACTGTCCGTGAATGTCGGCGAGTCTGCGCGAGACCGAATTCAGCTGTGCCAGCGTGACAATTTCTCCATTGAGTTTGCAGAGATTTTTTCCGGAAGCGGAAACCTCACGGGTAATGACGATTTCTTCCCCATCCAAAGTACCCAAAAGCTGTACAACGGCTTTATCGGTGCCGTTTCGAATCGCGGAGGTATCCGCGCGGCTGCCGAGAGCAAGACTTACCGCTTCAACCGCAATCGATTTGCCGCTTCCCGTTTCGCCGGTTATGATATTCAGACCGTCTTCAAACTCGACATCTGTATTTTCAATAATCGCAAAATTTTTAATGCTGATATGCGTAATCATTCCATTTTAGCCCCCAAGTGAAGCATATTCTCGAAATCCTCCAGAATTTTCGGCACGTTGTCAGGAGAATCCGCAATGAGAAGGAGCGTATTGTCTCCGGCAAGGGAACCAATGATATGCTCAAAATTCGAGGTATCAATCGCTTCGCCTGCAGCATTTGCGCATCCTGAGAGGGTTTTTACGACTACAATATTGCCTGACGCATTGACCGATGTAATGGTTTCTCTGAAAATTTTGACAAAACGTTCGGACACAGGCAAATCCTGAGATTTATGAACCGTATATTTATACTTGCCTGAAGATGTCAGGGTTTTCACGAGTTGCAGCTCTTTTATATCCCTGGAAATCGTGGCTTGGGTAACCTCATATCCGCATTCTCTGAGCATTGTCACCAGTTTTTCCTGTGTATCAATCTCATAGTTGTTTATAAGTTCAACAATTTTATTTTGTCGTGAATAACGCATAGCAGCCTCCCCCTATTTTTTTCGGTGTGAAAGATACATACTTTTTATCTAAATTCTAACATACAAAGCATGAAATTTCAATAGAAAAATAGAGGTGGACAAACAAATGTTTGCGTGTTATAATTTACGAAGAACAAAGCACGAACAAGGAGATTTTTAGTGAGAATTTTGGGAATCGACCCCGGCTATGCGATTTTGGGCTATGGGGTTTTGGATATGATTGGAAATCGCTTTCAAGTGGTGACATACGGCTCGATTTTGACCGACAGCAAGATGGAAATGCCTGAACGCCTCATCGCGCTATATGACGGGCTGACGGAGATTATACAGACCTATAAGCCGGAAGAGGCTTCAATTGAAGAATTGTTTTTTAATAACAACGCAAAGACGGCGATCCTGGTCGGTGAGGCAAGAGGCGTTGCCGTTCTTGCCTGCGCGAAACAGGGTGTGAAAATCAGCGAGTATACGCCGCTGCAGATTAAACAGGCGCTTGTCGGATACGGAAGGGCGGATAAGAAGCAGGTGCAGGCGATGGTTAAGGCAATTTTGAATCTGGATGAGGTACCGAAGCCTGATGATACGGCGGATGCTGTTGCTGCTGCAATCTGCCACGGGCACAGCGGAGGGCACAAGCGGCCGCTTCGGATTAAGGAGGGAATTTAAGGATGATACGATACATAAAAGGAATCTATGCTATGACTTTTGAAAACGGCATTGTCGTTGAAAACGGTTCAGGCATGGGATTTGAAATCAATATTCCGGCAGGCTCGCCGCTCTATCGGTACGGCGAAGGAGAAGAAATTCTCGTCTATACCGCAATGATGGTAAAAGAAGATGACATCAGCCTTTATGGATTTCACAACAGAGAAAGTCTGGAGCTGTTCCGTCTGCTGATTACAGTCAACGGAATCGGAGCGAAAGCAGCTATGGCAATTATGGGCTCCATGTCAACCGATGAACTCCGGCAGGCAATTTTGTTTGAGGATGTCAAGGCGGTCAGCAAGGCAAACGGCGTGGGCAAGAAAACTGCCGAACGCCTGATTTTAGAGCTGAAAGATAAAATCGGAAGCTTTGAACGCAGCGATGCACCGCAGGCTGCCGCAGTTTATGCGAATGCGGACGAATCTGCGGCCGGCGATGCCAGAACTGAGGCTATCAGCGCGCTTGCTGCACTCGGCTATACGAAGGCAGAAGCATTCGGTGCCGTATCAAAGGTTCCGGAAGAGGGACTTTCCTGCGAAGACTACATCAAAAAAGCCTTAAAAAATCTCTTTTAAGGTGTATAATGGTACATAGACAAACGAAAAAATCCAAGGGGAAAACGAATGGAAAACGAAAGAATTACATCCGCCGGAATCAATCCGGGCGAAGCGAGGCAGGAAGTGAGCCTCAGACCGCAGTATCTGGATGATTACATAGGACAGAAAGGTGTCAAAGAAAACTTAAAGATTTTTATTGAAGCTGCAAGGCGCAGAGGAGAACCGCTTGATCATGTGCTTTTTTACGGTCCGCCGGGACTTGGCAAGACGACGCTTGCAGGAATCATCGCAAACGAGCTCGGTGTAAACATCAAGATAACATCGGGACCTGCGATTGAGCGGGCCGGTGATTTGGCTGCGATTCTGACAAATCTGGAAGAAAACGATGTACTGTTTATCGATGAAATCCACAGGCTAAACCGCTCCGTGGAAGAAGTTCTGTATTCCGCAATGGAGGACTATGCGCTCGATATTATCATCGGCAAAGGGCCGTCCGCCCGCTCAATCAGACTGGATCTTGCGCGTTTTACACTGATTGGGGCAACGACCAGAGCCGGAAGCCTTTCTGCTCCGCTCAGAGACCGGTTCGGGGTTATCAGCAAGTTTGAGCTTTATACGGTGGAAGAACTTACGGAGATTATACGGAGAACCGCACGGATTCTGGGTGTGACGGCAGACGAGGATTCACTTGCCGAAATGGCGAAGCGTTCCCGCGGAACACCGCGTGTGGCAAACCGCATGCTGAAACGAATCAGGGACTTTTCACAGGTAAAAGGAAATGGTATAATAGATATGGAAATTACATGCGAGGCACTTGAAGCACTCGGTGTAGATGAGCTTGGTCTTGAAAGACTGGACAGGGAAATCCTCAGCGGTATTATTGAACGCTTTAACGGAGGTCCGGTGGGAATCGATACGATTGCCGCTTCCATCGGGGAAGAGCGTGTTACGATTGAGGATGTTTACGAGCCTTATCTGATTCAGACCGGGCTGCTTTACCGTACACAGAAAGGAAGAATGGTTTCATCGGCGGGGTATAAGCACATGGGGCTTCAGCCGCGCGGAGAAGAGGAAACCGAAGAATAACGAATGCGCATTAATGATTTTGATTACGAACTGCCGCAGGAACTGATTGCACAGACTCCGGCAGAAAAGAGGGATTTTTCAAGGCTTATGGTTGTTCACCGTGATTCGGGAGAAGTGGAGCATAAGCACTTTTATGATATTCTTGATTATCTGAAGGCGGGAGACTGCCTTGTTTTGAATAACTCCAAGGTTTTGCCGGCAAGACTGTACGGCAGAAAAGAGGGAACGGGTGCGAACATTGAGTTTTTGCTGATTAAACGAATCGAAGGCGATACATGGGAAACTATGGTGAGACCGGGGAAGAGACTCAAACCCGGAGATGCGGTTTCCTTTTCCGATGATAAACTGTTTCGTGCGGTTGTAAAGGATTATGGTGAGGATGGAACCCGAATCGTGGAATTCGAGTACGAGGGGATTTTCCTTGAACGGCTCGAAGAACTTGGCAAGATGCCGCTTCCTCCGTACATTGAACGCGACAACAATTCCGAGGATAAGGACAGATACCAGACGGTGTATGCGAAAAACGAGGGCTCTGTTGCGGCGCCTACCGCAGGACTTCATTTTACGCCGGAGCTGCTTGAAAAAGCAAAGGCAAAAGGTGTGAAGCTTGCTTATGTAACGCTTCATGTGGGAATCGGAACCTTCCGTCCGGTTAAGGTTGAGAATATCGAAGAGCATCATATGCATTTCGAGGAATATTTTATCGACGAAGAAACGGCTAATACCATCAACGATACAATTAAAGCCGGCGGCAGAATTGTGTCCGTAGGAACCACTTCAACCCGAACCGTCGAAAGCGCGGCCGTTTATGACGAAGAATGCGGTAAATACCTTGTGAAGGCAGGGCAGGGTTCAACGGGGATTTTCATTTACCCGGGATATGAATTCAAGATTATCGGCGCACTGATTACGAACTTCCACCTGCCGAAGTCAACGCTTCTCATGCTCATATCTGCGCTGTATAACCGCGAAGATATATTGAGAGTTTATCGGATTGCGGTGGAAGAGAAGTATCGGTTTTTCAGTTATGGGGACGCCATGTTTATTGAATAAAAAGAAAAAGTTGTACTTCAAGCAGCATTGCCTGAAAGTACAACTTTTTTATTGGACAGCTTATTTATTCGCGCCGCAGCATTTCTTATATTTCTTGCCGCTGCCGCAAGGACACGGGTCGTTTCTGCCCGGTTCCTTTTCTTTGTGAACCGTCTTGGAACGCTTGTAGTCCTTGATGATTTCAATCATTTTTTCTTCGGTAAGAATATTTTCCCATTGTGGCAGTCCGTAGAGGTATTCTGCTTCTGCTTTTAACATGTTGAAGAAAAGCTTTTCAAAATTGATGTCGAGGTCGATTTCGGAATCTTCATCGATTTTTTCGAGGTCAAACGGATTATTCAGGCTTGTCTGGATGCCGTCGAGGAAGCCCATGAAAATAACAGGGTTTGCTTCGAACTGTGCAGTTAAATCGCTGAACTTGCCGGCAAGGTGCGTATCTTTGTTTTCTAAGATGTGCGTGTAGATTTTCGTTTCGGTTCCGCTGTATTCCTCCCAAAACGCTTCAAAAGTTTCTTCGGTCTGACCTTCCATAAGGTCAACCCACTGCTTGTATAAACTCATTTTCTTTTCCTCCTGTAGAACTAAATTGTTTTTGCAATTTCAATGATATCGCCGACAACGGCACTGCCGGTAGGGAGTGCACCTGCGCCTCTGCCATAAAACATCAGCTCGCCGACCATATCACCGGTGATGTATACTGCATTGAACTCGTTGCTTACGCCGCTGAGCGGGTGAGAAAGCGGAAGCTTCTCCGGTGCAACGCTTGCCTTCACCTGGCCGTCTTCAAGATAAGCATGCGCAATCAGCTTAATTTTGCAGCCTTCGGACGCCGCAGCCTTGATGTCATCTGCTGTGATTTTCGAAATACCGGTGGTCGGAATATCGGAAGGCGCGATGTATTTATCAAAGAGAAGTGCAATCAGAATCGAAAGCTTGTTTGCTGCGTCCAGACCTTCTACATCAGCGGTCGGGTCAGCTTCTGCGAAGCCTTTTTCCTGCGCATCCTTCAGTACATCTGCATAGCTTGCACCATCTTCCGTCATTTTCGTTAAAATATAATTGGTGGTTCCGTTTACGATACCCATAACCTCAAGAAAGCTGTTTCCCTGAAGCGGATTCTGAATCGCAGTCAGAACCGGGATTCCGCCGCCGACGCTGGCTTCGAACAGGAATTTTACCTGATTCTTTTTCGCAGCTTCGGTGAGCGCTTCGTAGTTTGCAGCAACCGCCGCCTTGTTTGCAGTTACGACATGCTTGCCGTTGTTTAATGCTTTCAGCATAAAAGAAGAAGCAGGCTCAATTCCGCCTAAAACTTCCACAACCAAATCAATATCCGGGTCATTGAGGATTTCGTCCGGGTCATTCGTAAACAGATACGCAGGGGAAGCAGGTTTTCTCTTCAAAACCTTCACAACCTCGATGGAGACTCCCGTGCGGCTTTGAATGAGCTCATGGTTCTTCGTCAAAATTTCGTATGTTCCGCCGCCGACCGTGCCGAATCCCAGAATGCCGACTTTCAATTTTTTCATATATTTTCCTCCGTACAAAATATAGCAATGAGAGAATTATATAACATTTCGTCGATTTTGTCTTTCTTTTTTTGAAATTTTTGATATGATAGTTTAAGGGTAAATACTTTTAAGGAAAGAAAAGACAGAAAAGAGGAAGGAAATGGCACTACATATTGTTTTCGTGGAACCGGAAATACCGCCCAATACAGGGAATATCGCAAGAACCTGTGCAGCAACGGGAACGGTTCTGCATTTGGTAAAGCCTCTGGGCTTTAAAATAGACGACAAGAGCTTGAAACGGGCAGGGCTGGATTACTGGCCGTTCGTAAAGCTAAAAGTGCATGAAAGCCTTGATGCGTTCATGCAGGAATACGGAGACGGGACGCATCGTTTGTTCCTTGCAACGACAAAAGGCGGACACATTTATACAGAGCATGCATATCAGGATGAGGATATGTTTTTGTTTGGAAAAGAGACAGCAGGGCTTCCGCGCGACTTCATCGCAGAGCACGCAGAAAACGCAATTCGCATTCCTATGAGTGCGGATACACGGCTGCGTTCTTTCAACCTTGCGAATTCAGCCAATATCATTTTATTCGAGGCTCTCAGACAATTAGGTTTCCCGGGCTTGAAATAGAAGAAAAATTTTGGTATAATATTTGCATAAAGAAATGTAATTATCAAAAAAGATGTAAAAAAAAATGAAAAAAAGATGTATTTAGTCAGAGGTGTATAGGTGAAACTTGGTTATGATTTAACAATTGAGCAGTCTCAAAAACTGACGATGACGCCGGAATTGATTCAGGCAATCCAGATTTTGCAGTTTAATTCGCAGGAGCTGGAAACCTTCGTTCAGGACGAGCTCATGCAAAATCCTGTATTGGAGTATGACTCGACTGCTGAAGACAGAAGGGAGCAGGAAGTCTCTAAATCCGAGTCCATGGATAAAAAGGAAGCGGAAGAGGCTGATTTTGACTTGCGCGAAAAAGTGAAAGAAGCCGAGTATGACGATATCAGCTACAAACAGTGGGAACACCGTAAAGAAAATGACGAACCGACATTCGAGCAGTTTGTGAGCAAGGAGGAAACACTGGAGGATTACCTGCTGCTGCAGCTTACATTTTCCAAATTAAAAGGAAATGATATGAAAATCGGCAGATATATGGTCGAGTCCATCGATGAAAACGGGTATCTTACCGTGGAACTTTCACAGGTAGCGAAGACTTTTAAAGTCAGCGAGGCGCATGTGGAAAAGATTCTGGATGTGATTCAGACCTTCGAGCCTGCCGGAGTCGGCGCAAGAACGCTGGAAGAATGTCTGATTATCCAGCTTGCGTCAAAAGGACTTTTGGAGGATTCCGTCGAATATATTATTTTACATCATTTGGCGGATATTGGAGAAAATAAACTGAGTAAAGTTTCCAAAGAAACCGGACTGACGGTAGCACAGGTGCAGATGATTACAGATCTCATCAGGACACTGGAGCCGAAGCCGGGCAGACGCTTTTCAACGGGGGAAACGGTGAAGTATGTGGTTCCGGATGTGATTGTAGAAAAGGTTGACGGAGAATACCAGATTGTCACTAACGAGACTACAATTCCGCGTCTGATGGTAAGCTCCTACTATATGAGCCTTGCAAAACGTGCAACGGAAGACGCAGAGCTTTCAAAGTACTTGAACGAAAAATACAATTCTGCACTCTGGCTGATTAAGAGCATTGAGCAGAGACGACAGACGATTTATAATGTTGTAGCGGCAGTTGTGGAACATCAGAAAGAGTTTTTGGACAAGGGCCCGAAATACTTAAAGACCCTTACGCTGAAGCAGGTAGCGGAAGCATTGAATATTCACGAATCTACGGTCAGCCGCTCAATAAACGGAAAATATATGCAGACCCCGCGCGGTGTTTTTGAGATTAAATACTTTTTCTCAAGCGGTGTGACAGGCGGAAGCGGCGAGGGTATGTCATCCAACAGCATTAAGACCTTCATCAAGGAAATCGTGGAAAGCGAAGACCCGAAGAAGCCGTACAGCGATCAGGACATGGTGGAAATTCTCAGCCAAAAAGGAATTGAAATTTCGCGACGTACCGTGGCAAAGTACAGAGAGGGCATGAATATCTTATCTTCATCGAAACGGAGAAGATATTAAAATACATAAAAATACAATATAATACAAACATTGTCAACAGGAATGTTTTTAGGAGGAGAAAGAAATGGCGATTAGAGTAGGTATTAACGGTTTTGGCAGAATTGGCAGGGTAGTAATCCGTGCCGCAATGGATATGCCGGAAATTGAAATCAGGGCAATTAACTTAAGAAATGCGGACCTTGAATACATGGTTTACATGCTTAAGTACGACACGATTTTCGGAAGATTCCCAAAGAGTCTTGACCATGACCAGTCCGGAATTTACATAGACGGAAAGCATGTCGATGTATATTCGTTCTCGGATGCATCCGAAATTCCGTGGAAGGAAGCAGGCGTTGATTACGTAATCGACTGTACCGGTGCATATGTAACAACGGAAAAAGCGATGGATCACATTGAAGCAGGCGCAAAGCATGTTATCATTTCCGCTCCGGCAAAGGATAAGGAAACTCCGACATTTGTATACGGCGTAAATCATAACGAATACAACTCAGATATGAAGGTTGTTTCCAATGCATCCTGTACTACGAACTGTCTTGCACCGCTCATGAAGGTTATCGAAGACAACTACGGAATCAAAGAAGGACTCATGTCCACAATTCATGCAGCTACCGCAAAACAGAAAGTTGTTGATGCGAAATCACTCAAGGACTGGAGAACCGGCCGCAGCGTATTCGGCAATGTAATTCCGTCAACGACAGGTGCAGCAAAGGCCGTAGGTCTTGTAATTCCTTCTCTTAAAGGCAAAATGACAGGTATTTCATACAGAGTTCCGACAGCGGATGTTTCCGTTATCGATGTAAACGTTGTTCTCAACACACCGACAAGCGGCCCGGAACTCAGACAGAGAATCAAAGAAGCTTCCGAGACATACCTCAAGGGTGTTTTGGAATATGTAGATGATGAAGTTGTTTCCGGCGACTTTGTGGGAGACCCTTGCACATCCATTTTCGACTCCAGACAGACAATCGAGCTGAATGACCATTTCTTCAAGCTCATCGCATACTATGACAATGAATTCGGATATTCCAGCAATCTGCTCAACATGCTGAAGCATATGCACGAAGTAGACTGCAAATAATCCTCGAGAATAGATACATAACGAAATTATTTAAGAGGAGAACAATTATGAAAAAAACAATCAAAGATATTGAAGTAAAAGGCAAAAGAGTGCTCGTAAGATGCGATTTCAATGTACCGCTTAAAGAAGGCAGAATCACAGATGACATCCGTATCGTTTCGGCACTCCCGACCATCAACTATTTAAGAGAGCACGGAGCGAGGGTAATACTGATGTCCCACCTCGGAAGACCGGAAGGCGAGCCGAAGAAAGAATTTACACTTGCACCGGTTGCGGAAAGACTGACCGAGCTTCTCGGCGAAAAAGTTATTTTCGCGGCATCTGACCACGTGGTTGATGAAAAGGTGAAAGCGGCGGCAAACGCGCTCAAAGACGGCGAAGTTATGCTTCTTGAAAATGTCAGATTCCGTAAAGAAGAAACCAAGAACGGTGCGGATTTTGCGAAGGAACTGGCATCGCTTGGAGATATTTTCGTAAACGATGCTTTCGGAACGGCTCACCGGGCACACGCGTCCACAGCAGGAATCGCGGATTATCTTCCATGCGTTTCGGGCTTTCTGATTGAAAAGGAAGTCAAATTCCTCGGAGACGCACTCGAAAATCCGGCTCGTCCGTTCGTGGCAATCATGGGCGGCGCGAAAGTCGGTGACAAAATTCCGGTTATCAAGAACCTGCTTAAGAAGGTAGACTCTCTGATTATCGGCGGAGGAATGGCTTACACCTTCTTCAAGGCACAGGGATATGAAATCGGAACTTCGATTCTGGATGCGGACAATATTGAACTTGCGAAGGACCTTCTGGCAGAAGCGGAAAAAACCGGAGTAAAAATTCTTTTGCCGGTCGATGCGGTATGCGCGAAGGAATTCAAAAATGATACAGAATTTGCAGTATATGCAAAAGAAAACATGCCGAAAGACAGGATGGGAATGGATATCGGGCCGGAATCCGTGAAGCTGTTTGCTGAAGCGGTGAAGAGCGCAAAGACCGTTGTATGGAACGGTCCGATGGGCGTATTCGAAATGCCGAACTTTGAGAACGGCACGAAGAAGGTTGCCGAGGCTCTTGCACAATCCAATGCGGTAACCATTATCGGCGGAGGCGACTCTGCGGCTGCATGCGAACAGTTCGGACTGAAAGATAAGATGACTCACATTTCCACAGGCGGCGGCGCATCTTTGGAATTCCTGGAGGGGAAGGTGCTTCCGGGCGTAGCTGTGATTCAGGATAAATAGGAATTTGAGAATCCATGGATTGGCGGATGTCGCCGGTTCATGGATTCCGTGCAATCATAATACATAATAGACTTTAGAAACGGTTTAGGAGGTAATCTATGGTAAGAGTTGCAATTAACGGATTTGGCAGAATCGGCAGACTGGCTTTCAGACAGATTTTTGAAGATTCGGAAATGAAAGTTGTGGCAATCAATGACTTGACCGAGCCTAAGATGCTCGCGCATCTTTTAAAATATGACAGCTCGCAGGGGGCTTACAGAGGACATGAAGTGATTTTCGATGAAAGCTCAATCAGCGTTGACGGAATTCGCATTCCGGTATATAAAGAGGCGGATGCGAAAAATCTTCCATGGAAGGAACTCGATATTGATGTAGTTTTAGAATGTACGGGCTTTTATACTTCGAAGGCAAAGTCCCAGGCGCACATTGATGCGGGTGCGAAAAAGGTTTTGATTTCGGCTCCTGCAGGAAATGATCTTCCAACAATCGTTTACGGCGTAAACCACGAGACTTTGACCGCGGAGGATAATATTGTTTCAGGCGCGTCCTGCACGACAAACTGCCTTGCACCGATGGCAAAAGCTCTGAATGACTACAGAGAGGTTCGCACGGGCTTTATGACTACGATTCACGCTTATACAGGCGACCAGATGCTCCTTGACGGACCGCACAGAAAGGGCGACCTCAGAAGAGCGAGAGCAGGCGCAATCAATATCGTTCCGAACTCAACAGGGGCGGCGAAAGCGATTGGACTCGTTATTCCGGAACTGGACGGAAAGCTCATTGGTTCGGCACAGCGCGTTCCGGTACCGGCAGGCTCAATTACGATTCTGGATGCAACTCTGAAAGATATGACGGACTCCGTATCGGTTGAAGGGATTAATGAGGCAATGAAGGCGGCTGCAAACGAATCTTTCGGCTATACGGAAGAAGAGCTTGTAAGCTCTGATATTATAGGAATGAGTTACGGCTCGCTGTTTGATGCAACGCAGACGCTTGCACAGCAGTGCGGTACGCATATCTATGAAGTGCGCGTGGTTGCATGGTATGATAATGAAATGAGCTATACTTGTCAGCTGATTCGCACGCTGAAATATTTGAAAAAATTTGTGAAATAATCGAAAAAGAAAGAGGTAAGGAATGCGATATCCATTTATTGCAGGAAACTGGAAAATGTATAAAACGACTGCGGAGGCGAAGGAGTTTGCGCAGGAATTTAAAAAGATTTATCAGCCGAGCGATGTAAGGGTTGCGATATTAGCGCCGTTTACACAGCTTGCAATGCTGGCCGAGGAACTGAAAGGAACGGGAATCGGACTCGGGGCTCAAAATGTTCACTATGAACAGGAGGGCGCCTACACCGGGGAAATTTCAATCCCGATGCTCAAAGAAATCGGCGTGGACTACTGTGTTGTAGGGCACTCTGAGAGAAGGCAGTATTTCAATGAAACCGACGAAACCGTAAACCTTAAGACAAAAGCACTTTTGGCGGCAGATATCACTCCGATTGTGTGTGTCGGCGAAGATTTATTCCAAAGAGAACATAATTATCAGGACAAACTGGTTGCTGAACAGGTTGCAAACGCACTTGAGGGAATTCCGGCGGAGGATGCGGCGAAAGTTGTTATTGCTTACGAGCCGATTTGGGCAATCGGAACCGGAAGAACAGCGACCCCGATTCAGGCAGGACATATGTGCGAGGTTATCCGCAAAGAACTCATTGATATATACGATGAAGAAACCGCTGACAAAATTATTATCCAGTACGGCGGAAGCGTAAAACCTGAAAATGCAGGCGAAATTCTGAATATGGAAGAAATTGACGGTGCGCTTGTAGGCGGTGCAAGCCTTGAACCGCTAAAATTTAATGAAATTGTAAACTTTTAACTTGATTTTATCAGGCATAGTATGGTACAATTAACAAGTTATAATACAAGGAGGTAAGAGATGAAGACTTTTTTGATGGTTTTGCTGGCATTAGCAAGTATTGTTTTGATTGCCAGTGTACTGCTTCAGTCCGGTAACAGCGCAGGATTATCCGGTTCCATCGCCGGCGGCGCAGAGCAGTTATTCGGTAAGAAAAAGAGCAAAGGCTATGAAGCAATTTTAGAGAAAATCACCACAGTTGGTGCAATTCTTTTCGTAGTGCTGTCACTTGTGATTATCACTTTATTTGAATAGTGAATATGCGGCATTTTAATCAGTTTTAAAATTTTTTTATTATATTTCACTTACGGCAAGAGGTACAAACATGTGCCTCTTATTCGGCGTTAGTGAGTAGGAGGTATTACATTATGACAAAGTATTTTGCTGTCATCGCAGCTGTCATTGGTCTTGTTGTAGCGTTCTGCTTAGCAGCATGGATCAAGAAAGCTGACGAAGGTACAGACAGGATGAAGGAAATTGCCGGCTACATCAGAGAAGGTGCAATGGCATTCCTGAGAAGAGAATACAAGACAATGGCAATCGTTATTGTTGCGTTATTCTTGTTGATTGGTGTTTGCATCAATTGGGTAACTGCGGTTCTTTATGTATGCGGCGCTCTGCTTTCCGTACTTGCAGGTTTCTTCGGAATGAAGGTTGCAACACTCGGAAATGTAAGAACTGCAAATGCTGCAAGAGAATCCGGAATGAACAAGGCTTTAAAGATTGCTTTCCGTTCCGGCGCAGTTATGGGTCTTTGCGTATCCGGTCTCGGTCTTTTCGGACTCGGTGTCGTTGTATGCGCGCTTGACCTTGCGACAGTTGTTGAATGTGTTACAGGTTTCGGTCTTGGTGCTTCTTCCATGGCTCTGTTTGGAAGAGTAGGCGGCGGTATCTACACGAAAGCGGCTGACGTTGGTGCTGACCTTGTAGGTAAGGTTGAAGCAGGAATTCCTGAAGACGACCCTCGTAACCCCGCAGTTATCGCAGATAACGTAGGCGACAATGTAGGCGACGTTGCAGGTATGGGTTCCGACTTGTTCGAATCCTATGTAGGTTCCATCATTTCCGCTATCACATTAGCAGCAGTTGCTGTAGCAAACTCCGATGATACAGCTACATTCTCGGAAGCAACTGCAGCACTCTTCCCGTTAATTATTTCTGCAATCGGTATTCTTGCTTCCGTAATCGGTATCATGATTGTCAGAGGCAAAGACGGCGGAAACCCTGCATCTGCATTAAATATGGGAACATATGTAAGCGGCATTATTGTTATTATTGCAACATTTATCCTTTCCAAGTCCATGCTCGGCGACTACACTTATGCAATCGCTATCATTGCAGGTCTTATCGTAGGTATTGCAATCGGTAAAATTACCGAAGTTTATACCTCCGGCGATTATAAATCGGTTCAGAAAATTGCTGACCAGTCTCAGACAGGTGCTGCAACAACAATCATCAGCGGTCTGGGCGTTGGTATGATGTCCACATTATGGCCAATCATCTTAATCTGCGTAGGCGTATATGTTGCATATGCGTTCGCAGGATTATATGGTATTGCTCTTGCAGCAGTAGGTATGCTTTCTACTACAGGAATGACAGTTGCGGTTGACGCTTACGGTCCGGTTTCCGACAATGCAGGCGGTATCGCAGAAATGTCCGAACTTCCGCATGAAGTAAGAGAAATCACCGACAAGCTTGACGCTGTAGGAAATACAACAGCTGCTATCGGTAAAGGTTTCGCAATCGGTTCCGCAGCACTTACAGCTCTGGCACTGTTTGCATCCTATGCAGCAGTTACAAATCTTGAAGTTATCAGCTTGCTTGATCCTATCGTAATCATCGGATTATTCATCGGTGCTATGCTTCCGTTCTTATTCTCCGCTATGACTATGAATTCTGTAGGTAAGGCTGCTAACCAGATGATCGAAGAAGTTAGAAGACAGTTCAGATCCGATGCTGGAATTATGGCCGGAACTTCCAAGCCTGACTATGCAAACTGCGTAGATATTTCCACAAAGGCTGCTTTAAAAGAAATGGTTGTTCCGGGCGTTATGGCTATCGTTGCTCCGCTTGCAGTTGGTCTCCTCTTAGGACCTGCAGCACTCGGCGGAATGCTCGGCGGTGCACTCTCCGCAGGCGTACTCCTTGCTATCATGATGGCAAACGCAGGCGGTGCATGGGATAACGCGAAGAAGTACATTGAAGAAGGTCACTTCGGCGGCAAGGGTTCCGAACCTCATAAGGCTGCAGTTGTAGGTGATACAGTAGGTGACCCGTTCAAGGATACTTCCGGTCCGTCCATCAACATCTTAATCAAGCTTATGACGATTGTTGCAGTTGTATTTGCACCGTTATTCGTACAGGTAGGCGGATTATTACACTTTTAATATCTGAATCGAATATTGATTCTTACAGGCTCCCGAAATCGGGAGTCTGTTTTGGAATAAAAACATGGTTTGCTCTTGATTAAAGCAAGAAGAAGTGTTAAACTATTAACAGAATATTTCTGCATAATAGAAAGGAAAAATGAGATGTATCAGACAATTAAGTATGAAGTGAAAGACAGAGTAGCGACAGTTACTATTAATAGACCGGAGGCGCTGAACGCACTTAACTCAACCGTTCTCGATGAACTGTTTGAAGTTTTCAATGTAATCGATCAGGATGAGGAAGTAAGATGCGTCATCGTTACAGGTGAGGGAAGAGCTTTCGTGGCAGGGGCTGATATTGCACAGATGTCCACGCTGAACGCAGTAGAGGGAAAACGCTTCGCACAGAAGGGACATAAGGTTATGAACTTCATCGAAAAGACCGAAAAACCGGTAATCGCAGCGGTAAACGGTTTTGCTCTCGGTGGCGGATGCGAACTTGCGATGGCTTGTGATTTCAGAATCGCTTCCGCAAAGGCTGTATTCGGACAGCCGGAAGCAGGTCTTGGCATTACACCGGGCTTTGGCGGCACACAGAGACTTTCGAAGATTGTAGGACCGGGAAATGCGGCAATGCTCATTCTCACGGCTCAGAATATCAAGGCTGACGAAGCGCTGAGAATGGGTCTCGTACAGAAGGTTGTGGAACCGGAAGAACTGATTCCTACAGTTGAAGCTTTGGCGAAGAAAATCGCATCAAATGCGCCTGTTGCTGTAATGGCTTGCAAGACTCTTTTAAACAAGGGTTATCACCTTGACCTCTTCAGCGGCTGTGCACTTGAAGCTGAGGGCTTCGGGGTATGCTTCGGCACGGAAGATCAGAAGGAAGGCATGAAGGCATTCCTGAATAAGACTACATACGAATATCAGGGAAAATAAACCGATAATAGATTGTTTATGTACTTATATTTGCACACGAAAGAACCGCCGACAAGCTGCTTGCCGGCGGTTCTGCTGTCCGTACCGTTTAAATATTTATTCGAAATGTTCTGCTTTCAGACGGTAAATCGTGTTCTTAACCGGCGGAATTGCTAAAACGATAAGTGTCAGGATTCCTTCGCCGCCGATATAGAAGATATTATACAGGAAGCTGTACCAAACCGGGTTCATACCTTCCGGTGCGAATTCTCCGAAGAAAAGGAAACCGGAAAGGAAAGAACAGATAAATCTTCCGATAATTGCAACGACATAGCCGACATAAAGGCCGTATTTCTGCTTTGAGAAGAAACCGGAAAGTCCGAGGCAGCCGAATGCCAGTATGTAGTCGAGCAGCACCTGCATCGGGAAAAGAATCACCGGGTCGATAATCAGATTTAAAAGTCCTAAAGCCACGCCGGAAGCAAGTCCCCATTTCGGACCGCAGAAATACCCTGCGAGCGTTGCCGTCAGCATACTGAACAGCGTAATGGAGCCGCCGTAAGGCATCGGAATGATTTTTACCATCCCAAGAACAAAGGAAAGCGCCATTAAAATTGCGCAGAGTACGAGGCAGTAAACATTTCTTCTGCCTGCTTTGGTTGATTGATTTTGTGACATAAAAAAACCTCCTCAAAAAATGTTGGGAGGGGATACGCTTCCCTACGCCGGTACTGACCGGATCAGGTTATGAGGGTTTATCCGAAAATGCGAATCTCTCCGCAACATGCTTTCGGTAAATCTCAGCAAAAGCTCCCCTAGCACAGAGACTATAGTATACCGAAAAAAAAGCTTTGTCAAGCGAATTTCGTTCAATTCTTACATTGAAATATATAAAATCTTAGCGTATAATAAAGAAGAAAATATGAGAAAGGGGAAATACATGAATAATCATATTGTTTTGGAACCTGCATGGAAAATCAGGGAGATTGCAAGAAAATCTCTGGCAGGGTATTGGAAGCCGATGTTTCTCGCAGTGCTCATTTATTATCTTTTGACAGAGGGCGTTGCGATGCTTTTATCACGGATGTTTTACTATGATCCGAGTGTTCTTTACATGGACATGGGAATCCCGGAGGCTGCATTTGGACGCCTGCCGAATCTCGGCTACGGCGGCGGAATTTACGACTTTATCGTCGGAGGCGCATTCCTACTCGGTTTGTATACATTACTTTTAACTTTTTTCCGCACGAAAAAGGTAGACAATGCGCTTGTATTTGAAGGCTTCAGCCATTTCGGAAAGGCATTTTTACTGCAGCTTCTGGTTACCGTAAAAACATTTCTTTGGGGATTGCTTTTCGTAATACCGGGAATCATTGCATCCTATCGGTACAGTCAAGCGTTCTATATTTTAGCAGATCATCCGGAATATTCCGTTACGCAGTGCATCGAAGAAAGCAAGAGGCTGATGCGCGGAAATAAGGGCAGACTGTTCTACCTTCAGCTGACTTTCATCGGATGGGCACTGCTTGCAAGTCTGCCATCGGGTATTCTCGCAGGGATGGCTGCCGGAGGTGTTTTAGGTGCGCTTGTGGCGGCGATTCCAACACTTTTCGTATACGTGTACATTTATACGGCGAACACCGCGTTCTATGAACTGCTCACCGAACGCTTAGTCGTTGTAATGCCGGAGACGGGATATGAACATACGGTGGAAGCTTCCTACACGGTTACGGAAGAACCGGAAACAACAGAAACAGACGAAGAATAAAACTTTATTATGCCAAAACACGGAGAGCCGGAAACACACCCGGCTCTTTTTTTGCATATGATAATGCAGTGAGAAGCGTAAGCCTTCACGAAAATTTTAGACTGAAGGAGGTAATACTTTGTCCGCAGAAAGACATTATTTCCCGGGTAATAACACGCCGCTGGGATTTTTTTCGTATTACAGATACATTTTAGGACAGAGAGAGGCACACAAAATAATATGCATAAAGGGAGGTCCGGGCAGCGGCAAATCGACTTTTATGAAAAAAATAGCAAAAGCGTTTGCGGATTTAGGAGAGGATATCGACTATCTGCACTGCTCGGCAGATGAAGATTCCCTGGACGGAGTGGTTTTGCGAAACAGAAAGGTCGCTTTGATTGACGGAACCAGCCCGCACATTACGGACCCTGTGACGCCCGGAGCTGTCGATAAGATTGTAAACCTCGGAGAATTCTGGAACGAGGATGGAATTGAGGCAAACAAGGATGAAATTATAGATTTAAACGAGGAATGCTCGGAGTGGTATAAGATTGCGTATAACTACTTAAACGCCGCTAAAAGCGTATTTCGCAGCCTTGAGGGCATATACGGCAAAGCAGTTGAATACAGCGAGATTTACCGTATCGCGGCTGACATCGTCGGCAGGGAATATGCAGGCTATGATATTTCCCTTCGCCCGGGCAGGGAGAAGAAAGCCTTTGCGAGCGCAATTACAGCAAGCGGAATCGTAAGCTGCACCGAAAGCCTGCTTCGAAACCAAAATCGAGTCTACATTATCAATTCGCCTCTGGGTTATGCCAACCAAAGCCTGATGAATATTATAAAAGAGGGGGCCATCTATCGTGGTTTCGATGTGGAAAGCTTTTACTGCCCGATTTGTCCGGAGGAAAAAATCGATCACCTCATCGTGCCGCAGCTCGGGCTGGCGTTTACGACGGTCAACGAATACCATGACATCGAGCCATGGGAAATCTTTATTGACGAAGACACGCAGGAGGAGACGCGTGCGCAGACGGTCAGCAAGCCGGAAATTATTTTGATGGACATCGGCGACTATATGGATGCGGCGGATGCCCAGCGCAGCGCGCCTCTGATTGAAAGTCTGACCGAAGAGTTTGACATCCTGCTTAACAAGGGAATCCGCTGCCTTGAAAAAGCCAAAGCTGCGCACATGCGGGTGGAAGCGATGTATATTCCGAACATGAATTTTACGCAGGTAGGCAAGACTGCCGAGAATATTATCAAAGAACTGATGGAAAAATAAGAGCAAATGTGCTATGATAAATACGATTTGAAGAAAGAAAGCAGGTTTACAAATGAAAAAACTGTCAGAATATTTAAATATGCTTGCGGAGTCGGGACTTTGGACGAAAGACAATTCCGACTCTGCCGATTTTCATGCAGAAATCCGGGATGTTTCCTACAACTCGCTTGAAGCGGGGCAGGGTACTCTTTTTATCTGCAAAGGCGCGAATTTCAAGCCCGAATACTTAAAAGATGCTTTGCAAAAAGGCGCGGCGGCTTTCATCTGCGAAGAGGGCTCTGCTGTGGCGGCAGCGTGTAGCACCGATGAAACGCTGCACGGGGTTCCGCATATTTTTGTAAATAATATCCGCAGGGCAATTTCTAAAATCTCGGCTTTTGCGTTTGACCGAAGCTGGGACAAGATGAAGTTAATCGGTGTGACCGGAACGAAGGGAAAATCCACGACGACGAGCATGATCAAGGCCATCATGGACAAGTACTGCGGCAGGGAAATCGGATTTTCGTCGGGAATTTACACCTATGACGGCAAGAACAAGAAAAAGGCATATAAGCTTACGACGCCTGAGACCATCGAGCTGCATCACATTCTGGATAACTGCGTGAAAAACGGCTGTGAATATCTGGCGATGGAGGTTTCTTCACAGGCGCTGAAATATGACCGCACGCTGGATTTGCATTTTGAGGTGTGCGCATTCACGAATATCTCCAGAGACCATATTTCCGAGGCGGAGCATAAGGACATGGAGGACTATTTCACTTCCAAGCTGAAAATCTTTACGCAGAGCCGCATCGGATGCGTAAATCTGGACATGGACCCTGTATATATGGAGCGGACGCTGGAATTTGCTGAGCAAAACTGTGAAAAAACGGTTACTTTTGGCATGAACGAGGTGGGCGGCAGAAGACCGGATGTTTACGGCATTTCTGTGGACGAAAAGCAGGGCTGGCTTCTGCTGAAAGCTGAGCTTTTCGGCAAGACAGAGGAGTTTACAGTAAATATCGGCGGCGCATATAATGCTTATAACGCGCTTGCGGCAATCGCGGTGACTGCATCGCTTGGTGTGCCGACGGAAACCATACGCGAAGGACTGGAAACGGTCAAGGTAATGGGCAGAATGGAAACCTATCGCCTTAAGGATTCCGTAGATGTTATCGTGGACTATGCGCATAATAAAATGAGTTATCAGGTGCTGTTTGATTATGTAAAGAAGCAGTATCCTGACCGCAAGGTCGGATTTGTGTTCGGCTGCGTCGGCGGCAAGGCATTCAACCGCAGAAAGGAAGCCGGAGAAATCGCCGAGAAATACGCGGATTTCGTGGTAATTACAGAGCTTGACCCGGGAATGGAAGATATTAATAAGATTTGTGGCGAAATTCTCAGCTATATCGACCATAAGGAAAAGGCGGAGATTATCACAGACCGTGATACTGCTGTCTATACGGCTCTTAAGAAGGCAGAAGGAATGGAAAACTGCGTGCTTGTGCTGGCAGGCGGCTCGGATGCGTATATGAAACGCGGAAATAAGGTATATCCATCCGATACGGACGGAGAGCGCGTGCAGAAGTTTTTAAAGAAAATCGGGAAATAATATTATAAATTCAATAGTTTTTGCTGAATTTCAGCAAAAACTATTGAATTTTAAGAAGTTTTTTGGTTAGTGTGTTTTCAATTGTTCAATCACGGTCTGCATATCCGCGGGCAGCGGTGCTTCGAGGTGAAGTTCTTTGCCTCTGACCGGATGGCGGAAGGTGAGGGAAAACGCATGGAGCGCCTGGCGGTCGATGAGGTCGGAAACGATTTCCTTACCGCCTTGCCCGCATTCCGGATTGTAATCTTTATCATCACGCGGATCCCCATGGATTCTGCGATATTCAAACGGGTCGCCGTGGCAGTACAGGTGGTCACCTAAAATCGGGTAGCCGATATAGGAAAGGTGGACGCGAATCTGGTGCGTGCGGCCCGTCTCAAGTTCCAGTTCGACTAAGGAATAACCGCCGAAACGGTCAAGAACCTCGTAATGTGTAACGGACGGATAGCCGCCGTTTTCGACAGGCAGTACCCAGCGTTCCACTTCGTTTTCGTCAGGCCTTCCAAGCGGCAGATCAATCGTGCCGCTGTCCTCAGGCATTTCACCGACCACAATCGCCATATATTTCTTATGCAGACAGCCTGCGTCAGCATTCATCTGTTTGGTGAGACTGTCCTGCGCGTGGCTGTTTTTCGCAACGATAAGAAGCCCGGATGTATTCATATCCAGGCGGTTCACAAAGCGTATCTTGTAGCTTTCACCATCATCAAGCATTTTTTTCATAATGCCGTTTGCAATCGTATGACAGGGCTTGCCTTTGGTCGGGTGGACAACTACGCCCGGCTGTTTGTTAATGACCAGAAGGTCGCTGTCCTCATAAATGACGGAAATCGGGATATCCTCAGGCGGAAAATCACTTTTTTCCTCGGGAAGCAGGATGCTGATGACATCTCCGATGGCTGGGGAAATCCACCACTGAACCTCCTCTCCATTCAGAAAGACCAGATGGTTTTGCTTGAGCTTGGTCATCAAACGCGAAGAAAATGTGAAATTGGCACGCACAAGCTGCTTCACCGAAAGGCTGCGGCTGACATCTTCTTTCGTAACGATATATTTAAATTCTGACATAGGATACCTTTTCTATAAAAACTTGGATTTTGCTTTTTCCCAAAAACTGCTGTACTCGAAGCGAACCAGATTCACTTTTTTGCGCGAGAGGGAAAGCTCGATTTTTTGTATATCGCTGTAATCGACAGCCGAGCCGTCTGCCACCACGCTGAGCTTGCGGTGCTCGTCATCACACGGAATGATGGAAAGCTTATCGTTGGCAGGCAGCAAAATGCTTGAAGTAAACGAGCGGTAAGCAACCGTGTTAATCGGCGCAATCGGAGCTACCTGAAGAAGGTTCAGACGCGGATCGACAATCGCGCCGCCCAGCGAATAATTGTAGGCGGTACTTCCGGCAGGCGTGGAAACACAGATTCCATCGCCGCTGAAACGCTCGATGAAGGAGTCGTTAATCGAAATATTGAGCTGCACCGGATAGTTCGGCACGCCTTTAATCGCAATTTCATTCAAGGCAATATCCTTGAAAATGCCGTCCGGCGTTTCCACCTTTGAAATTACAGTGCTGTACGAATGCACCGTGAAATCTCCCTGATTGTACTGAAAGATAAAATCGTCGATTTTTTCCGGCAAAACCTCCTGGAAAAATCCCAGATGTCCTGTATTGATTCCCACGACCGGAATCGTCGGGAAGCGGTATGTACGCAGGCAGCGAAGGAGAGTTCCGTCGCCGCCGATACAGATGATGAGCTCCGTATCCTCATGAATTTCCTCGAAAACACGAAGCCCGGATTTCACGAGTTTTTCCCGCAAAATCTTTTCAATCTTCTTCGACATTTCCGTATCGTTTGCGTGTATAAAAACTTTTTTGTTTTCCATAATGTGTCTCCTATAAGAGCTTTTCCAATTCGTCCACCAGATCTTTGAAAGTTTCCATCGCCATGCGAATCGGCTCAGGACTTGACATATCAACCCCTGCAATTTTCAGCAGCTCGACAGGGTAGTTGGAGGAGCCGCTCTTTAAGAACTCGATATAATCTTTGCGTGCAGACTCGCCTTCGGTCAGAATTCTCTTGGAAATCGCCGTTGCAGCCGAATAGCCCGTCGCATACTGATAAACATAGAAGCCTCTGTAAAAATGCGGAATTCTTGCCCATTCATAACGGATATAGTCGTCCTCCGAAAGAGCAGGGCCGAAATACTTCTTATTCAGATCGTCATAAACATCGCAAAGCCACTTGGCAGTCAGTACGCCGCCGTTTTCAATTTCCTTATGCGTGAGCATTTCGAACTCGGCAAACATCGTCTGACGGAAAAGGGTCGTGCGGAATTCTTCGATATAGTAGTTGATTAAATATTTGCGCATTTCCGCGTCGGTTTCTTTCGCCAAAAGATGCTGCATCAGCAGGGACTCGTTTACGGTTGAAGCGACTTCCGCAGTGAAAATGGAGTGGTCGCCGTAAGCAAACGGCTGGGTTTTGCGCGTATAGAAGGAGTGCATGGAATGACCCATCTCGTGCACAATCGTGAAGACATCCTTCAGCGTATTCGTGTAGTTCAGCAAAATATATGGCTTGCTGTCGTAAGAGCCGAAGCTGTAAGCACCGCTGGTTTTGCCCTGATTTTCGTAAACATCAATCCAGCCTTCCTTTGTGCCTTTATCGACCTGCGCAAGATATTCTGTTCCGAGCGGGGCAAGGCCCTCCTGCATCATTTTCAAAGCCTCTTCATACGGAATTTCCTTCTTTGGAAGCTGCACGAGCGGAACATATACATCGTACATTTTCAGCTCATCCACGCCGAGAACCTTTTTACGAAGTGCAATGTAGCGGTGAAGAACCGGCAGGTATTCGTTTACAACTGCAATCAGATTGTCGTAGACTTCTTCAGGAATATTGCCGGAAGAAAGGGCAGCCTGACGCGCCGAATCATATTTACGAATCCGGGCGGAAACCGCGTCGTTTTTCGTATTATAGTTGTAAGTCGTCGCAATCGTATTGATGAAAGCCTTGTATGCCTCGTACATATTGGTAAATGCAGCTTTTCTGAGGTTTCGGTCGTGACTTTCCATGAAAGTAATGTAATTGCCGTGCGTAAGGTTTACCGTATCTCCATCCTCGTCAACTACGGTTCCGAAGGTCAAATCGGCATTATTAAGCATCTTAAAAATGTCATTGGTCGCCCCGGTTACCTCGCTGAGCTGCGCTAAAATATTTTCTTCCGCAGTGGAAAGCACATGCTTCTTTTCACGGAGCGCATCTTCGAGCGCAAAACGGTAAAGTTCCAGTTTCGGATTTTCGTCGATAAAACGCAGGATTTTCTCTTCGTCTGCCGCTAAAAGCTCCGGAGCGAAGAAGGACATTGCGGCGGAAACCTTAGCAATAGCACTGCCGCATTTATCATCCATCGACTGGTATTTATCGACACGGTTATCTTCATCCTTTTTCATCGCCGCATAGACAAAAGCGTGCTCCAGCTTTCTCCAGATTTTATCTTTTTCGTCGAGGGCTTCAAAAAGAATTTCGGAAGAGTCTGTCACTTTTCCTTGAAATCTTGTAAACTTTTCAGCTGCTAAAACGCAGTCTGCGATATCTTTTTCCCACTGCGCCTCGTCGGGATACATCGCCTCGATGTCCCATTTGAATTTCGAATCGATATCCGAGCGCTGTTTTAATAATTTATCAGACATTTTTGTCCTCCTCATATAGCATAAGCATTTTTTTTGGTGTATAATATTATAATTATTTAGTATAACATAAAACGGAAAGGAATATAACCCTAAATGAACAATAGAGCAATCGGTTTTTTTGATTCGGGTCTGGGAGGGCTGACCTGCATTCCCAACCTGCTGACACAGATTCCAAACGAGCGCGTAATCTATTTCGGAGATACGGCAAGGACTCCGTACGGCTCGAAGGCAGTCAGCACAATCAAGCATTATGCGAACCAGATAGCGGATTTTTTATATACAAAAGATGTAAAAATGATGGTAATTGCCTGCAATACGATTACCGCAACCTGCCTGAGCGATTTACAGACGCGTTTTCCGGAGATTCCGATTGTCGGCATTATCAACCCTGCAGCGAGAAAAATTGCGCAGATTTGCGATGAAAACAGCCGTATCGGCGTGATTGCAACGAAGGTTACGATTGCCAGTGATGACTATAACCGGGAAATCAAGAGAATCAATCCGAACCTTCAGGTTTTCAGCAAGGCGGCGCCTGCTTTCGTGCCGCTGATTGAAGAAGGCATTATCGACAATGAAATTATGGATTTGACGATAAAATACTATCTGGATGATTTTGTGCGGGAAAACGAAATTGATACGCTGGTTCTGGGCTGCACGCATTACCCGATTATCCGCAAAAACATCAGCCGTCTGTATCCGCAGCTTCGGATTGTCAATCCATCTTACGAAATTATCGCAAGAATCAAAGAAATTCTGGAAAACGAGGACCTGCTGGCGGAGGAAAAAGAGGGCGAAAATGTCTTTTACGCAAGTGACTTATCGGAAAACTTTATCAATATGATACAAAAAATTCTGGAAACCGAGAAGTCGGATTTAATTTTGAAATTTAAAAATCTGGATTTATAGAAAAACGATTAGAGGAAACGGGAAAGGAAGGATGAAATTTTGAATCAACGCGAATTTTATGAAATGCTGGATATTGATACACCCGAGGATTTTCAGTACTTTGAGAATCTGGCGGCTTTTCTGGAGTGCGAGGATGAACCGGAATACGAGGATGTCGCGGGGCTGTTTACGGCGGTAGATAAGGATGTGCTGGCGCAGCTTTGTGACAATTATTTCGAGGAAATTACGGGATTCATTCCGGGCAGTCAGACAGAGGTTTTTACGATTTTTGAAAATGTGCGCAGAGCTATCGTGGGAATGTGCAGAAACTGTGAGGAGGACGAAAATCTGACGGCAAAGCTTTCGGAAGAGCTGGAGCGCTTCCGCCGCTGGTACAGCGTGGAAAGTCAGGCTTACTGCACGGATTTGTCGACGATGGAGGAAACGCCGATGAGCCTTCGGGACGCGCTGGTGACGGCAAGACTTGAGGGAATTGAAGGCAAGAATCAATATGAATATGATTTTTCGGAGTGCATGAACTATCCGCTTGACGAATACATCGTATCGATGGGCGATATTCTCACTTCGGGTGAGGATGAAGAGACTCCGGAGGACATTGCGGGAGAAAGTCCGTGGCAGTAGCGGCTTTGCGCATCTGTTCAGAAACGAAAAACGAGGAACCTGCATACTATGATAAAAAAATAGTATGGAGGTTTTTTTATGGGTGAACAATGGGAACGCAGAAACCCGAATGATACAAAGGAATGTCTGGAGTGCTGTGAAAAGGAATGCAGGGAAAAGTGCAGGCAAAAATGCTGTCCGCCTCCTGCGCCTCCTTGTCCGCCGCCATGCCCGCCGAAGCCTTGCTGCCCGCCGCCTGCTCCGCCTTGCCCGTGCAGGGAAAACAACGGAAGCGGCATCTGGCTGATTATTCTGATTGTAGTTATTTACTTACTTTTCTGCAATAACGACAATAACGGAAACGGAGGACTTTTCGGAGGTCTGTTCTAAAATATGCGTTTGCTGCTGCATAAAACAGCAGCGGTGCAGGGATATTTTTCGGTCTGCCGCATAAATTGGTTACATGAACAGAAATAAAATCAGTACCAATTTCATTCTTGCGGCGGCCGTTTTTTTTGCGGCGGCAATGGCTGTCTTTCCGAGCATTACGGAGTCGGGCTCCAAAAGCGCCATTATTATCTGGGCGAATTCCATCGTGCCGATTCTTTTGCCATTTTTCATTTTCGCGGATTTTATCAAGCGGACGGTAAATACGGAAAGACTGCCGGGACGTGTTTATCCGTTTATCATAGCATTTCTTTCCGGCTATCCCGCAGGCGCGAAAATCGTGGGAGACCTTGTGCGGGGCGGCAGCCTGACAAAAGAAGAGGGCGAGGAAGTTCTGAGCTACTCCTTGGTGACAGGCCCCGGCTTTATTCTTGGAACCATCGGAGCGTTTCTGGGCAGCTATAAGGCGGCGCTGATCGTTGCCATTGCACACTATGCAGGAGCTTTCTGCAATCGCGTCTTTTACAGAATCCCGAAAAGGGAGAGGTCTCTTCATCAGCATGAGCGCAGCCGCTCGAAAGGCCACGGCCGAACCCATGCAAAGGGCGCGTTTTTGTCGGAAGGAAAGACCTCGCCGCTTGAAAACTTTACCGCAGCCATTTCGTCTGCTTTTAAATCCATGGCCGTGATTCTTGCTTATCTGATTGTCTTTATGATTGCGATTGACCTTTTGGAAGCATTCGGTGCATTCAGGCAGATTGCCGGGGAGCCTTTGCGCGCATTTCTGAAAGGAATTTTTGAGATGACAGTCGGCTGTAATTTGATAGGGCTTTGCGACATGAACCTCAGCATGAAAACGGCTTTGACGGCATTTATCGTTTCGTTCGGAGGGCTGTCGGTAATCGGGCAGTCGATTTCCATGGCGGCCGGAAGCGGGATTGGTGCAGGAAAAATTTTCAGAATAAAACTTACACATGGACTGCTCGCAGGAATTATTGCTGTTGTTCTTTCGCTTCTTGTGGTACAATAACGGAAGAAAGGAGCGGCAGTCGGATGGTTAGCAGAAAAAGCGTCGGGATTATAGCCGAATACAATCCGTTTCATAACGGGCATCAATATCATTTACAGCAAAGCCTCGAAATGTCAGGAGCAGAGATTTGCATCGCGGTGATTAGCGGCAATTTCACACAGCGAGGCGAGCCTGCGCTTCTTGACAAGTGGACACGGGCGGAAATTGCAGTCAGAAACGGTGTAAATCTGGTCGTGGAAATGCCGTTTCTCTTTGCGTGCAATAATGCAGGGTATTTCGCGCGCGGAGGTGTGGAGATTCTGGAGAATCTGGGCTGTGATTTCATTTCTTTCGGAAGCGAGTCGGGAAATATCGCTCTTCTGCAGGAAATTTCCCGGGAAACAGAGGCGCACCGATCGGAAATGGAAGAGGCCGTTAAAGTGGGTGTAAAAAAAGGATTGACTTATCCGAAGGCCCGCTACGAGGCAGTCACCGCACTGCTCGGGGAGGAAGCTTCGGAAGTTTTAAGCACGCCAAATAACCTTCTAGCATTGGAATACCTGCGATATATGAAATCTGCAAAGCCAATCACGGTTAAGCGGCAGGGAAGCGGCTACCACGACCTTACCGCAAAAGAAGATATAGCTTCCGCGACGGGAATACGGAAGATGCTCGCAGGCGGTGAGGATATTTCCCGTTTTGCTTCCGGCATTACCCGGGAAATACTCACAAAATCTTCGGGTCGCTTTGCGGATGAGGACAAGCTGTTTCCGCTGCTGCGTGAAAAAATTCTGCTCAGTTCAAGCGAGGAACTGAACCGGATTTTCGGAGCGGAAGAGGGGCTTGGCAACAAAATGAAGGCAAGCGTGCGCTATTGGAAAAACATGGACGAGCTGATTGAGAGCCTCAAATCCAAACGCTACACGAGAACGCGCATCACAAGGCTGCTTGCAATGACACTGCTTGCTGTAAAGCGTGAGGATGTGAAAAACGCGCAGAACTATATCCGTGTGCTCGGCTTTGACGAGAAAGGAAGTCAATATCTGAAAGAAATCAAGAAGGAAGAAATCTGCAGGCTTCCGATTCTGACGAATATAAACAAGGAAGCGGAAATGCACCCTGAGATTAAAAAAACGTTGAAAAAAGACATTTTGGCGGGGGATTTATACAACCTTGCCTGCGGACATGACCTCTATGCAAATTCGGATTATGTGAAAATGCCGTTTCGGATGGAGAGAAGGCAGGAAATCCGCCGGAGCGGAATCGCTGCCAGAGACGCAATAGATAAAGAAGAGAGAAACAGACGCTCCGCTATTATTTGTGAGAAAATCGCAGAATGGGATGTTTTCCGCAAGGCGCAAGTCATTATGATCTACAAAGCCGTCCGCGGTGAAGTGAGGCTGCAGCGCTTGGAGGAACTCATGCAGGAATACGGGAAAACCGCCGTATACCCTTTATGCATATCGAAAACCGAAATGATCGCTCTTTACCCAAGCTCTGATGAGGCATGGGAGAAGGGGCATTACGGCATCCTCGAGCCGCTCCGTGAAAAATCGAAATTGGTTCTGCCTGAGAAGATTGATTTGGTGATTTGTCCTTGCACGGTGTTTGATGAAGAGGGCAACCGCATGGGAATGGGAGCCGGCTACTATGACCGTTTTCTGCCTTTATGCGTCAATGCACGGATTGCTGCGGCCGCTTTTGAGTGCCAGAAGGTGCAGACGGTTCCGACGGATGAATGGGATAGACCGATGGAAAGGGTTTTTACGGAATGTTAATTGCAACTATTTATAGTTGCAATTTTTCTTTGCAGGTGATATAATTTTATCAGGACAGAACAGCCGGAGAGAAATAACGATACATCGGAGGGGATTCGGATGAAAAATACAATGAAATATAGAGATTACATCGGCTCCGTAGAGTTTTCGGAAGCGAAAGAATGTTTTTTCGGGAATGTTTTGGGAATCAGAAAGAACATATCGTATACAGGGGAAGATGTACGCAGTTTGATTCGCAACTTTCACGAAGCAGTAGACTCTTACCTTGCGGACTGCAGTGAGGCGGGAACAGAGCCGGAGAAGGCGTATAAAGGGACTTTTAATGTAAGGGTCTCTGAGAACCTTCACCGGGAGGCTGCATTGTATGGCTTGAACAATAACATGAGTCTGAACAGTGTCGTAGAAAATGCGCTGCAGAACATGGTTGAGAAGAATTTTTATCACACGGTATCCATGGTGCGGGAAGACACTCGGGATTTCTATTACAGAGAATCAAAGACTGAGCATGATAGTGGAGAGCTGCTTGCAGGAGAATCAAAGAACATAGAGTACAAGGTTGAACGACCAAAAGACAGCTTGAAATATATGAAAACGGTAATCGCTTTTTCTAATGGAGAGGGTGGAAAAATTATTTTCGGTGTAGACGATAAGACGCGGGATGTGGTCGGCATTCCAAAGGACGATGTTTTCGCAGAAATGGACGCAATTACTTCTGCCATTTCCGACAGCTGTGAGCCCATGGTCATTCCCGATGTGTACCTGCAGACGGTTGAAGAGAAGACAATCATCGTGGTGGAAATCAGCCCCGGGAAACAAAGACCATATTATATCAAGTCAAAGGGAATCACGGACGGAACCTATATTCGTGTGGCAGGAACTTCAAGACCTGCGGGCAGAGAACTGGTGCAAGAAATGTATTTTGAAGAGGAGAACCGCTCTTACGATTGCGTAATACGAAGAGACTTGACTGTTACAGAGAAAGAAATACAAGAGCTATGCAGGCAGATGAAGCAGGTTGCAATTGCGAATGCTAAGACCGAAGCGCAGAAGGCTGCGGTAAAGGATTTGACGAAGAATCAGCTCATCAGCTGGGGACTCCTCGCAGAAGATGCGGATGACTGCGTCCATCCGACCAACGGATATATTTTCCTGCAGGGAAAAGACCAATTCCTTTCACAAATTCAATGTGGGATGTTTAAAGGAAAAAGCAGGGCCGTCTTCGTTGATAAAAGGGAATATACCGGGCCGCTTTGGCAGCAGATTGAGGATGCGTTTCAGTTTGCACTGCGAAATATCCGCCTGGGCGCAAGGATTGAAGGAATCTACAGACAGGACATCTACGAACTGCCGCCGGACAGCATTCGGGAGCTGATTATCAATGCCGTAATGAACTGCAGTTTTCTCCAAAATTCTCATATACAGGTTGCGGTTTATGATGACCGACTGGAAATCACCTCACCGGGAGGACTGCTTCCGGGCGTGACGATAGATCGAATGAAAGAGGGCTATTCGAAAATACGAAACCGCGCACTGGCGCAAGCCTTTCTGTATATGAATATGATTGAGGCGTGGGGAAGCGGAATTCCGAAGCTGATGGAGAGTATGCGCGAATACGGATTGGAGGAGCCGGAGTTTATTGACATGGGAATCGGTCTGCGGATTAATCTTTATCGTAAAAAGATCAATTGTTAAAACTTTATTTTGCTAAAATCCCATTGAACTAGAACGCTTTAAGGTGTATAATAAATTGCTTGAATTTGTTAATCAATTTGTAAAATTTTAATATACGGAGGAAAAAAATGAAAGTTTTAGTAATTAACTGCGGCAGCTCTTCATTAAAATATCAGGTTCTTGATATGACAAACGAAAATCTGCTTTGCAAAGGTTTGGTTGAAAGAATCGGTATGGAAGGTTCCGTAATCGGTCACGAAAAGATTGGACAGGAGAAGATTAAGAATGAAGTTCCAATGAAGGATCACAAAGATGCGATCGCTCAGGTTCTCGCAGCAATTCAGGATCCGAAACACGGTGTAATCAAGTCCATGGATGAACTCGGAGCTGTAGGACACAGAGTTGTTCACGCAGGTGAAAAATATGCATCATCCGTTTTAATCACAGACGATGTTGTAAAGGCTCTGGAAGAATGCGTAGAACTCGCTCCGCTTCACAACCCACCTAACCTTTTAGGTATCGCAGCCTGCAAGGAACTGATGCCGACAACTCCGATGGTAGGTGTTTTCGATACAGCATTCCACCAGACAATGCCGCCTGAATCCTACATTTATGCACTTCCGTATGAATACTATACAAAGTACGGAATCAGAAGATACGGTTTCCATGGAACTTCTCACAAATATGTAGCAGAAAAGGCTGCTCAGATGCTGAATGTAAACCTTGATGATTTGAAGATTATCACTTGCCACCTTGGAAACGGTGCTTCCGTATCCGCAATCAAGAGAGGTAAATGTATCGATACATCCATGGGATTCACACCGCTTGAAGGTCTCGTAATGGGAACAAGATCCGGTGACATCGACCCGGCTATCGTTACATTCATCAGAGAAAAAGAAGGTCTTCCGCAGGGCAAGGCAAACGAAATCCTGAACAAGAAATCCGGCGTACTCGGCATTTCCGGCGTATCCAGTGACTTCAGAGATCTTGAAGAAGCAGTTGCTGAAGGAAACGAAAGAGCGGCTCTTGCACTCAAAGTATTCGCACATAAGGTTAAATTCTACATCGGTGCTTACATCGCTGAAATGAACGGCGTTGACGCAATCGTATTCACTGCAGGCGTTGGCGAAAACGACGTGCCAATGAGAGAACTCATCTGCAACGAAATGGGCAACCTCGGAATTAAGCTTGACCTTGTTAAGAATAAGGTAAGAGGTAAGGAAAAAATTATCTCCATGGACGATTCCAGAGTTAAAATTCTCCTCGTTCCGACTAACGAAGAGCTCATGATTGCAAGAGATACTTACAATATCGTAAGAGGCCTCAAATAATTTGTCAGATAATTGACGAAATATCAAAAAATCCTCAAAATATGCGCAATATATTGAAATTTCCTGTTGACAAATGATGTAATTTCAGTATATACTCTAATAGTTGACGATTATTGAGGATTAATATATGGAAATACTCACGAGGGAGGTGTTACGATATGGCAGTACCTAAACGAAGAACTTCTAAAGCTAGAAGAGATAAGAGAAGATCACCGAATATGAAGAAGACAGCACCTGGATTAGCAATTTGTCCACAGTGTCACGAACCGAAACTTCCACATAGAGTTTGCCCGAACTGCAACTACTATGACGGAAAAGAAGTTGTAGCAACTGAAGCGTAATTTCATAACGGAATGACTTTAACGGCAGACTTAATAGTCTGCCGTTTTGTAATGAAATCATTTATAATATCCCGTAATTTCGCAGCTCGTCGTATAATGCAAACTGCGTTTTGCTGCTCGGAGGGCAAAGCGGGAGTCTGTATTCCAGACCGCATTTTCCCATCATATTCAGTGCGGCCTTAATCGGAATCGGGTTGACCTCACTGAAAATTACATCAATCAAAGGTTTCAGTGCGACTTGCTCGAGGCCCGCATCTGTAACCTTTCCATCAAGAAAATCATGTATCATCAGACTGTAGCGGGCGGGGATGATGTTGGAAACCGTTGAAATACAGCCAACTCCTCCCAGTGAGAGAATCGGAACCGTCTGGTCATCGTTTCCCGAATATAGATTGAAGTTATCGTTGATGTGCATCGCCGTTTTGCATATCTGGGATATGTTACCTGAAGCTTCCTTGATGCCGACGATATTCGGATGTTCTTTGAGAATGTCTACTGCGTCCGAGCTCATGTTTACTCCGGTTCTGGAAGGGACAGAGTACATGATAATCGGCGTGCTGACTGCGTTTGCAATCTTTTCAAAATGTGAAATCAGACCATGCTCGGTACATTTATTATAGTAAGGCGTTATAATCAGAAGGCCGTCAACACCGAGCGTTTCCACTTCTTTGGTAAGTTCCAACGTGCTGTCCGTACAGTTTCCGCCGGTTCCGGCGATGACGGGCGTTCTGCCGTCGGTCAGATCGACAACAAATTTGATTAAATCCAGTTTTTCTTTTTTTGAAAGCGTGGAGGCTTCTCCGGTCGTTCCGCAGACGACGAGGGCGTCAATCCCTTGCGAAATCTGCCATTCTACTAATTTTCCCATTGAAACATAGTCGATTTTGCCGTCTTTGAAGGGTGTAATCAGGGCGGTGGCGGCGCCTTTAAACAATGTCAAATTTTTCACCTCCATTCTGAAAAATTTATGCTAAATTATTATATGAAGCATATGCTATTTTGTTGAAATGCCCGGGAAAAAGTGGTACAATAAATTGTTATAGAATAATATAGCGTAAAAGACTTTGCGCCTGAAAATAGAAAAGAGAGGGTAATTATTATGTGTGAAAAATTAAGAGTAGGTATTCTTGGTGCAACGGGAATGGTAGGACAACGCTTTATATCGCTTTTGGAAAATCACCCATGGTTTGAGGTTGTAACATTGGCGGCAAGCGGAAGAAGCGCAGGACTTCCTTATGAAAAAGCCGTGGAAGGCAGATGGAAGATGGATACACCGATGCCGGAAGCTGTAAAGAATATTATCGTTATGAATGTCAATGAAGTAGAAAAAGTTGCGCAGACTGTAGACTTTGTTTTCAGCGCAGTTGATATGACGAAGGAAGAAATCAAGGCAATTGAGGAAGCTTATGCAAAAACCGAAACTCCGGTTGTTTCCAACAACAGCGCGCATCGCTGGACACCGGATGTCCCGATGGTAATTCCGGAGATTAACACGCAGCATTTCGAGGTAATAGAACATCAGAAAAAGCGCCTGGGCACGAAGCGCGGCTTCATCGCAGTTAAGCCTAACTGCTCGATTCAGAGCTATGTTCCGGCTTTGGACGCATGGAAAGAGTTCGAGCCGTATGAATGTGTTATCACGACTTATCAGGCGATTTCCGGAGCAGGCAAGGACTTCAAGTCATGGCCGGAAATGGTGGAAAACATCATTCCTTACATCGGCGGTGAAGAAGAAAAGAGCGAACAGGAACCTTTGAAAATCTGGGGTCACATTGAGAACGGCGAAATCGTGAAAGCGGAAGAACCGAAGATTACCTGCCAGTGTGTCAGAGTCCCGGTGCTCAACGGACATACCGCAGCAGGCTTCGTGAAATTCAGAAAGAAACCGACGAAGGAACAGCTGATTGAAAAGCTGAATGCGCATAAAGGCTTCCCGCAGGAAGAAATGCTTCCGATGGCTCCGGAGCAGTTTATCAAATACTTCGAGGAAGACGATCACCCGCAGGTAAAGGCAGATGTGGGCAGAGATAAGGGCATGGGAATTTCCATCGGCAGACTCAGAGAAGACAGCATTTACGACTTTAAATTTATCGGACTGTCACATAATACTGTAAGAGGAGCTGCAGGCGGCGCGATTCTTTGCGCGGAAACGCTGAAGGCTAAGGGGTATATTACGAAAAAATAGCCGTAAAAGCGGTGAGATTAGGGGAGATATAATAGAATGACATATTTTGAAGCGACAATTTTAGGGCTGGTACAGGGATTGGCAGAGTTTCTGCCAATCAGCAGCTCTGGACATTTAGCGCTGCTGCAGAGCTGGTTTAAGATTGATGAAAGCAAAGTGCTGCTCTTTACGGTTCTGCTGCATGTCGGAACGCTGATTTCGGTGTTTATCGTCTACTGGAAAGATATTTGGGAGCTGATTGTTGAGCTTGTGCTGACGATTCGGGACTTATGTACCGGAAAGGGTCTTCGAATGGAGGAAAGACCGGTAAGAAAGCTCGGCGTTATGATTATCGTTGCGACGATTCCGACTGCAATTATCGGATTTGCGTTCGGTGATTTCTTTGATTCGCTGTACACTTCGGTTCTTCCGATTGGAATCGGGCTGATTATCACGGGTTTTTTACTGGTATTCGCGGAGAAAATCAATACGGGAAATCGCGGAATCAAGCAGATGAACTGCAGAAATGCTATTTTCATCGGAGTCGTGCAGGGCATTGCAATCTGTCCGGGCATTTCCAGATCCGGATCAACGCTTTTCGGAAGTCTGGTATGCAATCTCGACCGTAAATTTGCGGTTAAGTTTGTATTCCTGATTTCGATTCCTTCGATATTGGGCTCGGCAATTTTAGAAACTCCGGCAGCAATCGAGGCAGGCGTTACGGCTTCGCAGCTCGGTCCTGTCATCTGGGGAATGGCAGTAGCGGCGATTTCGGGACTTGTCGCAATCAAAGGCATGATAAAAATTGTATCGGATAAGAAATTAAGCTGGTTCTCCTACTATGTGTGGGCGCTCGGACTGGCTGTTGTAATATACAGTTTTTTCGTTAAGTAATAAAAAGCAAAGAACGCGAAGGCAGAACAGACTTGCGCTTATAGGATAAATTAAAAGAGGTACGAGATGGCAGAGACGAAAAGAGGGCCGGGCAGACCGCCGGGTTCGAAAAACAAAACAAAGAATAATAATAAAACTTCCAAAGCTCAGACTTCTAAGGCGAAGGAGAAGGCGCAGGAAATTCAGGCAAAGAAAAAAGCGGACAAGAGGGTAATTGACGAAATCTGGGCAATTATCACGATTGCAATTGGCGCATTTTTGGCTGTGGCGACCTTCACATCGGGAGCAGGCAAAGTCGGTGAAATCATCGGTGAGACACTTAAAGGCGTGTTTGGACATATGGCGTATGTACTGCCGTTCTATTTGATTTTGTTTGGGGCACTTCTTTTTGCGCGGAAGACAAGTCATTTTTCATTGAAAACCGTTGGGCTTTTGTTTGCGATTCTTTTGATGATGACGACGATGAATTCGACGCGTTATTTGGAGGAAACAGGCACACAGCTCACATGGGAAATCATGAAGGGCTTTTATGCGAGCGGAATGAAGCTTCTCAGCGGCGGCTTTATCGGAATGATATTGGCAGCACTGCTTGTGAAGGGCTTCGGAATGGCCGGATGCTGGATTTTCACGCTGGTGACGACTTTCATATGCCTGATGCTGCTCATCAATACTCCGGTTTCCCGTTTCTTCGAGAAAATCGGAGATAGAATAGAAGAAAGAAAGCTGATAAAGGAGCACGCGCACCTTGACATTGCAAGCGAGGACGAACAGGGCGTGCAGGTTGAGATTCATCCGGATGTGATGAATGCGCAGAAAGCGCCGCGTGCACCGAAGAAGACACAGATTGCAGAGCCACTGCAGTCTGCGGCAAAAATAAGCTATGGAAATAACAACCGGGAAAGCACGGTTTTACAGTATATGCAGGATGACGGGCTTTTTGAACGGTCGGCAAGCGGCACCTATGGGCTGGAGGCAGGACGGCGGACAGAGCGCGGCTATGGAATTGACGGCGACGCAGGGATGCAGAATGCATCCGGAACTTTCGGCCTAACGCCAAATACGGCAGTGCCTGCAGCTTCGGCGGTCTTTGGAGCTGCGGCAGAAACCGCTCAGCGCCATGCGCCGAAGATTAAAACCTTGCAGCCGCAGACCGAGCCTAAAGCACAGGCACAGAGTCCGGCAGCGACCGCAGCAAAAGGAACTGCGGATAAAGAGATTGTAGAAAAAATTTCAAATAAAGAAGCCAAAGAGGCAATGCTGACGACGGAAGAAATCAATCAGACGCAGACGCCTGAAAAATATAAAAAGCCCCCGGTAAGCCTTTTGGAAAAGGCGGCGGGCGGCAGCCAGACACCTGCGGCGGTTTTGCAGGAGAAGGCGATGAAATTAGAAGAGACGCTCCGCAACTTCCATGTTGACGCGAGGGTGATTCAGGTAACACAGGGACCGACGGTAACCCGTTACGAAATTCAGCCGGCAGTCGGCGTAAAAGTCAGCAGTATCGTGCGGCTTGCGGATGACATTGCGCTGAATTTAGAGGCGAAATCTATTAGAATTGAGGCTCCGATTCCGGGAAAAGCGGCAGTCGGCATTGAAGTTGAGAATGAATCGGTAACGATGGTAAGACTTCGGGAAATCATCGACTCGGACGCTTTCAAAAAGAGCAAGTCGAAGATTACCTTTGCTGTCGGAAAGGACATCAGCGGAAATGCAATTGTGGCGGATTTGAAATCGATGCCGCATCTTTTGATTGCAGGTTCGACCGGATCGGGTAAATCCGTGTGCATCAACAGTATTATCACAAGCTTTATTTATAAAGCGGACCCGAACGAGGTTAAATTGATTCTAATCGATCCGAAGGTCGTGGAACTTGGAAATTACAACGGAATTCCGCATTTGATGATTCCGGTTGTGACCGACCCGTCAAAGGCAGCGGCAGCTCTGAACTGGGCAGTTGCGGAAATGACGGATCGCTATAAAAAGTTTGCTGATGAAGGCGTGAAGGACTTAGAATCCTTTAATGAATTTGTGCGGGCAAACGGCGAAGAAAACAGAGTAATGCCGCAGGTTGTCATTATAATCGACGAGCTTGCAGATTTGATGATGGCAGCTCCGTCACAAATCGAAGAATCGATTTGCAGGCTGGCGCAGATGGCAAGAGCTGCGGGCATGCACCTGATTGTCGCCACGCAGAGACCTTCTGTCGATGTTATCACAGGCGTTATCAAGGCGAATATCCCATCCAGAATTGCGTTTGCGGTATCGTCACAGGTTGACTCCCGTACGATTTTGGATATGCAGGGTGCTGAAAAGCTGGTTGGAAAGGGCGATATGCTCTTTCACCCGATGGGCATGGGCAAACCGATTCGTGTGCAGGGAACTTTCGTATCCGATGGCGAAGTACATAAAGTAATCGAATTCGTTAAGGGACAAGTAGAGACGACGGAATATAATGAGGATGTTTTGTCACGAATTGAGAGAACGAATGTACAGGATTCTGCAGATGACGCTGACGAGCTGCTTCCGGATGCGATTGAACTCGTTGTCAGCAGCGGACAGGCTTCGGTTTCCATGCTGCAGAGACGCTTCCGCATCGGCTATAACCGTGCGGCAAGAATCGTCGATATGATGGAAGCAAGAGGCATTATCGGGCCGCAGGACGGAAGCCGGCCGCGGCAGGTGCTGCTTACATCGGAAGAACTGGACGAAATGCAAAACGGAGGAAATCCGGAAATCATAGAAACAGAGGAAGAATAATGCATGAAAATATTTATTGAAACACTTGGGTGTCCGAAAAATTTTAACGATACACAGGTTGCGAAGGGATTTTTAATCGATGCGAACCATAAAATTGCGCAGACGCCGGAAGAAGCGGATGTCATTATGATCAATACCTGCGGTTTTATCAATGACGCGAAAAAGGAATCAATTGAGAGAATCTTTGATTTTTGCGAATATAAAGCGGCGGGCAAAAAAATCGTTGTATCCGGCTGCCTTGCAAAAAGATATGCGGATGAACTCTTTGAGGAAATGCCGGAGGTGGACTGCTTTATCGGCGTAAATGAATACGAACAGCTCTCGGAAATCCTGGAAAACCTTGATAAGAGACAAAAAGTTGTGACGGAATGTTTTGCGGATGTACTTCCGCGCATGAAGAGAAAACTTGACGATAATCCTTTCTCGTCAACTTTAAAAATCGCCGAAGGCTGCAACAACCGATGTGCTTATTGCGTCATTCCATCCATCCGAGGCGAATATCGCAGCAAAAAAATCGAAGATATTTTGGACGAAGCACAGGAACTGGCGCAGGCCGGGTGCAAAGAGCTGATTTTAATCGCGCAGGATGTTACCAACTATGGAATCGATTTATACGGACAGTACAAGCTTTCCGAGCTTCTCAGGCAGCTTTGCCGCATTGACGGCATCGAATGGATTCGTCTGATGTACTGCTATGAGGATCGAATTACGGACGAGCTGATTGATGTTATGGCGAGCGAGCCGAAAATCTGCAAGTATATCGATATTCCGATTCAGCATGCTTCAGATGCGGTGCTGAAAGCGATGCGCCGCCGCTCGACAGAGACTTCCATTGAGAATACAATCGCAAGGCTTCGCGCAAAAATCCCGAATATTCATATCCGAACCACTTTCATTGTCGGATTCCCGGGAGAAACAGACGAGGATTATGAGAAGCTTTATGCTTTTGTTGATAAAATGCGTTTTGCAAGGCTTGGAGTTTTCGCTTATTCGCAGGAGGAAAATACGCCTGCAGGTGAGATGGAAAATCAGATTGATGAGGACGTGAAAGAGGAAAGGCTGGATGGCATCATGCGTCGACAGCTTGATATTTCGCTTGAACTCAATAAAGAAAAAATCGGACAGACGCTTGAGGTTTTGGTCGAGGATCAGGATGAAGACGGAAGCTGGCTCGGCAGAAGCCGCTATGATGCGCCCGAGATTGACAACTCGGTTATTTTTACTTCGAATCGCAGTCTGAAGCCGGGGGACATTGTGAGCGTACGGATTAACGACGCATTTGATTATGATTTGGTAGGTGTGGAGGTATAACATGAATTTGCCTAATAAACTGACGGTCGGCAGAGTTATCGCAGTGCCGTTTTTCATCGCAGCCTATATGCTCGGATGGCACATGAC